>CAMVDV010000020.1 GCA_947166305.1 uncultured Prevotellaceae bacterium | reverse complement strand
CGCTAATCACCAAATTTATAGACAATTATATTTCATCGAACTCACGTTATATTATGACTGTCCGCTAAAACTTCTTTGCGCTATGATGGCGGCTTCCAATCGCAGATTATATGCGTATGAAAGTTCCGTCATTCAAAAGTAAGCCCCAAAGAGGGAGCGGGGAGGGGGCTGTTCTGCTTGTAGGGACGCGCCGTGGCGCGTCCGCCATCCGCGGCACATTCTACTCCTTTCACTATTCACTATTACTTTTTTTCCTCTCTTATTCACTATTCACTATTACCTTTTCCCTTATTTCGTGCCTTCGTCGCAAATACGGACGCGCCACGGCGCGTCCCTACTTGGCGGGTTCGTCTCCCTCTGATGAACTGCATTTTGGGGCACAGACGAGCAGGCTGAGTGCGTGCAGGAGGTTCGATTCTGACGTAACGGAGCATTTAGCGCCTTTTTTTGACCCGGCTCTCCCGCCATGTCGGAATTTTTATCTATATTTGCACTAAATTCCTATGCATGAAGGGGTACAGGCAACCGTTCCGCAAGGAATAAAAGACAATCAAAAACATCAAACACAAATTTCATCTTATGGCTACAGAAAACAAAAACAGGTACATCGCCGTGATGTACAAGCTCTACATCGCCGGCTCGGACGGCAAACCCGAACTCGTGGAAGAGACAGCCGATGGCGATCCCTTCGTCTTCGTCAGTGCCCTGGGCATGACGCTCGATGCGTTCGAGGCGAACATCGTTCCTCTCGCCGTGGGCGACAAGTTCGACTTCATCCTTGGCCCGAACGATGCTTACGGTGAATACGACGAGGCCGGCAAGCACGCCCTGCCGCGCAAAGTCTTTGAAATCGACGGCAAGCTCGACACACGCTTCATCTGCGAAGGCGCCGTGGTGCCTCTCAACTCGGCCGACGGTGCGCGCTTCAACGGCACAATCGTCGAGATAGGGGAGGACACCGTCACCGTCGACCTCAACCACCCCCTGGCAGGCAAGAGCCTGAACTTCGTGGGCGAAGTCTTGGAGACGCGCGAGGCAACCAACGACGAGGTGCGCGACGCCCTGAACCAGATAACAGGTTGCGGCGGAGGCTGTGGCGGTTGCAGCGGTGGCAGTTGCAACGGATGCAACGGCTGCAGCTGAGCCGCGGCGCTTCAATCTCTACGACAAAGCGGTGCGTGGTGTCTGAAACCCTGTACCGTTCTCATTGCAGCATCATGACCATGCAATTGCAGGTTCATGATGTTGCAATTGCATGGTCATGATGCTGCAATGATTGCCGCGTGCTGCGTCGAGAAGCACACTGCGGCGTTTTGCCGCACGAAGCGCTCTGCAGAAGCAATGAAAGGCTGAAATAATGGGATAAATTTGGTTTTTCGCGCACCTTTTCGTAACTTTGCAGTGGAAAAACTCAGGAGAATTTTCAGTAATATCGCAGACGGATGGCTTCACGACCCCATCCGTCTGACCACAACACACACAAGGCTATGAACACGTTTGGCACACTGTTCCGTCTGACAGGCTTCGGCGAGAGCCACGGCCCGGCCATAGGCGGAGTGATAGATGGAATGCCGGCCGGCATAGAAGTCGACACGGCATTCATACAGAGCGAACTGGACAGAAGGAAACCCGGACAGAGCCGGCTCACGACAGCCCGCAGGGAGGCCGACGAGGTGGAACTGCTGAGCGGCATCTTCGAAGGGCGGACCACGGGCACACCCATCGGATTTATCGTACGCAACACCAACCAGCACAGCCAGGACTACGAGGAGATGCGCACCGCATTCCGTCCGTCTCATGCCGACTTCACCTACGAAAAGAAGTATGGCCTGCGCGACTATCGGGGCGGAGGGCGCAGTTCGGCTCGCGAGAACATCTGCCGCGTGGTGGCAGGCGCCTTTGCCAAGCTGGCTCTGCGGCGCTTGGATATCTCCGTCAAGGCCTACACGCAGCAGGTGGGCGACGTTGTCCTGCCGGGCACATACCTCGACTATAACCTCGACGAGGCTGAGCTGAACGACGTGCGATGCCCAGACCGCGAGGTGGCAGAGCAGATGGCAAGGCTCATCATGAAAGTGAAGGAGGAGGGGGACACCGTGGGTGGCATAATATCATGCTGTATAAAAGGTTGCCCCATCGGACTTGGAGAACCGGTTTACGACAAGCTCCAAGCCAAACTGGGGTCTGCGATGCTGAGCATCAACGCCGTGAAGGGCTTTGAATACGGACTGGGATTTGCCGGCGCAAGCGGCAGGGGTAGCGAGCAGAACGACCTCTTTGTGCCCGATGGCCGCGGTGGAATCACCACCTCGACGAACAACAGTGGCGGCATCCAGGGTGGCATTTCCAACGGTCAGGACATCTACTTCCGTGTGGCATTCAAGCCCGTGGCAACCCTTCTGCGCGAGCAAAAGACGGTGGACCGCGAGGGCCGACCCGTCACACTCACTGCGCGTGGCCGCCACGACGCCTGCGTCCTGCCTCGAGCCGTGCCCGTCGTGGAGGCCATGGCCGCTATGGTCATCCTCGATGCCTACTTGCTCAGCAAGTCCACCCAGATGGGTAAGTGATCGCTCACCCCGCCGTTGTAGGCCGGACCCTTGAAGGTGCGCCTCGGCGTCCCCTCCTTCGTCAGCAAGAACGGAAGGCTGCCTGTTGCAACACTTCCGTCGATTTTGTTCAAAAGGCTGGGGCTGACGAGGATATGGTCAATGTAGCTCCACGTCTTACGGAAGTAGTAGGAGCCTTTTTCTTCCTTCAGTTCTTTGCGACTCTGCGGCATGAGCGAGGTCAGACGCTGCTCCACGTCGCGGAAAATCCTGTCGCGTGGTTCGGCATTGAAGTCACCCATCAGGAGCACATCGCAGCCCCTTAGTTCGTCGAGCAAACGGCAAAGCGTCGCGATGGCCAGTCGGCGGTGCATCTCACCCTTCCTCCCGTTTCGCGCACGGCTCGGCAAGTGTGCCATAATGATGTGCAGCGTGTCGCCCTGCGGCGTGCGTTTTCCCCAGACGTGCAGCAGGTCGCGCGTAGGACGGAAGCCGTTTTCTTCCGACGGGATGCGCCTTGCCTCGTGCCCGAGCAGACGGAATTGCAGGGAATCGTAGAGCATGGCGACGTCGATGCCACGCTCGTCGGGACTTTCCTCGTGGACAAAGGCATATCGGGCCCTTCGTAGTGGGCTGCGACGGGTCAGGTCGTGGAGCACAGAGTCGTTCTCCACTTCGCACAACCCCACAATCATCGGCCAGGCATCGTCGCCCGCTATGGCGGCAATGGTGCGCGACAGGTCGTCGAGCTTCCGCCAGTATCGGCTGCGAGTCCAGCGATATTCGCCGTCCGGAAGGAAGCCTTTGTCGTCCTTCAGCGTGTCGTGCCGGCAATCAAAGAGGTTCTCGACGTTCCACCAGACCAACCGTTGTGCCCTTGCCTCGCTGCAAGAAGAAAGCACAAGGAAGAGCAAAAGGAGCCAAGTCTGCCGCATCTGAGTAGGATTTATGCTTTTTTTTACTGATTTCTGTTAATAAAAACTTGGGATGGCGTGTATATATATTAAGGAAAGTGAATGCCCCGAGGCCTGGACTACTGTGCCTGCCGTCTGTGATTCAAGAACGATGTGTTGTAACTCCTCATTTCCCGTTGCAGCGATTTTGCCTTTCCGTGGAGCACACCGTCGAGCATCGACCAGAAGCGAGGCCCATGGTTCATCTCCACGAGGTGTGTCAGTTCGTGCTGAAGGACGTAGTCTTGGAGGTGGCGCGGAAGCAGGGCAAGGTAGAGAGACAAGTTGATGTTTCCCCTCGAGCTACAGCTTCCCCAGCGTCCCCTTGCAGAAGAAACCTTCACCTGGCTGACACTTAGACCGCGCTCGCCAGCCATCTGTAGCAGTCGGGGCACGAGGCGTTGCCTGACACGCTTGCGGGCAAATGCCTCCAACGTCTTCGTTATCCACGCCTGCAAATCGGGATTGCTGAACACATCTGCCGACTCGTAGTAGCAAACGATGCCCTCTTCGTCCATCTCAGCCCTGAGGGTCTGGACATTCTTCTGCTCGAATCGCAGCCGAAAGTCGGGCGCTTCGATGCGCGTGGCAGGCGTATAACAAGGAACTATCAACGGTTAATTATCAGATTTCAGCATAATTGAGCGACCGCGCCATGGCGCGTCCCCATATACTTTGGTGCGTTTCGGCGGACGCGCCACGGCGCGTCCCTACATATCGCAGGCTTTCAACTCTTAATTCTTAACTCTTAATTAATAACTCTTAACTCTTACCTCTTTCAGAGCTTTACCTTCTTCTTGGCAGCCTTCGACTCGTTCTGCAAACGGTCGAGGGCTGTGACGACAAAGGTGTAGCGTGTGTCGCCACCCTGATAGTCGAGTGGGAGCATGGTCTGTCGGGTTATGCAGAAGATGTGTGCCGCGTCGTCGAGATTCACCTTCTCTCCCGGTCCGAAACGATAGACGACATACTGATAAGCCTCGTCCATTACGGTCTTGGCCTTCGGCGCTGTCCAGCAAAGCACAGGGCCTTCGTCCGTCCAGATAACGGCTGTCTTGCGAGGTTTCTTCGGGGCTTTGTCGTCAATCCAAGGCATCAGCGGCTGAAGGGCGGGCGTGCTGTGGTAAACCTGCCTAAGCATATCCTGATAGCCTCCAGGGTTCTCGCAGACGGCTGCTGCATACCACTGGCAACTGCCTTGGATGCCTGGCAGTGTGCGCTGCAGCATGTACTTGCGAGCCATTTGGTGTTGGTTGGGATCGAGTGGGTCGGGGTGCTTAACGGTGCGCAATACGTCCTGACCGATGTAGAGTGGCCGCTGACCTGCATTTAGGCTCCACCAGCAAATGCACGCCTCGTAGTCGGCTGCCTTGTGGCCTATCTCCCAATAGATTTGAGGGATGTTGTAGTCAACCCATCCTTGTCGCACCCATTCGAGCACGTCGGCATAGAGATCGTCGTAGTTTTGCAGTCCTGTCGTAGCGCTTCCCTTGGGGTCGGTGCGTTGGTTTCGGTAGATGCCGAAGGGCGAGACGCCGAACTTCATCCAGGGTTTCACCTGCCGGAGCTGTCGACACATCTGCTCGATGAACTTGTTGACGTTCTGACGGCGCCAGTCTCCTCGGTCCAAGCCTGCACCGTATTTATTATAGGAAGCGTCGTCGGGGATGTCAAGGCCTGCCACGGGATATGGATAGAAGTAGTCATCGATGTGAATGCCGTCGACATCATAGCGTCGGGCAATGTCGCAAGCCACCTGACAGATGTAGTCGCGGTTCTCAGGGATGCCGGGGTCGAAGAGGAAGAGTCCGTCGTAGCTGAAGAAGCGTTCGGGATGCCGGGCATATTCGTGGTTGCTGGCCAGTTCCGTCGTGCTCTTTGTCTTGGCTCGGTAAGGGTTTATCCAGGCATGAAGCTCCATGCCTCGGGCGTGACACTGTTCGATCATCCACTGAAGGGGGTCCCAATATGGGCTTGGGGGCATACCTTGCTGCCCGGTGAGGTAGCGGCTCCAAGGCTCAAGCTGACTGGGATAGAGCGCATCGCCCTCCACTCTCACCTGGAAGAAAATGGCGTTGATGCCATCCTTCTTGAGGTCGTCGAGCTGACTGGAGAGCGTCGATTGCATTCGGTCACGACCGATGTTCTGGAACTGTCCGTTGACGGCTTGAATCCAAGCGCCGCGAAATTCTCTTTTGGGGTTTTGTCCCATCGCTGAGGCTGCTAAGAGGAGCAGCACGAAAAGTATCTTATGCTTCATAATGTTGCAAAGGTACGAAGAAAATTCCAATTTCTTAATTCAAAATTCAAAATTATGAGCGAAGAATGAAGAATAATTCGATTTGTGACTCTTTTTCCCATTCTTTTCAATCCTCCGTCGTCTTAGTTCAATGTTTTTTCGTAACTTTGTGCAACCATGGACACAAGTATGAACAATCGTCGCCCCAGCGTGCTGCTCATCTACACGGGTGGCACCATCGGCATGAGGGAGAATCCCGAAACGGGAGCCCTGGAGAGCTTTAACTTCGACCTTATCCTCGACGAAGTGCCCGAGCTTCGCCGCTTCTGCTTCAGCATTCATGCCTTCACCTTCGACCCTCCCATCGATTCCAGCGATATGGGTCTGGAGCATTGGGGAAGGCTTGTGCGCGTCATCGCAGAGAATTACGACCGCTTCGACGGCTTTGTCATCCTGCACGGCACGGACACGATGGCCTATACTGCCTCGGCGCTCAGCTTCATGCTGGAGAATTTGGGCAAACCTGTCATTCTGACTGGCTCGCAACTGCCTATCGGTAAGCTGCGAACGGACGGGAAGGAGAACCTCATCACAGCCATCGAGATAGCTGCAGCAAGGCATGATGACGGCTCACCCATCGTGCCGGAGGTCTGCATCTACTTTAAGGAGAAGCTGATGCGCGGCAATCGTACCACCAAAATCAGTGCCGAGCAGTTCAACGCCTTTCGCTCGTTCAACTATCCCGACCTTGCATCCGTCGGCATCCACATTAGGTTCAACGAGCAAGCCATCCGCAAACCTGACCCCACGAAGCCCTTCAAGCCTCACTACCTTGTGGCGCCCGACGTCGTGGTGCTCACGCTTTTCCCTGGCATCCAGCAGAGTTTGGTCCATGCCGTGCTGAATATCGAGGGACTGAAAGCCGTCGTGATTCGTACCTTTGGGGCTGGCAACGCACCACAGCTGAGGTGGTTCAAGGAAGAGCTGAAGGATGCCGACCGCCGGGGACTGCTCATGGTGAACATCACCCAGTGCCAGGCAGGAAGCGTCCACATGGGTCTCTACGAGACGAGCCTGCCCTTGATGGAAGCCGGCGTGATTAGTGGCTACGACAGCACGCCCGAGTGTGCCATCACGAAGCTCATGTTCCTGCTGGGCCACGGGTTGCCCGTGGAGAAAATCAAGGAGATGATGAACAGCGACCTCTGCGGAGAGATTACGAAACCTAAGCCTTGAGCTGTAAAATTCCTTACATCTTTATAGACAATCCCGTGCCGTGTCAGTGACTTCGGCACGGGATTCTTTTTATAACGGCACGCGGTGTTGGCCAACACGGCACAGGGTGTTGCCAATTTCTTTGTGCCTTGTCCACTGTCTTTCCGTGCCGTTTTTTGTTGAAAACAATGCTTCGTTTGATGGTTTCTACAAGCATTGTTGTACTTTCTTAACTTTCCTCTCTCCGAAGTGGCTTCCTATCTTATTGATTGTCAGTTGGGCTTCGATTTAAGCCCGTTTCTTGTCCTTGGTGGACGAATGTGCCGGAAAGAGAAAAACAAGCCGTCTGAACGCGATGGCTTCGGAAAAATCATTACAACTCATTTGGCTTTGTGAAAGAAGGCAACATCAGAAGTCTGCATAGTCGGCAGCGCATGATGCACCTCCCAACGCCTTGTGCCCGTTAGCCGCGCACCATGTGTTTTCTGCCCGAATGCTTTGCTGTTTCGAGAATAAGTCGTACCTTTGCAGAATGAAGTGTTTAGTGTTAAGAGTTAAGAACGAAGAATGAAGGATTGCATACAGATAAAAGGAGCGAGGGTGAACAATCTGAAGAACATCTCGCTCGAGATTCCGAGGAACAAGCTTGTGGTCATCACCGGACTGAGCGGCAGTGGCAAGAGCAGCCTTGCCTTCGACACGCTCTATGCCGAAGGTCAGCGACGCTATGTGGAGAGCCTTAGCTCCTACGCCCGCCAGTTTCTCGGCAGGATGAACAAGCCCGAATGCGACTACATCAAGGGCATTCCGCCTGCCATCGCCATCGAGCAGAAGGTGACAAGCCGTAATCCACGAAGCACGGTCGGCACCAGTACCGAAATCTACGAATACCTTCGTCTCCTCTACGCCCGCATTGGCAAGACCTTCTCGCCCGTGAGCGGACAGGAAGTGAAACGCCACACCACCGAGGACGTCGTGCAGTGCGTGCTCTCCAAGCCCGAGGGTACGAAGCTCATGGTGATGTGTCCCGTCAATGTTCCCGAGGGTCGGACGCTCGAACAGCAGCTCGAGGTGTACCGCAAGAGCGGCTTTGCCCGCATCATGGTAGGCGACGAGGTGGTACAATTGACCCCCCAGCCCCCTTTAGGGGAAGTAACTTCCGCGAACAAACTCCCCCTAAAGGGGGCCGGGGGGTCTTGGGCTGGGGAGGCTATTGCGTTGGTCGTGGACCGTCTATCTTCAGGCAACGACCGCGACACCATCGCCCGTCTTGTCGATTCCTGCGAGACGGCGTTCTACGAAGGACGCGGCGAGGCCATCATCCAGTTCCTTCCGAGCGGCGAACGACATACGTTCAGCACACGCTTCGAAGCCGACGGCATCACTTTTGAAGAACCCTCCGACAAGCTCTTCGCCTTCAATTCTCCCATCGGAGCCTGCCCCGAGTGCGAAGGCTTCGGCAAAGTCATCGGCATCGACGAGCACTTGGTCATCCCCAACACTGCCCTGAGCCTCTACGACGGCGCCGTCATGTGCTGGCGGGGCGAGAAGATGAGCGAGTGGAAGAACTGGTTCATCCGCCTCAACTCTGAGCGTGGCTTCCCCATCTTCAAGCCCTATTTCGAACTGACGCAGCAAGAAAAGGATTGGCTCTGGCACGGTGTGCCGTCAGACCAAAGGATGAAGCCGGAAACCCTTGGCGGCAAGGAAACATTCGTGCCGTCTGATTGGCAGATTGCTCCAGAGGAACGCGAATGGGGACTGATGTCCATCGACGCATTCTTCGAGTTTCTCAGGCAAGGGCAGTACAAGATACAGAATCGCGTGATGCTTGCCCGGTATCGAGGCAAGACGGTCTGCCCCAAATGCCACGGCACGCGGCTCCGACCCGAAGCGAGCTATGTGAAAGTGGGCGGACGGAGCATCACCGAACTCGTCGATATGTCCGTCGGCGACCTCTTGCCCTGGGTGCAAAGCCTTCAGTTCAGCGAGCACGAGCTGAAGATAGCCGGACGCATCCTCACTGAAATCAAGAACCGACTGCAATACCTTCTCGACGTAGGCCTTGGCTATCTGACGTTGGGACGCGCTTCAAACAGTCTGTCGGGCGGTGAGAGTCAGCGCATCAACCTTGCCACATCGCTCGGAAGCAGCCTCGTTGGCAGTCTCTACATCCTTGACGAGCCGAGTATCGGCCTGCACAGTCGAGACACGGAACGCCTCATCAAGGTGCTCAAGCAACTCCGTGACCTTGGCAACACCGTCATCGTCGTGGAGCACGATGAAGAAATCATGCGCGCAGCCGACTGGCTTATCGACATCGGACCCGACGCCGGCCGCTTGGGAGGTGAGGTTGTCTATCAAGGACGGACCCCCTCTAACTCCCCCTTAGAGGAGGATTCAGCGAAGAAAGTCTCCCCTTTAAGGGAAGGTTTGGAAGTGTCCCACACTCTTCGCTTTTTGACTGGCGCCGAAACCTTGCCGCTTCCTGCCAGCCGACGCAAGTCCAACAGCTATATCGAAGTGAAAGGAGCGCGAGCAAACAACTTGAAAGGCATCGATGTCCGTTTCCCGCTTGGCGTCATGACGTGCGTCACGGGTGTCAGCGGCAGTGGCAAGAGCAGCCTTGTGCGCGACATTTTCTATAATGCCATGAAGCGTCAGCTCGATGAGGTTTGCGACCGTCCGGGCGAATTCCTCGGTCTCGAGGGGGACGTGAAGATGGTTTCTGCCATTGAGTTCATTGATCAGAACCCCATTGGCAAGAGCACGCGCTCCAATCCCGTCACCTATGTCAAGGCATGGGACGAGATTCGCAAGCTCTATGCCTCCCTTCCGCTCAGCCAGCAAATGGGCTTCACGCCAGCTTTCTTCAGCTTCAACACCGACGGCGGACGATGCGAGGAGTGCAAGGGCGAAGGCACCGTCACCATAGAGATGCAGTTCATGGCCGACCTCGTGTTACCTTGCGAGAGCTGCCACGGGCAACGATTCAAGCCAGAAATACTTGACGTCCGCTTCCACGACAAGAATGTCAGCGACGTGCTCGACATGACTGTCAACCAGGCCATCGAGTTCTTCTCGGAACACGGACAGAAACGCATCGTTGCGCTTCTCAAGCCACTTCAGGATGTTGGGCTTGGCTACATCAAGCTCGGTCAGTCGTCGTCCACTCTCTCGGGCGGTGAGAACCAGCGCGTCAAGCTTGCTTGCTATCTGGGCACAGAGAAGGGAGCACCCACCATCTTCATCTTCGACGAACCCACCACGGGTCTTCACTTCCACGACATCCGCAAGCTGCTCGATGCCTTCGATGCGCTCATCGCCCGAGGCCACACTGTCATCATCATCGAGCATAACCTTGACGTCATCAAGTGTGCCGACTACATCATCGACCTCGGCCCCGAAGGTGGCGACGCAGGCGGCAGCCTCGTCTGCTGCGGTACGCCCGAGCAGGTGGCGAAGTGCAAGGAGAGCTACACCGCACGCTTTCTAAGGGAGAAAATGAAGAAATGAAGAAATGAGAGAATAAGAAAATTAGAAAATAAGAAAGAGGCAACGAAATAAATGGTTTAACCATTCAAATAAACACAAAATGAAGAAGAAAAGTATCTTCGCAGCCTTGTTTCTCCTTGCAGCAGGCTTGCAGACAGCGATGGCACAGAAGATGATTGTCACGCTGGCAGACGACAGCAAAGTCTCTTACAGCCTTTCGGAGGTGAAAGAGGTCGTTTTTGTAGAAGAGGAAGCTATTGGAGATGAACACGAGTGGGTTGACCTCGGCCTGCCCTCTGGCACGCTTTGGGCGACGTGCAACGTCGGCGCAAGCAAGCCCGAAGAGTACGGCGACTACTTTGCCTGGGGTGAGACAAAGCCGAAGACAACTTACACAGTTGAAACATACTTCGACGATTGGACGTACAATATCAGCGGAGGCATGACAGAACTTAATCAAGGCGACGATGCAGCATCTGTGAACAGGGGCAATGGCTGGAAGATGCCGAGCCTCGACCAAATTAATGAACTCACCAACAGCGATTACACAACTGAAGAGTGGACGAGGCAGAACGGCGTGTACGGAAGAAAAGTAACGAGCAAGAGTAACGGCAACAGCATCTTCCTGCCCGCTGCGGGCTGGCGCAATTACACGAATCTATACGGCGATGGCTCGGGCGGCTACTACTGGTCGCGTTCGCTCAGCACGAACGATTCCGGTTGTGCGTACGGTCTGTGCTTCGGCACGGACGGTTTCTACACGTCCGACAGCGGCCGCTACGAAGGTCGAAGTGTCCGGCCTGTGCGTGTAAAGAATTAAGTCCCTTGGCCGAAAGGACACGACCGTCCGCTAAAAGAATACAGTTCATCAGAGGGAAGTCGAATGCGCGTCCCTACAGCTACTTAACAACTTCCGAAACTTAAATTCAATTTACTAATGAATAGATTGCAATTTACTAATGAGTAGATGCCAATTTACTAATGAATGGATTGCAGTTTATCCATTAGTAAATTGGCATCTATTTGTGTGTGGATAGAAATCCAGATGGAATTGTGTCGGGCAGGATGTCTGCTGAGGTGTGCTACAGCTCGAGGGCTTGGCTCTCGTTTCCGTAGCGGTCGAGGGCTGTGACGGCAAGGTTGTAGTGGTGATAGTAGGTTCCGAGCAGGCTGTAGACAAAGTTGTTGTCGCTTGTTATGCGGACGATGTTCTTAGGGTCTGACGTGTCGATGGGCTTTTCCGTGCTGGCATAAATGACGTAGCGGCAGTCCTCCTGCGCTTCCCATTCGATGCGTTCGTTCACGCCGCCACTGCGCTGACGGCTGACGAGGCGCGGCACATCAGGCTTCGACGTGCTTTGCCACGTCATGGGAGGCAGCAGGGCAGGGTAGGGGTAGAAGGTCTTTTGTAGATACTCGTAAATGCCTTTCGTGTCGTCGGTCAGGAACTGGCTGCGGAAGTAAGCCTGTCCGCCAAGCCCTATCTGCCGCAGATAACAAAGCTCGCGCTGGATGATGCCCCATTCCCAATTCTTCTGTTCGGGGTGAAGGAAGTAGATGCCGAGGCCTGGGCAGACGGTGCGCCCATAGGTATGCTCTGCCCAATCGACGGCAAAGGGATAGAAGTGGTTGCCCTGAAAGTACATCATGGGCAGAAGCATGTCCATGATGCCATCGCGAAGCCAACCCTGTGCGTCCTGATAGACTGCACCGAGCGCCGACCAGCCCTTGGCAGAGTAGCGGCTCAGGTCGTTGTACTTGCCCACGGGCGAACAGCTGACGCGCACCCACGGCTTGACGGCCTTGACGGCTTCGTAGGCTTGGCGCACCATCCGCGTGATGTTGTCCGTGCGCCACTGACGTTTGTTCTGCCCCTTGCCATACTTTCTGTAGGAAGCTCCGTCGGCAAAGCTTTCGGCATATTCAGGGTAGCGGATGTAGTCGAAGTGGATGCCGTCGATGTCGTAAGCCTTGACCAGTTCCTTGCAAAGCTCTGTGAGATAGTCGGCCGAAGCAGGCAGGGCAGGGTCGAGGTAGTACTGGTCGCCATGCTTGATGAGCAAGTTGGGATGCGTGCGCATCAGGCTTCTCCGCCCCATCTTCTTGGCATTCTCTATCTTGAAAGCAGGCACTGTCACCATCCAGGCGTGCAGTTCCATGCCTCGCTTGTGGGTTTCCTCGATGGCGAAAGCAAGCGGGTCGTAGCCAGGGTCGCGGTCGAAAGTGCCTGTCAGGCAGATGTCCCACGGCTCAATCTTGCTGGGATAGATGACGGAACCACGGATGCGCGTCTGCAAGACCACGGTGTTGATGCGGCAGGCTTGCAGGCGGTCGAGGATTTGCCTCAGCTCTTCCTTCTGCTGCTCTCTTGTGGCAGCACTTGTGGCCTTGGTCTTTGGCCAGTCAAGTCCCATGATGGTGGTGAGCCAGACGGCACGAACTTCATGCTTAGGGCTGCGGGGAAGGAAACCCCAACTGCTTTCGTGAAGCGGAAGGGGTATGGGTTCGTCTGCCTTGACTTGCTGGATTTCCCGATGATTCTTCGGCAGGTAGTCACTCTTCTTGTGCAGGTTTTGTGCCTCAGCACCCATGCTTATAAAGGGGAGCAAAAGGCATATAATAATATATAATGTATGTTTCATGACTGCAAAGATACGAAATAATTCAATAATTCAAAATTCAATAATTCAAAATTCAAACTTATTATTAAATAATTCATAATTCAAAAATCAAACTTATTGAGAAATAATTCCCAATTCTTCACTCTTAACTCTCAACTTTTTTGTAACTTTGCAGGCATCATTTGAAAATAGGTCATTAATTATGGTAACATTTTGTATTGCGTTGGCACTATTGGTGCTTGGATATTTCGTCTATGGCACGTTTGTCGAGAAGGTATTCGGCATCGACCCGAATCGGCAGACTCCTTGCTATACGAAGCATGACGGAGCCGACTACATCCCGATGCCCACATGGAAAGTCTACACGGTGCAGTTCCTCAACATTGCCGGCACGGGTCCCATCTTCGGAGCTATGATGGGCGTGCTCTACGGCCCTGCCGCGTTCCTTTGGATAGTGCTTGGCTGCATCTTGGGCGGTGCAATGCACGACTATATGTCGGGCATGATAAGCATTCGGCGAGGCGGAATGGGTTTGCCCGAGATAATAGGCGACGAGCTTGGAAGCGCGTGCCGACTGGTGATGCGCGTCGTTACGCTCGTCCTGATGATATGCGTGGGCGCATCGTTCGTGCTGATTCCTGCCGGATTGATGGACCAGCTGACCGTCAGACTGTTTGATGTCGCCGACACTAACCTCATTTGGACTGTCCTCATCCTCATCTTCTACCTTGCCGTCACCGTCTTTTCCATCAGCAAGGTTATTGGCACCGTCTATCCCATCTTCGGAGCGGCATTGCTCATCATGGCAGTTCTTATCGGCTTTGGCATCTTCACGCATGATGGAAACATCCCCGGCATCGCCGAAGCTTTCAGCGATCATTATCCCGTTCCTTACACGCCGCTTTTCCCTGGACTATTCATCACGATAGCTTGCGGAGCGGTGAGTGGCTTCCATGCTACGCAAAGTCCAATGATGGCTCGGTGCATCAAGAACGAGAAGTACGGCCTTCGATGCTTCTATGGCGCTATGGTGACGGAAGGCGTGGTGGCACTCATCTGGGCTGCAGCAGCGATTAAGTTCGTCGATATGCTCGACATCGCAGGTGCCACGCCCTACGAGAAGCTCTATAACGCCATGACCAATTGTGGCACGGTCAAGATGAACCCGGGCCTCTTGGTAGAGCGGATGTGCAATGACTGGCTTGGCAGTGCGGGCTTGGTGCTTGCCGTGCTTGGCATCGTTGCAGCGCCGATGAGCACGGGCGGAAGTGCTTTCCGTGCAGCTCGCATGATCGTTGCCGACTTCAGTCACTACGACCAGAAGCCGCTTCTCAATCGTCTCTTGCTCACCGCCCCGCTGTTTGCTGTCGCTATTGCCATGCTCAACGTCAGCAGCTTCAAGGTCTTGTGGCTCTACGTCTCTTGGTTCAACCAAGTCCTTTCCACCTTCACCTTCTTCACCATCGCCCATTTCCTGCGTCATAGGACAGACGGTCGTGGCATCCTGCCCCGATGGTCGTGGCTCATCTCCTATTTCCCCGCAGTCTTCATGTGTGCCGTGAGTGCCTGCTTCATCCTCATCGACAAGGAAAACGGCTTTGGCCTCGATGCCACGTTGGGCTATGCCATCGGCGGCATCTTCACTGCAATCGTGGCAATGGTTTTTTTGATTAAGAATTTAAAAAGCAAATATAATCGAAAATAGTAAATAGTAAAATAGTAAATAACAAAGATGGTAACATTCAGTGTTTCTCTTGTTTGCCTGCTTTTAGGCTATTTGATTTATGGTGCTGTGGTGGAAAGGATAGTCCGTCCGAGCCGTTCAGCACAGATGCCTTGCTACACGAAGCGTGACGATGTGGACTACCTCCCGATGCCCGCTTGGCGTGTCTTCTTGATTCAATTCCTCAACATTGCCGGCACGGGCCCCATCTTCGGAGCCATCATGGGCATACTCTATGGGCCTGCTGCCTACCTTTGGATAGTGCTTGGCTGCATCTTTGCAGGTGCTGTCCACGACTATCTCTGCGGCATGATATCCGTTCGGCAGGGAGGCATCTCGTTGCCCGAGATAATCGGCAACGAACTTGGTCCGACGATGCGCATCGTGATGCGCGTAGGGTCGCTCGTCTTGCTGGTACTGGTCGGTGCAGTCTTCGTGACAACACCTGCCGAACTGCTCGACAAGATGACCCCCGATAAAGGGTGGATATTCTCCGGCTCCTTCTGGCTCGTTGCCATCTTCCTGTACTTCATCCTCGCCACGTTGCTGCCCATCGACAAGCTCATCGGCAAGATTTATCCCCTTTTCGGGCTTGCCCTGTTGCTCATGGCCGTGGGAATCTGCTGGGGCATCTACACGAAAGAAGGCTGGATTCCTGAGCTGACCGATGCCCCCTTCACGTCGCATCATCCGAAGGGCCTGCCCATCTTCCCCATGCTTTGCGTCACCATCGCTTGCGGAGCCATTAGTGGTTTCCACGGAACGCAGAGCCCTCTCATGGCACGATGCCTGACCGACGAACGTTATGGCCGTCCTGTCTTCTACGGAGCCATGATAACAGAAGGATTCGTTGCGCTCATCTGGGCTGCAGCGGCCGTTAAGTTTGCCAGCGTGCTCCCCGGCGAACCGGGTGCCACAGCCTACGAGAAGCTGGCAGCCTTGGGAGGTCCTGCCGTGGTGGTAAAGGAAATCAGCGAAGGCTGGATGGGTGCCGTGGGAGCCGTTTTGGCAGTCCTCGGCGTGGTGGCTGCTCCCATCACCAGCGGCGACACCGCCTTCCGCAGCGCACGACTCATAGCCGCCGACTTCCTTCAACTCAGCCAGAAGAGCATCTGGAAGCGACTGATGCTCTGCCTTCCGCTCTTCCTCATCACCACTGGATTGTTCTTCCTCGACTTCAATGCCCTTTGGCGCTACTTTGCCTGGACCAATCAAACGATGGCCTGCTTCATGCTTTGGGCTGCTGCCGTATGGCTCACTCGCCGAGGCTACAGCTGCTGGGTGGCTTTCGTACCCTCGCTTTTCATGGAGGTCGTCTCGGTGAGCTACATCATCGTCGCTCCCGAAGGCTTCGGACTCCCCCTTCCCCTTGGCATCGGAGCGGGCGTGGCGCTCATGCTTCTCCAAGGATTCCATTTCCTGAAATACATTTATAAACAACCTAAAAAATAACAGACATTATGAAAAAAACTATCATCATGCTGCTTCTCGCAGTAGTTTCCATGAGTGCTTATGCACAGTTTGAGAAAGGAACCAAGTATGTCAACGCTTCGCTCACGGGCTTTGGCTTGGATTGGCACAAGGCTGGCGGCTTCCATATCGGCATAGCCGGTGCTGGCGGATACTTCATCGCCGACCAATGGATGCTGAAGGGTAGGCTCGGATGGAACCATCAGGACGGTGCCAACGAGTTTACACTCGGCGCTGGAGCACGCTACTATCTGAAGAACAACGGCTTCTTCTTCGGTGGCGGTTTGAGATACGGTCTCAGCGATGCCGGCAAGGATGCCGACACCTTCCACAACGTCTATATCCCCCTCGAAGGCGGCTATTGCTTCTATCTGAACGACCATGTCAGCATAGAGCCCGGAGTCTTCGTCGATATGTGCCTGAACCACTTCAAGGACTACACGAAGTTCGGACTCAAACTGAGCTTCGGCTACTACTTCTGATAACTGCAAGAAAGTCAGAAGGAAACGGAGAGACGGCAAACGACTCGTGAGAAAAATCCAATTTCCTCGTGCGAAGTTTGCAATTTCCTCGTGCGAAGTTTGCAATTTCCTCGTGCGAAGTTTGCGATTTCCTCGAGAGTCGTTTGCCGACGCTTCGCGGACGTCTTGTTTTCCGCCAAGCCAATCTCCCTAAACTTCCATTTCAAAGCTAATCCATGAAAGAAACAAACCATAGAGGATATGTCACAACTTGAACCACTGATTGCCGACCTTGCGCTTATCCTTATCTGTGCAGGCGCGATGACGCTTCTCTTCAAGAGCCTCAAGCAACCCATCGTGCTTGGCTACATCGTAGCCGGCTTCCTTGCCTCGCCCAATATGCCCTACATGCCTAGTGTCTCCGACATGCACGGCATTCACCTTTGGAGCGAAATCGGCGTCATCTTCCTTCTGTTTGCCCTCGGCCTGGAATTTTCGTTCAAGAAAATACTGAAGATGGGAGCCGCGCCCATCATTGCAGCCATCAGCATCATCATTGCCATGATGTACGTCGGGGCCTGCACGGGCGAGCTCTTCGGATGGAAGGAGATGGACTGCATCTATCTGGGCGGAATGCTCGCCATGTCGTCCACCACCATCATCTTCAAGGCGTTCGACGACATGGGGCTGCGGCAGGAACGCTTTGCAGGCCTCGTGCTGAGCGTGCTCATCATCGAGGACATCCTTGCCATTGTTCTCATGGTGATGCTCTCCACCTTAGCCGTCAGCAAGGAGTTTGAGGGAGAGCAGATGCTCAGCTCCATCCTGCAGCTCGGACTTTACCTCGTGCTCTGGTTCACCGTGGGCCTCTATTTCATCCCCATCGCGCTGCGCAAACTGAAAGGGCTGATGAACGACGAGACCTTGCTCATTGCCAGCCTCGCCCTCTGCTTCGGCATGGTGGTGGCAGCGTCGGCGGCAGGCTTCTCGGCTGCCTTCGGAGCCTTCGTCATGGGAAGCATCCTTGCCGAAACCGTGGAGGCAGAGAAGATAGAGCACTTGGTGGCGCCGGTCAAGAATCTCTTCGGAGCCATCTTCTTCGTGTCTGTCGGCATGATGGTCGATGTGGCCCTCATCGTCCAGTACATCGTGCCGATTGTCAGCATCATTGCTGCCGTCATGCTGGGGCAGACCATCCTCAGCACCTGCGGCTTCCTGCTTTCCGGCCAGTCGCTGAAGACTTCCATGCAATGCTCTTTCTCGCTGACGCAGATCGGCGAGTTCGCATTCATCCTTGCCACGCTTGGCACCTCGCTCCACGTCACCAGCGATTTCCTCTATCCCATCGTCGTCGCCGTCTCAGTCTTCACCACTTTCACCACGCCCTATATGATTCGGCTTGCCGAGCCAGCCTACAACGTGCTGGCACGAGTGCTTCCTGCCAAGCTGATAGAGAGAGTGGAGCTTGACGCCGACGAGAAGGACGAGGCAGCACCCGACGAGCTGAAGGCCATCTACCGGGCGTGCCTCAAGCGCTACGTCTTCACCCTGCTGATTAACAGCGTGCTTTGTCTGGCACTCATGTCTGTCACGGTCTATTGGGGGCAGCCCATCATCGCCGACATCGTGCCGCCGCAATGGGTGCGTCCCGTCACGGCCTTGGCGGGCCTCGTGCTCTGCTCGCCGTTCCTATGGATGCTGCTTCGCGGAGGCAGCGACACGCCGGAGGTCGACAGGCTTTGGGACAGCGGACCGCGATGGCGCGTCAGGCTCACGGCCTACGGCGTGCTGCGCATCCTTATTGCCGCCGTCTTCGTCAGCAGCATCGTTGACTATGCAGTCCCCTGGCGAAGCTGGCTTGGCATCTTCGCCCTCGTCGCCATCCTCCTCGCCATCTATTTCTCGTCAGTCCTGAAGAAACAGGGCGACATCATCGAGAAGAACTTCACCGACAATCTCAGTGCGCGCGAGAAACTGAAGAAGTGAAAAACGAGTGAAAAGTGAAAAACGAAAAGTGAGTGAAAAGTGAGTGAAAAGTGAAAAATAATAGTCACCATAATCGGTAAGTTGTTACTTTGATTTTTCACTTTTCACTTTTCACTTTTCACTTCCAACCTCATAACCTCCAACCTCAAAACCTCATAACCTTAACCCCTTTATACCTTTTACTGCTGCCCGCCCTTTGGCAGACAGCAATATAAAAAGAAGAGAGCAGAACCTTGTGAGTCCTGCTCTCTTCTTCTGTGCTGTCGCGGGCGGCGCGCCTTTTATTTCATCTTGTTCATGAGGACTTTCATCCAGTAGCCGCCGATGACGGAGCGTGCCTTGAAGCCTGTCATGCGGCCGGTCTTCGTGTCGTGCCAGTCGGAGATGGGCACGCGGCTCTCTGTCTCGTTGATGTACTTATAGAGGGGATTGACGAAGGCCTGGAAGTCCTTGTCACTTTCGGCCATCGCTGCGGTCCACATGATCCAGTCGCTCTTGGTGTAGTCCTTGCGGCAGTCGAGCGGCAGGCCGTACTTGTTTTGCTTCTTGAGGTAATACTTTATCTCGGTCTGCATGGCGCCATTAGGGATGATGCCTGTCTGCCAGAGCTTGTCCCAGACCATGTTGTACTTTTGGCTCCATGTGTCGCGGCCTGCGCCGTATGCAAGCTCGTAGTGGTCGCCCACCTTTGTTTCCTTCTCCCAAGCGGCTGCCATCTCTTTTGCATTGGCGTTGTACTTCTCATAGATGTCGTCCTGTCCCTTCATCTTTGCCAGCTCGGCATATCCTGCCACGCCCATGATGGCTTTGATGGCAAGGTTGCAGTTGCCGGCCCAGTGGCCTGCGAAGTCGTCGGTGCAAAGCTGGTTGGCGGGGTGCAAACCGTTCCCCACAAGGTAGTCGGCCCAGGTGGTGATGATGTCCCAATACTTGTCGACATAGAGCGTGTTGCCCTCTTGCTTGCAGATTTGGGCAGCCAGGGTTATCATGTTGCCTGCTTCCTCGAGGGGCATATCGCCACCGTAAACTTGTCCGTTGGCCTTGGGGTATTGTCCGAGATCGTGGGCTGCAAAGGGCTTCGTCCAGCGGCCTGAGCGGCTGTACTCAAAGATGCTTGTCATCATGCCCTTCTGCAATTCGGGATTGTAGCAAAGGTAGAGTGGCGCTTCGGGGTAGGTGAGGTCAACCGTGTTGACGCAGCCGTTGGAGTTGTTTTCCTTTGAGAAGAAGAGGACGTTGCCTTGGTCGTCGCGGAAGAGCTTGTGGGCGGCGTTGACGTGGCGATAGGATGCGGAGAGGATTTCTGCATACTTCTGTCCGCCGGCGGCGAGGGCGTCGTCGTAGATGGTCTTGTCCGTCTGTCGGCAGCGCTGCATGATGCCCGTGTAATTGTTCTTCATGCGGCCGAACATGTCGAAGATGCTGACGCTGCCTTCGTGTGCCCAGTAGCCTTTATAGCGCTTGAAGAAGTATTCGATGTCCCAGATTTCGTCGTAACCAATCATGAGGAAGCTGCTTGCCTGGTCGGTGGTTCCGAAGTCGTGGGCATAGGCGAGGGTGGGGAGGGATGCTTGTTTCTGGCAGACGACCTTGCGCTCTGAGCGCGGCAGGCGTCCGTCGGCAAGGAATTGTGTCTTGATGTCGGCATCGCTGGCAAGGCAGAGCCGTCCGTTGGTGCCTGCGAGATAGACGTAACCCCAGTCGATGCAGATGCCGTCGCCTGTTTTGGCAAGGATGGGTTGCTGTATGGTGCCGGCCTTCAGGTACTGCGTGCCGCCCTCAAACTCCATGGTAGAAAGGGTGGGTTGCTGTATCTTGTTGACTGCCATCTGCGGTGTTGTGGAGAGATAGAACTTGACGTCGTGGCGCTTGCCGTCGGTGGAACGCACCTGATAGGAGACGTAGTTGATGGGAGCGGACAGCAGGTCGTAGTCGTCGATGATGTGGGGTGCGGTGAAGACGACGTCGAGTTCCACCGGTCCGCACGAGAAGGTGTAGTAGGTGTTGCAGGCCAATACGTCGACACTCTTCTGCTCAGCCGTCACGATTTTGTCGCCTCCCTTGGCGATGTTGCGGAAGATGCCGAAATCGACGAGCGCTCCGCCCGTCTTGTTGTAGCAATGCACGGCCAGGACGTTGCTGCCTTCTTTCAAGAGGCCTGCTCTCTCGCCGTCGAGCCGCACGATGACTCCGTCCACATAGTCCATGATGCCGGTGGCAGCCTTCTTGCCGTTGATGTAGAGCTCGCAGGCATCGTCGTGGGAGAAGATGAGGTAGAGGTCGCCCTGAAGCTGTTCGGCCGAGAGGTTGACCGTGCGGCGCACCCAGATGTCGTTGTCCTCCTTCGTCCAGGACGTGCGGATGTTGTCGTAGTTGTCCGAGCCGAAAGCGCCTTTACCTTGTTTCCAGGAAGAAGCGTTGAAGTCGGGCTTCATCCAGTCGTCCGAGGGCTTCTTGTCGGTGTACTGTGCTTCCCACTCGGCTTCGTTGGCCATCGGGACGACGCTCTCCATGAGTGTGCGCTGGGCAGCGCCCATCCATCGGTAGGTTGTGCCGTCGACGTAGAGCAGACCCTCGAGGGGTTTCTCGTCGTTAGTCCAGTGGCGAGTGCTTCCGTCGGTGAGCTTGTCGTAGGGACTCCAGACGGAGAAGTAGGGATCGCTCAGGATGAGCGGAACGCTGGGCAGGCGAAGGTCGGTCTGTCTGTAGGGTTTGAAGAACTCAGGCGACTGCGCCGAGCCTGTCAATGCGATTGCGGCAAAGGCAATCAGTGAAACAATCTTTTTGAACATAGTTTATGGTTTATTGAAATGTGGTATTCCGTGGTTTCGCTTTCCGCACGGTGCGTTTGCAATCTCCGCACGTTGCGTTTGCAATCTCCGCACGTTGCGTTAGCCATCGTCGCACGGAGCGTTTTGAATCGCCCTGTGGAGTGTTTGAAATAACCGTGCAGGGTTCGTGCAATCGGCGCGTCGGGCGCGTTGATGGCCCCCGTTCAGTAGGCGTTCTCTTCGCCGTGGATGGCGTTGTAGATGGTCTTCCAGATGATGAAGAGGTCGAGGGCAAAGCTCCAATGCTCGATGTACCAGATGTCGCGCTTCACGCGCCCTTCCATCTGCCAGAGCTCTTGGGTCTCCCCGCGGAAGCCCGTCACCTGAGCATATCCCGTGATGCCCGGTTTGGCAAAGTGTCGCACCATGTAGCTGGAGATGAGCTCGCTGTACTGCTCCGTGTGCTTGAGCATGTGCGGCCGAGGCCCTACGATGCTCATGTTGCCCAACCAGACGTTGATGAATTGCGGCAGCTCGTCGATGCTTGTCCTGCGCATGAACTCCCCGATGCGCGTTTTCCGCGGGTCGTCCTTCGTGGCCTGCACCTTGTCGCTGTCCACGTTGACGCGCATGGAGCGGAACTTGTAGCAGTAGAAGTCCTTGCCGTTCAGCCCCGAGCGCTTCTGCTTGAAGAAGACCGGACCGGGCGAGCTGAGCTTGATGAGCGTGCCGAAGATGACGTAGACGATGGGGAAGATGGTGAGCAGAAAGACCGAGGAGCCGACGAAGTCGAAGCTGCGCTTGAGGATACGGTTGCCCACGGACGCGAGCGGCTCGTTGTGCAGGCAGAAGACCGGCGTGCCGTCCATCAGACTGAAGGCCATCGTATGCCGCTGATAATTAAAGGCATCGGGGATATGATTATAGCGGACAATGTTATGAGCGCACGCCTGCATGATGCGATTGATGAGGTCGTTCTTCGACGACGGCAGCATACAATAGACCTGATGCAACTGGTGCTGCTCGATGTAGGCCAAGGCCTCTTCCGGCTTGCCCAGATAGTTCTTCTCCGTCACCTGCGGACGAGGCTCGTCGGCAAAGTAGCCCTTCACGTTGAAGCCCGTGGTGGGGTCCGATTCCATCTTCTTGTAAAGCTCGCTGGCAATGTTGATGTTGCCGATGAAGACGACGCTCATCGTGTTGCGACCTCTCTTGCGATACCACTTGATGCCTTGCCTCAGCAGCCAACGGTAGAGGCATAGGAACAGGATGATGAAGCCGTAGAAGGGCAACGTGAAGTCCCACGTCATCAGTGGCCAGCGGAACACCCACATCACCATGAGGCTGAGCACGACGAAGAGTGTGGTGCTCTGCATGAAACTGCGCAGCAACTGGTCGCCGCGCACAAAGCGATCGTGAATATGATGGTGGCTTTCCAGGTCGCACAGCACATAGACGAGCGAGAGTAGCAGCATCAGTCGCTTGTAGTGCGGCGTGGTGATGTTGCCCATGCTCTGATAGACGTAGGACATGGTCAGCAAGGCTGCATTGAGAGCCAACAGCTCGCCCGCCAGAATCATCCAGCGAATGCTGCCATCGGATGTCTTGTTTTCTTTTACCATTACAGATAACCGTTAAATAGTCTCCAAATGTATTGCGTAACTCGATAGTATGGGTGCCAGAACACTTCGCGGGGATACTGCCCGATGAGTCGCCAACTCCACCGCGTGCCCCACGTCAGCCGCTGCCATCGGCTCATCTCTGCCCAGTTTCCCACGCGCTCGTCGGCATGTCCGAAGTTCCCTGCCCGCATCACCTCGCCGAGCAGGAAGCGTCCGCGCCGCTCGTCGGGTGCTGTCAGCATCTGCTCCTCCGGCAGACCGAACACTTCGCCAAGCACCCACATCAAGGCTCGGCAGAAGTCCGTCAGCCCGATTTCCTTGATAACAGGCAGTGTCTTCTGCCTCAAATCGTTGCCGTCTGCAGAGAGAAGGCTGGTGCAGAGGAAATAATAGTCCATGAGCTGGCGCAGCCCGATGCCTTCGTAGAAGAGATGACGGTAAACGTGGCTCAGCTGAAAGACGAGGTTCATCTCGTCGTCCGGCACGCAGATGGTGCCTTCATCGGGCAGCTCCACCTGCTTGGGCGTCAGGAGCCGGCGGCGGAAGTACCGCTGCATCTTGCGGTCCTTGAACGGGTCGTAGAGGAAACTCGGCAGGAAATGAATCTCGATGGGCGTCTGCTTGCGTACGGGAAACTCCATCTCGATGCGCGTCACCTCCAGCCCCGGGAAATGACTGCGCACATAGTTGGCAATCTTCCGCCGGTCGCCGTCGAGCCAGATGTCGATGTCTCCCGGCACACGCAGCATGGGGTCCGGATAGAGCAAAGCGTTGCCCTGGCCCTTGAGGATGACGTTTCGGTAGCCAAGCTTCTCCCATCGACGGCTCACCCAGACGGTGTCGTGGTTCAGACGCTTGTTGTCGCAGATAATCTTCTGCACCGAGGCATGCCAGTTGATGAGCAGTTGTCGCGGAGGTTTCTGCTCTTCCGGGAGACGGCATAGCCCGTCGTAGAGCACACCCAGCAGCGTCTGTCGCTTCGCTTCCTCAAATAGCTCGCGCCACTCCTCGTCTGTAGGCTTGCGGCTGAACGCCTCCTGCCTGCCCAGCGCGATGCGTATGAGTTCGAAGAAAAGCATTTTGATTTTACAATTTCACAATTTCACAATCTGACGATTCTTCCAATCCACAGCCTTTGATGTTGACATCGCCCCACAATTGTCAAATTGTCCAATTGTCAAATCGTGAAATTGTCCAATTGTCAAATTGTGAGATTGTCCAATTGTCAAATTGTGAGATTGTCCAATTGTCCAATTGTCAAATCCTCAGAATGTCTTTGTCCAGGAGCTGATCGTACGCTCCGTCCTTGGCCTCGAAGAGAATCGTTCCGGGCTCAAGGCATTCCAGCGAGTGCCAGGCACCCTTGGGGATGCTCATGGCAGAAGGCTCCGTTCCAGCCTTCAATACGACGCTCTCCGTCAGGTTGCCTTTGTCGTCGTAGAACGACTCCCTGATGCTGCCGCGCAGCAGGACAATCGTTTCGCTCGTAGTCGTGTGCCGATGGATAGGAAGCACCGTGCCCGGCTCCATGGCATTCAGCATACGTTGGCTCTGGTCGTCAGGTGTTGTCCTGAGATCCAAGTTCATTCGCAGCCTTTCGCAAGCCTTCGCCTTCTGGCTCAGCTCGTCGAGTATTTCGGTGGTAAGTATCATATTTTTATTTAATCTCTAATCCCTAATCCCTAATCCATTGACGTCGGACGCGACACGGCGCGTCCCTACGTCCTATATCATCCAATCTCTAATCCCTAATCTCTAATCCCTAATCCCTAATCCATTCCTTATATATATTATATAGGAATAGGGCATTGCCTATGATGTAGCGTCGCCACATACGCCGAGGCTCCTTGATCAGTCTGTAGAGCCATTCCAGCGAATGCTCCTGCCACCAGAGCGGTGCCCGCTTCACCGTGCCGGCATAGAAGTCGAACACCGCCCCGATGGTTCCGCAGTGGCAATGGATGTCGAGCTCCTGCCAGTGCTTGTAGGTCCACTTCTCCTGCTTGGGCGCCGTCATGCCAATCCATAGCAAGTCGGGGTCAGCATCGTTGACAGCCTTTATCATCGCTCTGTTGTCCTCCTCCGAGAACTCCGGCTTGTAGGGTGGGGAATAAGTCACGACCTCGAGGTTCGGGTAATCCCTTGCCGCCCGCTCGCGAATCAGCGACAGCACCCTTTCGCTCGACCCGAGGAACATGACTCGACCCTTTTTCATTCCTTCGTTATTGCATTCTTTCATTCTCGAATTGAGATGCATCATCTCAAACTCAAATAAGTCCCAGCCGGCAATTCTTTCCTTCGGCCTGCTCTCCGCCCCGAGCCATCGGCACGCCTTCACGATGCTTGCCCCGTCGGGAATCAGATAGTCGCCTTTGCTAAGCGCTTCGGCAAACGCCTCGTCCTTCTGCGCCGTGTTGAAAGAATGCGCATTGATAGTGTTGATGAGCACCTTGCCGTCAGGAATCCTGGCAAGTTCTGCCTTGGAGCAAACAATGCGGAGTGTCTTAAGTCTCATAGAGAAGCAAAAAGATAAAGTTAGTTCTTTTCAATATAGTCTCTCTTTTTCTTTGCTCTTTCCAGAGCTTCTTTATCCTCTTCCGTCAGTTCCGTCTGAACGCCAAAGACCTTTTTCCCTTCATAGTATTGAGCAAAGAGCCTTTCAAGTTCTTCGCGACTCATACGCTCGTTCTCAGGATAGAGAGCTTTCTCGTGTTCCAGGATTTGGTCGATGGTGAATTTTACGCCAATTATCTTTGCAGGCGAGCCTGCCACCAATGCGTATGGCGGCACAGGCTTGGTAACCAAGCTGCAGGCACCCACGATACATCCTCGCCCTAAATCTCCGCCGGAGAGAATTGTTGCCCTCGTTCCAACCCACACGTCCTCACCGATAGTGAGGTCGCGCGAAGTATCATTGATATGGGAAGCACCCAACAAGCATTGCGGAATGCCGACGGTGCTCCGATGGTTATTGGTAACGATGGTAACATCTCGGCTTATGACGGTGTACTTCTTGATATAGATATGTTCATTGATATTGTTCTGGATACTGAGTCCTGCTCTTAATACCGTGTTCTCCTCCAAGTGGACATTCTTGGTTACGGCAATATAAACAGGGAATCCCACCTTTACATTCTTTCCTGCATGGCCGAAGTCGCCGCGTGAAGGCATCATGCAGTGCTTGAAAGCTTTGAGATTGCTGATAATACCCATTCTTCAATTTTTTTTCTTTTATGAAGGCATCCTTTTAGTTCAGAGGCTTTTTACCAAGACGTTTGAGAATAGCATTCATCTCGTCGCGGAATCCCTCTTGCTTGGGGATTTGAAAACTCCAGCGTCCTTTGTCGTTTCCCTCAATAAGAACGCAGCCAGTTGGGGTGACAGCAACATCCCAGCCCACATAACGAACCTTAGGAAGAACTTGTGCTGCCTTCTTTACAAATTCCTTTACCTCGTTCCATCTTGGAATTTCAAACCCAATCAAGTTAATGCCAGAATCTGGATGCTTCTCAAAAGTGTTGCCTAATCTGTCGCAGGCAGCGTAGATTTTACCCGTCTCAATGTTAACTACACCAAAAACGCCTCCCGCACTTGCATTATCAATCACGGATGCTCCTTTGCCCATACGAAGATAAGAGAAAATGACATCAACTTTATCATCATATCGAATGGTTGTCACGCGCAAAGTGTTGGCTGACTCTTTATGTAAGGCAGCCAACCTCTCATCTTGTTCGATAAGTTCTTCAAGAATCATTGCTTTTATGCCATTCTTGTAGAGATCCGTAAGCACTTCTCTTGCTTCATGTACGTTGCTGGTTCTGTACACCTGGATGCCAGCTCCACGTGTCCCAAATACAGGTTTCATGATAAAAGAAGGGTGCTTTGTGACGAACAATTCAAACTCCTTTGTGTCCAAATCATTTTGTTGACGAATATTAAACACATCCCTTCCAAAAAACTCTTTGAAATGCTCGTATGTTGTCCATTTGTCGAGGAAAATGTCTGCTTGTTTCTTGTCATTTACGATATCGCAGAAAATGTTCTTGTCGAATTCTGGTACGAAAGACCTGCGTTTTGCATCATTGTACTCTTCATAATGAAAGATAAAGTATTCGTCGAAATCCCAGCGATAGTTAATCATCGCTTCGAGCATTTGTTTCTTTATGTGCTTTTTGCGTGCCGAATCAATCTCTTCGCCAAGATATTTCTTGATTACGCCATCTATTTCTTTCTGCTTTATATAATATCGCAAGAAAAGATATACTTTTGACCTTCCAATCAGCGAAGTCCGAAGTATACGTTTAATGTTATATGTATTCATGACAATTGGTAGATTCTAACTATTTTTTAGAAATGTGCTTTATATAGTCTTCCTTTACCTGAGCAGCAATGGCATGATAGCTGTACTTCTTCTTTGCTACATTTGCCTTTGAGGAAAAGTCGTTGTTATACATTGTTTCCAAGGAAACTGTTAACTCGTCATAATCCCCTTTCTCCATGAAGATACCTAAACCATTATTTGCCAAGTGGCTGACGTTGCCCGACATCTTTACAATAATGGGCGTTCCACAGGATATGGCATCTTCAATTAGCACGGTGTGGAGCAAAGGCCATACGGCAACGTCTGCCATCTTAAGTAGTGACAATGTGGTCTGGCGATCGCACCATCCTAATACAGTAATGTCGTCGTATTCATTGACCTTTTTTTGTACGACCTCATCCATTCGGCCGAATAGTACCAATGACGTGCAAGGATGGTCTTTCTTAAATGTATGATATGCATCTATTAGCTCAATTATGCCTTTTGTTGCATCCATTTTTCCACCCGATGTTATCACAAAATTGTTTTTGGGGACATTGAATTTAAGTCGTAATTCTTCTTTACTTTCCGTTATTGCATCCACTGCATCTGTATCACCGCCAAGTGGCAACAGTCCTATCTTGGAGTTGGGTATGTGGAAAACATCGTGCAGATATTCACACCTTAACTGAGATACGCCATAATATCTGTTTACCAGCGGGCGCAACAACCAGCAAACGAATGACAGCCACACTTTTTCAAAGCAAAAGTGCCACACTTTGTTCTTCGTCATATTGATGGCATCTGCATGGTTGTCAACAAATAGAACGGTATGTGGATGAAGCAATTTATAGAATGCTGCTACTACCATAGTAGAACTGTTCACCACATGATGGAAAATCAAGTCTGGAGCCTCCTGTTTCAACCTCTTGTAGAAGCCGCTGCACAACAAAGAAGTCTGCTTGGTATTGAGATGGCATCTGATTCGGGCAATGCGAAGGTCATCATCCCAATACTCGCGTCCCTTAGGCAAAACGGATGCCCTCAGCGTGGGATTCAAGTGATCAATGTCACTTATCAACATTACTTCGTCGCCAGCTTTTTGCTGATAGCGAGGCAAAAGGTTGTCTTGGAACCCCCAGCCGTCATGATACTTGTGTGTGAAATGTACGATTTTCATAGCTTTTACAATCTTCCATCTACAATGTCACGAGGCAATAAACCCTTCACATCATATACGACGCCTTTGTCTGTCACCAATGCTTTGATATCCATATCAAGGAATTCTTTGTGAGCAACAGCCAGAATGCATGCGTCGTATTTCTCTGTCGGCTGTTCATTTACCACATCTATTCCGTATTCATGCCTTACTTGCTCCTTGTTGGCCCAAGGGTCGTAAATGGTGATGTTGTTTGTGTATTCTGCAAGTGTATGGTATATGTCAACAATTTTAGTGTTGCGGATGTCGGGGCAATTCTCCTTGAAGGTAATGCCGAGAATGAGAATCTTGGAGTCCTTCACCATCACGCCTTTCTTGTTCATGTACTTGATGGTCTGGTTGGCAACGTATGCGCCCATGCCGTCGTTCAGCCTGCGGGCATTGCTCATGACGCGTGGAAGGACACCATACACCTGAGCTTTCTGAATAAGATAGTAAGGGTCAACACTGATGCAATGGCCACCGACAAGACCTGGACTGAGCTTTATGAAATTCCACTTGCTGCTTGCCGCCTCAATCACGTCGTGGGTGTCAATCCCCATTGCGTTGAAGATTTTAGCCAGTTCGTTCATGAATGCGATGTTCACGTCGCGCTGGCTATTCTCTATTATCTTACTTGCCTCGGCAACTTTGATTGACGGTGCCTTGTGCGTGCCGTTCACCAGGACACTGTTGTAAACGCCATCCACGAGGTCTGCTATCTCGGGGGTTGAGCCGGAGGTTACTTTCTTGATCTTTTCTACCGTATGCAGCTTGTCGCCAGGGTTGATGCGTTCTGGACTGTAACCGGCAAAGAAGTCAACATTGAACTTCAGACCAGAGACACGCTCCACCACCGGAAGGCACTCTTCCTCTGTCACACCGGGGTACACCGTGCTTTCGTAAACTACCACATCACCTTTTGAGATGACTTTGCCCACGGTCTCGCTTGCGCCCCAAAGAGGCTTCAGGTCCGGACGGTTGTTTTCGTCAACGGGAGTAGGCACGGCAACTACATAAAAGTTGCAGGAACGAATCTTCTCCAAGTCCGTAGTGCAGAGGAATCCATGATTGTTGATGGCATCCTGAAGCAGTTCGTCGCTCACTTCCAAAGTCGCATCGTGCCCTTGCATCAGAGCGTCCACACGACGCTGATTCATGTCGAAACCTATCGTCTCGTACTTTGTTGAGAACAATCGGGCAAGAGGAAGTCCCACATAGCCCAAACCGATTACGGCGATTTTAATTTCTTTCATCTTTATATTATAATATTATTGTGTTTCATAAAAGGGAGGTACACCGACTCTTCAGCAGCAATTTCTTGCAAGTGAGTCAAGCGCATCGTAGACTAAATGACACTCTTATCTGAGGAGATGCATTTTGCTTGATAGCCATTTTCTTGCAGCCATTTCAAGTATTGAGGCAGCAATTCCCTGGTTTCCCTTTCGTGCCGATGGCAGAAGTGGAACAGTATGATGGCACCATTTCGAGTCTCCTTTTTCAATTTGCTGAGTGAATTGTCGTAGTTGTAATGTCCTAAATCCGAGTCGCCGCTGTTGACCGTCCAATATATTATCTGATACTTGTGCCGGAGGTTCAGCCATGTCGGTAACGTGAGACAGGCATGTGGGGGACGGAAAAGATGGGTGTGTAGGATGGCTTCGGCTTTACTGACATCTGCCAGATAGCTTTGAGTGCTCACGTTGTATGCGTGCAAATGTCCGTATGTATGGTTCCCGATGCTGTGTCCTTTCTCACATAGCAGTGACATCAGCTGTGGATTCTTTTCTGCGTTGTCTCCACGGCAAAAAAAAGTTGCCTTGAAGCCATACTTGTCTAATTCTTTTACGACGAACTCGGTGATGCCTTCTTCCGGTCCGTCGTCGAAAGTAAGATAGACACATCTTTCTGCTGTTGGGATGTGGCTTATCTGGTATCGTTTAAGTAGTCTGTTGATAATGCGTTTGTACATACTGGAGTATTCGTTTCAGCCTTCCATGTCCTGATCTATATATGTAATGTAACCCGACAGAGGATGGCTTGCGTCGAGCGTGGAGAGCAGTTGCCTTTCTTTCGGGTAGAGAAGTGCCGGATGCCAACGTACGTCTTGTAATGACTTGAATCCGTCGATGTGTTCGCCATGCTTTCGGAGGTGTTCAGACAAGAGATAAAGGAGATGCCTGTAGGAAAGACCTGATGCAGACGTTGAAACCATGTCATAGATTTTTATGACTCTTGCTTTTGCATGGACCACCTTTTGCTTCAAAACCTCTGAAAAGACTATCAGGCCGACTGTCATTCCTTCGTTCTGCACCTTGACGACCCTGCAGCGGGTTCGTGGGCTATTGACATACTTCCATCGTAGATGTTGCTCTGAGCGAACCACATGGAAATCCTTTTCTTTCAGACATTCCTCAATGAAGCCGGCCATTGTGGGCAACTCTGCGAGGTCCGTTTCTGAAAGCGTGAAGCCTTTAAGCGATTTGCTGCACGGCTTGTTAATCCTGGAATAGAGCCATGGCATTCTGATTCTTGGCAGAGTAATCTTCATGCTGAAGAATCTTTTCAGCATCAACTCTGCCAATATGCTGAAGTGACATGACACGGGGTAATAGCCAAAGGAGAATGCCATGATGCCATGAGCTCCGCACTGTCGTTTTATCGTATTGTTAGCTGGAGCGTACCATGCAGAAGAGAAGTTCGGCAAATCACGATGCAACTGGCCTTGCAGCATTTTCCCGATGCCTTGTCCTCGCATCGTCTTGGTCACAAAGTTGTCAACGCCCCACCACATTTCTTGTTCCTCGCCCAGTATGAGTGCCTTCACCCGGTATGCACAGGCCTGGCCGATGTAGTCGTTGCCCCGCTTAGCAGTCAGAACACGATAGCCGTCGCCCAGTTGCCAATACCACAGCATCAGCTTGCGCCATGTGGAGAATGTTCCTCTCCCATGATACGACTCCAGAAATCGGATGTACTCCGAGGAGTCAATGTCTGAGGGCTGTATATAGCCAAGTATAATGTCAGATGGCATGTGAGAAGTATGAGGCAGAGGTCCTGATAGGTCCGTCAGGACTTAAACGTTGTTTCCAAACGACCAATGGTTAGTTCGCAATTTACTAATGGTTAGTTTGCCAACTAAGCACGGTTAGTTTAGAAACGCTCCACGCGACGGTTTCTGATGACTCACGAATGGACGTGTGGCGCTTCCTGATATAGCAGCCGGAACGTCATGTCCATTATTTTATGCGATGCCGTACTTTTGCAGCAGTTTCTTGAGGCGTTCCAATCCGCTGCCGAACGAGAAGATTTGCTCATACAGGCTAATGGCACTGTCCTTGTTCAATTCCGTGTCCCTCAATTTTTTCAGTTGGGTTCGGAAGGAAGCGATGTCGTTGTAGACAAACAGTGAGCCGCTGTCTATGAATGCCTCGTAGCCACGGGCGGAGACTTCGTGGCAAACGACGGGGAGGCCTGTGCTCAGTCCGTCCATTACCCTGAGTTTCAGCCCGCCCCCCAAGGATGTGGGACAAATGTAGTATTTCGCCTTAGAGAGTATGGGAAGCATCTCGACTGGCGAAGGAATGACTTCTATGCCATTCTGTTCTGCCAAATGGCAAAGCCTCGGAGATGGCGACCTGCCTGCAAGCGTAAGCGACGCGTCGGGGAATACCTCTTTCAGCACGGGGAAATAGTCTTTTATCCACGGGAAGATTGAATCTTCCGTTTGCGTTGCACCAAGGTTTCCTGTAATGAGGAACCTGTCCTCCATGACATTCGGATAAACCGGATGCTCCTTCTTTTTGTACTCGAAGGTACCCAACACCTCGATGTTCTCTTTCCCATTGCCATAGTGACGCTTCAGCAACTGTTTGTCGGCCACCGTCAAGGTAAGGCTCAAGTCGGACTGGAGAACTGCTTTCCGTTCATCATACTGTGACCAGTAGAGCAAAGGGAAACGAGACCAGATGCTGGCATTGTCACGATAGTAGTCATACTGGAAGTTGTGGTGTATGGTGATAACTCTCGTGCCTTGCTTCTTGAAATAATTCAGTACGCCATGTGTGGTGGCACTGGCATCCAAGACTGCTACATCGAAGTGAGCCTTGCCGATGAGGGTCTCAATATGTTTGTATCGGTTACGCCAGCCCAGATACAAGTCAAGTCCCTTTTTCAGCTTGCTTCGTTTGTCCCAGACGGGCACAAGTCTTACTTTCTTGTCAATGCCTTCCGGCTCCGCACCCTGCTTCATGGGGAACAGCAAGGTCATTTCGTCGGCAATAGCAGCGAAGGCGTTGATGTACGCTCGGGAAGCATATATGCCACCTCCATTGCCGTGCAAGTAGTGATATGTGATAAATGCGATGTTCATTGTTAAGGCTTTTTTCCTGGCTTCAGAGGAATTAAACAATGTGTTTGTGTTTCATCAGCCAATGTGTCAGGCGTCCTAATTGTAGCATTGGCCATCCCACATGCAGATAATTCTTGTAGTAGTAAAGGAGGCTGTCAAACTTCCAGTCGCGACTCTTTCCCCGTGCAAATTTCGATGTGGTTGCTCCGTGAGCATGGATGACGCATACTTGCGGATAATAGTAAACGCCACGGCCGATTGACTTCATGCGCTCTGAGAGAATCAGTTCTTCGGCATACATGAATGTCTTAGGATCCATCATTCCACATTGATAAAAGTCAGAGGCTCGAACCATGAAGAAACTCCCCATCACGTAATAGTGGAAACCTTCTTCGGCATTTTGTGAATAATCAAGAAGGAACCGATGCCTTTTCTTTTTTTTAGAGTAAAAGAATGTTGACCAGTACATCCATATCATCCTGTCCCAAAACGAGAGGTATGGGTGAGGACTTTGTTCCTTGTTGTCCAGCCCGACTACTCGTGGGCCAATCACTCCAACGTTAGGGAGAGACTGCATCTTGTTAATGAGTCGCTCTACCACGTCTGCATCTGAGAACTGAATGTCGTTGTTAGTAAAGAGCAAGTAATCAGGGGCGAACATCTTCTTGCAAAACATCACGCCAAGATTGTTGCCACGAGCAAAGCCGAGATTTTCCTTGGATGAGATGATAAAAGCATCTTTATCCATATCAGCTATTTGCTCTTCCGGATTCAAAATCAATTGCGCATTAAGTTCCCTCGTGAGCAGATTGTTACTTGTGTCTGTTGCATCGTTATTAACGACTATAGTCTTATGAGGAATGACTATCTTTGACAGTTCTTGTTGAACCATCTTAATGGTCAATTCCTCCATTCGATAGTTTATGACTATAACAGCAAGTAGATGGTGCATGTGAATAGTGCTTTTCCTCCGGACTTATTGCTTAATCAGATAATTAGTATCCGTCGTCCGAAACTTCTTCTATATAGTTTGGGTTAAGCTCATCTGTGTCATATTCTTCATCATTCGCATATGACTCTGCAAACTCCGTGTCGTCATAATCTTCCCATGAGAAGAAGGTAGAATATACAAATCCTATTATAGCGAAAAATGGAGTTTTTAATGAGATGAAGGTTTCCAGATTAAAACTTACACCGACGAACGTCCACAATAGAGCAAACATTAGCAATGCGGGAAACAGAGCAGGATAGATACGACGAAACCTATGTGCAGGGTAAAGGTAAAAATAGTAGAACATACATGGAATTACAGCAAGGACACCGTAGGCTGCAATCTGTCTGAGGAAGAAATTATCCAGCGTAAAGTCTTTAATCAGTCCGTATGTGGCATAACGCTTTATCTCAGTGTTAATGTTGTCAATTCCTACACCAAAAGGATTGTCGGAAAACAAATTGGCTACTGAGCTGTATGCCGCTTCACGATGTTCCGTTCCACTATGATATAAACGGAATATGAAGTTTTCATATTGAGTGCTCCAATAGTTGTAGGTGACGATAGCAATTATGATAATTATCGCAGACATTGCTATCATGTGCATGGTTTGTTTTGTTTTGAAAGAAAGATAAGCAAAGTACAAAAGTTCGACAGCAATAAGCAGCAATGATGTCTTTGAGGCTGTCAAAAGTGACACAAACAGTGCTAATATAATCATTGCTAACATATAGATATTGTGTTTTTTCATAAAGGTATACATCATCAGGGTCATACCTATATACAGGCCAGCTTGAGCAGACAGAAGCAGGGGATGCCCCATGAGTCCTCTGGCACGAAACACTTCATTTACGGAGTATTGTATTTCAAGGTCGTGGATACTATACAAAAGATTATAGGGAGTGAAATGAAAGAAATAGTCTGTTATTGCATAAAAGGAAATAAACAGAAACAGCGCAGAAAACAAAAGGTAGAAGGCTTTTAATGAGAACCTTTCAAACATGCAGTTGTAGAAAAGTAAGATGACATAGATGAAATCCCAAATCCATGTCGTTAAGTCTTTGCTGTCTCCTAAGGCAAAGAAATACAGTCCTCCCAGTATTATAGACAATATGCCGAATTTAATTGGAGAGGTGAATGGGATAGCCTTATGCCGTATGTATATGTTGAGAACGAATATAGTAACATTCAGGGCGCGTGTCCATAAGAAAATCCAATATGTCTGGTCTTTTATCATTGCGCCTGCTGTGTCGCCAAGCACAGACGGAATGATGGTTGTCATAGCGACCATGACCAAAACATACTCGGGAATCTTTATATAATATAAAAAGAAGATGTATAGGGCCAAGAATGTCGACGCTACTGCCATCATGCTGCTTGAATACATGCAGTTTGGTAGTATGGTATATGAGAATAAAATGCCAAGGAATGGCCAGACAATACGATGAATACTTGTGTCATCGTATATTTGCTGTTCTACATATAATTCTTTTTCGTCTTCCATTTCTGTCTCGTGGTTATCGTGCCTTCTATGCTTTTTTGTTTTCTTATCTGAGATGATGTCGGGCGTGTATTTCTGGTTATACCTTCTGATTATATGTTTTTATCGTATATTGAATCCTTGTCATGGCATATCTCCATGCCAAGGGTAAGGAGACGCCAACAGTTACATACAAAATCCACCATCCGTCTATAGCAGGTTCGGTGATGACGGGAAAGTCTGCCAGCCTCGACATTGGCAAGTTATATATAAGAATGATGAGAAGAGACACAAGCTTGAAAGACAGGAAATGCCATGTCAGCACATTGAATGTGTATCCACCAGTGAAAATGAGGAAGTCTCTAAAGAAACCATGATGATTTACATTTAGATAATGTGCAATCGAATATATAACGAAAGTTCCCATTATGGCTGTCGTGGCATAGGGAATAACATGGTTCCATTGATAGGAAAGCATTGATGTCGGCCAATACACACTTCCTATACCTATACAGAGCGCAAAGGTGATAATTAAGCTTTTATTTGTGATGATTTTATTAGACAGGGAAATGCCTTTGATTCTCGTGTTTTTGGCGATGTGTCCTGTCATTATAAAGAACGCTGCAAAGAAATCGCGGGATGAGATGGTGAGCAGGGGAATTTTCAGATGGAAAAAAGAAAACAAAAGGGTGAAGATGATTAAAAGAAAAGCTCCTGCCCATGCGTTAGGAAGGAACCTTTTGGTCAGATAGAAGATTATGCTGCCCCAGAATAGAGATTTCAAGAACCAAAAACCACCCAACAGCCTTTCTGTGCCTCTCATGAAGATACAGTTAACCATTTTCTTAAGTGTTTCCTGAAAAGTGTATTCATGCATCACTTGTCCGTCGTACAGGAAAGTATCATTGTAGATCCCAATCCTAAAGAACAGGTTGTGCAGCAATATGAATACAAGTGTCCACTTAACATAAGGCCAATAGACTCCTTTGACTCTCTTCCTCATGTAACTTATGCTGTCGTCCAGGTAAGTATTCTTGAAGCAGTAGCCGCTCATAAAAAAGAATAATGGCATCCGCATCAGAGACAGATAGTTGTTTAGCAACTCTGGAGCACCTGCATGGCCGAGCACCATCAGAATAATTGCCAAAGCCTTTGCTATAGTGACGTCGTGGTCGCGCATTATTTTTTTCGCAAGCGGTTTATAGCAATTGCCTTGATTTCTTCATATTCTTTTATCTTTGAAATATGACAAACCAAGAAAAATGTCAAAACACCCACAACAATTTGTAAGGGAAGAATTATCCAGCATGACAAAGGCAGGAAGGAAAGCAAAGACACTGGTATCGCTATCGTCAGTCCCACTCCGTATGATGGCGCAGTATCGAGCAGTTGTGTCCGAGTGGTGTAACCTAACGTTTGGCCTGCATAGTAGGCATTAAGTAAATAACCAATCAGACCTGTCAATATGCTGGCACAGAGCATGGGGATAATTCCCACGAATATGCCAATGAACAGGGGTATCAGTTCGGTGACTTTTTTGATAATCTCAATAATCAGTAGAACATCGCTGCGTCCTTGTACTGCCAACAGGTTCATGTTGATGGCAATAAGGGGGTAGAGAAGTCCAATGGCACAAAGAAATGGTAGATAGACGGCGGCATCATGCCATTTCGGGCCAATTAAGCATAATATGAGCGGCTCGCTGACAGCTGCAAGCATAAATGTGAAGACGGAGGTGACAAACGTACTCATCTTAATAATGCGACGATATGCAGAAAGCAGACGTTGGCTGTCGTCTTGAATATTGCTCAGTACAGGATAAGTGACACGTTGTATGATATTCACCAGATTATTAGATAGCATATTGGAGAAATGTTTGGCTCTGGTGTATTGTCCCAGCGCGGCAGGAGCATAACACTTTCCTATTACCATTTGATATAGGTCTCTCCAAATTGTAGTAATCAAGTTGCTTGCCATTATTTTCCAACCAAAGCCAAATAGCCTGTGGAAGCTTTCTAAGGAGAAACTTAAACTGGGCATCCAGCGGTTGTAGAAGTATAGAAGTATGGTTGTGAAAATCTGAGAGGATAGTTGCTGTGCCACTAATGCCCATACTCCGAAATCTATGACTGCCAATCCAATGCCAATCAGTCCGCTAACGACAGACGATACCAATGTGATTTTTGTCTGTGTCTTGAAGTCAATTCGTTTTGTTAGTCGGGTTTGCTGAACCATGGACAAGGCACCGATGATGATGCCTATCATGGAAACTCTGACCAATGCCGTTAATTCTGTCCTTCCGAAAAAGCTGGCAATCAATGGGGCACAGGCAAACAGGACGGCATAGAAGAACAGGCTCAGCAGCAGATTGACAAAGAATGAAGTGTTGTAGTCTTCCTCAGAAGCGTCCTTTGTGCGAATCAATGCACTGTTGAACCCGCCGTTTATGAAAGCAGTACAGATGGTGGTGAAGACAGCGACAAGTCCCAAAAGGCCATAATCGTCAGGCGACAATAATCGCGCAAGTACAATTCCTACCAAGAATTGCACTCCAAGTCGTGATGCGTTGTCTACTGCAGACCAGCCAACGCCTTTGATGGTTTTCTTTTTCAGTGATTCGTTCTCCATCACTCTTCAAAGTTGTGCTCGAGGTTACGCATGACGTTCTCGCGTAATATCCTGACGGGATTGCCTCCCATCACGCAATATGACTTCTTGATGCAACCGCGTGTGACGGTTGTCCCCATGCCCCAGATGCAACGTTCGGGTGTCACTACGCTGTGCATCACCTTGCATTCCGTGCCGAACCAGTTGTGGTCGCCAATCTCTATCTTTCCGCTTGCTGGTAGGTATTCCTTCTTCACCATATCATACAGTGGGTGGATGTTGGTATCCATGCAAAGGCTGCCCCATCCAATACGGCAGAACTGACCAAACTTGATGCCTCTGTATGACACCAACTTCAGTCCGGCAGCATTTGAGAAGCCATGCCCGAACTCAACTGTCGTTTTAGGACCAAACGACATATAAGTGTCGTTGCCTAATACGCACCTCCCTCTGAAGATGACTGTCCCGCCGTGATTCTCCCATGTTATGCCGGAGTTGGGATATATTGAAACACGACAAAAGCCCATCCTTACCATTCCGTAGCGGATGCGCCCATCGTCTGGCTGCAGTATAACCTTGCCTTTGCACTTGAGCAGATGAGGCTTGTATAGCAAAATGGGCAGATGGATGGCTTGACGGAAAGGTAGATAATGGAAATTGAAATACAGTGTGGAGAAGATGTATCTCAAGTCTTTCAGGCGCTTCCTGAATTTCTTTATTATCATGAACTGGGGTGTCTGTTGTCTTTCCTCATTTGTAATACCCTGCATACCACTGGGCGAAGGCGCGGAGGCCTTGGCGGAGGGGGGTGGAGGGGCGGAAGCCGAAGTCTTGTTCCAAGGGGGTTGTGTCGGCGAAGGTCGTGGGGACGTCGCCGGGTTGCATGGGGACGAGCTGCTTGTGGGCCTCGAAGTCGTAGTCGGAGGGAAGGACGCCTGCCTCGATGAGCTCTTCCTGGAGGATGCTGACGAAGTCGAGCAGGTTCTCGGGGGAACTGTTTCCGATGTTGTAGACCTTGTAGGCTGGGATGGGCAGGCCGTCCTCGCCAGTCTGGACTTCCGGTGCGTGCTGCATGACGCGGACTACGCCTTCGACGATATCGTCGATGTATGTGAAGTCGCGCTTGCAGTTGCCGTAGTTGAAGATCTGTATGGTTTCGCCCCGGCGGAGCTTGTCGGTGAAGCCGAAGTAAGCCATGTCGGGCCGTCCGGCCGGGCCGTAGACGGTGAAGAAGCGCAGGCCGGTGGTGGGGATGGCGTAGAGTTTGCTGTAGGCGTGTGCGAGGAGTTCGTTGCTTTTCTTGGTGGCTGCGTAGAGGCTGACGGGGTTGTCCACCTTGTCGTCGGTGGAGTAGGGGACTTTCTTGTTTGAGCCGTAGACGCTGCTGCTTGAGGCATAGACGAGGTGACCGACGCCGTGGTGGCGGCAGGCCTCGAGGATGTTGTAGAAGCCGATGAGGTTGCTCTCGATGTAGGCATCGGGGTTGGTGATGCTGTAGCGCACGCCTGCTTGTGCGGCGAGGTTGACGACGACGCTCGGTTTGTGCTGTTGGAAGATGCGGTCGACGGCTTGCTTGTCGGCGATGTTTTCCTTGAGGAATGTCCAGTCGCGTCCGAGGGCTGCTATCTGTGCGAGCCGTTCTTGCTTGAGGCGTACGTCGTAGTAGTCGGTGAGGGAGTCGATGCCGACGACCTTGATGTCTTGGAATTCGCGGAAAAGGCGGCCTACGAGGTTGGAGCCGATGAATCCTGCGGCGCCGGTGACGATGACGGTCTTTCCTTCGAGCTGTATGTTGTTGCTTAGCATTGTTTCTGTTGTGTCATGATATTGGATATGTGGCTTTGCGATGTGTGCTCTTTTGGCTCAGGCACATAGTCTTGGGGCTTTGGGGTTAACGTAAAGTGCTAATCCCCAGTTGGTTGAGCTCGCTTTGCCTGTTTTGTTGCTTGTCATGGCCTGTTTTGTGCCGAGCTTTATGCTACTGTAAAATCGGTGCAAAGTTACGTTTTTTTACCTTAACGTGCAAGCGTTTGGGGATAAAAGTGTGTTTATCTGCCTCGGAGGGTGTGTTTGGCTGCTGTATCGGGCTTGTGTGGATGTGTTCGCGGGAGCGTGACCGGGTGGCAGTTGCCTGTGGGAAAGATGGGGGACGGGATGTGGGTGATGAAAACGCAGCGTGCGGTGTTTGCCATTTCCGCACGCTGCGTTTGCTGTTTCCGCACGCTGCGTTTGCCATTTCCGCAGCCTGCGTTTTTTCACTTCTTCTGCCAGATGCGGACGTAGTCCACTTCCATTGTGAGCGGGAGGGCTGTCTCGTCGACGCCTGCATAACCGCCCCAGTCGCCGCCCCAGGCTACGTTTAGGATGGGATAGAAGGCTTTGTCGAAGGGCCAGGTGTCGGGATTGCCCTGATGGTCGTTTTCAAAATAGAGCTGTTCGCGTCCGTCGACGTAGGTGCGGATGTAGTCTTCTGTCCACTCCAGGGCGTAGATGTGGAATCCGTCCTCAGCGCCGACGCAGGTCATGGAGTGGGTCTTCTGTGTGTTGGAGGGGTGGTTGTAGGCGGTGCAGTGTATGCTGCTGGAGACGATGTTGGCGTCTACGCCCACTTCCTCCATGATGTCTATCTCTCCGCACGCAGGCCAGTCGCTTCCGCCTACGGGCATCATCCACCATGCGGGCCAGGTTCCCTTGCCGCGGGGCAGTTTGATGCGGGCCTCGATGTAGCCGTACTTGAAGCCCACGCTCTTGTGTCCGTAGAGCCGGGCGCTGTAGATCTTGTCGCCTTCGCGGAAGGTGTGTATCTTCAGGGTGCCGTCTGTCTGCTCGGCCACCTTGCCTCCCTTGGGACTGCGGCCTGCGACGTAGGTCTGAAGCTCGTGGTTCACCCATCCGGCCTGTGCGGTCTGGAATGTCCAGCGGCTGGTGGTGTTGAGCACGCGGGAGCTGAATTCGTCGTGCCAGACAAGCCTGTAGTCGGGCAATGGGCAGGAGTTCTGGTGGAGAGAGGAGTCGTAGTCCCTCTCCATGAAACGGATTGAGGAGACTTTCACCGTGGTGCCTGTGCGGTTACCGCCAAAGTCTATGAGCAGACTGACGCGGCTCATGTCGAGCCCGGCCATGTCGTTCCGCTCGAAGACGACTTCCTCGCCTGCCTTCAGCGGCACCCGTTCCTCGAAGAAGTAAAGGTCGTCGCGGCCGTCCTGGTAGAGCTTTACGGTGGCGGTGAGTGCCTTGTCGGACGACAGGGTGAGCCGGAAGTCGTAGTTCTTGCGGGCGTTGGCCGTGAGGTCGCTGACGATGAACATCTGCGCCTGCCACTGTGCTGTGGTGGAGCGGCTGAGGGTGACGGTGTAGGTGCCGTCCTCCTCGGTGTACGAAGGCGCGGCTATCTCGTTCCACCCCGGTGCGTAGTAGAAACTGACGTGCTTGTCGGCCGTCCGCCAGAGGTTGGGTGTCTGGTCGAAGGTCACGCTGTCCACGTCGCTGAGGTCGAAGGATATCTCCTTGCCGCCTTGGTGGACGCTCATACTCTGAGCCATGGCAGAGAGCGAGGCAGTGGTCAGCAGGAGGAGGGTCTTGAGGTTGTTCATGTCGTCGGCTTTTGTGGTTAGGCTCGGAGTCAGTTCTTCACTCCGACAATCTGTGTGGGTGGAAGGTTGACGCGCCGCTTGTCGGTCTCCGTGACGAGGCGTGCGGCCAGATGCATGAAGGCTTGGCCCGTAATGCTCTGCGGCTCAGTGGCGGCAGGCAGGCCCTTGTCGCCGCTCTCGCAGATGTCTTGCACAAGAGGTATCTGCGCCAACAGCGGAATCTCCATCTCTTCGGCCAGAAGCCTTGCCCCTTCGTGTCCGAAGAGATAGTATCGCTCGTCGGGATGCTGTGCCGGAGTGAACCACGACATGTTCTCCACCAGTCCGAGGATAGGGACGTTCACCTTCTCGTTGCGGTACATGTCGATGCCTTTCCTCGCGTCTGCCAGTGCCACCTGCTGGGGTGTGCTCACGATGACTGCTCCCGTGATGGGGATGGTCTGCACGAGTGTCAGATGAATGTCCGACGTTCCCGGCGGAGTGTCGAGGATAAAGTAGTCGAGGTCTCCCCAGTTGGCGTCGCCGATGAGTTGCTTTAGGGCATTGCTCGCCATGCCTCCCCGCCACATGATGCCTTGGTCCGGACGGACAAAGAAGCCGATGCTGAGCACCTTCACGCCGTATTGTTCGAGGGGGACAATGAGGTCCCGGCCGTCGATGCGCTCGCTGTAGGGCTGAGCGTCTTCCATTCTGAACATCTTGGGAGCGGATGGGCCGAAGATGTCACAGTCGAGCAGTCCGACCTTCATGCCCATCCTTGCCAGAGCCACTGCCAGGTTCACCGCCACGGTGCTCTTTCCCACGCCTCCCTTGCCGCTCGATACGGCAATGATGTTCTTCACGCCAGGCAACAGGTCGGGCAGTTCGGGCCGGGGAGCCTGCAGGCTTCGGGTCTTTATCTCCACCTCGGCATCCTTCGAGGCGTAGGCATGTATGGCAGCCTCGGCAGCCTTCACCACGCTACGCATGAATGGATCGGTGGGTTTGTCAAAGATTAGGGTGAACGAGACGCTGAGTCCGGCGATACGGATATCGTCGTCCACCATCTTCATCTCCACGATGTTCTTTCCCGTCCCGGGGTATCTCACCGTGGAAAGCGCGTCGAGTATGAGTTGAGGATATAGAGTCATAAGGAATAATGTGCTTGGTTAGCTTGTCAGTCCCTTTGCCAGATGGCGATGCAGCCTTCCCTTCTTGTGCGAGGCACGTCGATGAGGCGCTGATTGCTGCTGCCTCGGAAGAGGAGGTCTTCGTCGCGCAAGATCTCGACGAACGGCCCGTCCACCAGCACGTCGATGTGTTGCAGCAACTGCTGTGCAGCATTGTCGTGCAGAAGGTTCTCGTATCGGAAGCCCGTGTAGCACCATATCGTCTTGTCCGTCTCGGCCTTGATGCGCTTGGCGAGTTCCGTGAAGCCTTCAGCCTGAAAGAATGGGTCGCCACCGGTGAAGGTTACGTCGGCAAAGGGGTCGGACTTTATCACGTCGAGCAGTTCGTCGGTGGTGCGATCGGTACCTTTGCCAAAAGCCCACGACTGCGGGTTGTGGCAGCCGGGGCATTGGTGTCGACATCCCGAGCAGTAGATGCTTGTGCGAAAGCCTGGGCCGTCTACGGTGGTGTCGTGCAGGATTCTGAGTACATTAATCATGGACTACGCGGTCATTCAGCTCGGCAAGTTTGGCTTTGTTCCAGCGGTCTGTGGTGCCAACGAGGTAGCCTGTGATGCGCTGGAGGCGGTCGATGTTGGTGCTGCCGCACTTCGGACAGGTGTCCATCGTCTTTTCTGCGTTCTCATAGCCACAGTCCATGCAGCGGTTGCGTGTGTGGTTGACGCTGCCATAGCCTATGTCGTACTTGTCCATCATGTCGACGATGCGCATGACGGCTTCGGGGTTGTGGGTGGCGTCGCCGTCTATTTCTACATAGAAGATGTGTCCTCCGCGCGTAAGGTTGTGGTATGGTGCCTCGACCTGTGCTTTGTGGAGTGCGGAACAGTGGTAGTAGACGGGCACATGATTAGAGTTTGTGTAGTAGTCGCGGTCGGTGATTCCGGGCAGAATGCCGAACTTTTCGCGGTCGCGCTTAGTGAATCGTCCGGCCAAACCTTCTGCCGGGGTGGCAAGGACGCTGTAGTTGTGCTGGTAGCGCTCGCTGAATTCATTGACTCTGTCGCGCATGTATGTGACAATCTTCAAGCCGAGTTCCTGTGCTTCCTCGCTTTCTCCGTGGTGTTTGCCGATGAGGGCTATGAGGCATTCGGCGAGTCCTATGAAGCCAATGCCGAGTGTTCCCTGGTTGATGACTGAGGCGATGGTGTCGTTGGGGCCGAGTTTTTCGCTGCCGAGCCAGAGGCCTTTCATGAGAAGTGGGAACTGTTTGGCGTAAGCCGTCTTCTGGAATTCGAATCGGTCGTGGAGTTGTTGGGCGGTGACCTCAAGCATGTTGTCGAGTTTGGCGAAGAATGCGTCGATACGCTCCTGTTTGTTTTCGATGCCCATGCATTCGATTGCGAGCTTGACGATGTTCATTGTCGTGAAACTGAGGTTGCCTCGTCCGATACTTGTCTTGGGTCCGAATCGGTTCTCAAAGACGCGTGTGCGGCAACCCATCGTGGCTACTTCCCACTTGAAGCGTTCCGGGTCGTCGGCCTTCCAGTTCTCATTGAAGTTGTAGGGTGCGTCGAGGTTGACAAAGTTAGGGAAGAATCTGCGAGCCGTCACCTTGCATGCGTACTTGTAAAGGTCGTAGTTGCGGTCTTCGGGCAGGTAGCTGACGCCTTTCTTCTTTTTCCATATCTGAATGGGGAAGATTGCTGTCTCTCCATTGCCGACTCCCTCGTAGGTGCTGCGCAGGATTTCGCGTATGATGCAACGTCCTTCGGCGCTTGTGTCGGTGCCATAGTTGATACTGGAGAAGACTACTTGGTTTCCGCCACGGCTGTGGATGGTGTTCATGTTGTGGATGAATGCTTCCATGGCTTGGTGTACGCGTCCGACGGTCTTGTTTATGGCGTGCTGCTTAATGCGGTCCCGTCCTTGGAAGCCGTTGAGTGGGATGTTGAGGTAGTCGTCGATGGGTGCATTGTAGAGCTCGCTGTAGTCTTCGCCTGTGAGTTCCTCGAGCACTTTGACTTCCTCGATGTAGGATGTGCGGACGAAGGGTGCCAGATAGAAGTCGAATGCGGGGATGGCCTGCCCGCCGTGCATCTCGTTTTGCACGGTCTCCATGCTGATGCAGCCCAGTATGCTGGCTGTCTCGATGCGCTTTGCTGGCCGACTCTCGCCGTGTCCTGCCTGGAAACCGTTCTTGAGGATGAGGTCGAGCGGGTGCTGCACGCAGGTGAGGGACTTGGTGGGATAGTAATCTTTGTCGTGGATGTGGATGTAATTGCCCTGCACTGCTTCCTTGGCACTCTCGCTCAGGAGGAAGTCATCGACGAAAGGTTTGGTGGTCTCGCTGGCGAATTTCATCATCATGCCTGCCGGTGTGTCGGCATTCATGTTGGCGTTTTCGCGCGTGACGTCGTTGTTCTTTATGTTAATTATCTCGAGGAAGATGTCGCGCGTCTTGGCCTTGCGTGCCACGCTGCGCTGGTTGCGGTACTTGATATAGGCCTTTGCCACGTCCTTGCGCGAGCTCTTCATGAGTTCGTTCTCCACCATGTCCTGGATTTCCTCCACGGTCATCTGGCTTTTGCCCTTCATGCTGATGCGGTCGGCAATTTGCTGTATGAGCTCGTTGTCTTCGCCTTCCTCTGTCGTGAGCATGGCTTTGCGGATGGCTGCGCAGATCTTCTGCTCGTTGAAGCCTACGGTGCGTCCGTCTCTCTTCTTGACTGTCTGTATCATATGCGTAGTGTTTTTGAGATTTGTTTGTAGAATGCGGTGCAAAGTTATGTAAAATGACCAATCTGTGCAAGCGAAATGATGAAAAAGTTTCCGTTTTCCGTTGATTTTTTCTCAAGTAAAAATTAAAAGTTTTCCAAAACGATTTGTAACGTATTGAAACACAGTCCGAAGAAATTATGAGTTAAACAAAAAGTTTTCCAAAACAGATATTCTGCCATCGTGACGGTGGGAAAATCAGCACATTACGCATCGTGTATGCTCCCGAGGCTCGTTTTATGCCCTGCCGCTGCATATTCTTTCGTGTCCAAAGGCACAGGTTTCGACGCGTTCCGCACGCATGTTTTTCCGTCAAGGAGCAAGGTTGTTGCCTTCGGGACGTACCCTTCCGGCTGACCCGGCACGCCCCTCTCTCCGACACCCTACAGGGTTCTGATTGCAGGGTCATGACCATGCAATTGCAGCATCATGACCATTCAATTGCAGCATCATGACCCTGCAAACAACGCAGCACGCGGCGATGGACGACACGCCGTGTCCGGCCGGCGTTTCCCCTGTTCCGCGGGCTTTCACAAAGGGCGTTCAGCGAAGGAAAAAGGCAGGGGAAATCGGCCCGGGCGAAAGTTTTTTCCGCCGACTTCTTTCCTATTTCTTCTTTTATTCGTATCTTTGCAGTCGAAAAAACCAAATACTTGAACAAATGAACAGAACGACGAAGATCATAATCGGCTGTGGCGCTGTGCTCGCAGCCCTCGTCATCGGCTTCCTTCTCTACACGATGCACGGGCAGATGCAGGAAAGCAAACAGATGCTCGCCCTGGCCGAGATGGACAAGATGGAAATGGAGAACGAGTACGAACAGTTCGCCATGCAGTACAACGAGATGAAGACGCAGATCAACAACGACTCGCTGGTGGCGCAGCTGGAGCTTGAGCAGAAGCGCACCGAGGAACTCCTCGAGGAGCTCCGTCGCGTGAAGAGCAGCGACGCAGCCGAGATTATGCGACTCAAGAAGGAACTCGCCACGCTCAGGGAGGTGCTGCGAAGCTACGTCCTGCAAATCGACTCGCTCAACCGCATGAACGAGGCCTTGGCTCAGGAGAACTCTAACCTCAAGACGCAAAACCAGCAGGCACAGCAGCACATCTCCAACCTGCAGGGCGAGAACGAATCGCTCTCCGACAAGGTGGCCATCGCCAGTCAGCTCGACGCCACGGGCATCTTTGCCGAGGGACGCAACAAGAAAGGCAAGGCAGCCAAGAAGATTAAGGACGTCAAGAAGTTCGTCATCGGCTTCACCATAGCGCGCAACGTCACCACAGCCACCGGCATTCGGAGCATATACGTCCGCATCACCACCCCCACGGGCGACGTCCTCACCAAGGGCGGAACCTTCGCCTACGAGAACCGGCAACTGGAGTTCAGCATCAGAAAGGACATCGAGTACACCGGCGAGGAACAGAGTGTGACCGTTTACTGGGATGTGGCCGAGACACTGAGCGCTGGCAATTATCGCGTCGACATCTTCGCCGACGGGCACAACATCGGTACCACCCACTTCACGTTCGACAAGTAATGGGAAAGGGGAAACTTGCCAAGTTCGCAGAGATGGCTGCCAATCCGCTCGTCGTGGAGTGCCCTGCGGCTGCCCACATCGAGGACTTCCCCCTGCGAGGCCGTTGGAACCGTGACTTCTTCCACAGCGATGCCCCCATCGTCCTTGAGCTTGGATGCGGCAGGGGCGAGTACACCGTGGGCTTGGGCAAGGCGACGCCCACGAAGAACTTCATCGGCGTCGACATCAAGGGCGCACGCATGTGGACCGGAGCCAAGGAAGCGTTGCAGGCAGGCATGAAGAACGTCGGCTTCCTGCGCACGAACATCGAGTTCATCCACCGCTTCTTTGCCCCCGGAGAGGTGAGCGAGATATGGCTCACCTTCTCAGACCCACAGATGAAAAAGGTCACGAAGCGACTCACAAGCACCTACTTCCTCGAGCGCTACCGCCAGTTCCTCGTCCCCGGAGGACTCGTCCATCTCAAGACAGACTCCAACTTCCTCTTCACCTACACCGAGGAGATGCTGAGGGCCAACCACATCGTTCCCGAGGTCGCCACCCGCAATCTCTACGCCCACCCCCAAGCCTTGCTCCCGGAAACGGCAGCCGCCGAGCCGACCGACGCCCACGCCGATGCCGCCAGCCCACTGCTCCGGTGCGCCACATCCATCCAGACGTACTACGAAACCATGTGGCGCGCCCGTGGCATCGACATCAAGTATCTCTGCTTCCGCCTGTTCCCTGAACCAAGCCTGGCAGAGCCCGACGTCGAGATACCCCTCGACGAATACCGCTCCTACGGCAGGGAAAAACGCAGCGGGGCAGAGAAACATGCCTGACCCCTATACATTATTTATATATATATAGTGAAGCACTATTAACTTTTCAGAGAAAAATCGTATTATATATACAGAGACGTTTTCCAAATTCTATTAACCAATTAAACAACAAAAGCTATGGCAAAGTACGTTTGTGAAGTATGCGGATGGGAATACGACCCAGAGGTAGGAGTACCCGAAAAGGGCATTGCACCCGGCACACCGTGGGAAGATGTTCCCGAGGACTTCGAATGCCCCCTGTGCGGCGTAGGGAAAGACCAGTTCTCCGCTGAATGATGTCCGCACAGGACGTTTTTCCCCGCGTCAGCTCTGCGGCCGAACTCATGGAAGTCATCGGCCAAGTCGGTTTCCTCCCCTTGCTCAATAGCGGAATCCCAGGCTTTTCGGCAGAAGACATAGTCGATGAGGACTGTCGCTACGTCGTCTTCCCCGACGGAGGCTGGGACTGGCCGCTGTGGAAGTGGAAGGGTCAGATCGTAACCGAGATGCCTTGCGTCTACGGGAAGTTCTTCGCCACCAAGGCAGGCTTTGTGAGTCAGGCATGGTGGCCCGACCTTTGCAATTATCGGCGTGGCATGAAGTATCCCAAGCCCGAGGATGACTCCATAGAAGGCACAATCATCGACACTTTGCGCACTTCTGGCAGCCTCATCAGCAGGGAGCTTCGGGCAGCATGTGGCTTCAACGGCAAGGGGATGCGCTCGAAGTTCGACGCTTACGTCACGCGATTGCAGATGGCGACCTACGTCGTCACCGAAGACTTCGTGTACCCCACCGACAAGCACGGCAGGGAGTATGGCTGGGGATGGTCGTTGCTCAACACGCCCGAGGCACTCTATGGCCGCGAGAACTGTCAGTGCAGCCGCTCGCCGGAGGAGTCCTTTCGGCGTATCATCGCCCACCTCTCCGGCGTCCTGCCCTTTGCCTCGGAGAAGCAACTGCTCAGGCTCGTGGGATAAGGCCGCTGCATGAGATGCGAAATGGAAGGCGAGAGTCGCACATACATAGCGATTGACCTGAAGTCATTCTACGCCAGTGTGGAGTGCGTGGCGCGGGGTCTCGACCCGCTTCGCGCTAACCTCGTGGTGGCAGACCCCAGCCGGACGGACAAAACCATCTGCCTTGCCGTCTCGCCATCGCTGAAGTCTTTGGGCATACCCGGCAGGGCGAGGCTCTTCGAGGTGTACCAAAAGGCACGGGGCACCGAGTTCATCATCGCCCCGCCGCGCATGGCTAAGTACATCGAGGTCAGCACCGACATCTATAATGTTTACCTGAAGTATGTGTCGGCCGACGACATTCATGTCTACAGCATAGACGAAGTCTTCATGGACGTCACGGCCTATCTGGCAACATACCGTATGTCGGCACACGAATTGGCGATGGTGATGATACGCGACGTGCTGCGTCGGACGGGCATCACCGCCACGGCGGGCATCGGCACGAACCTCTATCTTGCCAAGGTTGCCATGGACATCGTGGCGAAGAAGATGCCGGCGGACAGCGACGGAGTGCGCATTGCCGAGCTCGACGAAATGTCCTATCGGCAGAAACTCTGGAATCATCATCCCATCACGGACTTCTGGCGCGTGGGTCGCGGCATTGCCGAGAAGCTCTCGCGCTATGGCATTGACACGATGGGAAAGGTGGCTCGCTGCTCGGTGGAAAAGGAGGAATTGCTCTACAGGCTCTTCGGAGTGAATGCCGAGCTGCTGATTGACCACGCATGGGGCTGGGAGCCTTGCACCATAGACCTCGTGAAGGCATACCGACCCGAGACGAATTCCATGAGCAGCGGACAGGTCCTCATGGAACCTTACACTTTCGAGAAGGCACGAAACGTGGTGATGGAGATGGCAGACGCCGTCAGCCTCGAGCTCGTGAGCAAGCGGCTTGTGGCCGACCAGCTTGTCCTCACCGTCAGCTACGACCGCGAGAACCTGACCAGACCCGAGATTGCTGCACAATATCACGGTGAAATTGTCACCGACCACTACGGCCGTCCTGTGCCCAAGCACGCTCATGGCACGGCCAACCTCGGGGCGCACTCTTCGTCGAGCAAGAAGATTATCGAGGCCGTCGTGTCGCTCTACGACCGAATCGTGGACAGGCATCTGCTCATCCGCAGGCTCAACATCAGCACAAACCATGTGGTTTACGAGGAACTGCCCGGCCTGGCTCCGTCGAGGCAAGAGAAGAAGCCGGAACAGCTCGACCTCTTCGCCGACTACGACGGGCAGGTTGCCGAGGAAGCGAGGCGCAAGAAGGAGCGAAGGATGCAGGAAGCCGTCATCAACATCAAGCAACGCTTCGGCAAGAACGCTATCCTGCGGGGCACAAGCTATGCCGAGGGAGCGACAGCCAAACAGCGCAACAATCAGATAGGCGGTCACAAGGCGTAGCGTCCGCCGTTTTCCGCCATTTTCATTTCTTCATTTTTCATTTTTTCATTCTTAACAAGGTACCGTGGGAGCATACGATGACATAATCCACCTGCCGCATCATGTTTCGGCCACTCATCCGCAGATGTCGATGCTTCAGCGTGCGGCGCAGTTTGCCCCGTTCTCTGCCCTTTCCGGCTATGGCCAAGCCATCGAGGAGACGGCCCGACAGAACGAAGCCGCCTGGGAACGCTCCGTGGACGACGACGAGGCACAGCCTTCTGCTTGACCCATGCGCTTGGGTCGATGGTTCCATGCGCATGGGTCCATCGTTCCATGCGCATGGGTCAAACTCCACGGCACGCTATGTTGGGCGAAAGTATGTTTCGTCTGGACTGGAAGAGCACGCTCCGGCGCATAACAAAAAAGCACCCAAGCCTCGTTGAGGCCTGAGTGCTTCTGTCTTATCCGACGTAGCGGAAGGGCGAAGGGCTGCGGACGTTAGTCCTCCTTCTGCATCGTGCCGCGCTTCTCGGCGATGCGTGCCTTCTTACCAGTCAGGTTGCGCAGGTAGTAGAGCTTAGCGCGACGTACCTTACCCACCTTGTTCACCTGGATGCTGTCAATGTTGGGACTGCTGATGGGGAAGATTCTCTCCACGCCCACCGTGCCCGACATCTTGCGGACAGTGAAGCGCTTGTTCTCGCCGTGGCCGCTGATTTTGATGCAGACACCACGATAGAGCTGGATGCGCTCCTTGTTACCTTCGACAATTTTGTATGCAACGGTCACTGTGTCGCCAGCCTTGAACTTCGGGTGGCTCTTGCCGGTTGCAAATGCTTCTTCAGCAATTTTGATTAAATCAGCCATAATGCTTTGAGTTTATAAAATTGTTTTGTCGATCACACACAGGCATAACAGGTCTCTCTTCTCCTGCCAGCGACCTGTGGGAAAGCGGGTGCAAAGGTACAAAAAAAATTAAGAATGAAGAATTAACATGGAAGATTTATTTGCTTTTAACGTAATTTTTCGTACTTTTGCACATCAAAACGAGGTTAAAGACTAATGGTTAGGGACTGAAGATTGCACTATAAGGTTATAAACCGAAGACGGAGTAGCTGTATTTCCTTGCTATATGACCAATCCTCAAACGACCAAACGACAGAACATAATGACCAAAGAAATGAGACGAACCAGACTTCTTCTTATACTTCACTTTTCTTTTTTCGCTTTTCACTCTCTGCTTGCGCAGGACTACAAGGTGCGGAGTTTCTGCTGGGAACGCATCGAGGTGACTTCGGCACTCGACGCCACGCCGTCGGCCGAAGCCTTGCAGACGGTGGCCCCCTACAAGGCCAAGGTGGACAGCATCATGGCGCCTCCGCTCGGACTGAGTCGCGTGGCGATGTCTGTACGCCGGCCGGAAAGCCTCCTGAGCAATTGGGCGGCCGACGTCATGGTGGAGGGCGGAACGGCCACAGGCCTTGAGCCGGCCGACATGGGGCTCGTCAACATCGGCGGGCTGCGCAACAATATGCCCGAAGGCATCGTCCGCCGAGGCGACATCATGCTCATCTCACCCTTCGAGAACTACGTCGTCGTGCTCGAGATGAAAGGAAAGGACCTGCTTGAGCTCATGGAGAACATCGCCGCCGTGAAGGGCGAAGGCGTGAGCAGCAGCGTCAGAATGGAGATAACTTCCGACGGCAAGCTCCTCTCCTGCACCGTGGGAGGCAAGCCCATCGACCCGCATCGCACCTACACCGTTGCCACCATCGACTACCTCGCCGAAGGCAACGACAAGATGTTCGCCCTCAAGAAAGCCACAAAACGACACGAAATCGGCATCCTTGCCCGCGACGTCATGATGGAATATGTCGTCAAGCACCGCGTGATAGACAGCAAGATAGAGGGGAGAATCACAGTCAAAGAGTAAGGCGACATCACGTTATCACGATATATCGTTATTCCGAAAAAACATTAGATTATGAAGCGTTTGATACTTCTTTTCATTTTTCACTTTTCACTTTTCACTCTTCACTTAACCTTTGCCCAAGAGGGTAAGCTTCTCCTCGTCCACACCAGCGACACGCATTCCTGCATCGAACCCATCTCGCCCAACTTCGGTGATACGGCTCAGGCAGGCAAGGGCGGCTATCTGCGCCGTGTGGCACTCTTCGACAAGATACGTCAGGAGCATCCCGAAGCACTCTTCCTTGACTGCGGCGACTTCAGCCAAGGCTCCGTCTACTACAACCTGTACCACGGCGAAGTAGAGGTGAAGCTCATGAACCTCATGCGCTACGATGCCTGCACCATCGGCAACCATGAGTTCGACTTCGGCCTCGACAATCTGGCCCGACTCATCAGGATGGCCCACTTCCCCTTCGTCTGTTGCAACTACGACTTCACAGGCACGCCGTGCGAAGGACTTGTCCGCCCATATATAATAATAGAACGTGCGGGCAGGCGTGTAGGCATCTTCGGCGTCTGCCCTCAGCCCGAAGGACTCATCACGGGCAAGAACTTCGAAGGAATGCGCTACACACGTCCCGCCCAGGCAGCACAGCCCGTCATCGACCGCCTGAGGAATGAAGAAGCGTGCGACCTCGTCGTCTGCCTCAGCCACCTCGGATGGAAGGACGATCCCGACATGGATAAGGACTTCGTCCGCAGCACCACCGGCATCGACGTGCTGCTCGGCGGACATTCCCACACATACTTCGAGGAGCCACAGTACCTCCGCGACAAGAAAGGCCACGAAGTCATCGTCGACCACCAAGGCAAGAACGCCCGCTTCGTCGGCCTGATAGAGGTCGGCTTCTGAAGCCTTCACCCCCTCGCTCTCAGATTATCATTCTTTCACCAGGCGATATTTGCCACGGCGCGTCCCTACATTAACGTGAGTTCGACGAAATTGATTCAGAAGAGAGTAAGCTGATTATCAAGTA
>CAMVDV010000019.1 GCA_947166305.1 uncultured Prevotellaceae bacterium | reverse complement strand
ACCTTTCAAAAATAGAATCCGCAACGCCTGTTTATCGGCATTGCGGAGGATTTTTCTTGCTCATTTGAGTTTTAGCGGACAGCAATAAAAAAAGACCTTTATTTCAGCAATTCCAAAGAACGATTAGTCCACTTTAACGGGACATAGTGATTTCAGATAATCGGTGAACATTAGTGCATCTTCCGGGAGATGAAAGACCAAATGTGCCGAGTCGCGGAGCTCCATCAATAGTCGTCCCAGCAAGTTCGGCCCAACATATTCCTTGCCGACAAGCTTTGCGCCCCAGGTGTCGGCCGTCCTTTTGGGGAACGACGTCTGGTCTTCCACGATGAAGTAGCCCGATGTCCTGAGCAACTCTCTGCGAAAGACCTCGCTCTGCTCAAACTTTTGTGTCAGGCAGAATTTCATGGCATCCACGATGATGCTCCCCCAGTCCTTGCGTCGGTGAGTCTTCTCCCAATGCTTTGCCGTGTACTTAGGATTGCGAGCCTGATACACCGCTTTGACGGGAGCTTCGTCCACAAACTTCATCAGTTGGAATAGCTGCTCGCTGTTCTTCAGGGTCACGCCATTCACACTGAGAGGTGTTTTTGCGAAATTGCATAGAATGCCCCATTCGTCAGCCACCTTGCGGATGCAGATGCACCTGTCTGCCGGATACCTCCCGACAGAATAACACTCGGGATAAAACTCCTTGATAAAAGGCGCAACGCTGTAGAAGCTCATACCTTATCTTATTTTATATACATATTATTATATACAGACAGGAGTTTGCGAGCCCTCAATCAGTTGCTTCTTCTCGTCAAGCTCCACCCTGTCAATCCTGACAATCTTCACTTTTGTGTCGTCAAGGACAGCCCTGTTTGTGCCGAAGGCAGAGTTCTTCCAGCTGTAAGGCCAGACGATGAAGTCAACCCCGATGCTCAGCAGGAAAACTGCAGCCGCCTTCTCGCCTTCCAAGTCGACCTTGCCGGTTAACCTCTTGGCAAGAAACTTCCGGAAATCCTTGCCGTCCTGCAGGAACTTCTCCGGAATCCTTTCTCCCAACTTCTTTTCCGAACGGCTCACAATGACTGGATTGACTGCTTGCCGAAAAGCGATGTAGTTGTCCTCCCTCATGTCTGGCACCTCCACGGTATAGACAAAGTGCTCCGTTGCAGCAGGATTAGCTCCGGCATAATGTGCAGCCGAACGATACTTCGACGTCACATAGACACCATAGCCAAACTTTATTTTGCCGTCACCCTCAAGAGCATGAGCCAAGTCGAACCTTGGGAAAAGGACACAAGAACCGTGATAGAAAGTGTCCATGACTTTTGTTTTTATTCAACGACAACAGCCTTTGCAGAGTAATCAGAATGAACCTGAATCTGCACACCCTTGTCGTTCGGAGAGCATGGTTTTCCCGACAAGTCATATCGTGCCACGACTTCAGGCTCGTTCACGTCATCTCCGGCCTCAATGCTCTCGACCGAAGTGACAGATTCTTCACCGAAATAGATGCCCTGAAGGGAAGTGCAGCCTTCGAAGGCATCCTCACCGATGTAGCTGACTGTTTCGGGCAGGTAGATGGCTTTCAAGTATGCAGCCCCCTGAAAGGCCCCTCTGGCAATGCGTCGGCAATTAGGGTGGACGGTATAGGTCGGTGTGCGGATGCCTGCAGGATAGCGCACAAGAATCCAGTCCGCCACGTTCTCATACCCTGCGGCATAGAGCACTCCGTCGATGGATTTGTACTTGTGCATGTAAGAACCATTCACATACCCTGTCGGGAACTTGTCGATCTTCTCAATTTCCTGAGCTTCGGCGGCCAAGCAAACCATTGCTGCAAGCAGCAGAAACAATACCTTTTTCATGTCTCTTTATCTTTAGTTCATTTGTTGATTCGGTTGCAAAATTACAAAATTCTGCCCACATTCGTATTGAAATATACGTATAAAAAACAAGGCCTGGCAGAAATTATTCAGTAACTTTGCAGCGGTGAAAACGCAAAAAGGGAATAATACCATGGATGAAGAAGCATTTGTAATGGTAATGTTTGCCGAATCGGATTTCGAGGAACGGGAAAGACAAATCAATGTGACACTGGCTAACCTTTAATAAGAAAAACAACATAAATATTTATTATTATGAAAAACGAAAATCTGAACAACGATTTCAATCAGCATGTTGCCAAGAAACGAGCTGAAGCAGAGGCAAAGGCAAAAGAATTCTTCCTCAACAAAAAGGAACGACAAACGTATTTTCTCTTTTCGGGAACATCGGCTATCGAGGGCGATGATATGGACAAGTCCTTCTATTTTGCATATACTCAAGAGGAAGTGAATCACTTCATTCAGCTTTTTATTGATCTTTGCAATCAAGATGCCGAGAGCGAAACAGACAAAGTCGACACATTGGCAGCAGTCGAAGAGAAAGCCCACCTTTGGGAATATGAGAACAGCAATTCAGGCCTTGACGAACTCTTTGAACGTTGTCTGGACAACGATATGCTGCTTGAGGACATTGACCCCACGCCTCTCTATCTTTATTCAATGTCATGTTTCTATTGGGATTACCAAAGGCAGAAAATATCGGAACGGCTACGTTTCAAGGTTGAGCTGACGGATGAGGAATATCTCTATCTTCTTACCGAACAGCTGACCACTCGCAGTGGTGCCACTCCGGGCTTTAACATCAACGACCTTGTATTCAAGCGTCCGGAATTGGCTCGGAAGATTAATGTGGTGGCAGACTCTTTCATCGGTCATGGTATTAGTTGCAACAAATATCCCTTCTTTGTCATCTTCGACGAAGTCCTTTCCGATGTGGAAGCTATTGCCGGGCCAGAGCCTGAAAGAGAAGAGCTTTATTTAGAACGTGACGAGAAACGTGTGCTCCTTGTCGTTGCAAACACCAAAGGTCGGGAATTAGTCATAACAGAACATGGCATACCTGATGACTGCACTTTTTCAACGGAACGAAATATCAAAGGTATTGACGCTGACAAAGTAATGACTGCACTCGAAGCCAACACCTATTTCCAGATGCTGAAGAAATTGAGAGACAGATTCCACGACCGCACTGCCTTCGATGACATCAAGGCCTGGTTGGATCAATCAGGAATCAAATACGAAATGTAAATGCGGGAAAAGATGAAGTTCGGCAAATGCTGAGGCAAATCATGGAAATGCTGAAGTCAGTTCCGCTACCTACATGTCCTGACGTCTTGACGAAAGGCCCTCGATTGGAGGATGCCTTCAAAGAAACTATATGCTATCATCGCCTCAATGCCAAACCACTAATGTGTCAATGCCTCAGTCTGAAATGTCAGGGCTGTCTTTTTGCTATTCCCGATTCCCCCAATTTTGTTGGGACACAAGTGTTGCAAAGTTAAGAAATAATTAGGTAAATTGAATTTTTGTATATTTAGCAGAAAAATATCTCATTATGGCTGAGAATATATGGTTTACCAAAGCGTGCGTCTGCATGAAAGATGAGGATTATACACAGGCAAAGGTGTATTTAGAGAAAGCTCTTAAAGAAGGTTGCACGGATGCTTTTTGTGAGCTGGGCACAATCTATGCGAGCGGCACCGGGGTGGGTAAAGATACAGAAAAGGCTCTTTTCTGGTGGGAACAGACAACTTCCAAAGGCAATGCCGAAGCATATGGCGAACTTGGAGATTGGTATTCTGGCGGCATTTTGAAGGGAAATGATTCCGAAAAGAGTTTAGGCTACTACCAGCGAGGTGTAGAACTGGACAATGTCAAGGCTGCAAATTGCGGTCATGCATACAGTCAAAAATCTTTGGGAGAGATGTATATGTTGGGTGTAGGCGTTGAGCAGGACTATACCAAAGCTGTATATTGGTTTAAAACTACTTGCGAGAAAGGTGAGCGTGATGCTTCTTACTATCTTGGAGAGTGCTATAGAAATGGACGGGGAGTCGAGAAAAATGTGGAAACTGCCTTTGAACTTTATCGGGAAGGTGCTGAAACAGGAAGTCTTCAATCGAAGGTAACATTGGCACAAAGCCTGATTGAGGGTTGGGAAACCAGTTGTGATGAAGCGAAGGCTTTCCTCGTTTCGGAAGGAATTTGCCATTATGAAGAAGAATGCAGGGAGCGACTCGTGACTATGGTTACGAACGAAAGGGAAAATGGTCTGGTGGATTTCATAAATCCTCTTGACGAACAAAAACAGAAATACTATGAAAAGGCGTACTATCTGCTTGCACTGCTTTATTATTCCGGCTGCGGAACGAAGAAAAATGCAAGTGAGGCAATACGCTTATTGCACATTGCCGAGAAGCTCAACTGCGAGAACGAAGGCGATTCAAGCGAACCCATCGAGGTGTTGCTCAATAAGATTATAGAACAGAGCGCACAAGTGGATAACCGTGATACCACGGACTGTTATGTAGAAGTCAGGGAAGATAAAAAGACAGGTGAACGATATGATGTCGTCATTCACCATGCCGATGGAACGGAAACAGTGGTTGACTTCAAGGGAAGGAACAAGTTCTTTTATGTGCTGACCCTCCTCACAGCCTACAATAGAAGCGCTGTCTGCGGAGTGACCACAAAACACTTTTCCTATATGCATGACGTTTTGTGCAGGATGGCTTACGATTTTCGCATAAAGAAAGAGTCTTACGAGAAATGGATAGACGAGTTTATCTATAAGGAAAGGGAAGAAGACATCGGTGCGCGTAAGAAAAGGAGCGACGGGAAAATAATCTGCAACTGCCAGCTTTGTCGGGATAAGTATTCGAATGCTTTCAGCGGAGCCAATAGGGCAATAAAAAAAAGTTGCACCAACGAAGAATATGAAACCCTCAGGTTGAGGAATATAAGTTTTAAACCTGCCGTGACAACCGTTTCGGTCAACCAGTCGCAAATTGTGCTGCCCGATTCGCTTATGATCTATCTTGATGCACTTCCGACCAGCAACGATATTATTAATCACAAGCTGACTGCTGCAAAATGGATTCCGCTTGAAGGATAACAAAAGGGGCGAACACAAGACAACGATATGGCAGTTGGTATGACTAACATGGCGGTGGGGAGGATGACTTCTGCATCGGCACAAAGCCTATAGAGGCGTGCCGCGTGGCTCGCGGGAAACGCTTCAAGAGATGTTGACAAGTGCCTGTGTCCAGGTCGGTGTCTGCTGTGAGGACAAGAATTTAGGGAAAAATTAACTTTTCGGCACGCGGTACAGAAAAACGCGGCACGCGACGATGGGAAACGCGGCACGCGACGATGGGAAACGCGGCACGCGGCGATGGGAAACGCGGCACGCGGCGATGGGAAACACAGCACGCGGTGGTGACGGTCACTCTATGTCCCAGGTGCCGGAGCCCTTCACGAATCCTTTCAGAAGGCGATGGCGCCGGCCACCGTCGAGGGGCAGGCTGACCTTGGCACGGACGCCCCGGGGGAGGCTGATGCTGAGGCGGTTGTGCTGGTAATGCACTTCGATGGGACCGTGCGGCGTAGGCACTTTGCACTCGGCATGTGTGAGTCCGGCGGGCATGGGGCGCACTTCTACCTCGCGGAAGCCGGGCTTGAGGGGCCTGATGCCCATCAGGCGGAAGGGGATGACGTTGGCGGGTGCCGCTCCCCAGGCGTGGTTCCAGTCCTGATTGGGTTTCCATTTGTTGCCCCAGGCCTCCATCGTGATGGTGCTTCCCTCGCGCATCATGTTCGTCCAGCTGCGGTCGTTCTGGCTGGTGAGCAGGGAGAGTGCGGCGTCAGGCTCGCCGAGGAGATAGAGAGCATCGAGCAGAAACTGTGCTCCGTACACGCTGCAAGCCATGCCTCGCCCTTTGATGTGTGCGGCCACGGACTGCCTGTATTGCTCTGGCACAAGGCCGAATGCGGCGGCGAACACGTTGGCGTGGAGCGAAGCGTGTGGGGTGCCGATGCCATCGACGTAGATGCCGCGCTCACGGTCAAGGAAGGCTTGGTTGAAATCGCTGTGGAAGCGGTCGGCATAGGCCTGGAGTTCCTTTGCCTCACGCTTTCGGCCGATGGCTTTGTAGAGCACGGCGAGGCGGCTCACGGCAGCGAAGTGGAAGGCATTGACCACGGTGTTGAAGTCCTTATAGACGTAGCCGTCGTCTTCTCCGCCTTGCCCTTGTGCCAGTCCGAGCGTGCCGCTGTGGGGCCAATCGACGATGTCGCGGAGCGGTTCGGTGCGCCGTATGGAGCGGAGGAGTTCGGGGGTCTGCCCTCTGGCGGTGGTGATGAGGCCCGTTGTGCTGTCCCTCAGTGCCATCAAGGTATGGGCCTTCAGCTCGTCGGCGTAGTGGCTGATGAGTTCAAGGCTGCCCGTGAAGAGGTAGTCTTGGTGGGCCATCAGCACCATCTGCAGGCACCATTCGGTGGGCCATGTGGGGTGTTCGATGAGATAGGCAAAGGTGCGTCGTGCCACGTCGTAGCGGCTGTCGGTGGCATAGTGGCAGAGTTGGTTGATGAGGGCATCGGCCTCGTAGGGGATACGCTCGCGGTCGCCATCGACATAGTAGCCCGAGAAGAGGGTGGCCTTCGTGCTGTATTTGCAGAGATTCCACACGGCGTTGAGCGTCGTGTCGCTCGAGGAGAAGTGGGAGGCCGTGTCGTCGAAGGGCACATTCACGGCGATGCGCACGGCCTCGACGAGCCTTGAGCCACGATGCGACGCTTCGGCTTCGACGTAGCGGAACGGCATCACTTCGCCCACCTCCTTCGGCATCCGTATGGCCGGCCCGCTGGTGTTGCGCGCATCGTGCGGGATGTCGGGGCGATAGGTGTGGGTGCCTTGCTTCAGGGGCACAAGGATGAGGCGATGGCGGCGCGAGCCTCCCGGATTCCGGTCCACCCTTCCCTGGCTCAGGCACTCGCCCAGATGCAGCCGCAGCGTGTCGTCTTCTGCCGAAGCGCTGACGGTGACTTCTATCTGCCCGAAGGCTGCCCGGCCGAAGTCAACAAGGTTATTGCCATCGGAAAGCAGGGTTATCTGCCGAAGGGACTGCCGTTCCTGCGATAACTCCACAGGGTTCTGACCGGCGGCACACAGGCTGAGCAGAAACAGGGCAGGGAGAAGGATGGATTTCTTCATAGGCCGAGGAAACGTTTGATGTCGGGCATGAGCCGTCGGGCTGCGTCCTGACCCATGGCATGGACGTGGCGCATCTTCCTTTCGTCCTGTTCCGTCCGCCCGATGGGCAGGGTGTCTTCGGGATAGATGAGCAGGACGTTGCCCTTCTCCTCCTGCTCTGCCAGAAAGTGCAACTCGTCGTTATACATCTCGTGGCGCACGGACATGGCGCGGACGATAGCCGGATAGCGGCGCATGAACACACGGAAGAGCGGCATGAGCTTCGTCCGCTTCTTGAAGAACCCCTTCGGTTGTGTCAATACCACCACGTTTCGACCGAAGCCCTGGCCTTGGAAATACCTCAACGGAATGCTGTCGCTGATGCCTCCGTCAAGCAGGAGATGACCGCCGAGGCTGACGGGTCTCGACACAAGGGGCATGGATGCGGAGGCACGAATCCAGTCGAGTCCGGCATCGTCCATCACGTCGATGCGATGATAGACAGGCGAGCCGGTCATGACATCCGTGCAGACCACATGAAACTCCGTGGGGTCCTGGCAGAAAGCCTGTCGGTCGAAGACATCCAGCTCGTTCGGCAACGTGTGATAGCTAAAGTCGGCAGCGACGAGATCGCCCGTCGTGACGAGCGAACGGAAGCCCATGTAGCGCGGATCGTCCTTGAAGTCGATGTTGTATCGCAGCACACGTCCGGGCTGATGCGACTTGTAGTTGCAACCAAACGTTGCCCCTGCCGACACACCCACAATGCCGTCGAAACGGATGCCGTGTTCCATCATCACGTCCATCACGCCCGCCGAGAACAAACCACGCATTCCGCCACCCTCAAGTACCAATCCTTTTCTCATATTCGACTACAAAGTTACTAAAAAAACTCTTAACTCTTATCTTTTAATCTTTTAAACTTATAAACTTTTCAACTTTTTTCGTACCTTTGCGGCCAATTATGAAAGATTTCACAGAACTTGGGCTTGCCGAACCACTCTTGCAGGCCATCGACGAACTTGGTTACGAACATCCGATGCCGGTGCAGGAGGAAGTGATTCCCTACCTGCTCGGAAACGACACCGACCTCATTGCCCTGGCACAGACAGGCACTGGCAAGACCGCTGCCTACGGACTGCCTTTGCTCCAAAAGCTGGTCCCCTCTCAGTCCCTCCCCTTGGGGAGTGACATCGAAGGCAAGGGGGCTTCCATCCTCATCCTCAGCCCCACGCGCGAACTCTGCCTGCAGATAGCCGACGACCTCGAAGGCTTCAGCAAGTATCTCCCCGACGTGGAAATCCTCGCCGTGTACGGCGGCACTAACATCGAACCGCAGATACGCGCCCTCAGGCATGGCGTGGACATCATCGTGGCAACGCCCGGCCGACTGAACGACCTCTTGAAACGAGGCATAGCCAACCTCTCTGGCGTCAGATACGTCGTGCTCGACGAGGCAGACGAAATGCTCTCAATGGGATTTCAGGAAGAGCTTGACGCCATCCTCGAAGGCATTCCCGGCGAGCATCGCACGCTCCTCTTCAGCGCAACCATGAGCCGGGAGATAGAACGCATCGCCCAGAACTATCTCCACGAAGCCATGCAGATACAGGTGGGCAGTCGAAACGAAGGCGCAGAAAACGTCAATCATATATATTATATGGTTCACGCGCGAGACAAGTACCTTGCCCTCAAGCGCGTGGTCGACTTCTATCCGCGCATCTACGCCATCGTCTTCTGCCGCACACGCCTTGAGACACAGGAGGTGGCGGACAACCTTATCCGCGACGGCTACAACGCCGATGCCCTCCACGGCGACCTCTCTCAGCAGCAACGCGACTTGACGATGCAGAGATTCCGACAGCATCGCATCCAACTCCTCGTGGCCACCGACGTGGCAGCGCGCGGCCTTGACGTGGACGACCTGACCCATGTCATCAATTTCGGTATGCCCGACGACGTGGAGAACTACACCCATCGCTCCGGCAGAACAGGGCGTGCAGGCAAGAAGGGCACGAGCATCTGCATCATCGGTATGCGCGAACGGACCAAAATCAAGCAGGTGGAGAAGGAAATCCAGAAGACTTTCGAGCAGGGAACACTGCCCGAACCGCGCGACATCTGTACCAAACAGCTCTACCACGTCATCGATGAAATAGAACGTGTGGAGGTTGACGAGGAGGAGATAGCGCCCTTCATGGACGAAGTGCAGAAACGTTGGGCATGGCTCGACAAGGATGACCTCATCAAGCGTGTGCTGTCGCGCGAGTTCGGACGTTTCCTTCAATATTATGCCAACGCCCCTGAGATAGCCGACCCCAAAGAGCAAACCTCCAAGGGCAAAGGCCGCGACCGAAACAGGCGTGCCGGGGGACGCGAAGCCGAAGAGGGTTACGTCCGTCTCTTCCTGAATGTCGGCAAGATAGACGGCATGTATGCCCGAGAAATCATCGGCCTTATCAATAAGAACGTACAGGGCGACAAGGTGGCCGTAGGGCGTATCGACCTGATGAAGAACTTCTCGTTCATCGAAGTGAAGCAGGATGACCTGAATCGCGTCATGAAGGGATTGAAACATGGCGTCACGGTGAAAGGCAGAAGCGTGGTCTGCGACGTCTCCACCCCTTCGTCCGAGGAGGGACAAAAGCCTGCGTCGCGCAAGGAAAGGCCTTCCGTCAGAAAGGAAAAGCCATTGAATCACAAGGAGAAACCTCAAGACAGGAAGGAGAAACCTACGGCTCCGATGCGCCGCGAGAAACAGCCTAAGCCCTCACGCGAAGAACGTGGCTACACCGAACCGCGTGGCAGGAAGTTCAAAAAGGAAGACTGGATGAAGTTCCTCCGCCCGGATAAACCGTCCAAAGACTTCAGGCTTAAAGGCGAAGAGCCTGACTTTAGCGAAGAAGGGTGGGCGAGGAGAAGGCCAAAGAAGAAGTGAGGACCCCCTAATTCCCTTTAGGGGGAATCCTGGACGCCGCACGCGACGATTGGCATCGCCGCACGTGGAAATCACCATCGCCGCACGCGGAGATCGGCATCGCCGCACGCGATGTTTCCAGACAACGAAAACCAATATCATCATAACGACATGAAGAAACTCCTATTATGCGCCACCCTTTGCGCGCTCTCCGCCTTCGTCCATGCCGATGAGGGCATGTGGATGCTCAGTGGCATCGACGCCAAGACGGCTCAGGCCATGAAGGGTCTCGGCCTCCAACTAACGCCCGAACAGCTTTACAGCACGAACCAAGCCAGCCTGAAGGACTGCGTTGTCGATTTCGGCGACTTCTGTTCCGGCGTCGTCGTCAGCCCCGACGGACTGGTATTCACTAATCATCACTGCGGATACGGTGCCATTCAGCAGCTATCCACGCCCGAGGATGACATCCTGAAGAACGGTTTTGTGGCACGAAGCCGTGAGGAAGAGCGTCCGGCCGAGGGACTTTTCGTGAAATTCCTTGTCCGCACCGACGACTGCACCGCTCGCATCGTCCGGGCACTGAGCGAGGTTTATGCCGCACATCCGGGCGATGAGAAGGCCGACCTTGACCGTCTCTACACGGACAGCATCATGGGTGCCGTGGAGAAGGAGCTGAAAGAAGCCGAGCCCGAGGCCGACCTCGACTGTATGGTAAAGGCGTACTTCGACAGGAATGCCTTCTTTGCCAGTTACTACAAAGTCTTCAGGGATGTCCGCCTCGTCTTCACCGCTACCGAGACACTCGGCAAGTTCGGCGGCGACACGGACAACTGGATGTGGCCCCGGCAGACGTGCGATTTCAGCGTATTCCGCATTTATGCCGACAAGGAGGGCAAGCCGTGCGAGTACAGTCCCGACAACGTTCCGCTCCACACCCAGCGCTTTGCACCCATCGCAATGGACGGTTACCGCAACGGCGACTTCTGCATGACCGTGGGATACCCTGGGAGTACGAACAGATACCTCAGCTCGTGGGGCATCGACGAGAGGGTCAACGCCCGCAACGTCAGTACGATTCAGGTGAGAGGCAAGAAGCAGGAGGTGTGGAAACGCTTCATGGATGCCGACCGCGCCGTGGCCATCAAGTACGCAAGCAAGTGGGCAAGCAGCAGCAACTACTGGAAAAACTCCATAGGCATGAACAAAGCCATCGCCGACCTCGGTGTCATCGGGCAGAAACAGCAGCTCGAGGACAAGATAAGGGAGTGGTATGGCAGCCGGCGCGACCTGGCTGATCGCTTCGGACAGATGTTCTCTAAGCTCCGCGACGCCTACGCCGAGCGACGCAACAACGTTTATGCCATGGGATTCTTCCGTGAGACGTTCATGCGCGGCGTGGAGATTTACCGACTGGCCAACATGCTCAATTCGATGCCGCAGGACGCCGATAGCACCGAAGCGGCAGGCGTCCGCAGCCGTATGGCCGATTTCCTCAAGGACTACGACGCTCGGCTCGACGAGGCGACGATGGCGGCTCTGCTGCGCAACTACCGCGAGCAGGTGGCGGACAGCACTTTCTGGCCGGAATGCTACAGCGTCATCGACAGCCTCTATGCAGGCGACGAGAAGGCCTACGCACACGATGTCTTCAGCCGCACCGTTTGCCTCGACACGACGGCCGTGGACAAAGTCCTGGCCGACAGCACCCTGCGCGACACAGACCCCGCCCTTTGCTATGCGGCAGGCATTCCCGTCATGATGCAGGAGATAGCCGGAAAGGGGCGCGAGGCAGCCTCCGTCATCGACTACAACGAGCATCTCCTGACGCAGGCCCTGCTGGAAATGGAGCAGCAGATGCCGCACTACAGCGATGCCAACTTCACGATGCGCCTCTCCTACGGCTACATCCAGGACTACACCGCAGGCGGCAAGCAATTCCCCTTCTACACGAACGCCCGAAGCCTGCTCGACAAGGCTGCCAAGCAACGCAAAATCGAGGACTACAGGCTGGAGAAGGACATCGTTTCGCTCATGAAGAAAGGCGACTGGGGACGCTATGCCGACCGCAACACCGGCGACATGCACCTCTGCTTCCTCTCCAATAACGACATCACGGGCGGCAATTCCGGCTCACCCATGTTCAACGGCAAGGGAGAACTGCTGGGCCTGGCCTTCGATGGCAACTGGGAAGCCATGTCGGGCGACATCTCGTTCGACAGCGACCTGCAGCGATGCATCGGCGTCGACGTGCGCTATATGCTCTTCATCATCGACAAGTGGGGCCACGCCGACCACCTCATCCGCGAACTCCTGCAAGAGTAACACGGCAAACCCTTTGGCACACCACAGGAGCCGCCGCTTCCAGGCAACGCCCGGGACAGCCCGTCCCAGCGTCCGGAAGCGGCGGCTCCTGCTTTTTCCCCCTTCCTCATAGTTCGTTCCATGCGCATGGAACCATCGACCCATGCGCATGGAACGATTGACCCATGCGCATGGGTCAAACAAAACGCTACAGGGTTCCGGCTCACGAAAGATGCCGCTCGACGCACTCCCGAGTGTCGCCCATGATGCCACGGCACAGCCTTTTGCACCAAAAAGCCGCCCCGAAGGCACGCAAAATGCCATGTCCGCTTCGCAAAAAGCAACAATAAGGAAAAATAATCCCCAATCCCTAATCCCTAATCCCTAATCTTTTCGTATCTTTGCACCCGCTAAAGAGGCAACTAACCAAAATTAATCTATAATAAAAACAACATGGCAACATTAGATTTGACAAAGTACGGCATCACCGGCAGCACCGTGATTGCCCACAACCCCTCCTACGAGTTCCTCTACGAGGAAGAAACAAAGGCCGGACTGACAGGCTTCGACAAGGGCCAGAACACTGAGCTCGACGCAGTGAACGTCATGACAGGCATCTACACCGGCCGCAGTCCTAAGGACAAGTACATCGTGAAGGACGCACAGAGCCAGGACAAGGTGTGGTGGACAACCGACGAATACAAGAACGACAACCACCCCATGAGCGAAGAAGTCTGGGCCAAGGTGAAGGACATCGCCATCAAGGAACTCTCAGGCAAGAAGCTCTATGTGGTGGACGCCTTCTGCGGTGCCAACGAAGCCACACGCCTCGCCGTCCGCTTCATCGTAGAGGTAGCTTGGCAGGCACACTTCGTGAAGAATATGTTCATCCAGCCCACAGCCGAAGAGCTCGAGAAGTTTGAGCCAAACTTCGTCATCTACAATGCATCGAAGGCTAAAGTTGAGAACTACAAGGAACTCGGTCTGAACAGCGAGACCTGCGTCGCCTTCAACACCACCAGCCGCGAACAGTGCATCATCAACACCTGGTACGGCGGCGAGATGAAGAAAGGTATGTTCTCCATGCAGAACTATTACCTGCCCCTCCAAGGCATCGCCAGCATGCACTGCTCGGCCAACACCGACATGCAGGGCAAGAACACTGCCATCTTCTTCGGCCTCAGCGGCACAGGCAAGACCACTCTCTCCACCGACCCCAAGCGTCTGCTCATCGGCGACGACGAACATGGATGGGACGACGAGGGCGTCTTCAACCTCGAAGGCGGATGCTACGCCAAAGTCATCAACCTCTCCAAGGAGAACGAACCCGACATCTACGGCGCCATCAAGCGCAATGCACTGCTCGAGAACGTCACCGTCGACGAGAACGGCAAGATTGACTTCGCCGACAAGAGCGTCACGGAGAATACACGCGTCAGCTATCCCATCAACCACATCGAGAAGATAGCACAGAAAGTCAACGGCAAGAGCGCAGGACCCGACGCCAAGAACGTCATCTTCCTCTCGGCCGACGCATTCGGCGTGCTGCCTCCCGTCAGCATCCTCACGCCCGAGCAGACCAAGTACTACTTCCTCAGCGGCTTCACAGCCAAGCTCGCAGGCACAGAACGCGGCATCACAGAGCCCACACCCACCTTCTCCGCTTGCTTCGGCCAGGCCTTCCTCGAACTGCATCCCACCAAGTATGCCGAGGAACTCGTCAAGAAGATGGAAAAGAGCGGCGCAAAGGCCTACCTCGTCAACACAGGCTGGAACGGCACAGGCAAGCGCATCTCCATCCCCGACACACGCGGCATCATCGATGCCATCCTTGATGGCAGCATCCTGAAGGCCGAGACGAAGAAGATACCCTTCTTCGACTTCGAGGTGCCCACCGCACTGCCCAACGTCAACCCCGCCATCCTTGATCCCCGCGACACCTACGCCAGCGCATCGGAGTGGGAAGAGAAGGCAAAGGACCTCGCTGGCCGCTTCATCAAGAACTTCAAGAAGTACGAAGGCAACGAAGCAGGCAAAGCCCTCGTAGCCGCCGGCCCGAAGCTGTAAAGCAATAAGACCGAAAGGCAACGAGCTCTAAAAAGAGAACTCGTCGCCGCAGGTCCGAAGCTGTAAGATAACATAGCTTAAAGAAGAAGGTGCATCTTTTCGCTTAACATGGCGAAAGGGTGCACCTTTTACGTTATGAATCCTTTAAAGTTTCCTCGTGATGTTGTTCAACTTCACACACATCGATAAGCATTTAAGCACGTGTCGTTGGCCGTTTAACGACGTGTCATAAATCAACCACGCACGGCTTCACATAATCAATCCATTTCCTCGAATCACGATTTTTTTTGCTAAACTCTTGAACGATTCCTTAATAATTCGTACCTTTGCAACGATTCCTGCATTTCGTAACGACGAAATGGGGAGATTTTATTGAAATAAACAAAGCGTTATGCTCGTCTATTCGAACGGCAGAAACTCCGTTAGAAGATGTGGATACAGTTCTACGCTTCTTGCATCTAATAACCGCCCTATGAGGAACTGAAGGGGCAAAGAAGAAACTAAACAAAAACAATGAAAGTAAAGAGTTTTATTGCAGCTTTGCTCTTAACAGTAGCAGGCTTGCAAACAGCGAGCGCACAAGGCTTCCGCGTTTACAAGAGTGACGGAACGGTGGCGCAGTTCAGCCTTCGTACGGACAGCATCGTTTTCTATGAAGGCATCGGCAGTGATGTGGACTTTGGGCCTTTCACACCTGTTAACCAGAGTGTCGTGGGTACTTGGTACAAGTCAAAGACAGAATCAGTAACCTTCAACGAGGATGGCACGACAGATTACATGGAAGGAGCTACATACGAGTTCTTTCCGTATCAAGGAAACATTGTCATTTACAATGAATCTGGTGCTCCCGTTAACTACTTTAAGGTACTTAAGGTAACGGAAGACAAGCTGGTGGTGGGGACTTGCGACAGCAGCAGTATAATGGTATGGAGCACAACGCAGCCCTCTCTGCTTGTCGAGGAAATTGTGTTGAATGAGGTATCAATTACTCTAAATGTGGATGAGACAAAGACACTTACTGCCACCGTTCTTTCGGAAGATGCCGACAACAAGGATTTGACTTGGTCGAGCAGCAATACAGACGTTGCTACGATTGATGAGATGGGCAATGTGACAGCTATCGCAGCCGGCTCATGCACTATTACTTGTTGTGCAACGGATGACAGTGGAGTAAAGGCAGAATGCCAAGTGACGGTTATTCAATTAGTGACGGACATCACATTGAGCGAGACATCGCTATCGCTGTCGATTGGCAGCAGTCATACACTCGCAGCCACCATTGAGCCTTCTACAACATCTAATCCCAACATCACATGGTCGAGCAACAATACATACGTTGCCACTGTTGACCAAACGGGCAATGTAATAGGTAATGCTCAGGGCTCTTGCATTATTACCTGTTATGCGACGGATGGCAGCGGCGTAAAGGCAGAATGCCAAGTGACGGTCATTCAATTAGTGACGGGTATCACGTTGAGCGAGACCAATCTCTTCCTTCAGCCAGAAGACAAGAGGTATGTCACCACTACTATTCTTCCTGGGAATGCCGATAACAAGGAAGTCGTCTGGGAAAGCAGTGATGAGAATGTTGCAACAGTTACCGATGGTCTAATCGTTGCTGTTACCAATGGCACATGTGTCGTTACCTGTAATTCGACAGACGGTAGCGGTGTAAAGGCAGAGTGTCAGGTTCAGGTTATGGCAGATACCCATGAATACGTCGACCTTGGTTTGCCGAGCGGCACGCTGTGGGCAACGTGCAATGTTGGTGCAGAAAGACCAGAACAATATGGTGTGTTCTTTCCCTGGGGTGAGACAGAAGAAAGCAACATCTGCAGCGACTGGCAATACTCCTCCGATTGGAACAATTATAAGTATTGCGATGGGTCAGAAAACACATTGACGAAGTACTGCTTAGGTAGTATATATGGCACCATCGACAACAAATCGGAACTCGAGCCTATCGACGATGCAGCAACAGTAAACTGGGGCGGCAACTGGCAAATGCCAAGCTACGACCAATTTGAAGAACTGATAAATGGTGAATACACTAGAACCGAATTCACACGGCAAAATGCCGTATATGGCGTGAAAATTACAAGCAAGAGCAATGGCAATAGTATTTTCCTGCCTATTATAGCAGGGGCTGGTCATTATTACTGGTCTCGCACACTCTTCCCTGGCCGCTCTTCCTGTGCAATGTGTCTCTACATACGTTGGGAAATTTCCGAAATAAATACACAAGATATGCGACGAGCAAACAATTGGAGCGTTCGCCCTGTGCGGAAGCAATAACAAGTACAAAGATTGAAGGGGCAGGTTTGCTTCATTGCAAGCCTGTCTCTTTTATATTTATATATTAATATGTACGCGCGAAGGAAGCCAAACACCTAAACTTACTGGAAGAAGGAGAAGTTGACGCTGCCGTAGCTGCGGTGCTCAACGAAGCGCGGATGCTGTGAGAAGTCGTTTGTCTTGCCGTGCTCAAGCACAAAGAGGCCATTCTCCTTGAGAAGGTTGCGGCTCAGGATGATGTCGGGCAGTTCGGGAATCTGCGGCAGGACGTAAGGTGGGTCGGCAAAGATGAAGTCGAACTGCTCGCGACACTTTGCCACAAACTGCAGGGCGTCGCCTCGGACGGGCACTGCCGCTGTGTCCTGCAGCTTGTCGAGGAACTGCTTGATGAGGCGATGGTGGCGCATGTCAAGCTCAACGCTGATGACGCGTCCGCAACCTCGGCTCACAAGCTCGAGCGTGATGCTGCCCGTGCCGGAGAAGAGGTCGAGGGCAGTCGGCGCCTCGCTGAAGTCGATATAAGCCTGCAGGACATTGAAGAGGTTCTCCTTCGCGAAGTCTGTCGTCGGGCGTGCCGAGAAGCTGCGGGGCACGTCGAAGTGCCTGCCTTTGTATTTGCCTGTGATGACTCTCATGTCTTCACTCTTCGCTTATATTAAGGATATATTCAGAAAGTGTCTTCTCGAGTGGCTTTGAAGCGCCGTCGAGATGCAGGGCATCGCGCTGGGCATTCAGTTCGAGGGCTTTCCAAATGCCAAGCAGGAGGAAGGCTCGGTCGGCATCGTTTGTTGCCGGTTGCGAAGCAGCGTAAAGCATTTTGCTGCGAAGGAAGACGCTGACGAAAAAACTGTGCTCGGCGATGCTGACATAGGCATCGCGTTGTTCCACATCCTCGGGGGCCGGGCGTTGCTGCTGCCTTACTTGGAAGAGTTCGAGCTGCACGGCATCGGCCGAGCAGACCTTTGCGTCGGGATAGCACTCACGGACGATGCGAAGGATGTCCTGGTCGATGCGGAAGAGCATCACGGCCTCTACGGACGAGAGCACTTGGTACTGCATGTCGGCGACGCTGGCTTGCTGGCTGGGAAAGCAGAGACGGTAGAAGGCCACCATGTCGCTTTTGTTGAAATGTTCGAGGGGGATGATGGTGGAGAGGCCTTCCACGACGAGTTCAACGCTTTGGAAGTGATAGTCCATGAGGTAAGGCTTCCGCAGCGCTTGCCTCAGGACGTCGGCCTTGGCAGAAGGCTCTGTCACGGGGAAGCGGTCGGTCTGCACCGTAGAGCCGTCGAGGGTGCTGAGTACAGAAAAAGAAAATCCATCCGCACCGAAGCGGATGGATAGTCTATAGTCATTGAGTGTTTTATTCCCAGTTGCCAGCATTGTTGTTCCAGTTGTTGCCGGCATCGCCAATCTTCAAGCCTGCGTATGCGCCCTTGGCATTGGCTTCTTCTGCACGGTTATAGATGAGACGCTTGCCGGCCTTGCCCATTCCCTTGAGGAAGCTGCTGTCCGGTGCGTTACATTCCATGACCTGAATGATGGTGCCTGAGCGTGTGGTGTTGGGCACGGCAATGATTTCGAAGGTGTCGCCCTCGGAGAAGGGGATGTAGCGCAGGGAGTCGGCCACGAAGCCTTCATAGTTGTAGAGGGAGTCCTGCAGGGAGACCCAGATAGTGTCGCGCTTGAAGTTCTGCAGGCCTGCTGCTGCGATGGCTGCGGCGTCGCCTCCGTTGACGATGGCGGCGGCCTTTGCTTCTGTCAGGCCTTTGTTCATTTGTTCCTCGGTGAGCACGCCTTGCTTCATGACGACGGGCAGCTTGCCGGTCTTCACGAAGTTGATGAGCACGGACCAATCGGCGCAGTAGACACCATCGTGTTGCGCTTTGTACGCTTCCTCTGCGCTTCGGATTTCCATCAGACGTGCCTTGACCACATTCTCTCTGGCTTTGACTGTTGCGTCGAAGTCTTCGGTATCGCGTATGCTACGCCAGCAGACAAAGAGCAAACCGACGGCACAGATACCCAAAATGACATTTATTACCTTTTTCATGACGTTATTTGTGATTTATTTTGTAATTTCGCATCGCAAAAGTAAAAATAATTATTCACATTTCCTTAAAAAAGGGATTTTTTTTATGAAAGAATGGCAATAAGCGAAGATTTAGTGTCCCTTATAAGGGAGAATTTCGAGCATAATCCGACGAAAGAGCAGGAAAAAGCCATCATGATGCTTGCCGACTTCTTGCTGTCGAGGGAGCGTGACAGTGTGTTCCTGCTGAAGGGTTATGCTGGGACGGGAAAGACATCGCTGCTGGCTGCTTTGGTGCGGACGCTGGGACTGCTGAGCCAGCGCGTCATGTTGCTTGCACCGACGGGCAGGGCGGCGAAGGTTTTGTCGTCCTATGCAGGCGCACCTGCCTTCACTATACATAGGAAGATTTACCGGCAGAAGTCCATCACGGACATGGATGTCTTCCAGAACGACGTCAATCTGCGGCAGGACACGCTTTTCATCGTGGACGAGGCCTCGATGATTGCCAACGATGCCCACGAGAGTACGGTCTTCGGCACGGGCCGATTGCTCGACGACCTGATGCATTATGTCTATTCATGCGAAGGCTGCCGGCTCATTCTTGTTGGGGACACGGCGCAACTGCCGCCGGTGGGCGAGCAGGAGAGCCCGGCTTTGAGTCGGACGATGCTGGAGGGCTACGGCATGGACGTGACGGAGCTGCAGCTGACGCAGGTGGTGAGGCAGCTCGAGGAGTCGGGCATCCTGTGGAACGCCACGATGCTCAGAGGTCTCATACAGGACGATGAGATGTCGGCCTTCCCCAAGTTGAGAGGAAAGACCTTCCCCGACGTCCGCGTGATGCCCGGCGACGAACTCATCGAAGCGCTGGAGGACAGTTATCGGCGGTACGGTACGGACGGAACCATCGTGGTGACGCGCAGCAACAAACGGGCTAACATCTTCAATGCAGGCATTCGTGCCAGAATCCTCGACTACGATGAGGAGCTTTCCAGCGGCGATCTCATCATGGTGGCGAAGAACAATTACTATTGGACAGAGGCCGCCAGCCCACCTTCCGGACCCTCTCCCGACCTCTCCCTTGTAGGGAGAGGGGAAGATACATCTGGAAGACTAAATACTCCTCTCCCTACAAGGGAGAGGTCGGGAGAGGGTCCGGCTCCTCTTTCCTTCATCGCCAACGGCGACGTGGCAGTGGTGAGGCGTATCAGGAACGAACGAAGTTTCTACGGCTTCCGCTTTGCCGATGCCACCGTGCAGTTCCCCGACTACGACAACCGCGAGATGGACGTCACCGTCCTGCTCGACACGCTCCACAGCGAGGCACCCTCCTTGACCCGCCAGCAACAGGAAATGCTCTTCCAGGGCGTTTGGGACGACTATCCGGAGCTGACGAATCGGCGCGACCGCATGAAGCGTCTCCGCCAGGACCCTTATTACAATGCCCTGCAAATCAAGTATGCTTACGCCGTCACCTGCCACAAGGCGCAGGGAGGGCAATGGGAACACGTCTATATTGACCAAGGATACGTCACCGAGGAGATGCTCTCGCCCGACTACTTCCGCTGGCTCTACACCGCCATCACCCGTGCCACGGAGCAGGTTTACCTCGTCAACTGGCCCGACTCGGCTCTCTCCGATGCCTGACACCCTACAGGGTTTCCTTTGCAGAGTCATGACCGTGCAATTGCATGGTCATGATGTTGCAATTGCATGGTCATGACCCTGCAATCAACTCCGCATGGGGTGTTTCGTCGGACACAGCAGCGTGCGTGGCGGCAAGGCTCGCCGAGTCCGCACTTCCGCCGCATCGTTTTCGGGCAGTTTTTGCGCCTTTTCTCACAAATAAGAGCAAAAAAACAGGGTTAAACGCAGGGACTTAACATTTTTTTACTATCTTTGTACGCGGAATATACATATTTAAATAATGAATATACTCGTAACAGGAGCAAACGGTCAGTTGGGCAACGAGATGCGCATCGTGGCGCGCGGCTCGGCCGACCGCTACATTTTCACCGACGTCACCGAGCAAGAGGGCGTGGAGACCGTCCGGCTCGACATCACCGACCTCGAGGCTATCCGTCGCATGGTCAGGGAGAACCAGGTGCAGGCCATCGTGAACTGTGCCGCATGGACCAACGTGGATGCCGCCGAGGCACCCGAGAACCGCGCTATCGTAGAGAGGCTCAATGCCGAAGCCCCAGAGAATCTGGCAATCGCCATGAAGGAAGCGGGCGGCTGGCTCGTGCAGATTTCCACCGACTACGTGTTCGGTAAGGAGCCTTACAACACACCCTGTCAGCCCAATCAACAAGGCACGCCCACCGGCATCTATGGCCTGACGAAGAAGATGGGCGAGGAGAGAATCATAAAAGAATTCAGCCCCCTCCCCGCTCCTGCCAGCCCCCTCCCCGCTCCCCCTTTGGGGGAGTGCTCCGTAGCCGATGCCACCTCTTCATCCCTGCTCAGCGGGAATGAAGCACTCCCCCAAAGGGGGAGCGGGGAGGGGGCTGGCTCGGAGGAAGGTTTGCCTGGCGGCTACGTCATCATCCGCACGGCGTGGCTCTACAGTGAGTACGGGAAAAACTTCCTCAAGACGATGCTCAACCTCACGGCCAGCAAGCCGCAGCTCAAGGTTGTCTTCGACCAATGCGGCACCCCGACCTACGCTCTCGACCTGGCACGCGCTATAGAAGTCATCCTCCACAAGCCCGTGCAAGGCATCTATCACTACTCCAACGAAGGTGTCTGCTCGTGGTACGACTTCACACAGATGATAGCTCGCCTGGCCGGCCACAGCGGTTGCGACATCCAGCCCTGCCGCTCGGAGGAATTTCCCAGCCCCGTCAAGCGCCCGGCCTACTCCGTGCTCGACAAACGCAGCATCCGCGAAACCTTCGGCGTGGACGTCCCATATTGGGTCGACTCGCTCCAAAAGTGCATTAACAACATTAAGAATGACTCGTTATAACGTCATAACGTCATAACGTCATAAAAAAAAGACAACCCATGCAAGTAATCAAGACTCCCATCGAAGGCCTGCTCATCATAGAGCCTCGCATCTTCAAGGACCAGCGCGGCTACTTCTTCGAATCCTTCTCGCAGAGAGAGTTCGACGAGAAGGTCGGTCCCGTCCGCTTCGTGCAGGACAACGAAAGTATGTCCTCCTACGGTGTGATGCGCGGCCTGCACTTCCAGCGGCCGCCCTACACGCAAAGCAAGCTCGTCCGCTGCGTCAGAGGCGCAGTCCTCGACGTTGCCGTCGACATACGCCGTGGCTCACCCACCTACGGACAGCACGTCGCCGTGGAACTCACCGAAGAGAATCACCGGCAATTCTTCATCCCTAAAGGCTTCGCCCACGGCTTTGCCGTACTGAGCGAGACTGCCGTCTTCCAGTACAAGTGCGACGAGTTCTATCATCCCGAAGCCGACGGCGGCATTGCCATCACAGACCAAAGCCTCGGCATCGACTGGCGCATCCCCACCGACCAAGCCATCCTCAGCGAAAAGGACACAAAACATCCCCACTTGAAAGATTTTGAATCACCATTCACAATACACAGCCAATCATGAAACGCAACATCGTCATCACAGGCGGAGCTGGCTTCATCGGGAGCCACGTCGTGCGCCTCTTTGTCAATAAGTACCCCGAGTACAAGATCATCAACCTCGACAAGCTGACCTACGCTGGCAATCTTGCCAACCTGAAGGACGTGGAGGACAAGTCCAACTACAAGTTTGTCAAGATGGACATCTGCGACTTCGACGCTTTCCTCAAGCTGATGCAGGAGGAAAAGGTGGACGGCATCATCCACCTTGCCGCAGAAAGCCATGTGGATCGCAGCATCAAGGACCCCTTCACGTTCGCCCGCACCAACGTCATGGGCACCCTCTCGCTCTTGCAGGCTGCCAAACTCTATTGGGAAAGCCTGCCCGAGAAGTACGAAGGCAAGCGCTTCTACCACATTTCGACCGACGAAGTCTACGGAGCCCTCGAGATGACTCACCCCGAAGGCATCAAGCCGCCGTTCACTACCACTGCCAGCAGCACCGAGCATCACTTGGCTTACGGCGAAGACTTCTTCTACGAAACCACAAAGTACCAGCCTCACAGCCCGTACTCCGCATCGAAGGCTTCCAGCGACCACTTCGTCCGCGCCTTCCACGACACTTACGGAATGCCGACCATCGTGACGAATTGCTCCAACAACTACGGCCCCTATCAGTTCCCCGAAAAGCTCATTCCCCTTTTCATCAACAATATACGCCACCGCAAGCCGCTCCCCGTCTATGGCAAAGGCGAGAACGTGCGCGACTGGCTCTACGTCGAGGATCATGCCAGAGCCATCGACACCATCTTCCACAAAGGAACCATTGCCGAGACATACAACATCGGTGGCTTCAACGAATGGAAGAACATCGACATCATCAAGACGGTCATCAACACCGTTGACCGCTTGCTGGGACGTCCCGAAGGAGCCGACATGGACCTCATCACTTATGTCACCGACCGCCTGGGGCACGATGCGCGCTATGCCATCGACTCCACAAAGCTGCAGAAGGAACTGGGATGGGAACCGTCGCTCCAGTTCGAGGAAGGCATCGAGAAGACCGTCAAGTGGTATCTCGAGAACCAAGAATGGATGGACAACGTGACGAGCGGCGACTATCAGAAGTACTACGACGACATGTATAAGGACAGATAAGCGTCCTTCCCATCATACAAAACACGAACAAATACATAATCACAAAAACAATATCTAAGAAAATGAAACGCATTCAAGCAAGAATGAAGCACATGCTCGCAGCAGCCATGCTTCTGGCCGCTTCCACCGCACAGGCTCAGGAAGCTCCCGAGAACTATGTACCCTATCCCTACGCATTCGTCACCCTGCAGGGAGGAGGACAAACCACTTTCACCGACTACAACAACTGGAAGCTCTTCACGCCCACGGCCAGCGTCAGCTTCGGCGTACAGTTCACGCCTGTCATCGGCACACGACTGCATGTGAACGGCATCTGGAACAAGGGTGGCATCTGTCAGGACGGCGTGGACCAGAAGTACAAGTACAAGTATGCCACCACCGACCTCGACCTCATGGTCAACATGGTGAACCTCATCTGCAAGGGCAACTACCATCCCTTGGGCGTTTACCTCATCGGCGGCGTAGGCCTTAACTATGCCTGGGGCACACACGAGGCAGTTGGACTCTCCTCAAAGGACATCGAGAACCGCCTCAGCCACAATTTCCGCGTCGGTGTCATGTGCGACTACAAGGTGGCACGCAACTGGAGCGTCAACCTCGAAGTGGACGGCAACAGCCTGAGTGACCGCTTCAACTGCAAGACCAGCAACTGCGACGACTGGCAGCTCACGGCACAGCTCGGTGTGACCTACAGGTTCGGACTCCGCCACAAGGTGAAGAGCGACCCGCGCTCCAACATCATCGTCGATCCGTCCACCATCGGCACTGGCACCGAAAAGGCTTCTGCCGGCACAGACGTAGCCATCGAGAAGCCCGCACCTAAGCCAGAGCCTAAGCCCGCACCGGCTCCCGCCGTCGTGAAGCAGGACATTCGCCGCGACATCTTCTTCGACATCCGCCAGACATCTCTCACTTCTGCCGACCAGGTGAAGATCAACGAAGTGGCAGCATGGCTCAAGGAGCATCCCGAAGCCAAGGTCACCGTCACCGGATATGCTGACAAGGGCACGGGCAACTCTGTCAACAACGAGCGCTTCGCCAAGGAGCGTGCCGAAAACGTCACGAAGGCCCTCGTCAAGAAGGGCGTCAACAAGAGCCGCATCACCACCGATTCGAAGGGAGACCGCGTACAGCCGTTCACCGAGAACGACAAGAACCGCGTCACCATCATCATCGGCAAAGAATAAGAACCACATACACACTGGAGGATGTGTCAAAAAAAGAGAGAAGCGATTCGCGCCGCACGGAGCGTTTGAAATCCCCGCACGCGGAAAACGAAATCCCCGCACGCGGAAAATGGAATTCCCGCACGCGGGAAAAATAAACACATAGTGCTGCGTTCCCCCTTCCTTCATTTTTGGCACACCCTCCCTCCACACACCACAATCCCATGCGAAAGAAAGGCACCCACACCGGCAACATCAAGAGCTTCTTCCGCCTGCGGAACATAGCTATCACGGCCGTGGCTTTCCTGCTCATCGCGATGTTGCGCTTCGTCACGTTCCACCTCGACGTGTTCAATCCCGTGGCGCAAGGTCTGAAGGGCTTCTCCACCACCGATGTCTTCTACGACATGATGCTGGCTTCGCCTGCCGATACAAGCGAGGTCATCACCATCGTCGACATCACGCAGCTGCACGACCGCGACTCCATCGCTTCCGTCTTGGAAGAGGTGGATGCCCTCGGCCCCGCTGCCATCGATGTCGATGTCGTCTTTGAGTATCCCAAGGAACCTGTCGGCGACATGCACCTCGTGAGCGTGGCTGCCACACTTTCCAATGCCGTCTTCTCCTTCAAGATGATGGACCCCGACCATGAGAAGGGCGAGTTCACCAGACAGGTACACTCCTTCTTCGCCGAAGAGCTCGGAGTGGACGAAGGCTTCGTCAACGTGGACCGCCGCATGACGCGCGACATTCCGCTCTGTCTCGAGATGAACGGAAAGTCCTATCCCTCTGTCATCGCTCGCATGGTGGAAGTCGTGCAAGGCAAACCTTTCGACTATCAGCACCACCGCAAGCAAACCATCGACTACACGCCGACCGTCTTCCGCGTCGTCCCCTACGACTCTGTCCAGCACTATGCACAGTACATCAGCGGACGCATCGTCATGTTCGGAGGCGCATACGAGAGTATCGACGTGCTCTACACGCCGCTCGGACAGAAGTACGGCATCGAAGTGCTCTGCTATGCCCTCAAGACTATGCTCGAAATGAAGCAGCAGACCACCTGCACGGGCTGGCTCTTCTGGGTGCTCACCATCTTGCTTTCTTATATCGGCGTGAGCATCATCATGGCCTACAAGGACATGGTGCAGAGGCGAAGGGAAGGCTTCCTCACCGACATCCTCCGCACCATCTTCATCACGTCCCTCGTCATCTTCTTCCTCATGATGCTCTATATGGCCGTAGGCTTCACGCTCTTCACTTCATGGCACATCAACTTCGACCTCACGCCCACGCTCTCAGTAATGGCACTCGCCACGACAGCGGCCGACATCGTCAAGATTGCCGTCAAGCACATAAGCACGTCGCTCTACGCGCGTATATATAAATAATGTATTAGGCAAACACATCGACAGAAACAATGAAACACATCACATCCCGCATCGCAGTCTTTGCCCTGCTGCTTTTGGCATCTGCAAGCCTGGCAGCACAGACTCCCACACAGAAATTCCTTGTGGGCGAAGTCAGCAAGTCCGTCATCCTCTACCAAGGAGGCAAGAAGCTGGCCGTCACGCCTGGCGACGAACTTCCCTTAGGCGCCATGCTCACCATCCCTGAGAACGGACGCCTCGTGGTTTACAACGAAGGCAAGCTCCGTCAGTACACCATCATGCAGTCCGGCACATACAGCCTTGCCGAGCTCCTCAACGGCAGCCGCAAGAAGAATGTGCCCGAGAAGACCCTCCGAGGCATCATAAAGCTCGTCACCTCGGGCGACAAGCTTCCCGACGGCGTGGCAACCATCGACCGCGAGATACACACAGACTCCGTCGGCACGGACAAAGAATAACATGATGAAGCGCCTCGCCACCATCCTGCTCCTGACACTCGCCTGCGTGTCGCTCCAAGCACAGGAAGTGACAAACGCAATGGAAAGTCTGGCACACGACCTCTTCGAAGCCATCAACAAGGGCAAGCAGCAAGAGGCCGAAGTGCTTGCCGATAGGTATCTTGCACTCTGCACGTCCGACGGCTTTCGCTATGGGCTCTACTATGCCGAGGCAAAGCATGTCAAGGCACGTGCCGCGGCTGCCATGGGAGACTATCTGCTGGCACGGAAGCTCATGGACGAAGTGCTCGCAGCAAGGCTCGACAGTCGTGCCAACCGCGACAACCGACGCATCGGCGACTCCTACTTCGACCGCAGCACCTACCACTTCCGTAATCAGGACACCAACCAAGCCATCGCCGACCTGGAAGCAGCAGCCGAGGCCTATCTTGGTGCAAAGGAAGAAGCCAGGTATGCCACGGCACTCTGCCAGATGGCCGTCTACTACAAGTTTCGCGGTGCACAGGGCGACGCACAGCGTGAGGCAGAATGCTACGAGAAAGCCTTCCCCTGCGTGGAGAAAGGCACGCCCGAGTACCTCTCCGTGGCAGCGTGGATGATAGGAGCGTACAATGCCCAAGGCAAGTACGACAAGACTAAAAAGCTGGCAAAGCAGATGCAGAAGTCAGCAAAGAAGGTGGCCGAGAAGGACCCCGTTCGCTATGCCGACTTCCTGCTCTCGGCATCCGTGGCAGAGGCTAACACCGGCGGACATCAGCAAGCACTCGACTATGCAGAAGAAGCCGCCGGCATCTACGAACAGGCTAACCTTACCACAGAGCACAACTATGCCATCCTCCTGAAGAATGCCGCCGACTGCCATTACAACCTGCAGCACTATCAGGAAGCCCTCAGCCTCTACGAGAGAGCCAAGCCCTTGCTCCTGCAGACCGAAGGCGAGGGAGGCAAGGTCTATCAGGGATGTTTCCAGCAACTCATGGCCACCAATGCCCGACTCGGACGTAGCGACAAGGCACAGGAATACTCCCACGAGCAGCAGGAGCGACTCTTTGCAGGCGTCAGCGACACTACGACTCTCAACTTTGCCAACACCCTTGCCACCCAAGCCCACATGCAAGCCGACATGGGGAACTACAAAGAGGCGGCACAATGGGGAGAGCGTGCCCTCAGGCGCTACGAGGCACGAGGCGACTCCCTGCAGCAAGCTCTCATGCTCTCCACGCTGGCCGGCTACTACACCCACCTCGGGCAGCAGCAAAGGGCCGACAGTCTTTCCGCCCTCTCGCTTGCCCTCAGCCACCGACGCGGCTACAGTCAGACGGAAGCCGACGCGCTCAACCAGAAAGCGCTGGCCCTCCATCGTGAGAGGAAACTGGACGAAGCGGACGAGACCTATCAGAATGCACTCACATTGCTCCGCACCGCAGGCCTTTCCTCCTCGACTGCCTTTGCCAGCATCCTCAGCAATCGCGCTCTTTGCCAAAGCGACATGGGGCACACGAAAGAAGCCATCGACATCACTCGCGAGGCGCTCCAGTTGCAGACGGGCATCCTTGGGCCGGAACACGGAGACAATGTCATTCTACTCTTCAACCTTGCTCTCTATCATCACAGGCTTGGACAGATGGACAGCGTGGCCGAATACTATCACCGCGCCATCACGATGCAGACGAAGCAAGTGCGCAACAACTTCTCATTCCAGTCCACACGCCAGCGAGAGCTATACTGGCAGGGCAAGAACTACCTTTATCAGGCAGCACCACTCTTTGCCACGACTCCCGAAGAGGCTTCGCCGCGCCTGCTCACCGACATCTATAATGCGCAACTCTTCACGAAAGGCATCCTGCTGAACAGCGAGATTGACTTCCGAAGGCTTCTCCAGCAGTCGGCCGACAAAGCAGTCCTCGGCCGTTACGACGAGTTGCAAGCCTTGCGAGCCGAGCTTCAGCAATGCTACGAGGCGAAGGGTGGCGAGGGACAGGATCGCATAGCCGGACTGCAACGCCGCATTGCCGACCTCGAATACGGCATCGTGCGGCAGTGCAAGGAGTTCGGCGACTTCACACAGAACCTTTCCCTCACGGCCGACTCCGTGCGCCGGGCACTCCTTCCCGACGAGGCGGCGGTGGAATTTCTTGAGGCCGACATCACCTACGGCGGGCAGCCCGACCGTCTCTACCTCGCCCTCATCCTCCGACCCGAGTGGGATGCGCCTCGCGCCTGCCGTCTCTTCTTCCGGAGCGAGATGGAGGAACTGGGCTATCCGGCAGGCGTTTCGGTGAGCGAACTGCTGTCGAAGGCCGAATGGCAGAACAGGATTTACAACGACGCCAAGCTCGGTAGGCTCGTCTGGGGACAGCTTCTCTCGCACATCGACGGTGCCAGCCACATATATTTTGCTCCGACGGGACTCTTCTATCAGTGGGGCATCGAGTATATGCCCGTTTCCGACGAAGGCACACGCATCGCCGACTCGCTCACCGTTTCGCGCCTCTCTTCCACCAAGCTCCTTGCCCAGCGCTCCAAGCAGCCTGCTCCGCTCGGAGAGGGAAAGGCCGTCATCTACGGCGGACTGGAGTATGAGGACATGTCCATCGCACAGATGCGAGAATATCACAACATCGCTGACGACGAAGTGACCGACGACGAGGACTACACCCTGGCCCTTGCCGCCGAACAGATGGTGGCCGACTCCATTGCCATCACCGACCTTGCCGAACGAGGGGCGAGCGTCAAGAACCTGCATGGCGCTAAGGAAGAGGCCGATGCCATCGAGCATCTGCTCTACGATGCAGGCATGGACTACACCAAGCGCGAGGGCTTCAGCGGCACGGAGGAAAGCTTCAAGCGACTCAGCGGCAAGGATATCGCATTGCTCCACATCGCCACCCACGGCTTCTCCTATCCCGTGGGGCACAACGATGCAGGCGACTGGCTCAAGACGTCGGCGGCTGCCGATGCCATGCCCACCGATCCGCTCTGCTACTCAGGGCTTCTCTTCTCCGGATGCAACAACAAGTTGCAAAGCCCGGCCGACTTTCCTTCCGACATCGACGATGGCATCCTCACGGCACAGGAGATTTCTCAGCTCAACCTCCAGCACCTTCAGCTCACTGTCCTTTCTGCCTGCCAGACGGGAACGGGCACGCTGCAGGACGACGGCGTGTTCGGCGTGCAGCGAGGCTTCAAGAAGGCCGGGGCCCACACGCTCGTCATGAGCCTCTGGAGCGTCAGCGATGCCGCCACAATGCTCATGATGACGTCCTTCTATCAAGGACTCTTCGGCGGACTGCCCCGTCACGAAGCCTTCCTCAAGGCACAGCAATCCGTCCGCGCCGCATACCCCGACCCGCACTTCTGGGCACCCTTCATCATGCTCGACGACATCTGATGGGGTGAAACTGAAAGCCGATAAGCCGAAGCAGAGGCTTGCTCATCGGGGAGAAGGCAAGAGAGAGAATAAAAGAGATAACCTATAAACCTACAATTATGAAAAAGATTTGTTTACTGCTCAGCCTGCTGTTCGTCAGCATGACAGCGTGGTGCGAGGACAATGCCCAAGCCGACAAGCCTCGCAACAAATACTTCAACATCGGCTTCTCGCGGTCGAAACTCAATCAGGACGACTTCCCTCAGCTCAAGAGCAAGTGGGGAGCTGCGCTGAACGTGGGCAAAACCTTCTATCTGCACAAGGAGCCTGTGCTGAAGTTCCTGCGCTTCGGCATCGACGCCACATGGTTCGACCTTACCTACGGACAGTATAAGGTAGAAACCATCGTCGACAGAGAGACCTTCCACCACGCCGAGGCGGCCATGCAGGTAGGCCCTTCCGTCACATTCACACCGATTAGCGGGCTCAACGTCAACGCCTATTTCCGCTATGCACCCACCTTCTCTGCCCTCTACTGCCCTGCCGACAATCACTACGACCTCGGCTATGCCACGCGATTAGTGGGCGGAGCGTCGGTCACCTACAAGTTTATCGGCGTAGGCATCGAGTCTCGCTTCGGCTGGAGCAAGGTCGATGAATTCCCGCAGTTCCTTGGCTATGGCGGCGACGACCGCGAAAGCACCAAACTCACCGGCTTCCGGGTCTATATTTCCTTCAGATACTGAGCCACAGGCACAGGCCGCGGCCGCGTCCATGCAAGGGAAATAGCCCCTTCCCCGCTCCCCCTTTGGGGGAATGTTTCCCTCCGGCGGGAAATTTTGGGGAAAGTTTTTGTGCACAGCCCTTGGAGGGTATGGAATAAAAGCGTAACCTTGCAGCGAATAGCTATACAGTTTGTGCTTTATGCCGTGTCCGTACGCCACAGAATCCTTCGTTCCTGCCACGCTGCCTCAGTGCGGCGAGGTCGTAACGTGCGGCAATAAGGCACAAATTACCCCCCCGCGATGGCTTCTTCGTGGACAACCTCTATTTCCTGCAAGGCGGCAAGGACGACGGCCTCATCACTGGCGTGGAAAGCCTCACCCCAGCCCTCTCCGAGGGAGAGGGAGCATGGTTTGACCTGAGCGGTCGCAAGCTCGGCAAGCCGACGAAGGCCGGACTCTACATCCATGGCGGCAGGAAAGTCATAGTGAAGTAAGCGGCTTGCCAAACTCCGGCAGCGGCGATGCCAATCGCAGGCAGGGGGGATGCCAATTGCAGGCAGGGGAGATGTCAATCGCAGGCAGGGGCGTTGGCAATCTCCTCCGCCGTCCTATCGCAGCAAACGCGGACGCGCCACGTTTCCCTCCGCCATACCTTCTCAGCAAATGCGGACGCGCCAAGGCGCGTCCCTACAGGCGAGCTCGACTTTCCTCCGACGAACCGTATTCTTTCTGCGGACGACAATAATATCTAACGGCATCCCGATGCTGCTTCTGCTTTTCTCCCCCGTCTGGCATCGACGCCCGAAATTGTGAAATTGTGAATTTGCGAATTTGTGAAATAAATAGTAAATAGTAAGTCGTCAAATCGTAAATTTTTCGTATCTTTGCACCAAATTTAATCCAGAAAAGTCATGAAAAAAGGTATTTTGAGTCTTGCCATCGTGTGTTCATGCACTCTGTTGAGCGCACAGACAAACATCACGCCCGATGTGCTGAAGAAGCTCGAGGGCAGCTACACAGGCACTCCCACGGAGAAGGCCCTCCGCAACGCCATCAGCAACGTAGGCATCCAGAAGATGGCCGTCAACCAGGAGAACGCAGGAAAGAAGGATATGAACTTCTCCGTGGAGGTGAAGAACACGGGCATCACGGACCAAAAGAGCAGCGGGCGTTGCTGGCTCTTCACCGGGCTGAACGTGCTTCGCGGTCGCGCCATGAAGAAACTCGGCGAGAAGAACTTCGTGCTCAGCCAAGGCTACCTTTTCTTCTTCGATCAGCTCGAGAAGAGTAACCTCTTCCTGCAAGGCATCATCGACACAAGGAAGCAGCCCATCGACGACGAGATGGTGCGTTGGCTCTTCCAGCACCCGCTCTCCGACGGCGGCACCTACACCGGTGTGGCCGACCTCGCCACGAAGTATGGCGTGGTGCCTGCAGATGTGATGCCCGAGACCTACGTCAGCAACAGCACCAGCGAGTTCTGTGGGCACCTCAAGCGCAAGCTCCGCGAGTTTGGCATCACGCTTCGGGAGAAAAGCGAAAGTGGCTTGAACGAGAAACAGCTCGAACAACTCAAGGTGGAGCAACTCCAAACCGTCTACAGGATGCTCGTCATGGCCTATGGCGTGCCGCCTAAACAGTTCACATGGAAGGGCAAGACTTACACTCCCCTGGACTTCTTCAGGACTTATTGCATTGACAAAGGCGAAGACCTCAACAAGGATTACGTCATGCTCATGAACGATCCCAGCCGACCATACAATAAGGTATATGAGATAGACTACGACCGTCATGTCTACGACGGACACAATTGGCTCTACGTCAACCTGCCCATCGAGGAGCTGGAGCCTATTGCTATCGCTTCGCTCAAGGACAGTTGCCAGATGTACTTCAGCTGCGACGTCGGTAAGTTCCTTGACCGAACCACCGGCATCGCCGACATCAGCAATTATGACTACGGAAGTCTGCTCGGCACCACCTTCGGCATGAACAAGAAGCAACGCATCCAGACCTTCGACAGCGGCAGCACTCATGCCATGACGCTGATGGCCGTTGACCTCGACGGCGATGGCAAAGCCAAGAAATGGAAGGTGGAGAACAGCTGGGGCTCGGACAGTGGTGCGGGTGGCTACATTATCATGACCGACGAATGGTTCAGAGAGTATATGTTCCGCGTGGTCGTTGGTCGCAAGTATTGCCCAGCCTCTGTGCTCGACATGCTCAAGCAAAAGCCCATCCGCCTGCCCGCTTGGGACCCAATGTTTCAGATGGAAGAGTGAAGAAAAACCTCACTCCAGCCCTCTCCCGCGGAAAAGGGAGAAGTAAAAATGGCAAAAGGTAAATGATTAAATGGTAAATATACGGTGGAAACAACAAGACAAAACAAGATAGCTCGGCTCATACAGAAAGAGCTTAGCGACATTTTCCAGAAGCAAACGAGCCGGATGCGCGGCGTGTTGGTGAGCGTAAGCGCTTGCCGCATCAGTCCCGACCTGAGCGTCTGCCGTGCCTACCTCAGCGTCTTCCCGAGCGAGAAGGCAGAGGAGATTGTTGGGAACATCAACACAAACCAGCGACAGGTGCGCTATGAGCTTGGCACCCGTGTGGGTAAACAGCTCCGCATCATCCCCGAACTGAAGTTCTTCGTGGACGATTCGCTCGACTATGTAGAACATATCGACGAATTGCTGAAGCAGTGAACTATGAATTGTTCATAGCCCGTCGGTATCTTTTCGCTAAGAAGAGCCATCATGCCATCAACATTATCAGTGGCATCTCAGTGCTTGGTGTGGCTGTGGCAACGATGGCAATGGTGGTGACGCTGAGCGTTTTCAATGGCTTCCAAGACCTTGTGGCCGACCTCTTCACGGCGTTCGATCCCGAACTGCGCGTCATGCCGACAGACGGGCAGACGGTCAGCATGAACGACAAAGCGTTGCTTCGGCTCAAAGCCAATGACGTGGTGGAAGTCTATACACCGGTGCTCGAAGGTCAGGCCCTTGTGGTTCAGGACGGACGGCAGCAGGTGGTGACCATCAAAGGCGTGGCCGACAACATCACGGAGCAGGGTCACATCGAGGACATCCTTTATGGCGACGGAACATTCTGCCTTCATGCCGATGTCCTGGAGTACGGTATCCTCGGCATTCAGCTTGCCCAGCAGCTCGGACTGCAGGCCTTCTTCGAGAACCCGCTGCAGGTGTATGCCCCGAAGCCTGGTGAGCGTGTGAACATAGGCAATCCGCTTTCTTCGTTCAATCACGACGAGTTGCAGAGCCCGGGCGTTGTCTTCATGGTGCAACAAGCCAAGTATGATGCCAACTACATTCTCACCAGTCTCCATTTTGCCCAAAAGCTTTTTGAGAGAGAAGGAAGGGTTTCGGCCATAGAGCTGAAACTTAAGGAAAATGTGCCTGCGGAAAAGGTCAAACAGCAGTTGAAGTCGGAGCTTGGCGAACGCTTCAAGGTGGAAGACCGCTTTGAGCAGCAGAGCGATGTGTTCAGGGTGATGCGTGTGGAGAAGCTCATCTCCTACGTTTTCCTTTCTTTCATCTTGCTTGTGGCCTGCTTCAATATCATCGGATCGCTCTCGATGTTGATGATAGACAAACGGCAGGACATCCAGACTTTGCGAAGCCTTGGGGCAAACGACGGCCAGATTTGCACCATCTTCCGCTTTGAGGGTTTCCTCATCAGCCTGGCCGGTGCGTTGCTCGGCCTTGTGCTTGGCGGCGTACTCTGTTGGGTTCAGCAGGAATACAGCATCGTCACGATGGGCGACACTGAGGGGAACTTCATCATCGAGGCTTACCCTGTGAGCGTTTACCTCACTGATATCTTGCTTGTCCTCGTCACGGTTCTTGCCGTGGGCTGGCTTGCGATATGGTATCCTGTTCGCTATCTCTCGAAGAAGATACTATGAGTACTGCCTATCCCTTCGCCCGTCCGCTATATGTGATGGCCAAGCCTGCAGGAGCCTCGTGCAATCTGCGGTGTGAGTATTGTTATTATCTGGAGAAACAGCACATGACGGCGGACGGCGGGGCGGTCATGTCCGACCAACTTCTCGAACGCTTCGTGCGCGACTACATTCAGTTGCAGCAGACACCCGACGTGCTCTTCACATGGCATGGCGGCGAACCCATGCTCAGGCCGCTCTCTTTCTACAGGCAGGCCGTGCGGTTGCAGCAGCACTACGGGCGAGGGAAGCGCATCAGCAACAGCATTCAGACGAACGGACTGCTGCTCACGCCCGAGTGGTGCGAGTTCCTCCACGACGAAGGCTGGCTCGTGGGCATCAGCATCGACGGCACCCGCGACGGACACGATGCCTACCGGCGCGATGCACAGGGCAGGCCGACGTGGGAAAGGGTGGTGGATGGCATCAATCTCCTAAATAAATATAATGTAGAATGGAACGCGATGGCTACGGCCAACCACTTCAATGCGCAGGACCCGCTGGGCTTCTACCGCTTCCTGCGCGATGGGCTTGGCTGCAAATTCCTGCAGATAAGCCCCGTGGTGGAGCGCCTGAAGCCGCACAGCGACGGACGTCATCTGGCACAAGTCTTCGACGAGGACTGTCCCATCGCGCCCTTCAGCATCCGACCCGAAGAGTGGGGACGCTTCATGACAGCCATCTTTGACGAATGGGTGAAACGCGACGTCGGCGAGGTGTTCGTGCAGCTCTTCGACGCGACGCTTGCCGGATGGATGGGCGTGCCGCCCGGTGTCTGCGTCTATGCCGAGGAGTGTGGCCACGCAGCCGTCATGGAGGCCAACGGCGACGTCTACAGTTGCGACCATTTTGTCTTTCCTCAGTATAAGCTGGGCAACATCCTGACGCACGGATTGCCACAGATGCTCTACGGACAGAAGCAGGCCCGTTTCAGCCAACTCAAGAGGGATGCCCTGCCGCGTCAGTGCCGTCAGTGCGAATGGCTCAAGGCTTGCCACGGCGAATGCCCGCGCCTGCGTTTTCTCCGCACGGCCGACGGCGAGCCGGGGCTCAACTATCTTTGTGCCGGCTACCGCATCTTCTTCCAGCACGTCGCGCCCTACATGGACTACATGAAGCGCGAACTCCTTGCCGGTCGCCCCGCCAGCGGCGTGATGCGCCTGCCCTGAGAGGACGAAAGGCCGTCCGCGAAGAAATAATCCGATTTGCTTGGCAGTTCGGATTTTTCTTTTTACCATAGATTCCGCAGCACTTTAGTTTGATTTTGTTTGTAGGTTCCTAAGCAACACGCCATTTTTTGCGGAAACAAATGTCTTTATTCATATAAGATGTGGCATGACACGTTTTGCCTGTAGGGACGCGCCGTGGCGCGTCCGCCAATCCCCTGCACACTCTCCTCCTCCGTTCTTTCGCAGTAAATGCGGACGCGCCACGGCGCGTCCCTACACGCGGTGCGTCTTCTTTCAGCGGACAGCAATAGAGAATGAACAAGGATTGCCCGGACCGCGCCATTCGCCTCGATGTCGAGGGGAGCGGCGCGGCTTTGTTTTTATCGGGTTTTTGTAATGATTCTTCCGAAGGCTTCGTGTGCTGAGGCGTTGTTTTCGGTGCGGCAGTGTGTTTGTCCGGAAGAGGCGAGAAACGGGCTGAAATCGAAGGGCTGGTGGTTTTCAATGCGTTGGGAAGTCTTGTCTTTGGCGAAAAGGATAAAATTGTGCAGGAATACTCCAGCATTCGGATAAACAAAGCAAAGAGTTTGGGCAAAAACGCTGTGGAGCACTGGCAGGAGAGGTGCAGGACTCCGGCTGCAAGGATGCAGAATTCCGGCTGCAAGGATGCAGAGTTCCGGCAGGAGAGACGCGGCGCGTCGGCTGGAACGACGCTCCATTCGGCGTTTTTATGTAATGATTTTTCCGCATGATGATGAATGGTTTCGGGAGAACGGAAATGCCTTCGGATTAGAAATTTTAGAACATTCCTGGCGACAAAAGTTGTATGTTTGGCTGAAAAATCGTAAATTTGTGGCGCAAAACTAAAGCTAACCTTAATCTATACTAAACCGAATATGACAGACAAAGCTATCACAGAAGTCACACCCCTCGGCGAGAAGGACTGCTTCCTGATGGTGGACCGCGACAAGGACTCGTTTACCTATCCCCTGCACAAGCACGAGGAGATGGAACTGAACTTCGTGGAGCACTGCGACGGCGCACGCCGCATCGTGGGAGACAGCATCGAGGTGCTCGGCAAGTACGACCTTGTGCTCGTAGGCAGCGGGCTGGAGCACATGTGGGACCAGTACGATTGCCAGAGCCATTCCATCCATGAAATCACCATCCAGTTCCCTCCCGACCTGCTCGGCGACCAGTTCCTCCAGAAGAACCAGCTCTCCAGCCTGCGCGTCCTCTTCGAGAACGCCAAGCGCGGCGTGGCCTTCGAGCTGCCGGCCATCATGGAGCTGTACGGCAAGATAACGGGCATCACCTCGGCTCAGCCAGGGTTCTACAGGATGCTCTCGCTCCTCGAGATTCTCTACGAGCTCTCGCTCCAGGACAGCTACCACCTGTTGGCCAGCAAGTCGTTTGCCAACGTGAAGAACACGCCGGAGAGCCGCCGCGTACGCGCCGTGGAGGAACACATCGACCAGAACTTCCGCAAGGAAATACGCCTGAAGACCCTTGCCGACATCGCTGGCATGACGCCCGCGGCCTTCTCACGTTTCTTCAGAACGCGGACGGGTAAGACCGTATCCGACTACATCATCGACATACGCCTGGGCCATGCCGCCCGTATGCTCGTGGACTCCCACACCAACGTGGCCGAGATTTGCTATAGCTGCGGCTTCAACAACATCAGCAACTTCAACCGCATCTTCAAGAAGAAGAAGGGCTGCTCGCCCACAGCCTTCCGCGACAACTACCACAAGAGCAAGATTATCATCTGAAAGCCCCCTCTATTTCCCCCTTTGAGGGAGGACTTGTCTGAACGAAATCAAAATCGAAATAACCAATATGCTAAACCATCATTTGCACTCCCCCAAAGGGGGAGCGGGGAGGGGGCTCCTTTTCTGTGCCCTCATCGCCTTGGCCGCCATCGTAGCCTGCCAGGGAGATAAGCCGGAACCCACCTCGACGTTTGTCACCGTCCGCGACGGTAAGTTCTATCGCGACAGCGCAGAGTACAAGATCGTCGGCACCAATTTCTGGTACGGCGCAGTCCTCGCCAGCGAAGGCCAAGGCGGCAACCGCGAACGACTCAGCCGGGAGCTCGACCTCATGCAGGAGGTTGGCATCACCAACGTGCGCGTTCTCGCCTCGGGCGAAGGGCCAGACACGGTCAGCTCCCACGTCCTGCCCGTCCTCCAGCCACAGCCCGGCGTCTATAACGACACGCTCCTCCAGGGCCTCGACTACCTCATTGCCGAGCTCGAGAAACGCCAGATGACCGCTGTCCTCTTTCTCAACAACGCATGGGAATGGAGCGGTGGCTACGGAGCCTACCTCGAATGGGCAGGATGCGGCCCGGTGCCCGACTGGTCGGACTGGACCGTTGCACAGAATTACCACTGCCAGTTCGTCAGGAACGACAAGGCAAAGGAGATGGCAGCCAACCACGTCCGCACTATCGTCTCGCGCGTCAACACCGTCACCGGCAAGCCCTACAGCCAGTCGCCCGCCATCATGGCATGGGAACTCGCCAACGAACCCCGTGCCTTCGCCCGCGACTCCCTGACGAAAGCCTGCTTCGCCCAATGGGTGGAGGAGCAGGCCAAGCTCATCAAGAGCCTCGACCCCAACCACCTCGTCACCACGGGTAGCGAAGGCATCGAAGGCTGTGAGCAAGACCCCGACCTGTTCCGACAGGTACATGCCTTCCCCGAAATCGACTACGTCTGCATCCACATCTGGCCCTACAACTGGCATTGGCTCGGTCCGGCCAGCGGTCCGCTCGAGGTAGGCCTGGCCCGCAACGGCGCCACCTCCACGGTGGACAGCCTCATCAACGCTTGCCAAAGAACCTCCGCCTACATCGATGCCTGCCATCAGGCTGTGGAAGGTTTGGGCAAACCCATCGTCCTGGAGGAGTTCGGCTACCCCCGCGACGGCTATCGCATCGAGCCTGGTTCGCCCACGACGGGGCGCGATGGCTACTATGCCTACGTCCTCTCGCAGTTGGGCGGCGATAAGATTCAGGGATGCCTCTTCTGGGCTTGGGGCGGATACGCACAGCCTCAGCACCGACGCTGGCAGCGATGGGACGACTATGTGGGCGACCCCTCGCAGGAAGAGCAAGGCCTCAACGCCGTCTTCGCCTCCGATTCCACCACACTCCTCGTCATCCGTCAGTCGGCAGAACGTATCAAAACTGCAAAATAGGTCAACAAAAGGACCCCCTAACCCCCTTTAGGGGGAATAAAATTACCCAATAATAAAATTGTAAATAAATAGTAAATCGTAAATAGTTAAATAGTAAATTTCCCTAACCCCCTTTAGGGGGAATAAAATTACCCAATAATAAAATCGTTAATAAATAGTAAATCGTAAATCGTCAAATAGTAAATTCAAAAAGATGTTATTCGATAAAAGCACTTACACCGAGCGGCGAAAGCAGCTCAGGGACAAGGTTGGCTCGGGCATCATACTGCTCATGGGCAACAACGATTCGCCTGCCAACTATCCAAACAACGCCTATCGCTTCCGTCAGGACAGCTCTTTCCTCTATTTCTTCGGGCAACACCGCGAAGGATTGGCTGGCATCATCGACATCGACAACAACCAAGAATACCTCGTCGGCGACGATATCGACATAGACGACATCGTCTGGTACGGCTCAGTGGACAGCGTGGCAGACATGGCCGCACAGACTGGAGTCGAGAAGACCATGCCCATGCGGTCGCTTTCGGACTTCGTGAAGAAAGCCAAGGCCAGCGGTCAGACCATCCACTTCCTGCCGCCTTATCGCCACGACCACATGATTCAGCTCATGGACATGCTCGGCATCCACCCGTCACGTCAGCGGGAAGCAGCCAGCATCAAGCTCATCAAGGCCATTGTCGACTTACGTTCCGTCAAGAGCCAAGGCGAGATAGAAGAGATAGAGCGTGCCTGCGCCATCGGTTACGAGATGCATACCACCGCCATCGAAATGTGTCGCGAAGGCGTGACGGAGCAAGAGATTGCAGGCAGGATAGGAGGTATTGCCAGCAGCCGCGGCTGCAAGGTGAGCTTCTCGAGTATCGTCACAATGCACGGCGAAATCATGCATGGCTATCCCAGCCCTCGTCCTCTCGAGGCAGGACGCTTGCTTCTTGTCGATGCAGGTGCAGAGACTAACGAAAACTACTGCAGCGACAACACACGCACCACGCCCATCAGCGGCAAGTTTACACAGCGTCAGCAGGAAATATACAGCATTGTCAAGGACTGTCACGACTATGCCCTAACGCTTGCTGCACCGGGTGTGAAGTGGTGGGACGTACATTTCGGTGTATGCCGTCTCATGACGGAACGCCTCAAAGAGCTTGGTCTCATGAAGGGCGATACGGACGAAGCTGTACGGCAGGGCGCTCATGCAATGTTTATGCCCCATGGCCTCGGCCACATGATGGGCATGGACGTTCACGACATGGAAGGTCTCGGACAGACTTACGTCGGCTTCGACGATGAGGTTCGGCCTAATCTCGAACAGTTTGGCACTTGCAGCCTTCGCATGGGGCGTCGTCTGCAAGAAGGCTTTGTCGTGACCGACGAGCCCGGCATCTACTTCATTCCAGCCCTCATCGACGAGTGGCGGAGCAAAGGACATTGTGCCGAGTTCCTCAACTTCGCGGGGCTCGAGACCTACAAGGACTTCGGCGGCATCCGCATCGAAGACGACATCCTCATCACGAAGGATGGCTGCCGAATCCTGGGCAAAGACAGGATTCCTTATTGATCCAAAATTGATAAATTCAAAATACAAAATCATAAAATTCAATAATAATAAAATGAAAAAACTCATCGCATTTGTTGCAGTGGCATTGCTCGTGATGCCTGCAACTGCTAAGGACAAGAAGAAGGAAGCCGACAAGGACTCGCTCATCTTCACCACCATCATCGAGAACCCCGTGACAAGCATCAAGAACCAGAACAGCTCGGGCACTTGCTGGGCTTATTCTTCGTTGGCTTTCCTCGAGAGCGAAGCCATCAAGAAAAACCCTGCGTTGAAGGAAGACCTCGACCTCTGCGAGTCGTTCCTCGTGAGCAAGACCTACGTTGACCGTGCCGACAAGCATGTCCGCACACACGGCGATGCCAGCTTCAGCCAGGGTGGTAGCTTCGAAGATGCCATCTACTGCATGGAGCACAACGGCCTCATTCCCGAAGGCATCATGCCTTATCCCTTCACCGAATACGGCGACTCGCTCTTCAACTTCGGTCAGTTCTTCCCACCCATGACGGCTTATCTGCAAAGCATCAGCAAGAGCAGTGCCAAGAAGATTTACCCGAAGGCATGGAAGTCCGCCCTTCAGACGATGCTCGACGGCTACTTCGGCGAGTGCCCCACTGAGTTTGACTACAAAGGCAACCATTATACACCGCAAAGTTTCGTCAAGGATTACCTCAAGCTCGACCCGAAAGACTACGTCAGCCTCACCAGTTATACGCATCATCCTTACTGGAGCAGCTTCATCCTCGAGATAGAAGACAACTGGCGCTGGGCAAGTAGTTACAATCTTCCGCTCGACGACCTGATGCGCGTCATGTATGAATCCGTCAAGAATGGCTGGACATTTGCATGGGGAGCCGACGTGAGCGAGGACGGTTTCAGCCGTCGCAGTGGCAAGAACAAAAGTGTTGCCATGGTGCCCGACACCAAGTTCAAGGCCGGCGTAGGCAGCGACCAGGCACGCTGGACAGGTGAGAAAGCATCGGAGAACGTGGAGATTGTCAAGGCTAATGCAGAGAAGGAAATCACTCCGGAGATGCGTCAGGAGGCATACGACAATTGGGAAACGACCGACGACCACGGTATGCAAATCTATGGCATCGCCAAGGATCAGTACGGCAAGGAGTACTTCATGATGAAGAACTCATGGGGCGAGAGCGGTCCCTTCAAGGGCTTCTGGTATGTCAGCCAGGCTTATGCCGCCTACAAGACCATGAACATCGTCATCAACAAGAACGCCATTCCGCAGGACATCCGTCAGAAGCTTGGCATCTGATGCCTGCCCGGGATATACATTATTATATATATAACATATATACTTGTAGGGACGTGACGCATCGCGTCCGTGAATGGAAGTAAGGACGTCGTAGCTAACGACAACGGATTTCGCGGTTTTAGGAGTTATCTTTAACCACGAATTACACGAATTGCACGAATGATCTATGCTCTCTAAGGGCGTAGCCAATTCGTGCAATTCGTGTAATTCGTGGTAGAAAAAATCGTGTCGTATCCGTAAAATCCGTGTAATCCGTTGTTAAAGTTTCCGCGTACAATTCGTGCAATTCGTGTAATTCGTGGTGGAAAGTATCGTGTTGTATCCGTGAAATCCGTGTAATCCGTTGTGGAAAATTCCGCGTGCTGTTTGTGTTTTCCCATGTTGGTGTCGTGTAGAACGGTACAGGGTTCTTGTTGCTTTATCATCATGAAGCAATTGCTGCATCATGTATAAGCAATTGCTGCATCATGATGAAGCAATGGACATCCTGTGCAGTGTTTGGCATCGCCGTGCAGCAAATCCAGCAGAAAGACAGCGAAAAACGACCTTAACAGACTTCGATGAAAGAACAATCAGCCGTCCTAATTCGTTCAATTCGTGTAATTCGTGGTTAAAAATATCATGGAGTATCCGTTTAATCCGTTCAATCCGTTGTGGAAAACCCCGAAGAAAATTCGTTCAATTCGTGTAATTAGTGGTGAATAAAACAGCGAAGAATCCGTCAAATCCGTTTGTTTATGTATTTCTGCGGGCAGGGATGAAGGGTCTGGTCGTGTGGCTCAGGACACAGGGACAGGCCGATGTCGAGGTCTGTCCACATGGAGAGGTAGTAGATGAGCAGTCCGGTGACGGCCGTCGTGATGAGCACTTCCACCGTGGAGAGCGTCAGTCCCTGTCCCACCACAGGTTCTATGTCGCGCCTTTTCGTGTCCATGCCGCCGGAGAAGAGTATGACGGAGAGCGACAACATGCCTATGAGCTGTGCATCCTCGTGGCTGTTGAACTCCAGTCCAAGCCCGTCGGTGCCGAAGAGCATACCGGTGAAGAGGAAAAGAAGCAAGGTGGGGATGCCGAAACGGTAGCCCCACTTGCTGATGACGATGCTGGCCAGGATGAGCACTGCATCGAGGAAGAGGAAGTTTTCTGTAGTGAAAGTCATGTGCGCGAGATTAGCAGATGAGGCTTTCCTCCACCCAGTAGCAGAATATTCCCGCGAGGTATCCGGCCAAGGCAAGCCATGAGATGTGCTTCATGTACCAGCCGAAGGTGATCTTCTCCAGTCCCATGACGACCACTCCTGCTGCCGAGCCGATGATGAGCATTGAGCCGCCCACGCCTGCGCAGTAGGAGAGAAGTTGCCAGAAACTGCCGTCGACGGCCAGGTCGCCCACTTCGGCCACGGGATACATGCCCATGCAGCCGGCCACGAGAGGCACGTTGTCGACGATGGAAGAGAGTGCGCCGATGATGCCTGTCGTGAGGTAGCAGTTGCCGCGGAAGGCAGTGTTCAGCCCCTCGCCCAGTGTGGTGAGCACGCCCACCGTCTGCAGGCAGGCCACAGACATCAGAACTCCGAGGAAGAACAAGATGGTGGACATGTCGATGCGTCGCAACATATCCGTCACGCGCTTCTGCATGGCGCTGTCTTCGTCCTGCATGTTGGGGTTGGCATAGAAGACTTCCGTCACCGTCCAGAGCAGGCCGAGCACGAGCAGCAGACCTACGAAGGGAGGCAACCCTGTGAGTCCCTTGAAGAAGGGAACCGAGATGAGTCCGCCCACGCCAAGGAAGAAGATGATTCTCCTCTGCCTTTCCGTCAGGCCGCCTGCACTGGTCTCTACGGGCACTTCGGCTTCATAGTTGAGCTGTCCCTTCAGCGTGAGCGAGAGCAGATAGGCAGGCAACATCATCGAAACCAGTGCCGGCACGAGCAGTTTTGCCACTACGCCGAGGGCGGTGATGACGCCTTTGTTCCAGAGCATGATGGTCGTGACGTCGCCGATGGGCGAGAAGGCACCGCCCGAGTTGGCTGCAATGATGACGAGCGAGGCATAGACGATGCGATCCTTCTGCTCTGAAACCAGTTTCCTCAACACCATGATCATCACGATGGATGTGGTGAGGTTGTCCAGGATGGCCGAGATGAAGAAGGTCATGAACGCCATGCGCCAGAGCAACGCCCGCTTGCTGTGCGTCTGCATCGAGGTGCGCACGAAGTTGAAGCCGCCGTTTTGGTCGACGAGTTCCACGATGGTCATGGCTCCCATGAGGAAGAAGAGCGTGGTGGAAGTGCTGCCCAGGTGTTGCTCTATCACGCTTGCGCCGGCCGCGGCAGCCTGTCTGTCGGCGACGGACAGATAGCCTGCGGGGTCAATCATGAAGAGGGTCCACGTCACGGCCATCATCAGCAGTGCGATGGCAGCCTTGTTGATTTTAGTGACGCTCTCGAGGGCGATGAGGAGATAGCCGACGCAGAAAGCGCCGAAGATGGTCATTGTCAGTGTACTCATGATTATAGGATTTGTGCGATTGTTTTAGCGTCGTCGCCCTCGTAGAAACGCGTCTCGCCGATGGCATTGTAGCAGAAGTCGCCGTAGCGGAACATCTGGATGGCGCAGAACTGGCGGTCGTCGCTCAGGCAGGCCTCGAGGTGATAGTGTCCGTTGCTGCCCGAGGCGGGTGCTCCCTTCTGCTTGAGTTCCGCCAGGAGCTTGTCTTTCGGCATGTCGAGAAGGCTCAGGAGGCGACTGCCTTCGGTTGGCGTGTACTCCTGGATGATGGGCCGGACGGGACTTTCGGTGGGAGTGTAGATGACTTTGGTCTGGAAAAGCGACTTCTTGATTGTGATATGTGGATGTACGGAAACGGCGTAGGCCATCTCCAGATTCTTGAAACTTGACATAATTGTTAGGTTAAGATGTTGTGATGTTAATGTATTGAAATGTGAGGGTGTAGGGAGGGCTTGCAAACGCAACGTGTTTGGTTGGCCAATTTAACGTGTTTAGTTGGCCAATTTAACGTGCTTAGTTTTCCAACTAAACGTGATGCGTCTGCGAAATCCTCGTGAAGGTTTGGCGAAATCCTCGTGAAGGCTTAGCGAAATCCTCGTGTGGATTTGGTGAAATCCTCATGAAGGTTTCCCCGGTGGATTTGTGGATGCCTTGCTTTTGCCTACTGCAATGCAGCCACGATGTAACATCTTCTTCCTCAACAAAGAATGTGCCTCAGGGCAATGACGTAGTAGTGCCTTGAGGCCGACGTGCAGAAGGGCGCCGTCTCGCGTCGGCATCTGCAGTCGTAGCAGAGTTTAAGGAGTGAAACATTATGCCTTTTGGCAGCGGCAGAAGCCGAGCCTGATGTCCTCTGCGAACCTGCACCGTAGGTGGGGACGACACGCTGGGGCCGCGAACTGCAAATGCGGTAGAGCCCGGCGGCATCGGTCAGCGTGGCCTCTGGCACATGGTGCTTGGCCGCTGTCAGCGCGGACTCCCACTCGCCGACGCCGTTTCCGGCAGGCACGGACTCATCCCTCTGCACGCCATGAAAAACGGTCAGCAGCAGGGCAAAAAGTGCCGGCAGAAGTGGAAGTATGTGGCGGGTCTGTTGCATTTCGGGGTGCAAAGGTACGGATAAAAATGAAAAGTTAAAAATGAAAAATGAAAAATTGTATGCTCTGTGCGTGCGAATGTCAAGAAAAAGCTGTAACTTTGTGCCGGAGAAAGCATGACCCATGATGAACAGGAGCGCGAGAATCTACCGGGTGACCCTCTGCGGCGGTGCGATGAACCTGCTGCTGCTGGCCTTCAAGTTCGTGGCAGGCATTGTGGCCGGAAGCGCTGCGATGGTGGCCGACGCCGTCCATTCGCTCTCCGATGCCGTGACGGATGCCGTCGTGCTCCTCTTCGTCCACATCAGCGAGAAGCCTCAGGACAAGACCCACGACTATGGTCACGGCAAGTATGAAACCTTGGCGGGCGTCGTCGTGGGCTTTGTGCTCTTCGCCGTCGGCCTTGGCATCGTCTATGGCGGACTGGCGAAGGTGCTCGTCTGGACGAGGGGAGAACAGCTGGCAGTGCCGGGGCGACTGGCATTCTGGGCAGCGCTCGTGTCCATCGCCCTGAAGGAAAGCATCTTCCGCTACACGCTCCGGCAGTCGGTCGTGCTGAAGTCGCAGGCCCTCGAAGCCAATGCCTGGCACCACAGGAGCGACGCCCTCTCGTCCGTAGGCACGGCATTGGGCATCGGCGGTGCCATCTTCTTCGGGGAGAAATGGGCGGTGCTCGACCCCTTGGCGTCCATCGTGGTGGGCCTGTTCATCGTCAGAGTGTCGGTGAACCTACTGCGCGGCGGCATCGGCGACCTGACAGAACAGTCGCTCCCCGACGCGGTGGAGCAGGAGATTCTGCAGTTGGCCGGCTCGGTGGAGGGCGTGGAGGAGCCTCACGACCTGAGGACTCGCAGAATAGGCAACCACTATGCCATCGAGCTGCACATCCTGATGGACGGGAATGTCCCGCTCCTTGTAGCCCACGACAAGGCCACGGCGATAGAGGACTTGCTAAGGCGACAATACGGCGAGGAAACGCATGTGGTGGTGCATGTGGAGCCGAAATGAAGCTTATTCACTCATCCATTTTATCCACTCTTTGCTCTGGTTGGATGCTACCATTGTCTCGATGAACTGCAGGCCGCGAACGCCGTCGTAGACGTTCGGGAAGTCCAGACTCTCGGGCGAAGGCGTCTCCCCCTTCGCTTTGGCGCGGACGGTCTTGACGAAGTTGCGGTAGATGTTCGCAAAGGCCTCGATGTAGCCCTCGGGATGCCCGCCTGGGGTTCGTGTGTTCCACTTTGCCAGGTCGCACATATAGCCGTTGCCCGTTCGGATCAGTTCCGTGGGACGGTCGGCCCAGCGCGCTATCAGCGTGTTGGGTTCCATCTGGTGCCACTCCAGGCCGCCCCTCTCGCCATAAACACGAATGGAGAGCCTGTTCTCCTCGCCAGCAGCAATCTGAGTGGCATGCAGCACGCCGCGCACGCCGTTCGTGAAGTGCAGGAAAGCCGCGGCATCGTCGTCGTTGAGGCGTCCATCGACGAACGTGTTGAGTTCGGCACAAAGCTCCACAACCTTCTCGCCCGTCACGTACTCCGATAGGTGCCAGGCATGGGTGCCGATGTCGCCGATGCAGCCTCCCTTGCCCGACTGGTTGGGGTCGGTGCGCCAGCCGGCATTGTTGCCGCCCTCCAACTCGATGCGCTGAGAGAGCCAGCCCTGTGTATATTCCACATAAACGCGGCGCAACTTGCCTAGCTGACCCTCGGCAATGCGCGTTTTCATCTCCTTGATGGCAGGATAGCCCGAATAGGTGTGGGTGAGGGCAAGCGTCAGGCCCGTCCGCTCCACCTTTTCTTGCAGCTTCAAGGCCTCTTCCAGCGAGAAGGTCATCGGTTTGTCCAGCACGACGTCGAACCCGAGGTCGAGCGCCAGAGCGGCTTGCTCGTAATGCACCTTATTGGGCGTCACGATGGTCACGAAGTCCATACGCTCCCCTTTGGGAAGGGCGGCCTCTTTCTCCAGCATCTCCTTATAGTCGTGATAGATGCGCTCGCTTGGGATGTGCCAAGCCAGTCCCGTAGAGAGCGAGGTCTGGTAGTTGCGGCTGAAGCAACCGCATACGAGTTCGATATCGTTTTCGATCAATGCTGCGCGCAGATGGATGGGGCCTATCATGGCGTTTCCTCCGCCGCCAATCATGCCCATTCGCAGTTTCCTTTCTGTCATGATTCAATAATAAATTGTTAGTTGTTCCGTTCCTGGATGCAAAGATACGAAATAATTCTTGATTCTTCATTCGTAATTCTTATTTCTTTTGTATCTTTGCATGCAGAATATCAACTATGTAATAGGTTATGGCCCGCTTAAGACATTTTTTACTGGCATTTATCATCATGATTCCCGCTTTGGGACAGGCCGAGGAATGGAAAGGACAGTACCTGACGTTGGAGCATCATCAGAGCCGCCCCAACACCTGGATGCTTTGGCGCAAGAAGGCAAACGTCGAGAAAGTGCCGGCATCGGTAAAGGCAAAGATAGCGACGGACTCGAAATACTGGCTCTATATCAACGAGCAGCTGGTTGTCTTCGAGGGCGGACTGAAACGCGGCCCGGCTCCAAACAGCAGTTATTATGACGAGGTGGAAATAGCTCCCTATCTGAAGCCTGGCGAGAACCTGATAGCCGTGCTGACTTGGTACTTCGGGCTGAATGGTTTCAGTCATGTCAACAGCGGAACGGCTGGCTTGCTGTTCGATGCTCGGGCGGAGGGCGTGGACATTTGTTCCGACAAATCGTGGCGAGGCGCCGTTTATGGTGCTTATGGCGAAACCGACGAGCCCAAACCCAACTATCGCATCTCCGAGAGCAATATCCGGTTTGATGCGCGGAGGGAGGAACAGGGATGGTACAAAAACAGCTACACATACGGTCTGGAAGAAGTGCTGCCAGTTGATGTGGAGAATTGTGCTTTGGGAAAACTGGTGAAGCGACCTATTCCACAATGGAAAGACCTTGGGCTCCGGGAATACGTAAGCACGGAGCAACGCGGCGACACCTTGGTTTGTCGTCTGCCCTACAACTGTCAATGTACCCCTTATATGCGGCTCGAGTCGTCCGACGAGGGCCTGCTCGTCAAGATTCAGACAGACGTCCACATGATAGGCGGCTCGGCCACTCCCCGATGCGAGTACATTACCCGCAAGGGCGAGCAGGAGTACGAGAACTTCGGATGGTTCAATGGTCACGAGGTGTGGTACATCCTGCCCAAGGGCGTGGAGATGGAAGAGGTGAAATTCCGCGAGACGGGTTATGGATGCGACTTCGTGGAACCTTTCCGTTGCAACGACCCGTTCTTCAACGAATTGTGGCTTCGTGCCCAACGCACCCTTTACATCACGATGAGGGACAACTTCATGGACTGTCCCGATCGCGAGCGAGGACAATGGTGGGGCGATGCTGTGAACGAGTTGGGCGAGGCTTATTACGCTCTCAGTCCCGAGGGCGCACAGATGGGCTTCAAGGGACTGAATGAACTATTCAACTGGCAGCGAGCAGATGGCGTCATGTACTCGCCCGTTCCAGCTGGAAACTGGAACAAGGAACTGCCCTCGCAGATTCTGGCCACTTGCGGATGGTACGGCATCTATACCCAATGCTTCTATGCGGGTGATTTCTCAATTGCCAAGACACATTATGCTCGTCTGCATCGTTATCTGCATGATGTTTGGCAGACAGATGCCGACGGTCTTGTCATCCTGCGTCGGGGTGACTGGTTCTGGGGCGATTGGGGTGAGAACATAGACCAACTTCTATTGCAGAACTGCTGGTATTATTTGGCTCTGAAGGGTGAACTTGAACTCGCGAAGATTCTTGATAAAGCGAATGATGTGGCTCAGATAGATGGCATGTTGAAAAGGATGGCAGACAGCTTCGACAAGCGGTTTTGGAAGGATGGCGTGTACCGTTCGCCCGACTATACTGGCGAGACCGACGACCGTGGGAATGCCCTTGCTGTCGTGTCGGGATTGGCATCGGAAGATAAATACAAAGCTCTGACCGAATGCCTGACGAAAGAATACCACGCCAGTCCATATATGGAGAAATATGTGCTGGAAGCCTTGTTCCAGATGAATGCTGCCAGCCAAGGATTGGACCGCATACGCAAGCGCTACAAACCTATGCTGGATTTCCCCGGACTGACCACATTACCAGAAAACTGGATGCCCGAGGGAACAAAGCCCAAGCCGGGCGAACCGATGGTCAACTCTTGCTGGGGAACGTACAATCATGGGTGGAGTGGCGGCCCCCTGACCATCTTGAGCCAGAAGGTATGTGGCATCGAGCCGACTTCGCCCGGGTTCAAGACCTTCCGCATCCGCCCCCAACTGGGATATCTGAAAGAGGCTTCTTGCACCATCGAGAGCGTCAGCGGCAAAATTACCGTAAGCATCCAGAAGAAAGGGAAACAGATGGAAATCTCGACCCTCATACCTGAAGGCTGTACGGCGGAGGTCGTCTTCCCTAATGGAAAAACGAAGAAATTGGAGCAAGGCTGGCATCAGGTTAAGGGGAATTAGACAATAGGAAAATAAGAAAATAAGAAAATAAGATACTATACTATACTATGAAGAAACTATTATTAATTATGCTTGCTGTTTGTGTGCAGGCAGGTGCTCAGGACTTGGAGCACTACAAAAGCTTAGTAAAGGAACTTTCAGCCCTGAAGTATCATGGCCGCGGCTATGCCCGGGGCGGTGCAAACAAGGCAGGACAATTCCTCAAGAGCGAGTATGAAAGGGTGGGGGCCGACGAAGTTTCAGTCCAGCCCTTCACCCTCGACATCCAGACCTTCAGCGGAAAGATGAAGATGGAAGTGAGGAGGGACTCTCGCCGTCCGCACTTCCAGACCCTCCTTCCCGGCGTCGACTACTCGATGAGGGAGTACAGCCCGGGTGTCAAAGGTGAGTTCCCCGTCTATCATGTCGATACGCTCAACTTCGATGCCGACAAGATGTTTGCCGACTTGGAGCGTCCAGAATACAAGAATTGCATGGTCTGCTGCGAATTTTGGTTCACCTATAGGCATCGCGACGCGTTTTCCCGTCTGCAGAAAGCCGGCGAGTGTCCCAATGCCGGACTCATTTACACTTGGCCCAAGCCCATCAAGTTCTTCAAGGCCTACGGGCATCAGGTGGTCGATAAGCCCATCGTGTGGGTCACTCCCGAAGCAATAGAAGGCGTCAACCGCGTCAGGCTCAACGTCGGAGCTAAGTTCCTGAAGGACTACGAATGCTTCAACGTCATCTCGAAGGTGGAGGGCGAAAGGCACGACAGCTGCTACGTCCTCACTGCCCACTACGACCACGTCGGCAGTCTTGGCCGCCACATCTTCTATCCCGGCGCCAATGATAATGCCTCCGGCTCGGCAGCCCTCGTCACGCTCGCCGCTTACTATGTCCAGCACAGACCTAAGTTCGACATCTACTTCCTGGCTTTCTCCGGCGAAGATGCCAACCTGCGCGGCTCAACCTACTTCGTGGAGCATCCCACCTTCCCGCTCGAGAAAATCAAGTATCTCATCAACATCGACATGATAGGCGACAACAATCCGCTGGAATACTGCGAGGTGAGCGACGCAGGCATGAAGGCATTCCCGCTCTTCGAAAAGATCAACGCCGACCAACAATACTTCGACGGACTCCAGCGAGGCAAGTTAGAAGCCAACAGCGACCACTACGTCTTTGCCACTCGCGGCGTTCCATGCATCTTCCTCGAGAACAAGAACGGCGACGCCTTCCAGTACTATCACACCATCTTCGACAGCTATGGCTACGCCATCTTCGACAGCTACGAACCCACCTTCCGCCTCGTGCGCGACTTCTTGCGACAGTATTGAACTCCTGCTTTACGCTTTTTCTGCATAAAGAATAACCTCTTACTTATATTATATTATGGAAACAAAGGAATATGAGTTCAAAGGAACTGTGATGAACGGCTTCCTGATGTTGTTTGTGAACTTGGCAGTGCTGGTGCTTTCGGTTGCACTGATTGTGAAGAGCATCATCATGCTTGATGCCTCGGACGGCAGTGAGGGAGGCTGGCTGCTTGGCGGCAGTGTCTTGCTGCTCATCGTGAACATCATCATGTGGTGCGGACTGATGCAGTTGGAACCAAACGAGGCTCGCGTCACGACTTGGTTCGGAAAGTATGCCGGAACGTTTGCCAAAGCTGGCTTCTACTGGATAAATCCCTTCTACGGCACAAAGCGTCTGTCGCTTCGTGCCCGCAACCTCGATGCCGAGCCCATCAAGGTGAACGACAAGGTTGGCAATCCGGTGATGATTGGTCTCGTGCTCGTCTGGAAGTTGAAGGACACATACAAGGCTCTCTTCGAGGTCGACACGCAGACGATGGCAACGTCGCAGGCACAAGGAGCCGACGTGAAGAGCATCATGAACGCGCTGGAGAAGTTTGTCCGCGTGCAGAGCGATGCGGCTTTGCGACAGGTGGCTGGTCAGTATGCCTACGACGATGAAGACGGCAGCGCAGGCGAGTTGACGCTTCGTTCTGGCTCGGAAGACATCAACCAACTCCTCGAACAGAAGCTCGACGACCGTCTTGCCCTTGCCGGCATCGAGGTGGTGGAGGCCCGCATCAACTACCTTGCGTATGCTCCCGAGATAGCTGCAGTCATGTTGCGCCGTCAGCAAGCCTCGGCCATCATCACGGCAAGGGAAAAGATTGTGGACGGTGCAGTCTCAATGGTTAAGATGGCGCTCGACAAGCTTTCTGCCGAAGGAGTCGTTGAACTCGATGCCGACAAGAAGGCAGCAATGGTGAGCAATCTGCTCGTCGTGCTCTGCGGAGACGATTCAGCTCAGCCCGTGGTGAACGCAGGGACATAAAAAAGGAAAAGACCCCCTAACCCAAAGCCCCCTCTAACTCCCCCTAGGGGGAGAACTTCAGGCGAACTCTCTACGAAGAAAGCCTCCCCTTTAAGGGGAGGTTTGGAAGGGTCTATAAATAGTAAATAGTAAATAAAAAAGATGTCTTTATGGAAGAAAGGAATCTGAATTACTGGGACTCAGCTGCCGAGCGGCAGTTGGCCGTGTCTGAGGCGTTTCCTGTCCTCATGCGAAAAGTGTATGTGTGGATGTCGCTTGCCCTGCTCATCACGGGCATGACAGCCTATTATGTAGCCACAAGTCCGTCGCTCTTGGAGACAATCTTCTCCAACAAACTGCTCTTTTTTGGATTGTTTGGTGCAGAACTTGCCTTGGTGTTTGGCGTCAGCGCTGCCATCAATCGCATCTCGCTGCTGACGGCCACTCTGATGTTTGTGCTCTATTCCGTCATCAACGGTGCCACGCTGTCTGTCATCTTCCTGGCTTACGAGATGTCGTCCATTGCCACGGTCTTCTTCATCACTGCCGGTACGTTTGCAGCCATGGCCGTGGTGGGCTACACCACGAAGCGTGACCTCTCTGTGATGGGTAGGTTCATGTTCATGGGACTCATCGGTATCATCATCGCCACGGTGGTCAACATCTTCTTGAAGAGCGACGTGCTGACGATGGTGGTGAGCTATGTTGGCGTGATAGTCTTTGTGGGACTTACAGCCTGGGATTCTCAGAAGATAAAGCAGATGCTGATGCAGGCCGACGACGTGAACGAAGGCACGCAGAAGCTGGCCCTTCTCGGAGCCCTTTCGCTCTATCTCGACTTCGTCAACTTGTTCCTCTACCTTCTCCAGATTTTCGGTAAGAGAAGATAACGGACGATGGCTGGAAGCACGGAAGGAGAGTGTGCCGGAATCACGATTTCGACACATCTCTCCTTCTTTTTTTTGCCTTCCGATGGAGCAGAGGAAGCCAATCCTCTGCATCGGTGGCGGTGCGGAAAATGGTGCCGTGGCCCGATGCAGCTCGTGTGATGCGAAGGGCTTCTGCGTGAGGATTACTCACTACTCATGAGCAGCGGCCAAACTCCTCGTGTGGCGTTGGCAATTCCCTCGTGTGGCGTTTGCGATTTCCTCGTGTGGCGTTTCCCGGCGTTTCATGAAGGCTGTCGCTGTCTGCTCTGTAGTCCCCGAAACTTGCGTTTGCCGTTAAATAATGCTTCATCCCATACTTTTTAACTTTTCAACTTTTCAACTTTTCAACTTTTCTTTGTACCTTTGCAGCCGAAAACGCGAGTTACACATTATATATTTATATATAGAGAAGCATGAAATTGAAAATCATCGTACTTGCCAAGCAAGTGCCTGACACGCGCAACGTGGGTCCCGATGCCATGACGCCGGAGGGAACCGTCAATCGTAGCGCACTGCCTGCCATCTTCAATCCCGAGGACCTCAATGCCCTCGAGCAGGCTTTGAGACTGAAAGACCAATTCCCCGGCACGACGGTCACCGTCATCACCATGGGCCCTGGCCGTGCGGCAGAGGTTATCCGCGAAGCCATGTACCGAGGTGCCGACGGCGGCTACCTGTTGACCGACCGTGCCTTTGCCGGTGCCGACACGCTCGCCACGAGCTATGCCCTCGCCACTGCCATCAAGCATGTCTGTCCCGATGCCGACCTTATCATTGGCGGACGGCAGGCCATCGACGGCGACACGGCTCAAGTGGGACCGCAGGTGGCTGAGAAGTTGGGCTTGAATCAAATCACCTACAGCGAGGAAATACTTTCCCTGAAGGATGGAAAGATAACTGTCAAGCGCCATATTGACGGTGGCGTGGAGACCGTGGAGAGTCCGCTTCCCTGCGTTCTCACCGTCAACGGCAGCGCTGCACCGTGTCGTCCGAGGAACGTAAAGCGCGTCATGAAGTTCAAACGATGCCTCGCCCCGATGGAGTTGCCGCAAGGCACTGGCTTCGGCGACCTGCCATACGCAAGCGAATATGAGAAGAAACCTTACCTCAAGCTCGGTCAGCTGAGCTGCGCCGACGTGGATGCCGACTTGCAGCAATGCGGCTTGGCAGGCTCTCCCACCAAAGTGAAGAACGTGGAAAACATCGTCTTCAAGGCTAAGGAGAGCAAGGTGTTGACAGGCAGTGACGAGGACGTGAACGGTTTGATTAAGGAACTCCTTGCAAGTCATACAATAGGTTAATGACCCCCCATCCCCCTTTAGGGGGAGAATTAATAACAGCAAACAGAACATGAGTACATCAAATATCAACAACCCACTCCCCCTAAAGGGGGCAGGGGGGTCCGTCTTCGTTTATTGTGAAATAGAAGGCACGCAGGTGCAGGAAGTGTCGCAGGAACTTCTCACCAAAGGTCGCAAGCTGGCCAATACCCTGGGCGTAAAGCTCGAGGCAGTGGCAGCAGGCAGCGGCATCACAGGCAAAGTGGAAAGCCAAATCCTTCCCTATGGCGTCGACAAACTGCACATCTTCGATGCAGAAGGTCTTGCCCCCTACACCAGCAAGCCGCACACGGCAGTGCTCGTCAATCTCTTCAAGCAAGAGCAGCCGCAAATCTGTCTGATGGGTGCCGACGTCGTTGGTCGTGACCTCGGTCCGCGCGTCTCGTCGGCATTGCATAGTGGTCTTACTGCCGATTGCACAGCCCTCGAAATAGGTCCGCACGACGACAAGAAGCTGGGCAAACACTACGACAATCTGCTCTATCAGATACGTCCGGCCTTTGGCGGCAACATCGTTGCAACGATTGTCAATCCCGAGAATCGTCCGCAGATGGCAACGGTTCGCTCTGGCGTGATGAAGGCCGAAGTGCTCGACCCGAATTACCCGGGCGAGGTCATCATCGAAGATGTGGCTAAGTTCGTGCCCGAAACAGAATACGTCACCAAGGTTATCGACCGACATGTGGAGGCAGCAAAGAACAACCTGAAGGGCGCAAGCATCATCGTGGCAGGTGGCTACGGCGTGGGTTCGAAGGAAGGATTCGACCAGCTCTACGAACTCGCCCGAGTGCTTCATGCAGAAGTCGGTGCCAGCCGTGCTGCCGTCGATGCAGGCTTTGCCGACCACGACCTTCAGATTGGTCAGACAGGCGTTACCGTCCGCCCGAAGGTCTACATTGCTTGCGGCATCAGTGGTGCCATCCAGCACGTGGCAGGCATGAAGGAGTCGGGCATCATCATCTCCATCAACAGCGACGAGAATGCCCCCATCAACCAGATAGCAGACTACGTCATCAACGGCACCGTGGAAGAAGTGGTGCCAAAGTTGATTAAGTATTATAAGCAGAACAGCAAGTAGCCTCACCCCCAACCCCTCTCCCGTGGGAGAGGGGAGAAGGGAGAGCAATCTTTGATGATATGGGGTACGGAATAAAGACAACCTACCCAGACAGATATTCTTTGCTCAAGGATTTTGCTAAGCAGAACCGCAGAGAAATGACATTGGCTGAACAGGTGATGTGGAAAAACCTTCGTACTTTACAAGGCTTCCATTTCAGACGCCAACATCCAATAGGGGACTACATAGCAGACTTCATCTGTCTGAAGAAGAAACTGGTGATAGAGATTGATGGTGGATACCACAACCAGCCCGACCAGCAACTGAACGATGAAGGTCGCACAGCAGTTATCGAACGATTGGGTTATTCTGTCATCCGTTTCTCCAATGAGGCTGTTCTTTACGACATACAAAACGTGACGCAAACAATAAAAAGCAAATTATTAACATTATAATAAAGTCCTCAGCATCCCTTTCTCCCTCTCCCACGGGAGAGGGTTGGGGAGAGGCCGAATATGATGAACTACTATAAAGACATAAACGAGATTAAATTCGAGCTTGAGAACAGTCCTCTTATGGAGCGGATTGTCGAGCTCAAGGAACGTCAGTTCGAGGACAAGGACCAGTACGACGAGGCGCCGCAGGACTATGTAGACGCTATGGACACCTACGACAAGGTGCTCGACGTCGTTGGCGACATCGTGGCTAACGTGGTGGCGCCAAACGCCGAGGAGGTCGATGCCGAGGGACCGCATCACGAGAACGGCAGGGTCAGATACGCAAGCAAGACCTACGAGAACCTCGCCGCAATGAACCACGCGGGCCTGAACGGCATGACAATGCCCCGACGCTATGGTGGGCTGAACCTGCCCGTCACAGTCTATACGGCTGCCAACGAAATCGTCTCGGCTGGCGACGCTGGCTTCGAGAACATCTGGAGCCTGCAGGATTGCATCGAGACGCTCTATTGCTTTGGCTCCGAGGACCAGCGACAGAAGTACATCCCGCGTGTCTGCAAGGGCGAGACGATGTCGATGGACCTCACAGAACCCGATGCAGGCAGCGACTTGCAGAGCGTCATGCTCAAGGCAACCTTCGACGAAGAGAACAATTGCTGGCGTCTGAATGGCTCGAAGCGCTTCATCACGAACGGCGACTCCGACATCCATCTTGTGCTGGCACGCAGCGAAGCTGGCACACGCGACGGCCGCGGACTCTCGATGTTCATCTACGACAAGCGCGACGGAGGCGTCGATGTGCGTCGCATCGAGAACAAACTCGGCATCCACGGCTCGCCAACCTGTGAGTTGGTCTATAAGAACGCTAAGTGCGAGCTGTGTGGCGACCGCAAGCTCGGCCTTATTAAATATGTAATGTCGCTGATGAACGGCGCCCGCCTCGGCATTGCCGCCCAGAGCGTCGGCCTCTCGCAGGCTGCATATAATGAGGCCGTGAGCTATGCCAAGGACCGTAAACAGTTCGGCAAAGCCATCATCGAGTTCCCTGCCGTGCAGGAGATGATATCGAACATCAAGGCCCGCCTCGATGCCGGTCGCGCTCTGCTCTACCAGACGGCACGCTACGTCGACATCTACAAGGCCTTGGAGGACATCAGCCGCGACCGCAAGCTGGAGCCCGAAGAGCGTGCCGAGCTGAAGAAGTACAGCCGCCTGGCCGATGCCTTCACGCCGCTTGCCAAAGGCATGAACAGCGAGTATGCCAACCAGAATGCCTACGACTGCATCCAGGTGCACGGCGGCTCAGGCTTCATGCTCGAGTATGCCTGCCAACGCATCTACCGCGACGCCCGTATCACCTCCATTTATGAAGGCACGACTCAGTTGCAGACCGTGGCCGCCATCCGTTATGTGACCAACGGCTTCTACAGTCAGGTCATCGAGGAGATGGAAAAAGACCTACCCCAACCCTCCCTTAAAGGGAGGGAGTCCTCCCCCTTTAAGGGGGAGTTAGAGAGGGTCTTTGCAATGGCCTCGAAGTTCAATGCCTGCACCGCTGCCGTGAAGGAAACCGGCGACCAGGACACGCTCGACCTCTGTGCGCGCCACCTCTATGAGATGGCTGCCGACGTCATCATGTGCCACCTCCTCATGCAGAATGCAACGAAGTCGCCCGAGCTCTTCGGCGAGAGCCTGCACTGCTACGTCCGCCTTGCCGAGGCAGAAGTGGAGAAACACAACAGCTGGATAAAGAACACGCTGGGCGAGTAAGGGTCACGCTCCGCGGGAAACTTGAAAGAGGATGTGCCAACTTAGGCACATCCTCTTTACTTTTCCCTCAGCCGTCGGGCGATGCTTGGTGAGGTCTGAGGGCAGGGGAGCATCCCCCGAGGAGACGGCTATTTGACCATAACCTTTCTGCTTCCCACAATGTTGATGCCCTTTTGCTTCTTGCTGAGACGTTGGCCTGCCAGGTTGTATATCAGTTCCTCTTCCTCGGGCGAGGTAAGGATAGGACTTCCTGTTATCACCTCGTCGTTCAGGACAACGCCGATGGACGTGCCGCTCATGGCGATGATGCCTGGCAGTTGCAGGTATGCCTTCTTGCCGGGGAGCGTGACGGGAGCGTCGATGGCGAGGAATCCCATGTCATATTCCGTCGCTTCCATACGGCTGGAAGGCGCGGAAGCGTCTGTAGTTGACTCGTCGAAGATGTAGTTCACCCTTCCGCTGACGGTGGTTGGCTCTATCACGCTTTCCGCGATGTTTGCTTGGAGCAGGTTGTCATAAGTGGAGGAGTGGGGAGTGCAGGGAACCTTGTATGCAATGCCCGGCGTGCCGACAAGCAGAAGGCCGGTGCCGGCAGCAACGTCGTTCACGCGTGTCATCACCACCCTGTTTGTCTTTCTCTCGATGCCGGTGCAGACGTATGCCTTGAGGTCGCTGCCCGAAAAGTCAAGGTCGCGCTCGCTGCTGAAGGAGGCAACGTTGTCGAGAAGGATGATGACCTCTTCCTCCTGTTCGTATGTTCCCTGGGCGATGTGTAGGAACAGGCTCCAGCTTGGCTGTCTGCTGTATGCCTCCACGGACTCGGCGCTTGGCACGAACAGATAGGCTTGGTCGTATGTGACTTTTGCGAAGGTGCTTGCTTCGATGAACATCGGGGCGAACCAAGGCACGTTGACAGCATCCGTGACAATAAGCTTGCTGAAGAGTCCGTTGAAGTTTTGTGAGACGTGGTCGCTGCCGGCAAAGAACTCGCCCAACGTCAAGACCTTCGTCTCCTTTGCAATAGAGTTAATTTGATCCATCTTGACAGGGCGTCCGACGTACAGCTCGTCGAGTGGTGTCGTGCAGAGCTCGTTGGTGCCGTTTGTGCCGTTCCAGAAGTCGTTGCCGAAGCGCAGTGGGATGTCTTTGTCCTCTATCTTGAGTGTCTTGAGCGCGTCGCAATGTGTGAAGACGCCTCTGCCGATGCTGTCCACGCTGGCAGGGATGGTGATGGAGGTCAGCCCTG
>CAMVDV010000018.1 GCA_947166305.1 uncultured Prevotellaceae bacterium | reverse complement strand
CTGTTCAATATCTTTTCGACTCTGCTCCTATGTTCCAGAACGTAGGGGCAGCTGCGTATAAGGAAGGGCTCGACGGCACGCTCTTCCTCGACGAGCACTTCGGGCATCCGCACCGCAGCTACCGCACCATTCATGTGGGCGGCACGAATGGCAAGGGTTCCGTCACCCACACGCTTGCTGCCATGCTTCAGGCACAAGGTTATCGCGTGGGGCTCTACACAAGTCCGCACCTCGTTGACTTCCGCGAAAGGATTCGCGTTAACGGCAAGATGATAAGCAAGAAGCGCGTCGTGGAGTTTGTGAGGACCCTCTCTAACTCCCCCTTAAAGGGGGAGAACTTTGCAGCGAAAAACTCCCTCCCTTTAAGGGAGGGCTGGGAAGGGTCTTTCTCCTTCTTCGAGCTTGCCACAGCCCTTGCCTTCAAATACTTCGAGGAGCAACGGGTGGACTTTGCCGTCGTTGAGGTAGGACTTGGCGGCAGGCTCGACTGCACGAACATCATCACGCCGGTGCTCTCCGTCATCACCAACATCAGCTTCGACCATGTTCAGTTCCTTGGCGACACGTTGCCGAAGATAGCTTCGGAGAAGGCTGGCATCATCAAACCAGGCGTGCCTGTCGTGATTGGCGAGAACGGGAGCGACGAGGTAAAAGCCGTCTTCGCCGACAAGGCAAGGGAAGTGGGCGCACCCATCACCTTTGCAGAGGACGAGAAAACAATTCAACGTTCAAAATTCAAAATTCATAGGGCACTACAAGGTCTCTGCCAAGAGAAGAACACAAGAACCATCTTGGCGGCCGTCGAAGTGCTTAGGGAGCAAGGCATCAACATAAGCGACAAGGCTGTCGAGCGAGGTTTTGCAGAGGTAACAAGCATGACTGGCTTGATGGGACGTTGGCAGATTCTTGACAAACAGCCGCTCACCATTTGCGACACAGGGCACAACGTCGGCGGAATGCAGTACATAGCCAAGCAGCTGGAGGAGGTCAAGAGTGAAAAGCTAAGGACTAAGAAAGGCGAAGCGGACGTGAAGTTGCACATCGTCATCGGCATGGTGAGCGACAAGGATGTGGACAGTGTGCTTGCCCTGCTGCCCAAAGATGCGACGTACTACTTCACTCAAGCTTCCGTCAAGCGCGCCATGCCAGCCGAAGAACTGGCAAAGCGAGCACAATCAGTTCTGTATTCCTCTAAAGAAAGTCTCCCCATAGATGGAAAGGATGGGAGAAGGTTTTCAATTTTCATAGATGTTCCCTCGGCTTATCTTGCTGCCAGGCAAAACGCATCGGAGGATGACATCATCTTCGTTGGCGGCAGTACGTTTGTTGTAGCCGACCTGTTGGCTTACAGAGATAGCATGAAAGGAAGGAAAAGCCTGTAGGTCTTGACTACACAGGACTGTTCCGTCCGCAAGACTTACCACCTTATTTATATAAAAAAAAGACTGATGCCAATGCTTTTGGTGTCAGCTTTTTTTTTATTATCTGTTGAAAGAGACTATCAATGTGCGCCGTAAACCTCGATGTCGGCAATGCGGACAATGCCATCGATGCCGGCATTCGTGACAGTCACCCGCACATATTGCGCCTCGACGGGAGTGATGCTGACATCGGTCACAGCTGAGGTGTTGCCAACTTGACTGCCGACTGTCGTCCATGTCTCTCCATCAAGACTGGTCTCAACGATGAAGTCTCGGCTGTTGAGCTGAGGTGCGAGTCCACCGGCCTCGGCATGACGCACCACATAGCGACTGATTCTAAACGGCTCCTTGAAGTCCATCTGCACCCATCCCGTGCCGTCGGAAGTTTTGGAAACCCACATATATCCGCTGGAAGGCGAGCCGTCGGCAGCATACTTGGCATTTGTGCCGGTAGGAGACGACGTAATCTCCATGTCTTGCAGTAAGGTGATGTTGAAGGGCAGGTGGTGAGCCTCGTTGTAGTAGCTGAACCAATGGTCGGCACGAACGATGTTGACGTTCCCCGGCGAGAGGGTATTGAGCCTTCCCCTGAGGGCAATAAGAGCGTCGGGGCCTGCGTCCCACACCGTAGCCTGCCCAGTCACGAACATCGGTTCCTCGCCCGTGAAGTTCTTGATGTCGCGGTTGAAGAAATTGGTGATGACATCCACACCGTTAGCATAACAGGGATATAGAGGCACGACGGGCAATTTGCTGGACTGCACCCTTGCTGCCAGGCGGCCGGACTGTCGTTCCCAGTCGTTGATGGTAAGCCCATAGAGATAAGGACAGTTCTCGGCGTATGCCCTGCGTTGTGCCACACTGACATCGTCCCAGATGGTGACGACACGCAGACCTGCCTTTTCCAGATAGCGCTGAGTGAGCTGAGTATATGGAGTAATCAGTTTTGTGGAATTGGCACTGGCATAATAGCACGAATTGTGTGCGTCGTATGGCATAGCATAGCCGACACCGGAAGGTCCACTGACGAAGCAATCGTTGTTCGTCGCCTTGCGATAATAGTAGTTGAGCATTGAGGGTGAGATGTCGGCCAGTGCAGGACTGATGGTCCAGTTCAGGGGCATCTTGCCACGACCGCTTTGCTCAAAGATTTTAGCCATGGCGTGCTGGCAATACTGTATGTTGTCGCCGTCGCTGATGTAAACGGTAGCATAGACTTTGTTCTCCAGTTTTGGACGTTTGGGCACGGGGGAAATCCTGACAGGGACGTTCACGGCAGCATAGACAGTAGTGTTCTCAAAGAAGTCGGCCGGCACGGTAGAGAGTCCATACTTGGTGGCTTCGCCCACACCGGAGCGTTCTTCGGGATACCATCCCAGCACGATGTCGCGTCCGGGAGTCATGTCCCTGAGCATCTTGTCGAGCACTGAGGCTTCGTTCGTATTTCGTGGGTCGAGCCACACGCAAGCCGAACCACAGGCGGCACCGATGTCGTGGACGTAGGGGATATTGGGTCGGAGGCTGATGAGCAAACGATGATTGCAACGGCTCCAGTAGTTGTTGTAGAGATAGTTGTAGACTCCCACGGCATTGGACATTTTGAGCGACGTGAGATCCTCCACGACGGGGAAGTTCATGCCAGCCGCCACAAGCTTTTCCCTGACTTCTTCTGTCACAGGGAGAAGGCGGTCAAGTCCGGCAATGGTGACGGCAAGGTTGGCATAATGTTCGCTTCGCTCGGTGCTGTAGAGCACCAGTCCATTGATTTCTTCCTTGAAGAGCCTGACCAAAGAATAAGGCGTGGCGGAAGACGAGTTCACAGCTCTGAGACTATGTGCCGAGGGCCAAGTGGTTCTCGGCTCTTCGTTGTGGTTGTAGAGAAGGATGCGCGGACGAGTACGGTTGACGATGCCTTGCAACGTGCAGAACATGATGCGCTCTGCATCGCTGAGCGAAGCCTCGTTCATGTCGAGCGTCCTGACCGGAGCTGCCGGCGGAAGGAAGAGGGGGAGCAGGCGGTCCTCGGGCCAACTCAGTTCGTCGGCTTCGAGGATGCGGAAGCCGGAGCTGTTGAGATTGAACAATGTATCGGCGAACGTAATTCGTTCCACGTCACTCACTTCGGTTCGGAATGCGCCGCCGCTGGTGGTTTCCATAATCATTGTCCGTGGCTGCTGAGCCATGAATGGCAGAGCACACAAGAAAGCAATGGCAGACAAAATAATCTTTCTCATCTTTCAAACACTTTTCACCTTTTCGGGCTATTCACTTTTTCACCTTTTAACCTTTTCACCTTTTAACTTTTAACTGCTATAACCTTATCTTGGCAGAAAACTTTCCTACCTTCACGATGAAAACGCCGCTGCCCAACGCCGCACGACTAAGGCGAAGCTCGTCGCCCTGCACGGAGGGTGTGGGCAGACTGCGTCCGTCGAGGGTACATACTTGAGGCTTTGTGCCCTTGGGAATGCCGCGAAGCAACACTCCATTCTCTTGGATGACACAGGAAAAGCCCTCTGTCCCCCGAATCGACGAAGCATTGGAAGCGTCGCCGAACTGTATCTCTGCGATGTCCGCTACCTCAAATTCCACGGCATCTTCCTGGCTTGGCTTCACCATCAGTTTGCCGTCGGCGAAGGTCACGACGGGGTTTGCCTCGAAGAGTATGCTTGTCGTCTGCCCGTCGAGCGTCTTCACGAGCAGTCCTTCGCCGCCTTCGTCGATGGTGAGGAAACTGATTTGCTTCAAGTCTGCCACACGGGTCTGGCTGACAGAGCCGTCGGCCTTGTGGATGTTCATGACCTTTTCCTGCGCCATGCACGGCAATGTGCCGAGGCACAGGCTTGCCATCACAATAATCTTTCTCATTACCCTATTATAATATATATAATGTACTATACAATACCCAGAACCTCGGGGACTGACATCGCTGTTCTGCCCGTAGGCATGGCAAAGTTAGGGATTATCACATTACGTTCCAAACGATTTCGGATGTTTTTCTGTTTCTGTGACTTTTTTTGTCTGTTCTTTCCTTATTTCATTCCTTTGTTTCCACAATTTCTCATTCTCCCGGTCATTTATCCCAAGCGCGGAGGTCGGTCATCGCTTCGAGGCGGCCTTCCTGCTCGTCGGGCAAGGAGGAGAAGAAATCGATGTCCGTCAGCTTTTCTATCTCGTCGACGCTGCGGACGGCATCCTCCATCGGCTGCGGGGCATCGTCGTTTGTGTAATAGAAGCCCAGGGCTTTCTCCCTACCCTCTTTCAGCGAGAGTACAACCTTGTAGAATCCCTTCGGCACGGCCACTCGGTGCTTCTTGCCAAAGCGTTTCGGACTGTCGGAGAAGACGGGTCCGCAGACAATCCAGACGCTCCCTTCCTGCCTTGCCCACTGGCGGCAGGCGCGCTCAAGATGCTCCCACCAGTTCTTATTCAGTTCGGCTGTCTGAGGACAGACGTTTGTCATGTAGTGACAATCCTGCATGGCTTGCTGGCTCCACTTCATGTCGCCTGCCGGACACATGTGCCCTCTGCCATACTGTCCGCCGTTGTAGTCCCACGAAGCCACTTGATACTGCTCGGGCACCGCCTCGTCTTCCTTGAAGTTGACGCCTTGGCGCGACACCCTTCCGCGTGTCTCTTCGGCCGTAAGTTCCCAGGCCACCCAGCGAGGGCACATCGTCTGTGTGTCGAAGAGCAGAGAGAAGCCTTCGTGCTCGATGAGGATGTCCGTCCTCGAAGAAGGTGCCATGGGAAGACTCACCTCGCCGACCTCGGCTTCAGCCTCTTGGCTTACCGGTGCCGAGGGCGCTTCTGTTTCCACCTCACGTTCGGAATTGCTCAAATAACGCTGTGCCACAAACAGCAACAGCAGAAGCCCTACGGGCAGAAGTCTTTTCAATAGTTTGTTCATGAGAATATCTATATAGTCAAATCGTAAATAAATAGTAAAGGACCCCCTAACCCCCTTTAGGGGGAATTAAATAGTTAAATCGTAAATAAATAGTAAATAGTAAATTGTCAAATTGTAAATGAACTGTCCTTTCTTCTGCGTCATCCTGCCGAAGTTGATGGCATGATGCGGACAGGCATGGTAGCAAGCCAGGCAGCCTGCACAGTGCGATTGCCACTTGGGTGAGCCGTCCGACATCTTGATATTGCCCACGGGACACGCTTTCCGGCATTTGCCGCAGGAGGTGCAGAGCGAGGCATCGACGTTGAAATACTTGTCCGTGAGCAGGCTGCGGTTGAACAAAGGACGAAGGACGTAGGTCTTGAGCCACGCGAAGCGTCCTCTGACGAGCTGCCGCGCGGCCTCTCTTTTCCTCACCTTCCCGGCTATCTCGCTTGTCCGGCCTTCCACACGGCTGAGCTTTTCGCTGCTCACCTCCTTGCTGTCCACGTCGAAGCCTGGCAGACAGACATAGACGTTGGGCATCTGCACGGAGAAGGCGGCGTCGAGCTTGCGGCCGAGGGCTGCTTCGAGGACACGGTCGGCGTAGCCCATGTCGTCGCCACAGGTCATGACGGCATAGAGGAAGGCGCTGTCCATCTGGGGAAATGCCTTCAGGAAGTCGCGCACAAAGCCCTCCACGATGTTCGGTATGCCCCAGGCATAGACGGGGAAGACGAGGCCGATGGCATCATCGGCGGTCGGCATTGGTGCCGTCATCGGGCAGAGCTGTTCGCCCAACCTTTCGGACAGACGGCGACCGACAAGGAGGCTGTTGCCAGTTCCGGAGAAGTAATATATCATACGACCGCAAAGGTACGAAAAATTTGGGAGCCTGGCATCAGGAGTCAGGATTTATTTTGCAACTTTCAACGCCAGACCTATATTATATAGGTGAAAAGGTAAAAAAGTGAAAAGGTGAAAAGGTGAAAAGGTGAAAAACTTTTTAACTCTTTAACTCTTTAACTTTTTAACTTTTTTTCGTACCTTTGCGCCCCGAATTACGACTTTAGTTTCTGAGCAATGACCAAAATCATCTTTCTCGACATAGACGGCACTCTGCTTTCGTTCCGCACGCACCGAGTGCCGCAATCGACCATCGAAGCCGTGGCCGAGGCACGCCGTCAGGGCATCAAGGTGTGGATTGCCACAGGCCGACCCTTGCCCTTCGTCAGGAACCTGGGCGAGCTGGAGTACGATGGCATCATGTGTGTCAACGGAGCGCAATGCCAGTTGCTCTCGCCCGACAGGAGCCGATGGACCGTCATCCATTCCCAGCCCGTGCCCAGGGAAGACGTGGAGCGCATGATAGGCGAGCAACACCGCACGGGACTGGCCGTGGTGTATGCCGGCAACGAACGCGCCATCCTGACGGCGCCCAAAGGGTTGCCCGACGCGGTGAATGAGATTTTCACGATGCTCGACATCAAGGTGCCGCCCTTTGCCGAGCCGGAAGAAGCACTTAGCTTCACCGTGATGCAAGTCATCGCCTTCTACACGGAGGCAGAGCAGAAGCATATCATCCGCGACATACTGAAGGGATGCGACGACACGCGCTGGCATCCCGTCTTTGCCGACTGCATTGCGCGCGGCACGAACAAGGCGAGCGGCATCGACCACGTTTGCCGTCACTACGGATTCCAGCCCTCTGAGGCAATGGCCTTTGGCGATGGCGGCAACGACATCGAGATGCTCCGCCATGCAGGCATCGGCGTGGCAATGGGAAACGCGAGCGACGAAGTGAAAGCCGCCGCCGACTACGTCACGGAGAGCGTGGACGACGACGGCGTGGCCAAAGCCCTCCAGAGGTTGCTCTGACGCCGTTGTTGTCTGCAAAAGCAGACAAAAATGGAAACATGGCCTTCCGCGAATGTCACCGCAGAAGGCCATGTTTGCCAATGGGCCGTGCCCCGTTGCTCCACTCCGCCTGCTGCGTTCATTGCATGGTCATGATGCTGCAATTGCAGGGTCATGATGTTGCAATTGCAGCATCATGACCATGCAATGAGAAGGGCACAGGGTTTTTGGTGGCAGGGACTAATGCGTCGGCGAAGGAGTAAGGTCGAGGCGATGGGTGATGCAGGGAGGAAGCTCTTCCTCGTAGTGCGTCACCATGACGAGCGTCTTGCGGGGTCGCTGGCAGAACTGCTCGATGACCTGCCGCACGCGCTGGCTGTTGCGGTCGTCGAGGCCGTGGAGCGGCTCGTCGAGGATAAGGAGTTCCGGGTCCTTGACGAAGGCACGGGCCAGGAGGCACAGGCGTTGCTCTCCGCTGCTGAGCTGGAGGAAGGAGCGGTCGGCCAAGGCATCCACGCCAAAGACGTGCATCCAGTCGAGAACCGTCTGCCTTTGCTCGGGTTTCGGACGGAAGTAAAGCCCCACAGAGTCGCTCAGTCCGCTCGCCACGACGTCGATGGCCGGTATATTCTTCTGATAAGCGCGGTGCATCTCCGGGCTGACGTAGCCGATGTGCTTCTTGATTTCCCAGATACTCTCGCCCGTTCCGCGGCGATGGCCGAAGAGTTCGATGTCGCAGGCGTATGCCTGAGGGTTGTCGGCGCAGACGAGGCTGAGCAATGTGCTCTTGCCTGAGCCGTTAGGCCCGCTCAGTGCCCACCGTTCCCCCTCGCGGACTGTCCAGTCGAGGGGTTGCAAGATGGTGCGACCGCCGTAGCTGATGCTCACATGTCGAAAGCGGAGGATGAAAGAAGGCTTCTCTTCGCTACCAACAGCCCCCTCCCCGCTCCCCCTTTGGGGGAGGGCTTCATTGCCACAGCCTCCTCGTTCAACGGGAATGAGGCACTCCCCCAAAGGGGGAGCGGGGAGGGGGCTTCTCTCAGATTTGTACGCCACCTTCGGCAAAAGCCTCAACCCCTCCACGGGAAGGACGTGCGTGATGAAGTCAGGGATGTCGGCTTGTTTGCTCAACACAAGGATGACTTGCAGTCCGGCCTTCTCTATTAGGCTGCGAAGCAGTTCGCGGAAGTCGCCACGCGCCTTGGCATCGAGGCCGATGAAAGGGTTGTCGAGGATGAGCACCCTGGGGTTCGTGGCGAGGGCCTTGGCTATCTGGAACCTACGCAGTTCGCCGCTGCTGAGGGAGATGAGCCGTTCGTCCCACAACTCCTCGAGGAGCGAGGAGAAGAGACTGTTCCCAGAAAGCTCTCTACCACAGCCCTCACCCAAAGGGGGAGCGGGGAGGGGGCTGTGGTGCCCGAGGCTCTCCCTTACCGTCGGACTGTCGTCCGCTATGTCGTGCTGGTTCCAGCGTTGCTGGTAGTAGTAAGTGCCGTCCTGCTCGCCATAAGAGTCGCGGAAGGTGATATACTTCAGGTTGTCGCTGACAAGAGGCGAAGCCGTAGGCGAGAAATCGTACTGCACTTCGTTCTGAAGGAGTGGATAATGTCCCGTAAGTATCTCCACGAGGCGCGACTTGCCTGCAGCGTTGTCGCCGACAATGGCAACCTGTTCGCCCCGTTTTATCTCAAGATTGACCGGCTCCGCCATTCGCCACATCGGGTTGCGAGGCACGCCGTCGACGATCTTTATCAACGTGTCGTTTTCCATTTGCTCTGCTATTTTGTGGAAGGTGAACTGTCTCCCGTGCTCACCCTGTCTTTGTTCTTCTTCACGAAGTCAGCCCAGCCACGGTATTTGTGGTCGGTTTCGGGCCTACCCATCTGCAGGAAGTGGCAATAGGCTGCTCCGAGGGCATCGCTGGCGTCAAGGAATTTGCCCATCTCCTCCTTCTCCACATGGAGCATACGCCGCAACATGTCGGCCACTTGCTCCTTGCTGGCATTGCCATTGCCAGTGATTGCCATCTTTATCTTCGAGGGAGCATACTCCGTGATGGGCACCTGTCGCTGTATGGCCGCAGCGATGGCCACGCCCTGAGCCCTTCCCAGCTTGAGCATACTCTGTATGTTCTTGCCGAAAAAGGGTGCCTCGATGGCCATCTGGTCGGGCAGATAGCCCTCAATGATACTGTGGACACGCGCATAGATGTGGCCCAGTTTGAGGTAAGGGTCGGCAAATTTGCGCAAATCGATGACGCCCAGTGCCAGCATCTCTGCCTTCTTCCCGTCCACGCGAAGCACACCGTAGCCCATAATGCTCGTGCCCGGGTCGATGCCAAGAATGATTTGCTCCATCGGATTTCACTTTACGAATTGGGTGCAAAAGTACGAAATAAATGTCAAAAAAACATAAAGACGTTAATAATTCTTCATTCTTCGCTCTTCATTCTTGTTTTTTTTATACCTTTGCAAATGCAATTGTACATTAAAACGAACACTGAAAGATGAAAAAGATTCTTCTCCTTTTGCTTCTCGCCCCCTGCTCTTTGCTCTCAGCAGAAGCACAAACCGTGAAGCAGAAAGTAAACGTCAGCGACGTGAAGGCCGTGGCTACGACCAAAGCCGAGAACTATGCAGAGATAACCTTCGACACTCTCAAGCATGACTTCGGCAAGTTCCCGAAGAGCGCCCCGCTCGTCCGCTGCTCCTTCCCCTTCGTCAACAGCGGAACGGCTCCCCTCATCATCCATCAGGCCTTTGCCAGCTGCGGTTGCACCATTCCCACCTACACCAAGGAACCCATCAAGCCGGGCGAAAAGGGCTTCATCGACGTCACCTACGACGGCACAGACAAGTTCCCGGGGCACTTCCAGAAGACCATCACCATCCGCTCCAACGCCATCAACGAAGTGGTGCGACTCACCATCGAAGGCACGATGGAGTGAGACGCGAAACACCCATGATGTAGCGACGCGCCGTGATGTGTCCGAATGAATACTCTCCAATGTAGGGACGCGCCGTGGCGCGTCCGAAGAAACAACACCAATGATGTAGGGACGCGCCGTGGCGCGTCCGCCAAAATAAAAGGTAAAAAGGTGAAAACTTTCTGTCTTACCCTCCTCCTCTGCCTTGCCTTCACTTCCGCAGGAGCAAGGGATGAATGGAATCCATTGGCCCAAGAGGAGGCAACAGTGACGAGCGGCAACGCCCGCTTCACTGTCTTCACGTCCCGACTCATCCGCATTCAGTACAGCACGAACAAGCTCTTCGAGGACCGCGCCACGTTTGCCGTGGTCAACCGACGCTTGCCTGTGCCTCATTTCACCTGCGAAGAAGAAGGCGGCTACCTTATCATACGCACCGACTCGCTGACGCTTCGCTACAAGACAGGCTCCAGAATCAACCGACAGCACAAGAACAGTTCGGTGCTGAGCATCACGTTCCCGATGAACGGACGCCAGATTCTTTGGTATCCGGGCAAAGATGATGCTCTCAACCTCCTCGGCACGCAACGCACCCTCGACGGCAACATCGGCGACACCCACCGCGTTTCCCTCGAGAAGGGACTGCTCTCAAGAGACGGTTGGGCTGTCCTTGACGAATCACCGAGCACCCAACGTGGCGACGGAAGCCGCTCTTTTCCCTTCGAAGGAAGTGTTGACGGCATTCCCTGGATTGGCAAGCCGCTCGATGCCAACGCCATTGACTGGTACTTCTTCGGCTACGGCCATCAGTACAAAGATGCCTTGGGCGACTATGTCCGCATCGCTGGCCGACAACCCTTGCCCCCTAAGTATATGTTCGGCTACTGGTACAGCAAGTATCAAGCTTATTCGCAGACCGAGATTCAGCAACTTGTACGCGACATGGAGAGCAACGATGTGCCGCACGACGTGCTCATGATTGATTGCAACTGGCATCAAAACTCTTGGACGGGCTGGACGTGGAACAAATCGCTCTTCCCAAACCCCACGACTCTCATGAGCTGGCTGCACAACCACAACACCAAGACGGCTCTCAACCTTCATCCTGCCGACGGAATCGGCTCGAGCGACGACAACTTTGCCAAGATACGCAACGACATGGGACTCGACGCAAGCGTCACCACCGTGCCTTGGCAACTGGAGGACTCCACGTTCTATCGTACGTTCTTCAAGAACATCATGCGAGTACGCGAACGTCAGGGCGTGGACTTCTGGTGGCTCGACTGGCAGCAAGACCTCACGAGCAGCTACATCGCCGGGCTCGGCCAGACGTTTTGGCTCAATCATGTCTTCTATAATGACATGATGCTGAACAGGAAAGACCGACGCCCTGTCATCTTCCATCGCTGGGGAGGAATGGGAAGCCACCGCTATCCTATCGGTTTCTCGGGCGACACCTTTGCCACTTACGGCACGCTCCAATTTGAAAGCTACGTCACAGCCACGGCTGCAAACGTTTGTTTTGGCTATTGGGGACACGATGGCGGAGGCTATCTTCAGCCCAATAACATCTCTACCGACCCCGAACTCGTGCTGCGATGGATGCAGTTTTGTGTCTTCCAACCCATCTTCCGCACGCATGGTTCGAGCCAATCGGGTTGCGAACGACGCATCTGGAAGTTCTCGAACCTCGACCTTCAGCGCGAAGCCTTCCGCCTTCGCTACGCGCTCGTACCTTATATATATACTATGGCGCGGAAGGCTTACGACACAGGAGTCTCCATTTGCCGACCGCTCTACTACGAATGGCCGGAAGAAAACAAAGCCTATTCCGTTGAGGACGAATACCTCTTTGGCGACGACATTCTCGTCTCGCCCATCTCAACGCCTGCCGACAGCGAAGGGAAGAGCGAGCGAAAGACTTGGCTGCCCGATGGCGTTTGGTTCGACATGTGCCGCAACAAGCTTCGCATCGGCGGACAAACCATCACGGACCGCTATGCGCTCAACGAGATTCCCTACTTCGTCCGCCTTGGCAGCATCATCCCTTGCAACGCAGAGCTCTCGCACCTGAAGGCAGAACCTTCGTCGCTCGTGCTTTGGGTCATGCCGGGAGCCGACGGCGAAGGCAAGCTTTATGAAGACCAAGGTGACAGCGAAGCCTACAAGGACGGAGAGTTCGCCTGGACAGACTTCAGGCAATCGCACTCCGCAGAGGGCACCACGCTCACCATCGGCGCACGCCAAGGAAGCTACGAAGGGATGCCCACGGAGCGAGCTTGGCAGGTCGTCTTCTTCTTGATGGGAGAACCTGCCGACGTTCGCATCAATGGAGAAGAGACAAGCGACTGGACCTACGACGAAGCATCGGGGCGCCTGACAGTCAACGTCCCCGCACGCTCTTGCTCTGAAGACATCACCCTCAACGTCAAGGAGATGGAAACAGATATTCGGGAAATTCAAGAAGACCCCTTAACCTCCATTAGAGGAAATATCTATGACCTGAGCGGACGACAAATGGTAAGTGGTAAATTACCCTTTGGCATATACATCAGGAACGGAAAGAAAATTTTAATTCCCTACAAACCATGAAACGTCTCTTGCTCCTCATTTCATTCTTTCATTTCTTCATTTCCTCATTTTCTCAAGACATGAGCCGCCTTTGGGCTGTAGGGACTGCCGTGCCGGGAGGCATTCAGGAACTGACGGCCTTCCCCGGGAAGCAGTTCAAATACACAGGCAGACTCATCGAAGGAGGCACGCTTTGCTTCCGCAACAAGGAGTTGCCGACAGGCACCGGCCTGCGCTATCTCAAGCCAACCTACGAGGATGCCTATGCCGTGACGAATGCCTTGCCCTTCACCCTTGCCATGGCTCGCGACTCGCTGGAAAGCCTTTGGACGGTGCCCTTGACGGAAGACGTCTATCGCATCACCATCGACCTCAGCCGGAAGACGCTCACGGGCGAACTGTTCCGTCCGTGGAACGAGCTCTTCATCGTGGGCGGTGCAACGGAATGTGGGTGGGTGACGTACACCTTCCTGCCGTTCACCAGGGACGAGGACGAAGTTTGTGCCTGGGACTGGACAGGCGAGCTCAAGGAGCGACAGGAGTTTGGCGAACCGCGTCGGTTCAAGTTCCTCGGGCAGAATGCTTGGGAGCCGAAGGCCCTCCATCCGTTCTCTCAGGACGAAGATGTGCTTGAGAGCACGCAGTTGCTGACGGGCGGCAGCGGCGACAACAAATGGAGCATCCGTCAGGAAGGCATCTATCATATCCGCGTCGACGTCTTCCGCGAGACGGTGCAGGCAGAGTATCTTGGTCCTGCGTCGGACGGAGAATCGCCCACAGGCATTGAGGAAATTCACAATTCCACAATTTCACGGGATGCCGACATCTACGACCTGAGCGGACGCAAATTGTCAAATCGTAAATTGTCAAATCGTCAAATACAGCAGGGCATCTACATCAAGGACGGCAAGAAGTGGCTCATTCCTTGAGCTCGAAGTGCTGGTAGTCCTTCACGGTTTTCCATTCTCCTCCCCATTCGAAGCCACGTTCGATGAAGAGCTTGTAGCAGAGGTCGCCCTTCATGATTTTGTAGGGGAACTTCTTGTCGCGCTTCAGATAGCGTGCCGCATTTGATGGCTGGATGATGCGCTGGCCGTTTTGTTTCACCTTGCAATAGGGATTGTAGAGCGTGTTGACGTCGATGGCCAGCCCTCGGGAATGCTTTGAGAGCTTGGACGTGCCTGCCACGTTGCGATAGCAGAAGGCCGATGTGTTGTTGGCCCGCATCTGCCGTTCGTCGTCGGCATCATAGACGTCGGGCAGCACCATGCGCTCTATCGGGTAGCGGGCCTCGTAGAGTTGGCGGAAGATGTCCACTACGTCGTCGGCAATTTTCTTGTTGACCACCATTTCGCCCCGATGCGTATGGCCGTCCTTATCGACATGGAGCACGCGGACATAGCGGAGGTCGGCACGACCGATATAGGGGTTCTCGCGGAAAGTCTTGTCCTGCATCATCTGCCAGACGCTGTCGGGAATCTCAGTCTGACAGAAATCGCTGGAGGCATCGCCTACGTTCTGGCCGAAAAGGAAAGATGAGGAAATGAGGAAATGAAAGAATGAAAAAATGAAAAATGAAAAGACGCGCATACGAAGGAGCAATTCAAAATTAATAATTCAAAATTCAACGGTCAATGCTCAATGCTCAATGGCCAATGCTCAATGGTCAATGGTCAATGGTCAATGCTCAATGGTCAATGGTCAATGGTCGAGCAAAGGTACGAAGAAAAGGCGATCCGTGCAAGAAAAAGGGAGCGACAATCCGTCTGTCGTGGGAAAAACGGAAACTACACACGAGTAAATCGCCATTTATTCATTAGTAAATCACGATTTATTCATTAGTAAATCGCCAATCATCCACGGGTCGTTTTGCGTCGGCGAGAACGAACAGTGTTTTCAATGTATGTGTAGGAAGCTTGGAATCCTCGTGTGGATTTATTCAAATCCTCGTGTGGATTCCCCTCATTTTTAATTTTTAATTTTTAATTTTTAATTTTTCTTCGTATCTTTGCACTCGGAAACCGACGTTTCCCCTGTGCCATGAAAGAAAAACTCACTCTGCTCCTCTGCCTCTTTGTGCTGTCGGGACTGGCTGCCTTCCCTCGCAGCTCGGCCGAAATCGACCGCTACAAAGCCGTCTTCGACCGTTACCCGGAGCACGTTCCCTCGACGAGAGCCGTGGACGCTCCGCTGACCGGCAACGGCGACATCGGGCTCGTCATGGCTCCATCGGCAGAAGGGCTCACCTTCTACTTCGGCAAGAACGACTTCTGGAAAGCCGTCTGCGACTACACACGCGGCAGAATAGCCCAGCCCGGCGGACTGACGTTGACGGGACCTGTACTGAAAGGCAGCTACAGCGCCGAGCAACTTCCGGGCTCGGCCATGCTTAAAGCCACGTTCAAAGGTGCCGAAGCTGAGCTGCACGTCTGCGCATGGGTGGCACGAACGGATGGTAAGGTGGTGATAGAACTTGATGCCACCTCCGACGTCACGCTCAGTCTGCGCCTCTGGGCTGCCGAGGGAGACGAGTCGCAGACAGCAGGCGGAGCACAGCAGGGATGCGCATGGGTGGAACGTTCCTTCCGCGACATTCCCTATCTGCAATGGCCTTGTCAAATCGACATCGCCATGAACCACGAACAAGGCGAACTGCATCTGAAGGCAGGAGAACACCATACCATCGTCTGCACGCTCTCCACCTCGCACGAAACTTCCTCCCCGCGCGAGACAGCCATCAGCGAAGCATCCCACGTCACGCCCGGACACATCGAGAAGATGAGAGCGGAACACAAGGCTTGGTGGGAATGGTTCTGGGGGCTGTCGGACGTAAGCCTCGGCGACGAAATGCTCGAGCGCTTCTATTATCAGTCGCACTATATCTTCGCCTGCGCCTCAAGCGGGGACAAGTTTGCACCCGGACTTTGGGGACCATTCATCACTTCCGACGCTCCTGAATGGTCGGGCGACTACCATCTCAACTACAACTTCCAAAGCCCCTACTGGGCACAATTCTCCTCCAACCACATCTGCCTGACCGAAAACTACGAGGAGCCGATGCTCGCATACATGGACCAAGGCCGGCGCCACGCCTGGAACCTCTGCCGCTGCCGCGGCATACTCTACCCCGTTGGGCTGGGTCCGAAGGGACTCGTCACGCAAGCATGGCACCGCAACGAACAGGGACAGCTCGAAGACCTTGAGGACGGATGTATGTTCTGGAAACAGCGCACCAACGCTTCCTTCGTGGCTGCCAACATGATGATGCACTTCCACAGCACCTTCGACAAGGCATACGCCCGCAAAGTTTACCCTTTCCTGCTCGCCTGCGCCGACTTCTGGGAGGACTTCCTCAAACTCGAAGACGGCCGCTACGTCGTCCGTGGCGACGTCTTCAACGAGACGAATCCACGCGACGAGGGCGAAGGAGACTTCAATTGTCTCATGTCGCTCGGCATGGCACGCATGGCAATCCAGGGTGCTAAAGAACTGAGCATCTTCCTCGGCACCGACAAGAAACGACGCGACAAGTGGGACGACATCCTCCGGCACCTCAGCGCCTTCCCCACGGGACGCGACGAGCAGGGACAGCTCAGCCTCGACTACTGCGAGCGCGACGGACAGAAACCAAGCGGTATCAGCCGCCTTCACATGCACGCCACGCTCATCCCGACCGACCTCGTCGGACCGCATCTCACGCCAGAATACAACGACATCATGCTCCGCGACCTCGGGAAATGGCAGCAGACAGAAAGAAAAGACTGGGGAAACTCCACAAGCAACGGCATCGAGACCGTCTATCCGGGCGCTGCAAGAATAGGCTATCCGCCCGAACTCTTGCTGCAGCATCTCAAGTTCCGCATCAGTAAATGGTCGTACCCCAACTGCTACATCCATGCCTATGGAGGTGGACTCGAGACGCTTTCGGCCGTGCCAGGTACCATCAACGAGATGATGATGCAGAGCTACGAAGGCATCCTCCGCGTCTTCCCCAACTGGCCGCGAAGCAGCAACGCCAGCTTCCGCAGCCTCAGGGCCTACGGCGCTTTCCTCGTCACGGCATCAATCGTCGGCGGAGAGATTCAGCCCGTCGGCATCTACAGCGAGAAGGGACGACCCTGCATCATGGAAAACCCTTGGCCCGAGACGCAGGTGAGCCTCATCGCAAACGGCAAGACGAAGAGTCTGCTCAGCGGAAAGACCCTCAGATTCAAAACACGCCGAGGGGAGACATTACAGCTAAAACCTTTATAAAATTTATATCATGAAACTAAAGTTATCAAAGTTATCACTCCTGCTGCTGTCGGCATTCCTTTTCGGCGCAGCAACCAAAGCATTCTCAAACGACAAAGGAACCATCATCTGCGTGGCATCCTTCGAAAACGATCTCGCCAAACTTCTGCGAGATGAAGGCTACAACCTCCGCCACGCCGCCGACAACTTCTCGGCTCTCTATCTCGCTCCACAAGGCTCAACGGTGCTTCTGCTGTCCGACATGGCGAAGAAGCCCAGCATCCTCTCACCAGAGGACATGGCCCTCATCGCCAAGAAGAAACTGCACGTCTATGCCGACTTCGCCTGCATCAAAGGGAACGAAGAGCCCAAGGTGAGGACAGTAGGCGTGGAGCGCGTCTGCGTCACCGAGCCGATGGGAAGCCTCAAGCCTATGGACTTGCTCTCGGTCAACCAGGCACGCTTCGTGCAGACTCAGCCCGTACGTCCCAAACTTGTCCTGGCTCGCGTGGCAGGTTTCGACAATGCTGTCTTTGGCCTCGAAGGCACCGAGACGTTTCCGCTCGTCGATTGCCCGCAGCCTAACCTCTATCTTTCAACAGCCTGCCTCTCCGATTTCTCCAAACTTCGCCTTATGCCAGAGCACAGATGGCAAGCCTTCTGGGAAGCCCTCTTGAGCGAACTGACAGGCACAGGCGTCAAGTTTGACAAGTGGCCGATGCTCGTATGGCCTGCTTATGGCAAGAACGATGCGCTCCCCGACTCTGCTGCAATCCACGCCATCAGGAAAGGTGTAGATTGGTTCTGGAAGGGACACTTCTTCGTTCACCCGTCGTGGAGGGACGACTATCTAATGAAGTATCAAAACGTCTATTTGCCCAAAGGCCCGGCTCTGCCGCAGACAGCAGCCGACGGCGACGGAAGCATGGGCATCATGGAGGGACACTACTCAGCCGTTGATGCCGACGGACGCCAAGACTATCGCTATTGGCTACGTGCCGACGTTCACGGAGAAGCTGCCATGGCGTTGACTTTGGCAGGTAAACTGCTTGGACAGAAAAAATACATAGAGACCGCACATCGCCTCATCGACTACTCTCTCCCCGAAGCCACCGAGGTCTATCGCTCAGATCCCAACAGTCCCTGCTACGGACTGTTGTGCTGGGGCTTCTTCGGAAGCACGAAGGATACGCACTACGGCGACGACAACGCACGCTATCTGCTCGGCGCGCTGCTGGCTGCACACCTGATGGGCGAACACCGATGGGACACCAAGCTCCGCGCTGCCATCGACGGAAACTTGCGTCTGACAGGGCTTGACGGATTCCAAGGAGACAGACATGAGGGACGAGACATCGTGAAAAACGGCATCGAGCATTACCAGAACCGACACTTCGTCAACCCTCATCCTCATTATGAGAGCTGGCTCTGGGCTGTTTATCTCTGGCAATACTCACTCACAGGCGAGCCTGCTTTCCTCGAAACTGCCAAGAAAGGCATCTCCGCAACAATGGCTGCCTACCCCAAGGACTGGAAGTGGACCAACGGCATACAACAGGAGAAGGCGCGCATGGTGCTGCCGCTGGCATGGCTCTACCGCGTGGAGCCGACCAAAGAACATCGCGACTGGTTAGACACAATCGTGAACGACTTGAAGTCAAACCAAATGGAATGCGGCGCTATCCGCGAGGAACTGGGCGACCCCACGAAAGGTGACTTTGCCGGACCAAAGAGCAATGCCGACTACGGACGCGGCGAAGCTCCGCTCATCTTCCACAACGGCGACCCTGTGGCCGACATGCTCTACACCTCCAACTTTGCCTTCTTCGGACTCAACGAGGCAGCTCGCGCCACGGGCGACCCTGCCATCCGAAAGATGACCGACAAGCTCGGCGACTTCCTCGTGCGCATCCAGGCTTGCTCCGACGAGCAGCAAGACGTCGACGGCGCTTGGTACAGAGCCTTCAACTATCGCGACTGGAACTGGTGGGCTTCCAATTCAGATGCCGGATGGGGCTCGATGAGCACACTCACCGGCTGGATACAAAGCTGGATTGTAGGCACGCTGGCAATGAAGCAGATGAACACTTCCTATTGGGAACTGACGCACGAAAAGAAAAGGTGAAAAAGTGAAAAGGTGAAAAAGTTGACAAGTTGACGAGGAGTGATGACACGCAAAAAAAACGCACGAGAGAGCAAACTTTTAAGCCGAAGTTCTTGCAAGAAAAAGCAATAAATGCTATATTTGCAACGTCGAAACCTCAAAAAACATCTAACCATTAAACATTTTAATTATCAACTCGTCAACTTGTCAACTCGTCAACATTTTAATATTTTAACCTTTTAACACTTTAACATTTTAACACTTATGAAGAAGTACATTGCTGAATGCATCGGTACGTTCGTACTGACATTCCTGGGCTGCGGTGCTGCCGTCAGCCTTAGTTGCGGAACGGATGCCGCTTCTGTTGTCGGCACAGCCATCGCCTTTGGTCTTGCAGTAGTTGCCATGGCCTATACCATCGGCGGTATCTCCGGATGCCACATCAATCCTGCTATCACGCTTGGCTGCTTCTGCACAGGGCGCATCAGCTTCAAGGACTGCGCCGGATATATGTGCGGACAGGTCGTAGGAGCCATCATCGCAGGTGCTGCACTTGCAGCCATCTATGGCGCCGAGACGGGTATCGGCACAAACGGCATCGGTGCAGGCTGCAACGGATGCTGGTGCACGGCGCTCACCGTGGAAATCATCCTCACGGCACTCTTCGTGTTCGTAGTGCTTGGCGCAACGCACAAGACGAATGGCGCGACGAACAACTTTGCCGGCCTTGCTATCGGTCTGTCGCTGATTCTCATCCACCTTGTAGGCATCTACTTCACCGGCACGAGCGTGAACCCCGCCCGTTCCATCGGTCCTGCCATCTTTACTGGTGGCGAAGCTTTGGCCAACGTCTGGATCTTCATCGTAGGTCCCTTCGTAGGTGCTCTCGTGGCTGCTTGTCTCTGGAAGGTGATTGAGACGAAGGAATAACCCTCTCACCTTTCGTCATCCCCTATGAACCATTGTCCCCGAAGGAACTTCATGCTCCTTCGGGGTTTTTCTTTGCCACGGCCGAAAGAGAGGAACAGTCTGCTCCGACGGACCAGACGAGCCGACAGATGCACGTCCACTTGACCTGACGCAAAACTCCTCGTGTGGATTCACCCAAATCCTCGTGTGGATTCACCCAAATCCTCATGTGCTTTTTGCCGAATCCTCGTGTGGATTTTAGTGAGGCATCGTGTCCATGCAAGACGGCCAAGACGGCAGGATGCAAAAAAAGTTGCCCTTCGATATACAAAAAGGGCCGTCTTTTACGTTATTATATAAGATGAAACGTTTCTTATTGATGCTTTTGCCTCTATTTTGGGGCATTATGAACATAGCAGCGCAGGAAGAGGAGGCGCCCGACACGGCTCGCGTCTTCCTCAAAGGGCGGGTGCTGGACGAGAGCCAGGACCCCGTCTCGCTGTGTCAGGTACGCATTGAAGGTCAGCCCTTTGGCACGACGGCCTCAATCGAAGGGCAGTACAACCTCACGTTCCGCACGGCCGACAGCGTGGTGGTGGTCTATAGCATGATAGGCTACGAGACACGTCGGCGCGTGCTGAAGAAGCCTCGGGGCAACCTCACGCTCAACATCGTAATGAAGGAAAGCGGCAAGGAGATGCAGGAAGTGACCGTGGCCGAAACGCGACGGCAGATGGGCTCGATGCAGGAACTGAACAAGAACGACCTCAAGCGAATGCCTTCCACCAGCGGCAACGCCGTGGAGGAACTGGTGGCCACTCAAGCCGGCGTGAGCACACACAACGAACTCTCCAGCCAGTACAACGTCAGAGGCGGCTCGTTCGATGAGAACTGTGTATATATCAACGGCGTGGAAATCTATCGTCCCATGCTCGTCAGCAGCGGACAGCAAGAGGGCCTCTCCGTCATCAACAGCGATATGGTGGAGAAGATCAACTTCTCGGCCGGCGGCTTCGAAGCCAAGTATGGCGACCGTATGTCCTCAGTGCTCGACATCACCTATGCGCATCCTCAGCGCTTCGAGACGAGTATCAGCGCCAGCCTCCTCGGAGCAAGCGTCTATGTGGGATACGGCAAGAAGAAGTTCTCCATCTCGAACGGACTTCGCTACAAGACGAACCAGTACATGCTCGGAAGCCTCGAGACGAAGGGCGAGTACAAGCCAAACTTCCTCGACTATCAGGCTTACTTGCGCTGGGCACCGACAAAAGACTGGACCTTCGACGCCATCGTCTATATCAACCGCAACAACTACAACTTCAAGCCGTCAGACCGCGAGACGAAGTTCGGCACGATGGAGGACGTGAAGAGCTTCAAAGTCTACTTCGACGGAAAGGAAGAAGACCAGTTCCAGACGCTCTTTGGCACCATCCGTGCATCACGAAGGCTCGGCAAAGGCGCCCTGAGCCTCACAGCCTCGGCATTCAGCAACCGGGAGAAGGAGACGTATGACATTCAGGGTCAATACTGGCTCAACGAGACGAATGGCGACGAACAGCTGGGCGTAGGCTCCTATATGGAGCACGCCCGCAACTTCCTCTACAGCTCCGTCCAAGCCATGAAGCTAAGCTACGACCTCAAACTCGGCTCGCACACCATGCAGACAGGATTGGGCTGGAAGCATGAGAAGGTGCGCGAAAACAGCAACGAATGGGAGTATCGCGACAGCAGCGGATACAGCGTGCCACATACGGGAAAGGACTTGCAAGTCATCTACAATATGCGTGCCGTCAGCAAGATTAACTCCAATCATCTCGAGCTTTATGCCCAGGACACTTGGAGAAAGGAGAGCGGCATCGGCATCCTCAGCCTTAACTACGGATTCCGACTCAGTTATTGGAGCTGGAACAAGGAATGGCTCATCAGCCCACGTGCCAGCATCGGATTTGTGCCGGCTGCCAACGACAACTTCACCTTCCGCCTCGCTCTCGGCCTGTATAATCAGCGACCGTTCTATAAGGAACTGCGCGACACCGTCACCGTAGCAGGCAACACCACCGTTCAGCTCAACAAGGACATCAAGTCGCAGCGCTCGTTCCAGGTAGTGGCCGGCATGGAATACAAGTTCAAGATTGCCCAGCGACCCTTCAAGTTCACCACAGAAGTCTATTACAAGGCACAATGGAAGCTGAATCCCTACAACGTGGACAACCTGAAGATTGTCTATTACGGCAACAACCTGGCCACGGGTTACGTCGTGGGAGCCGACTTCAAGCTCTACGGCGAGTTCGTCCCGGGCACGGATTCATGGATCAGTTTCGGCTTGATGAAAGCCTCGATGAACCTGAACGGACAGAAGATTCCTCAGCCCACCGACCAGCGATACAACATCAATCTCTTCTTCTCGGACTACTTCCCTGGCACAACCCGATGGAAGATGAACCTCAAAGCCTCGTTTGCCGACGGACTTCCCTTCGGCCCGCCGCATACAGGACTTGAGCGCAATGCCTTCCGAGCCCCTGCCTACAAGCGCTTCGACGTTGGCATGAACTACCGATTGGTGAACAACGAAGACCATCACCTCAGGCGTGCCAAACGACTGCGCAACGTCTGGCTGGGCCTCGACTGCTTCAATATCTTCGGTCTCGACAACGTGAGCAGCTACTATTGGATAACGGATATTTCCAACCACCAATACGCTGTGCCCAACTACCTGACGGGCCGTATGATAAATTTCCGCGTGCTGGTGGAACTTTAAGAAAATGGGAAAATGAAAAAATGAAAATGGGAAATGAAAAATGAGAATTATAAACTGAAAATGGAGGAATAAAGCAGTTGGATGCCTTTATTTACCCCTTTTTCATTTCCTCTCTTCCCTGCTTCATTCTTTCATTCCTTCATTCCTTCATTCTTTCATTCCTTCATCAATTCGTCATAGTCCACGTCCTCTCGGATGATGCGCGGACGGCTTTCATCGTAATCGGGCGACAGCAAATCGAGCGACGGCTTGCAGTCCGCCTGCCCGATGCCTGCGAGGTGGAAGAGCGCGAAGGGCAGCAAAGTGGCGATAAAAGGCTTGTGACGGGCTGCCTGAATCTCTTCGACGAGGTCGGGATGACGCACCTTGAACGTGTCCGAGACGTAGAACAACAGCGGTATCTCGTATTGGTATCGGGCAATTTCGCGCGTCATCTGGTCGCTATTGGTGCGGTAGCATGAGTTGCGCCAATCGTATATTTCCTCGCCATGGTCGGAAAGATAGATGCCCACGACGTCTTCCGAGGCATACATCTCCAGCAGTTTTCCCACGACGGCGTCGTTGTAGAGCGTGGCATTGTCGTATTCCGCCACGATTTGCCGCCCGTCGCGGTCGGTGAAACGATTGTCGATGCTGTCGGCCGTGAAGTGGCTGAAGGCTTCGGGATAGCGTTCGCGATAGTCCTCATGCTGCCCTATCATGTGGAAGATGAGCAGCGATGGCTGTGCGGCAAGCGTGTCGGCCGGGGGAAGTTGGCGGAGCAAGTCCATGTCAAAGCGCGAGGCTTCGGTGTTCATGTGCGTGAACTGCAGTTCCCTCAGGCGTTTCTGATTGAAGATAGTGCCGCCCGCATGGTCGTGATGGTCCTTGTTGTTCTCCTCGCCGGCAAACTGGTTGGTGATGAACCAGACGCGGTAGCCTGCCTTGCGGAACACGGCGGGGAAGAGCGTACAGTCCACCCATTCGCGTCCGCAGCCTGGATAGTAGGTCGAAAACATGTGCCGGAACGTCTTGCTCGTCACGTTATACGGCGCGATGGCATTGTCGAAGACCACGAGATTGCCTTGTTCGCGGAGCTGGCAGAGGTGCGGCGTGGTCCGTCGGGCGGCAGGATTGTAGAGCGGAGAATGGTGCTTGTTGTACGACTCGCCGATGAGCAGCAGGATGAGTGGACTGCGGTACGAGCAGCTATCGACTTCCGTCCGCTCCACCGTCTGCACGAGTTTTCCCAGTTCCTTAGTGCTGACCACGTTGAGAGCGTGCCCGTAGAGGAAACGAATGAAGGGGCTGTTGCGCAGAGGCATATATTTGTTCTCGGCGATGGTCGTCGTCACCTCTGCCGTATAAGCCTGCCAAAGCCGGTAGTAGGAATAGCCCTGGCAGCCGGCGGAAAGGAGGATGAGGAGAAAGAGGGGAAGCCCCTTCCCTACTCCACCTCTTGGGGAGGGCATCTTTGCCGCCAGGGCTGCCGCGCCAAGCGTGATGGCCGTGGCCAAGAACAGCTGTGACATCACGCCGCGACCCTGGAGGAATTCCGATGCTTCGCGGGCATTTGTCTCGAGGACAAGCTGCAGCACCGTCATCGAATAGGGCGACTCGTAGCACAGCAGGCTGAACACTTCGCCGCCGAGCAGCAGGATGCCGGCCACCCAGACGAGCCATGAGAGCCGCAAGCGCCGCAGAAGATGGGCAAGAAGCGTCAGCAAGTAGCAGTCGAAGACGGGCGGTGCCCAGACGAAAGGCTTGGGGAAGGCACCCGTGAGGTAGCACATGGCGGGAATCACGAGGCACGACATGAGCAGCAAGAACACGAAGAGTGCCCTCTGCCGGCGTATCGGGAGAAGAATATAGTCGATGAGTGATTTCATGACGATGGTCGGTTGGACGCGTGCAAAGGTACGAAGAAAAATTAAAAATGAAAAATGAAAAAATGAAAAAAGAGGGGTGCGGGGAACAAAAAGTAGGGACGCGCCGTGACGCGTCAGCATAAACAGACGGGAAGAAGCAGGAAGTCGGGAATTGAAGCTTGAAAGTTGTTTGACCCATGCGCATGGAACCATCGACCCATGCGCATGGAACCATCGACCCATGCGCATGGGTCAAACCTAACAGCACGCAGAGAATTGTCCCCTCCCCTGTAGGGACGCGCCGTGGCGCGTCCGCCGAGCCAAAACACCAAAGCCCTCTATTCACCACAGCGCGTCCGCCCAAACAACTCGCCAAACGTAGGGACGCGCCGTGGCGCGTCCGCCGAACGCACACACAAAAGCCCCCTGCGGGCAGGATGCCTGCGCAGGGGGCTTTCTTCCTATAGATGTCGGACGAGCAACGGCTGCGTCCTGACATCTTTTGGCGGACGCGCCACGGCGCGTCCCTACACTTCGGACGGACGCACCACGGCGCGAACCGACTGGTTTCTACTGCTCTGCCATGATGTTGAGCACGCTGACGAAGTCGGCAATGTCCACCTTTCCGTCGTTGTTGACGTCGGCTTTCTTGTCGAAGACGCCTTCTGCCATGATGTTGAGCACGCTGACGGCATCGGCAATGTCGATGCTTTCGTCGCCGTTGACATCACCGATGAGCAGACGGACGCAGACGGTGCTGTGGTTCATGTCGAAGGTGATGAGATACTTCTGAGTGGCCTCGGTGCTCTCGCCCCAGTTCATGTACCACTTACGGTCTTCGCCTCGGATGAGGTCGCCCGTGGTCACGCCGTTCTCAAGCACGAGCTTGTTCTCCTCGCTGCCGTAGCGACCTTCGTTCCATCCACCGCGTGTTGAGGTGGAGTGCTCGATGCTGCCGGTGTTGGAGCGGCAAGAGAAGATGGTAAAGTTGGGGTAATAGCTCTCCAGGCTGTCGCGGTAGAAGGTGACGACGCCCTGATAGAGACCGTCTCCCTTGTGGGCCAGCGGTGCCATCTCGTCGTTCTTCCAGCGATGCTGCTGTCCGTTGACGTTGATGATGGAGCCTACGACGTAAACATTGTCGTGCCATTTGTAGTCGATGGCCTCCACCTTCGTCTCGCCATTAGCAGGGTTGAAGGTCACCTTGAACTCGCCGCCCACCATCTGCAAGTCGTTGCCTGCATTCTTCTCGAGGGTGAAGGTGGTCTGAGCCGGTGTCACGAAGCGACGTCTGCCCTGGCTTGCCTTGTAAACCTCGTCCATGCGGCTGATGAAGAGACCGGCACGGGCGTCGGCACTGGCGAGGTTGGCGCGGTTCTGCACCTTGACCGTTGCCACATACGTCCCGTCGTCCTGGAGCGTCATCGGGTAGTTCTTGTTGCGAACGCTGTAGCTCAGCTGGTTCCCCTCAGCGTCGAGGAGGTCGCCCTGGACGTAGTATCCGCCGCCAAGCTCAGGATTGTTGAGCACTTGCTCACGGTAGTTGCGGGCCTCTTCGTCGGTCAGGTCGCCGTCGATGTAGTGCGCTTCGATCTCGCTGCCCACTTCATAGAAGGCCTCGCTCAGTTCGGGAATGCTGTCGAGGTACTCCTCGCCCTTCTTATTGCAATAGTCCATGAGCGTGTTCAGCTCAGCATAGGCGTCGTAACTGTCGAGGATGGTGTTGAACTCGGCGTTCACCTTCTTGAGAGCGGCGAACTTATCCTCTGCCTGCTCCACTTCCTGCATGTAAACTTCGATGCTGTCGAGGTGGCTCATGCTGTAGAACATGACGAACTGCTCATCGTGTGCATAGCGGAGAGCGTCAAGGCGTTTCTGGTAATTCTCCATCATGGCGTCGATAGCCTCCTGGCTCTCGCCACGATAGGTCAGCTTGAACTTGCCCCACATCGTCATTCCGCTCTCATACCAGGGCTTGCCTGTGTTGCGGATGCCAAGGCGAAGCTCGCCGCCTTCCACAATGCCATATACCTTATTTATATAGCGTCCGCCGGCAAAGGCGAAGCTCACAGCCTCACGCTGTTCGGGCACATAGCCGTCGTCCGTCATGAAGTCCTGTGCCGACGTTGCCTCTCCGTTGTGGGGAGCACTGGGGTCACCCGTAGCATCGTAGCGGCAGTTCACGCCATTGATGGCGTCTTCGAAGAGCACACGGCCGGCGTAGATGTTCATGATGGGCGTGTAGAAGTCGTTCACGAAGAGGTCTGCAGGCACATAGTCATTGCCCCATGTGTCGCCTTGGCCGTTTCCGCCTGGACGATAGAAGGCAGGTGCCTCCAGTTCATAAATGCCGTCGGGGATGTCAGCCACAATGTATTGCGAGACGGTGAAGGCCGTGTTCCACGTACCTGCCACGGGATAGATGTCGCGGAAACCAGTGTTGGAGCTGAAGTTGCTGCCTGCACTGCTCCGGAAGGTGATGTTTGTCTCCCAATCCTTGAAGTTTCCGTCCTCGGTGAAAGCAGCGTTCTTGATGATGTTGCTCACGTCGGAACCTTCGCTGATGCTCGTCATGATGGCATTCTCAAGGAGACTCTTGGCGAACTCTGTTTCTGCCGCCAGTTCTTCCTCGCTGAGTGTGCGGGAATCGAGAATGTTGAGGTACGTACCGTTGGGCAGTTCGTCGCTTGCCTCCTCGTCCTCTTCGAGATACTTGTCGAGGAGATCGGTGGCAGCGCCGTTGAGATCGTCGCGACCGGCACGCTCTTCCTTCAGGGCCTCAATGGCTGCCTTGTAGTTTTCGTAGGCCAAGTGGCTGCGACGGATGAGGTTTGGTGTGCGGGCAAGCACGTCGGCTGCGTTCATTATCTCTTCGAGGGTAGAAGCATTCACGATGGCATCCTTGGCATCGTTGTAGGCCTGCATGAGGGAATCCTGAGGCTCCAGGGTGGCAAGCTCTTCCTGGATGGCAGCAACCTGCTGGTTGCGGATGAGTTCGATGTTGCCTTCGCCGAGACTGTCGCTTACCTTGTCGAGGCGCCAGCTGTCCCATACCGTCCAGTTGCCATAGAGGTAGAGGCTGTTCTCAACGCCCACATTGACGCTGTCCTCTGCACTCTCGACGGCAAAGTAGAGGGGTTCGTTCCAATAGAGACCGCGGGCAAAGTACTTGTTGCAGGCCGTGCGAGAGTTCGGAACCCACTTTTCTGTGTATTCACTATAGTTCTCCGTCTCGTTGACGCGCACATCTTGTGCGTCCTCGGTGATGTCTTTGAAGCGATTGGCCACTTTCTTGCCGCCGACTTCTGCAAAGTATTGGCTGCTATGGTACAGGGGTGCGTAGGCATCGCTCAGCTCGCCTGTCTCATAGGCGTTGTGTTCTGCGTTACCCCACTGTGCCACACGGCTCAAGCCCTGCACGCGGAGGCGATAGACGCCTGGCTCGAGGCCCTTAATGGTCTGGAAGCTTTCGAACCACGACGAGTTCCAATGCTCTACGACGCTGCTCTCAAAGCTGAGATTGCTGCCGTCGCCACCATTATGTGTAGTGTATCCTGTCGTAATGTCGTGGTCTGCGTTGGGGAAGACTGCGAGGAAGGGGAAGTCGGGGTCTTGCTGATGGCATATCTTGCAGAAGCCATCGACGAACTGATGCTCGGGCTTAGCCGTTCCCTCTGTGTTGGAATAGGTGACATCGCCAAGGAACATACCGTCGCAGCGTTGCTGTCCTACTGCATAGACCTGCTTTCCGCCGGGGATGAAGGAAGGTATCGACTCGCTGTCGTCAAGGTCTTGATACCAAACGATGTTCTCCTGGTTGCCATTGAGCTTGTAGCAAAGCGCGCCATTGAAGACCTCTTCGACGTCGATGACCGTCGCTCCGATGGGAGTGCCGTTCACGCTGTAGCAATTGGTGAAGGATGCGTTGTCGAAACGTGCGAGGTACTTTTCGTCGTTCTGCGCGCCGCTCACCGTAGCGCTTGACCAGCAGTTGACGAGGACTGCACCGCTGGAGCCGAGCCATGCGCTCAGAGCGCCGTTCTCGGCAACGCTCAGGCCGGAAATGAAGCCTGTGGAGTAGCAATTAGTCATGTAGATGTGAGCCTGAGAGCCTGTGTTACAGCCAAGGACACCGCCTGCTCCGGCTCTCGAGCAAGTGACGTCGCCCTCGAAGCCGATGTTCTCCAGGTGGATGTCGCCGGGGGCTGTGGAGCCACCGATGAAGCCTGCGTTGCCCGTGGCATTGATGATGCAGGTGGCATCACCGCGAAGATTGCGGACTGTTGCGCCGCCATTGAGGAAATTGATGAAGCCTACCCATTCTTCGCCCTCGCGCCAGCTCATATCCATGTTGCTGACGGTGTGGAAGCCGCCGTCGAAGATGCCCTTGAAGCCGTGGTCACGGTCGCCGATACCGCTGAAGCAATGGTCGGAATCGTTAGAATAGTCTGTGAAGTCGAGGTCGCTGTTCAGCTTGGCATTCACCTCCACGTTGCCTGCCTTGACGAACTCGGCGAACCAGCATACGTCCAGTTCGTTGTTGAGTTGATAGAATCCATCGGCGTCCTTCTCGCAGAAGCTGTCGCTGATGGCGCCGCAATTAATGCAGTGCCAGTCGCCATCCTCAAACTCATGGGGCGGACGGACAGGCTCTACGGGGTCATTCGTGTAGGTTCCTCCCTCGATGGGCGTGCCGTCGCAGAGGAGTTCGCCTTGGAGATAGACCTGCTTGCTTGTGCTGAAGGGCATGGGATACTCGTCCTCGCCGATGGTCTGCCAGTAGACCAGTTCGCCAGCCAGCGAGTTGATCATGTAGGCGAGCTTGCCGCTGGTGATGTCCTCGGCGGTGAATTCGTGGTCGATGTACTGGTAGTTCAGCTCGTTGCCGCTGAGGTCGTAGCAGTTCACGCAGCAGTCTCTGCTCATGCGCACCACGCCTCGGCCGTTGCCGTCGATGCCTTCTACATGGCCAATGTTGATGCAATTCTTCACGATGGTGGAGCCATTGTCGCCCAACCATCCGGAGATGCCGGCCGACTCGAACTCGCCGTTTGAGTTACCCAGTGCGGTGATGGTGCCGGTGTTGACGCAGTTCGAGATCTTCCAAATGGGATGATTGCTCGTACTGCCGCCGGTGATGCCGCCAGCGTTCTTGGTCGTGGTGGTGACAGAAGCTTCGTTCACACAGTTCATGATGACGATTTCCTTGTCGCGGTTCTGACCTGTGCCGGTAATGCCGCCCGTGCGGAGGGCACCCGTAATGGAGCAGCTCTTGTCGATGATGAGGTTTTTGATGACCGTTCCCTCGCCTCGGCTGTTGGGATTGCCGCGAAGATTGCCGAAGAAGCCTTGACGCTCCTCGTTGGGGCGGTTGATGATCATGTTCTTGATGCGGTGTCCCTGCCCGTCGAACGTGGCGTTGTACTTGCGTCCGTCGGTGGGTCCGATGGGACGGTGCAGGTTTTCGACGTTCTCGAAGTCGATGTCGTTCATCAACTTACAGTCGAGGTCGATGATACCGTTTTCCACTTGTTGGGAAATCCATTCTACGTTGCCCACGTTGTAGAGCATGTAGAAGCCGTCCGCGTCCTGCAATGGGCGCTCGAAGTGCTCGTCGCAAGCGTCGTGCATCGTGCAGATACCGTTCACATAGCCGTGGTCGTCGGCAAAAGCGGCGGGCCCTGAGAGGCACATCAGGCCGAGGAGGGCGAGAGAAGTAATCTTTCTCATTTGCTTTTTAATTTAAGGTTAGTAATAATATATAAATAATGTATATAGTTAGTCTGTTGTGAAAATAGTACGTTGAAACAAAAAGTTTTCGTCACAAAAGTACAATTATTTTTAATACAAAGAAAGTTTTTCGGACTTTAATTGCACAATTTTAACAATTTTAGCGTTTTCTCTTGCATTTTTCGGCACTTCCTTCGGGAAAAAGCCCCCTGCCGCTGTCAGAAAGCACGAAAAGGGTGAGCGGTGGCATCGCACAGCCTCTTACACCACGCCGCCTGCCATGTTCATTGCAGGGTCATGATGCTGCAATTGCATGGTCATGATGTTGCAATTGCACGGTCATGACCATGCAAACAGAACCCTGCAGGGTTTTGGACAACGAAGAACAGAGGGGCGAGGGACACGGCGTAGCGCGTCAGCAAGCACGCACAGTTGTACGTCGCAAGCCGCCAGCCGCCGTATAGGGACGCGCCGTGGCGCGTCCGTGTTCGCGGCGAAGGTAAAGAGGACGAGGACGAGCCGAGGATGGCAGACACGCCACGGCGCGTCACTACAAGCAAAACGTCGTTACGAAAAGAAAAAAGCGCCGGACTTGCCGTCCGACGCTTTTCATACTCTGTGGTGTCACCAGGAATCGAACCGGGGACACAAGGATTTTCAGTCCTTTGCTCTACCAACTGAGCTATGACACCGTTTGCAATCTGAAACCGGGAACTGAGAGCCGAGGCCGAACCCCCTTTCGTTTTGCGAGTGCAAAGGTAGGTCATTTTTCCGAACCGTGCAAGGAAATGAGCAAAAAAATGAAGAAAATCGTACTTTTTCCTGCATTTTGCTTTAATTTTTCACTAATCACTTTTCCCTTTTCCTTTTTTTTCGTACCTTTGCACCCGGTTTCAAGACCACTCGGAAAGTAGCGCAGTTGGTAGCGTACCACGTTCGGGACGTGGGGGTCGGGAGTTCGAGTCTCCTCTTTCCGACAAACAATTAGCCCCCTCCCCGCTCCCCCCTTTGGGGGAGTGCCTATGATGCAGATGGAAGAAGAATTGAGAAATACCTGCGGACATGAGGCACTCCCCCAAAGGGGGAGCAGGGAGGGGGCTGTCAGTTGGTTCGCCATGCGCGTCACCTACAGGCGCGAGATGAAGGTAAAGGCAGAGATGGACGCCCTGGGAGTGCAGGCCTTCGTGCCCATGCAACGCATCGTTCAGAAGGGACGCCGCCTCTCCAACGCACTCGAGCCAGCCATCCACAACCTCATCTTCATCCGGGCAAGCGAGGAAAAAGTGCAGTTGCTCAAGGCATCGCGCCCCGAACTCCAATACATGGTGCGCAAGATGGACGGCAAGACAGAGAAAATCGTCGTCCCAGACAGGCAGATGGCCGACTTCATGAAGGTCTGTACCGAAAGCCCGGGCTTCGTCGAGATACTGCCCCAAGCAGGAAAGATACAGCTCAGGCCAGGGCAGGAAGTGATGGTGGTGAGCGGTCCGCTCCAAGGCGTGCGCGGCTATTTCCTGCACGTCGATGGCCATCGCGCCCGACGCCTCGTCATCAGCATACCAGGCGTGTGCGCCGCCACCCTACAGGTAGAGGCCGACGAGGTGACATCAATTCCCTGACTCACGATCCGCCAAAGATTCTCCCCCAAGCCCCTTGCCGGAAGCTTTCATTCCACATCGTAAAACACAAAAAGCCCCATGCCAGCCGTCCGGAAAACCCGCGCGAGCCATGGGGCAATATAATATAATGTAGCGCCATCCGCCACAGGATTACTCCTGCCCCGACGCTTTGTGATGCCTAAGGAGGGCTGAGGGGTGGGCAGGAAGGGTGCCGGCGGCTCAGTCGATTCGCTCGTAGAGGAGCATACGTTGGTTCTCGGTTTCCGGCTCCATGAAGTGGCGCAGGAGCGGACGGGGCCAGGTCAGGTTCCACAAATAGCTGAGCGGTTGCCAGATAAAACGGTAGCGGAAGAGTTCTTCCCCTTCGTAGATAAGCCGATAGTTCGGAGGGATGGGGGCATCATAGTACTCGTGGCAGGTGTTGATGGCACCCATTTCGCGCGCCAGATACCTGATGCGGCCCGAGGCGACCCATTCGGCTTGCTCCTGTTTGATGAGCGGATTGAGGTAGCTCGAAATGAAGTAATTCTTGTTGGGCGGCAGGTGGCGTGTGTGGAGGTAGATGCCTGTGTCGTAGGAGCTGAAGGTGAGCACCTCGCTGTCCGCGGTGTTGTTCCGGTTGACTATCTCCGCCATCTCGAGCACGCAGTAGGGAAACGTGCCATTCAGCCGCGTCACGACGTTCCAGTTAGTGGCTGTACACCAGATGCCTGCAAGCAGGATGAGGGAATAGTTCCGCCATGTGGTCTTAGAGTTCGGCACATAGCTGACAAGCAAGGGGAAGAAGGCATAGATGGTGAGGAAATAGTAGAACTGCACCGTCAGTGTGGCAAAGGAGAGCACGAGCAGTCCGTAGGTACCGAACACGAGCCACTTCACTTCCTTCTCGACTGGCAGGAAAACGGCAGGAATCATCAGCACGGACCAAATGCCGAGCTTGATGAGTTTGAACCACCAGAAGGGCGGCTCGCCGTTGCTCGTCGTGCCATGATAGTGGAAGATGTTCACGAGGAAATAGGAGTCCCAAAGGGCATAGAGTGTCCCGTGGACGGCGAAGTAGAGGATTACGCCTGCCGTGACGAGCGCCACGCCTCCTCCGGCCCAGCCTACCAGCCGCCGAAGTTCTCTGCGCTGATTGTTTTTCCTCGCCACATAGACCATCACGAGCAGCCCTCCGAGGTAGAAGAAGAGGAGGTTGAACTTCGTCCAAAGGATGAGTCCGATGCCGATGCCTACGATGAGCGATTGCCACCAACGGGGTTCGCGGCGATCCCTGACGAACAAAAGCATCAGGTAGAGGCATTGCGACAGGAGGGGCAGGACAAGTTCCTCGACGCTGTCGCCGTAGCAGAAGAAGTCTGAGGAATAAGTCATCACACCCAGCAGCAATGCGAGCGGCAGGCAAAGCCTCGACTGCGAGAACAGCCGCATGATGCGCAGCGAATAGAGCAGATAGAAGAAGCTACAGACGAGCTCCAGCAGATAGATGCCAAGGAATCCGTCGCCCCCGGGCAACAGGGCTGCCACTTCGTGAAGGAAGAATAGCACCGGACCCTTGTGGTCGAAGATGTCGACATACAGTTCCTTGCCGCTCAGCATGGCTTTGCCGATGGTCAGATAGACGTCGGCATCGTCCCAAGGATTGAAGGGATACAGCGGCGAACAAGTGCTGAACAATGTGGTCACCACCACAGCAAAAAGGAACAAAAGCACCTTTTCGCCCGGACGTATTCTTACTTTCATGAATCTCTATGTCAGTATTCGGGCGCAAAGGTACGAAGAAAAGTAAAAAAGTGAAAAGAAAAAGCAGAAAATAAGGTGTTTCGTGATTAAGTTTCGCCCTTTTGTAATAATTATTCTTAAACTCTTCCACTTTTTCACTTTTTGACTCTTCCTCTTTTTCACTTTTTTCGTACCTTTGCATCATGGAACATTCACAGACTAACCTTACGAAGAGATATCTCCTTCCCCTGCTCCTTCTCGTTGCTCCCTGTTTCCTGTCCGTCGTGCAGGCACAGCCTCGCTTTGTCCCCGACACAGACATCAAGAAAGTGGGCGAGGTGGAGTTCAACGTAGCCAAACGCTTCAGCCTCGGTTTCACCAATAAGGGCGACAAGCCACTGCTCGTGAAGAAAGCCAAAGCCTCGTGCGGCTGCATCGACGTCGCCACACCTAAATCGCCTATTGCCCCCGGCGCGAGAGGCGAGATAACGCTCACCTTCGATGCCAAACTGCTGGGCTCCTTCTACAAAGAGGTGGAGGTGACGACCAACGCATCGACCGACCCTTCCTACATCGCACTGCAAGGAACGGTCGTCAGCGAGGTGCATGACTACAGCGGCGAGTTTCCCATCGACCTGGGCAACGTGAGGCTCATGTCGAACACAGTGGAGTTCGACGACGTCAGCCGCGGAGATCATCCCACAGCAGAACTTCGTATCCTCAATTCCGACCGCACCGCGTTCCGTCCGGAACTGATGCATCTTCCCCCATACCTCGCGGCTGAATACCTGCCCGAAGACATTCCTGCAGGAAAGACAGGCACCATCCGCCTCACACTCGACAGCGAGAAACTGAGCGCCCTTGGCCTGAACCAGACAAGCATCTACCTTTCCCGCTACATGGGCGACAAGATAGGAGAGACGAACGAAATCCTTGTCTCGGCCATCCTCTTGCCAAGCTTTGCAAACTTGAGCGAGACGGAACTACAGAATGCTCCCGAACTGACGCTCAGCGAGTCGTCCGTAGAGATGGGAGCCTTCGAGGGAAAGAAATCCCTCAACCACACCATCTTGCTCACCAATACAGGTGGGAGCGACCTCAACATCCAGGCCGTGCAAGTCTTCAATCGTGCCATCAGTGTCAAGCTCTCCGATAGCACCATCCGCCCTGGCAAGACGACAAAACTGAAGTTGAGCGTCAGCAAACGTTACCTCGAAGGAAGCAAGGGCCGAATGAGGGCAATGCTCATCACCAATGCACCTAATCAAGCAAAGCAATACATCAACGTGGAAGTGAAAAGTGAAGAGTGAGAAGTGAAGAATCAAAGTTTCCTTTGGGCGGCAGCAAATTATTCACTATTCACTTTTACCTTTTACCTCTTCACTTATATAATAAATAAAAGATATGAACCATCCAGAGAACAATCCCGAATATGCCGGCCTGACAGTCAACAGCGGTGTCGGCCCAGTCTCCATCGTCAACCCTCATCTCAACCGCCAGCGCTTCAAGCGACATCACTTTTCTGCAGGCGACTATGTGGAAGGAATACTGAAGGGCGACATCACCATCTTGGGACAAGCCGTCACGCTTGTGGAGAGCACCATCCCCGAACATCAAGCCGTGGCGCAGGAAGTCATCGAGAAGTGCCTGCCGCATTCAGGCAACAGCATCCGCGTGGGCATTAGCGGCGTGCCTGGTGCCGGAAAGAGCACGAGCATCGATGAGTTTGGCATACACGTCCTAAAGGAATACGGCGGACGATTGGCCGTGCTGGCCATCGACCCTTCAAGCGAACGCTCGAAGGGAAGCATACTTGGCGACAAGACACGCATGGAGAAGCTCTCTGTCCATCCTGACTCCTTCATTCGCCCCAGCCCGTCGGCCGGAAGTCTGGGAGGCGTGGCACGCAAGACGCGCGAAACCATCATCCTCTGCGAGGCGGCAGGCTTCGACAAGATTTTCGTCGAGACCGTCGGTGTGGGGCAAAGCGAGACGGCTTGCCACTCGATGGTCGATTTCTTCCTTCTCATCCAGTTGGCAGGCACCGGCGATGAGCTTCAGGGCATCAAGCGAGGCATTATGGAGATGGCCGACGGCATCATCATCAACAAATGTGACGGAAGCAACGTGGACAAGTGCCAGCTTGCCGCCACTCACTTCCGCAATGCGCTCCACCTCTTTCCTTTGCCCGAAAGCGGATGGGCACCGCAAGTGCTCACCTACAGCGGCTTCTATGGATATGGAATCAAAGAGGTTTGGGACATGGTCTATAGCTATCTGGACTTCGTGAAGAAGAACGGCTACTTCGATTACCGTCGGGCCGAGCAAGCCAAGTACTGGATGTACGAGACCATCAACGAGCACCTGACGAACAGCTTCTATCAGAACCCCACGATTTCCGACATGCTTCAGGCTGCCGAGCAGGGCGTGCTGAACGGGCAAAGAACATCTTTCGTGGCTGCCAAGCAGTTGCTCGATGCTTACTTCGCTCTGATTAGGAACTGAGCTATTTCCGAAACTTCGGTGACATCTATATATTCAAACGTGCTTTTTGTAATTTAATCACGAGTAGTTTGCAAACGAACCACGTTTAGTTTGCCGACTAAACGTGGTTGCTGTCTGTTCGTGACATCTTGAATGGATTCGACGGATTTATGCCTTGCTGACAATCGGCAAGGGAGATGATCCGTAAAAGTCCGTTTAATCCGTTGTCGTTAATTATGGCTCAGACCCTTTTTTGCTACTCCTCGGCAGCTACACGGCGGTACTGTTCCAGGAGCCATGCCTTTTGTTCAGGGATGGTCATGTTGCTGTTGTCGAGGACGATGGCGTCGTCTGCTTTGTGAAGGGGACTGATGGCTCGGGTGGAGTCGATGCGGTCTCGCTCGATGACGTTGGCGCGGATGTCGTCGAGGCTGCAGGGTTCGCCCTTAGCGACGAGCTCGTCGTAGCGACGTCGTGCACGGACATCGGCGCTGGCGGTGACGAATACCTTTAGTTCGGCGTTGGGGAAGACGACAGTGCCTATGTCCCTGCCGTCCATGATGACGCCTTTTGCCTCGCCCATGAGCCGTTGCAGTCCCACCATGGCTTCGCGTACAAAGCCGAGAGTCGCAATGGGGCTGACCCACTTGGAGACTTCCATGGAGCGTATCTCCCTTTCGACGCAGACGCCGCCGAGGTAGGTGTCGGGGCGACCGGTCTGCTCATTGAGCTGAAAGGTTATCATGATTTCGCCCATGCGTCGGCGCAGTCCGTCCTCGTCGATGCCTTTGTCGGTGATGAGTCCGTTCTGCATGGCGAAGAGGGTGACAGCCCTATACATGGCGCCGGTGTCGATGTAGATGTATCCTATTTCCCGTGCCAGGTCTTTGGCCATGGTGCTTTTGCCACAAGAGGAGTGGCCGTCGATTGCAATGGTGATGAGTTTCATCGAAATAATTTACGATTTGACGATTTACTATTTACGATTTATTTACGATTTAACTATTTTGCTATTATTTTCCCTCTAAAGGGAGGTTGGGAATCTCTTATTATTTGACGATTTACGGCTAACGATTTATGCCTCTGTCTGCTGCTTTTGGCGGACGCGACACGTCGCGTCCCTACAGGTTGGGCGTGACGCGAGTCGGGCCATCCTGCTCCCCTACTGTTCGCTCTTTGCGAAGTTGTAGGCGAGGGTGAAGGCGAGGGTTGGTGCGCTGACGTGGTATTTGGCGTATGCCAGGCCTATCTTGAAGCGCTTGAGGTTGGCTCCTGCGCCGAAAGAGAGTCCTGCTGCGTGCGACGACCCGCCGGCCGACATCTCGTAGCCACGGCGGAAGTTGTAGCCCAGGCCGACGTAGAACTTGTCGTTGATGAGCCATTCTGCCCCGAGGACAAAGTGGTTGATGAAGAGACTGCCGCCCTTGAGCTTGGTGCCGGTGGTGAAATAGTCGTCGCGCGACCAGCGTGTGAGGTCGACCATGGTGACGGATATGCGCACCGGGGCGTGTCCGAGCGACTTGGAGAAGCCGAGTTCGAGGTCGATGGGCAGTGGGTCGTGCTGATTGCCGAAGCTCTTGACCTGTCCGCCCAGGTTGCGTGCGGCGATGGAGAGCGAGAGGTCCGACTCCTCGTTGTAGTAGTTGAGTCCGAGATCGGCAGCGAGTGCGCAGGAGGTGTACGGGCCGTAGTGCGAGTAGATGAACTTGGCGGTGACGCCTCCAGCCCAGCGATGGCTCAGCAGGTGGCTGTACTGTCCGGCGATGCAGAGGTCGAGCGGCCGGAACTTGCCCACCTCTTCGCCCGTGAGGAGCGTCTCGCTGGTGGAGCCATAGCCCACGAACTGTGCGTGAACGCCCCAGTTTCCGTAGGCACCCACTTGCTGGGAATAGGCGGCGGCGCCTGCGTTGGTGCCCTGCATGTAGGTCATGAAGGAGAATCCCACCGTTTTGTCGCTGACGCCGGTGAGCAGGGCGGGGTTCTGCAGGGAGAGGGATATGTCGTCCTCCACGAGGGAGATGTTCCTGCCGCCCAGGGTCGTGGAGTGCGACGAGACGGGCAGGTTGAGGAAATTGAACACGCTGCCGCTCTCCTGTGCCGCCGCCGTGAGCGTCGCACAGGAGCCTGCCAGCAGGAGCAGGAAACGATGTATCTTTGTCATCATGTGCATAATTCGTCTGCAAAGATACGACAAATAATTGAAACTTGTAGCGCGAGAAAAGAAAATTATTTTCTGCGTCCGCGCTCTTGCCGCTGCGAGGCCGACGGAGGGACATTCGTTCCGCGGAAAGGCAAAACTGACAGAATGTAAGGGAAACGGGCTTTTTGCTGACGTTTTGGCTTTCAAGAATGAAAGCGAAATGCACGGGGATTGGGATAAGGGAAGGTTCCGGTCGTTTTCAGGGAAAGAGGGGCTTAAATCGAAAGCGAACTCCAACTGATTGAAGGGCAGGGAGATATTTTTGCATTGAAACTTTCGGCTCTCATTTTTGGGCTTTCTTTCCAAGAAAAACCGGCTAAATTTCAGACAAAAAGGACAGCCGCCGACGGCAAATCTCTACTGCCCCGAAACGAAACACCCCACAGGGTGATGGCAAACACTCTGTAGGGTGTTGCCGCACACCCAACGGGGAAATCGCTCAGAGGGCACTTTGTGAGCCTCAGAATGCCGTGTCCTAAAATATCAAAACGAAAGCGATTTGCGCGTTTTGCTTACATTTTGTCAAAGCGCATCGCCTTCGCTGGGGCGACACATTTAAGCCCTCAAGCGGCTCAGAAGAATTAAAAAAACACAAAAAGCGAAAAAAATCTCCCCTCATGCGCGCAGGAATGAAAAAAATAATGTAACTTTGTGCCACTGAAAACGCCATTCGACAATAAATTCAACAAAATAAAACATGGAAGCAAACAAAACAGTAAACGAGGAACTGAGGAGCCAGAAATCCACCAATCTCCTGATGGGTTACATCCTGGCACTCGCCATGATGTTCGTCGCATTCGAGTACACCCAGCGCGAAGTGAAGGTGGTCGAAGAAGACAAGATCTATGATTTCAGGGTGGAAGAGGACATGATTCCCATCACCCAGCAACAGGAAGTGATGGCTCCCCCACCAGCTGCCGCACCCACAGTCATGGAGTTTATCAATGAGGTGGAAGACGACACGGAGCTCCCCGAAGAAGAGGTGGAGACCTCGGAGGAAATGAACCAGGCCATCACCGCCGTGGTCGGCACCGGCGCACCCAGTGCTGCCGTAGTGACAGGCCCCGTGGGACCCGTCGTTGAGGTGGACGACGACGACCGCATCTACGAGATGGTAGAGGAGAACGCACAGTTCCCCGGCGGCGACGCAGAGTGCTTCAAGTGGCTCAGCGAACACATCAAGTACCCCAGCATCTGTCAGGAGCAGGGCGTACAGGGCAGAGTCATCGTCAACTTCGTGGTCAACAAGGACGGTTCCATCGTGGATGTCAAGACCGTACGCTCGCCGGATCCCAACCTCACCAAGGAGGCCGAGCGCGTAGTGAAGATGATGCCCAAGTGGAAGCCCGCACGCCAAGGCAACAAGACCGTGCGCTCACGCTTCACGCTCCCCGTCATGTTCCGCCTGAACTAACGAACCGCAACTCCCCACACCCCGGGGAACAACACCAAAGGCCCCTCCTCCCCCTCCAGGGGGCGAGGGGTCTTCACATATATTATATATAATAATGTATAGCAGCCAACAACTCCTGCAGATGGTGGAAACAGCCATCGCCGACATGCCCCTCGAGCGTCAGCCCAAAGGACTCTACGAACCCATACGCTACGTCCTCTCCCTCGGAGGCAAACGCATACGGCCCGCGCTCATGCTCATGGCCTATAACCTCTACCACGAAGACGTCGCCCCATGCCTCCCACCAGCCATCGGACTCGAGACGTACCACAACTTCACCCTCCTCCACGACGATCTCATGGACCGCGCCGAGGTCCGGCGAGGCAAGACCTGCGTCCATCGCAAGTGGAACGACAACACCGCCATCCTCAGCGGCGACAATATGCTCGTGCTCGCCTTCAGATATATGCAGCAATGCCCGCAGCCGACGATGCCCGCAGCACTCGCCGCCTTCACACGCACCGCAGTGGAAATCAATGAGGGACAACAGCTCGACATCGACTTCGAGACACGTTCCGACGTCACCGAAGACGAATACATCGAAATGATTCGCCTCAAGACCTCCGTCCTGCTGGCCTGCGCCCTCGAAATCGGTGCCACGCTCGCCGGCGCACCGCAGTCCGACGTCGAAGCCCTCTACCGCTACGGCGAAAGCCTCGGCCTCGCTTTCCAGCTGCAGGACGACTTTCTCGACGTCTACGGCGACCCTTCCGTCTTCGGAAAGAAGATAGGCGGCGACATCCTCTGCGACAAGAAGACCTTCATGCTCATCAATGCCCTCCAAGGCGCCAACGACGAGCAGCGCCGCGAACTGCAGCAATGGATAGGATGCAAGGCCTGCAACCCCGACGAGAAAGTTCGCGCCGTCACCAACCTCTACACACAAATCGGCGTGGACTGCTTGGCAAGGCAACGCATGGACTACTATTACGCCCAGGCCGAAGCACACCTCGACAAGGTAGGCCTGCCCCAGGAACGCAAACAGGCGCTCCACCTCATCGCCCAGGAATTGATGAACCGCCGCAAATGACCGACACGCACAGCCACATCTACGAGCCTGAATTCGACAGCGACCGCGACGACGTCGTCCGACGCGCTCAGCAAGCCGGCGTGGAGCAAATCCTTCTGCCCAACATCAACGCCGGCAGCATCGAACCCATGCTCCGCCTCTGCCAGAAGTACCCGGGCTACTGCCACCCCATGCTCGGCCTTCACCCCACCGACGTCGTCCCCGACAACTTCCGCACCCAGCTCTCCGACATGGAAGCACGCCTCCAGGCACCCCACCACCCCTTCGTCGCCGTCGGAGAAGTAGGCCTCGACTACTATTGGGACACAAGCAACGCCAAGGAACAGGAGGAAGCTTTCCGCAAACAAATCGAGTGGAGCATCCGATATCAACTCCCTCTCATGATACACTCACGCTCCGCCCACCGGCAACTCGTGGCTGCCATCCAAGAATACCACGGCGAAAAGCTCACCGGCGTGTTCCACTGCTTCGGAGGAACAGCCGACGAAGCACAGGAGCTGCTGCAGTTCCCGGGCTTCGCACTCGGCATAGGCGGCGTCGTCACATACAAAAAGAGCACCCTGCCCGAAGCCCTCGCCACCGTACCGCTCTCCCGCATCGTGCTCGAAACCGACGCTCCATACCTCGCACCAGTGCCCCATCGCGGACAACGAAACGAGTCGGCATTCATCACAGAAGTCCTCCGGAAAGTAGCATATATATATAATGTAAGCGAAGAGACCGTCGAGAGCGTCACAAACGACAACGTTCGGCGCATTTTCCCACGCCTTAACACGCCACAAAGCCTTCAAAACAACAAAAAATGCATTCTAAACGAAACTTTTTGCAAGAAAGCTATGGCAGAATAAGAAAAATTAAATATCTTTGTGACCGAAAAGCGCAAAACGACGCCCAACACGAAGCGAAGCGCCCATAAATATATAAATAAGGAGAGATGCTCGAGTGGCTGAAGAGGCACGCCTGGAAAGCGTGTGACCGTCAAAAGCGGTTCGCGAGTTCGAATCTCGCTCTCTCCGCATCAAAAGAAACAATAAAATCATAAACACTTAAACAAACAACACAATGAAAAAGTTATTTGCAATTGTTGCAATGGTTGCTGCTTGCTCGTTCGGAGCAACATCATCTGTAATGGCACAGGAAGACGTGGCTGCCACCGAGCAGGTTGACTCTGCAGCCCTTGACTCTGCTGCCGTGGACACTGCTGCTGCAGAAGAAACAACCACTGAAGCTGCTCCCATCGTAGAAGAAGAAAACGAAGGCATCTTCAAGACTCTCAAGACAAAGTACATCGAAGGTGACGCAGGCTTCATGTCACTCGTTGCCATCGCCCTCGTCCTTGGTCTCGCATTCTGCATCGAGCGCGTCGTTTACCTCACTCTCGCTCAGATCAACACCCGCAAGTTCATGAAGGAACTCGCCGACCTCGTTGCCGCTGGCAAAATTGCCAATGCCATCGAGAAGTGCAAGGGCACACGCGGTCCCGTGGCACAAGTAAGCCGCAAGGCAATGGAATGCCTCGACAGCAACGACCGCAATGACATTGCAACCATCGAGCGTACCATCAACATGGAAGCAGAAGTTCAGGGCACATACCTCGAGGAGAACTGCTCTTGGATTACCCTCTTCATCGCCATGGCACCGTCTCTCGGCTTCCTCGGCACTGTGATTGGTATGGTGATGGCCTTCGACGACATCCAGCGCGCAGGCGACATCAGCCCGACAGTCGTTGCAGGCGGTATGAAGGTCGCACTTATCACCACCATCTTCGGTATCATCGTAGCCCTCGTGCTGCAGCTCTTCTACAACTACATCCTCTCCAAGGTTGAGTCTCTGACCAGTAACATGGAGGAAGCAGCACAGGAACTGCTCGTCATGTGCGTCAAGAGCGACAAGTGCAAGAAGTAATTTGGATTAGAGATTAGGGTTTAGAGATTAGGGGCAAAAGCATCTTCCTAACTCTTAACTCCTAACTCTTAATTCTTAACTTTAAACTAAAGTAGAACTATGAAGATTGAAAAGATATCAAGTCGCGTGCTGATGTGTTGCGTCGTGCTGATTGTTGTATGCTTTGCAGCCTTCCTGCTCATTGGCTATAACAATCCTGTGGGCGACTACAACGAGCCTATGCTCACCGACGTCATCATGTGGCTCATGTATGTGCTCACCGCAGTGACGGCTGTACTTACAGTCTGGTCTGTGGTCCGCGGCATACAGAACACGAAGGGCAGCGATCCTGCCGCAACGACAGGTGTTCCCAGCGGCAAAATCACCATGTTCACAGTCTGCCTGACCGTCATTTCCCTCGTTCTGGGATGGGTTACAGGTCTCGGCTCCACAGAGTTTACCGCGAGCGACGGCACCGTGACCAGCGCAGGCTGGGTGACTGTAGTCAACGTATTCATGGTCAGCATGGGCGTACTCCTCGTTGCAGCCGCCATTGCTGTTGCCGTAAGCATGACAGGCATTGTGACAAAGAGCGCAAGTAAGTAAACCGACCTAAAAAACAAAGAAAGATATGGCAAAGAAGAAAAAGAAGATGCCGGGCTTGAACACCAGTTCAACAGCCGATATCTCTTTCATGTTGCTCATCTTCTTCTTGGTCACGACATCAATGGACACCGACATGGGCTTGGCTCGCCGCCTGCCCAAGCCACCAGAACCAGACCAGGAAGACGCCACCATGGACATCAAGGCCCGCAACATCCTCTACGTCCGCATCAATGCCGCAGGCCAATTGTGGGTGCAAGACGAGATGACAAGCGACTGGGGCGACATCAAGGAACTCCGCAATCGCGTCAAAGAATTTGTCAAGAACGAACAGAACCTGAGCAAATGGCCTGAGAAGCATGTCAAGAACATCGACCTGCTCGGCCAGTGCTTCGTGACAGACAAACACGTCATCAGCGTACAGACCGACCGCGGCACGCCCTACAACATGTACTTCCAAGTGCAGAACGAGCTGGTGGCAGCATACAACGAATTAAGAAACGAGCTCTCGAAGCAAAAGTTCGGACGCGAGTATCAGTACCTCAAGGACGAGGAGAAGGCAGCCATCAGGCAATACTATCCTCAGAACATCTCCGAGGCCGAACCTAAAAAGTATGGAGGGAACTAACCATGGCATTTAAGAGAAAACAGAGTCGCGAAATGCCGGAGATGAACACATCATCTCTGCCCGACCTTATCTTCACCATCCTGTTCTTCTTCATGATGGTTACGACGATGCGCGAGGTGACGCTGAAGGTGAAGTTCACCATCCCTGCCGGCACCGAGCTCGAGAAGCTGGAGAAGAAATCGGTTGTATCGTTCATCTACGTCGGACCTCCCACCGACAACCTGCGCGCCCAGATGGGTAGCAGCACCCGCATTCAGCTCAACGACCGCTTCGCCGAAGCACGCGAAGTGATGGACTTCGTGGCAGCAGAACGTCAGGGCATGACAAACCAGGCAGAGCAGGTCATCAGCATCAAGGCTGACCAGCAGACACAGATGGGCTACATCACCGACATCAAGGAAGTCCTGCGTAAATCGTGGGCACTGCGTATCAACTACTCAGCAACTCGCAGAAACTGACACCGAACCTTTTCGGACAATAAAGAAAAGCGGTTTCCTCACATCAGAGGAAGCCGCTTTTTGTATTCCGAGGAACGAACGGACAGCACACCTGGCACACCATTGTCACCGACGGCACAAAGGCAGATGCCGAACTACACACTAATAAATCAGCATTCATACACTAGTAAAACAAGATTTACCCATTAGTAAAAAGCCATCTACTAACGAGTCATTTCATGGCGACGCAAGGACCAGTGAAAATCCACACGAAGATTTCAAGAACTAAACACGTCGATTTCGGAAAATGTATGAGTGGATTTCGGAAACTAATCATTCATTATTATTGCTGTCTGCTAAAAGGATGCAGTTCATCAGATGAAAGCCCAACCCGCCTTGTAGGGACGCGCCGTGGCGCGTCCGCTTTAATAAAAATCACCACGAATTACACGAATTGCACGAATTTACCATCCAACAACCATCAGCTTGGCTTTAATTCGTGAAATGTAACTGTTCAGCGAATCTCTTTTTTGAGTCGCCTGCGGCGAGAAATCTTTCAAATCTTTGCAAATCAAACAAATTCCTATAGTAATAATTATAAAGATTTGACAGATTTGAATCGATTTGTTGGATTTCTGCCCGATAGGGTAATTCGCTGAATAGTTACCGTGAAATTCGTGGTGAAAGGAGACCCGTCCTGTCGGATTTGCTGGTCCGACAGCTTTTAATATTATAGGTGTCCGCTAAAACTTTTTATTACCAAAGAAATATCTTTCAATCGTTGATTATATGCGATTGTGAGTTTCCTTTTTTCAATAGTAAGCCCCTTATCACTTATTATTCTATAAATTTCGTCGGCTGTCCGCTAAAACGAACTTATAAAACGAAGATGGATATCCCTATATTTGTATTTGGAAGCCTTTAACGGCTGGTAATGGAGTAAAAAAGCTCAAATATATGGCTTTATTTCGTTCTCAGGAACGGCTGTCCACTAAAAAAGAAGGGATATGATGTATGGAGGGGGCTTACTTTTTGAAAAAAAGTCCGCAACACCGGGTTATCGGCATTGCGGACGATTTTTTTGCGCTCATAAAACTTTTAGCGGACAGCAATAATTCATTATCAAGATAAAATGCAGCGTGCCACCTTTCGCCTGTAGGGACGCGCCGTGGCGCGTCCGCCTTCCGCGGCACATTCCCCTCCGCCGTAACTTCGCTGCAAACACGGACGCGCAACTTTCTCATCTGTCGTAACTTCGCAGCAAACACGAACGCGCCACGGCGCGTCCCTACGAGGCGGTATATATGCGTATGGAAGTTCCGTCATTCAAAAGTAAGCCACCTCAGACGAAATGCGGCATGACACAGTTTGCCTGTAGGGACGCGCCGTGGCGCGTCCGCCTTCCGCGGCACATTCTCATCTGCCGTAACTTCGCTGCAAACACGGACGCGCCGCCTTTTCATCCGCCATTACTTCGCTGCAAACACGGACGCGCCACGGCGCGTCCCTACTTGGGAGATGGGTCATCTCGTTCTGGCGGGCATTGCTCCCTTACATAAGACGAAAACCTGCTCTAAAAAGAAATGCACGCTGACTAAAATTCTAATAACCGATTTGGGATAAAAAAATGTCCATATTATTTTGTAATGTGCTCGCTTATTCGTACATTTGCAGCAGAAACATGCGAAATCGCAAGAAAGATGGTTATGGCTATGTCCTACCCTGACTTCATAAAACCTGGCATCCTCTGTCGTAGCAAATTGTGCGGCACGAATCATCGTGCAGGCAGAGGCGTAACGCTACCCCCCCCCCCATTATATAATTGCGTATCAGCAAGTTGGCTATCAAGCTAGCCAAAACAAGAAGGCTCGCCCGAGTTTCTCATCCGGAACGCAGGCGAGCCTTGCGTGTATGTATAATCGAACAAACCAATAACAGACAACATTATGAAAAAAATCATTACTCTTATTGTTGCGTTCTTGTCGTTAGCGATAAATGCAAAGGCAATAGAACAAATCGTGGTAACGAGCATCGAGACAAGGTCAAACTATGCAAGTATAGCCGCGGCAGGTAATCCCATAACAACACCCTCAATAACTAAAACAGGTGGTTCTCCAAGTCCGGACATTACGAATGGAAGTATAAATATCACTTTCCCTTACGGTCGCTGGTATAAGAAAAAACCTGGCACCAATAGCTGGGAGGTAGTTGAAGAAGGTGTTTTTTACGAAGGAACATGGAAATACCGATGGCAGTTCTATTGCGAAACCGGCGGTTACTGGTACGGGCAAAGAAACTATGTGTTGTCAGAAAGCACGACTGTAAAAATCAATGGCGCTATTTGTAAAGTATCGGAGTTGACAGTCGGTAACGGTATCTCCTACTTTTATGTGGATAGTCCTGAATTGACGATTACAGGAAGTGACGGCCGAACAGAGATAGATCTCATCGAAGCCATCAGCACCGACTATTCGCAAGTTGCCGTGATTGGCGGCGATGTGACCAACAAGCCTTCAGCGACAGTTGTCGGCGACTTGTCCGCACACTTTGAAACTTCTTCGGGAAGTTGGCACGAACGTTGGGACTGGATCGAGAGCGAGCAGAGTTATCTTTACCGGGAGAAAACAAGTGGAACCTTTGAGTCTGGAAATGTTTTTGGAGAACATGCATATTTCACCAGGGGGTATGCTTTCTATTGTCCTTTGAGAGTTGACGGCAATATCGGAAAGACGCATAGACTGACAGAGAACACTGTGGTAAAGATAAACGGGTATGAATGTCATGTATATGGCTTGGTTGTCGGCAGTGACTACTCTTATATTTGGGTTCGCTGGCCAGACATCATACCCAAGGCCCCAATCCCAGACGACTGGATAGTGGTAACGAGCATCGAGGCATGGTCGAACTATGCAAGTATAGCCGCGGCAGGTAATCCCATAACAACACCCTCAATAACTAAAACAGGTGGTTCTCCAAGTCCGGACATTACGAATGGAAGTATAAATATCACTTTCCCTTCCGGTCGCTGGTATAAGAAAAAACCTGGCGCCAATAGCTGGGAGATAGTTGAAGAAGGTAATTTTCATGAAGGGACATGGAAATACGGATGGCAGTTCCATTGCGAAACCGGCGGTTACTGGTACGGGCAAAGAAACTATGTATTGTCAGAAAGCACGACTGTAAAAATCAATGGCACTATTTGTAAAGTATCGAGTTTGGTGGTCGGTAACAATTCCTCCTACTTTTATGTGGAGAGTCCTGAGATTACAATAGAAGGCATTCTACCCACAGGCATCAGCCTCGACCGCTCTTCTCTGTCATTCTCAAAGACAGGCATGACCACTCAACTTACGGCAAACATCACGCCAAGCAATGCTACGGACAAAACAGTGACGTGGACGAGTAGCCATCCCGATGTGGCAACGGTCAGCAAAGATGGTCTCGTAACTGCTGTAGGTGAAGGCACAACAACCATTACAGCAACTACCGTCAACGGTCTCACAGCAACTTGCTCCGTCTCCGTCTCTGTTTCCATAGCAGCTACAGGCATCACGCTCAATACGCAGGAACTGGTACTCAATGATGTTGGGCAGACGTATCAGCTCATTCCCACCGTCCTGCCCGAGAACGCCACAAACAAGACAGTGACGTGGACGAGTAGCCATCCCGATGTGGCAACGGTCAGCGACGATGGTCTCGTGACTGCCGTGAAGGAAGGCATCACCTTCATCTATGCCTACACCTCGAACAGCAAGATGGCTTACTGCAAGGTGACGGTCGGATTGGCCAAGGAAGGCAAGCTTGGCAATCAAGGAACATGGAGCTTTGCCGACGGCGTGCTGACTATTGACTACATCGGAGCAATGCCGCAAGACTGCACGAGCAAGACGACCGACCCCGAAGTGGCTTACCGCCTGAAGTGGATAGACCTCTTGGCTAGCATAAAGGAAGTGGTTATCACTGGTGTTGATGTAGAGGTACAACCTTACTTCCTCTATTATGTGGGCGACGGCGACCTCGGCCAGCATCCCGACGACCACATAAGGAAGCTGACGCTCGGCTCTGGCGTCAAGAAAGTCGGAAAACAAGCTTTCGCCACATACGACTTGAAGAACGTCTATTGCTATGGCATAGACCCGCCTGAGCTTTCCTCCGATACAGGCGGAAGCGCCTGTTTCTGGAAAAAACGCATACTGGCCAACCAAGCTTTCCTGTATACGGTTCCGGGTGCAAGCACAGGTTATGCAAGGATTAACAGCGAATGGGCAAACTTCAATCACTCGACAAACCACCTCAACCCCGAGGACGACCCCGTCGGAATCAAATCAATAGACAACGCTGTTGACAATGAGGGAGGATGGTATACCCTCGATGGCCGCAAACTCGCAGGCAAGCCCACGCAGAAAGGCATCTATGTGAATAGCGGCAAGAAGGTCATGATAAAGTAAGCCACTCGGACACAGTCGAAGAAAAGGCAGTGTGTCAAAATGATTGGAGTGCGCCTTCGCGCAGAAATCATACAAATCTGTTCAAATCAAACAAATTGTTTTTCAACATAAATAAAGCGTAAAGAAACGAATTGGAATAATTATAATAAATCCTATTCGCAAAGAATACTCCTTACCTTCCGCGAATTGATTATTGTAATTATTCCAATTCGTTTCTTTATAAAAAGATACCTGCAACCCATTCGCTGAATAGTTACCTCAGACACCTGCTTCGTTAATTTATCTTATTTTCACGCTTTTGTAGGTTGCAACGATTGCCATTTCGAGTTTTTTTCGTAGTTTTGCACAACAAAACGAACAGGAAAGTCACATTTAGCCATTCGACCTATGAACCTCTTTCCCAACTTGAAAAGCTACACCGCCGACCGTCTGTCGGCTCGTGACGCTCAGCGGCAGGCGGAGTTCATCGCCTGGGGGCCCGTCGTGTTCCAAGTGTCGAGGCTGATGCTCAAGCTTGGCATCCTCAGCCTGCTGCGCGACAGTGAAAACGGTCTTACTGATGTAGAGGTGGCCGAAAAGACAGGGCTTTCCTGCTACGCCGCGAAGTGTCTGCTCGAAGCTTCGCTGAGCATCGGCACCGTCCTCATTGACGTGGAAACCGACCGCTACTCCATCTCCAAGACAGGATGGTTCCTTCTCTGCGACCCTGCCACGAAAGTCAACATCGACTTCAACCAAGACGTCAACTACGAGGGCTTGTTCCATCTCGAAGAAGCTCTCAGGGAAGGTCGGCCGGCAGGCTTGAAGCACTTCGGCGACTGGCCAACCATCTACGAGGGACTTGCCTCGCTTCCCGAAGATGCGAAGAGGAGTTGGTTTGCCTTCGACCACTTCTACAGCGACTCGTCCTTCCCTGAGGCATTGCAGATTGTCTTCGGCGAATACTTCGTCCGCACGCTCTACGACATCGGAGGCAACACGGGGCGCTGGGCATTGGACTGCGTCAAGTACGACGACGAGGCAGAAGTCACCATCCTCGACCTCCCGCAGCAGATAGAGATGATGCAGAGGAACATTGCCGACAAGCCTGGCGCCGAACGCATCAAGGGCTACGGCATCAATCTGCTCGATGCCGACGCTGCCTTGCCGCAGCCCGAAGGTAAGCTCGATGCCGTGTGGATGTCGCAATTCCTCGACTGCTTCAGCGAGGAACAAATCGTAGGCATACTCTGCCGGACGAAAGAAGTGATGGATGCCGACACGCGGCTCTTCATCATGGAGACCTTCTGGGACCGCCAACGCTTCGAGCCGGCTGCCTTCTGCCTCACCATGACGAGCCTCTACTTCACCGCCATGGCCAACGGAAACAGCAAGATGTATCACTCCGACGACATGCAGCGGCTCGTCCATCAGGCGGGGCTGGAGATCGAAAGCATCCGCGACGGACTGGGACACGGACACAGCATCATGGTGTGCAGGAAGAACATCTCTCCCAAGAGGAGAAGGCTTAGAGGAGGTCTATAAATATATATATGTATATAGTAAAAACAGCAAATGACCCCGATGACAAAAACAGAAATAGAAGATAAGGTGAAAGCCTTCCTCATCGAAGACTTTGAAATAGACGAAGCCAAGATTCTTCCTGAAGCAAAGCTGACGGACGACCTCGACATCGACAGCCTCGACCTCGTCGACATCATCGTCATCATCCACAAGACCTTCGGCTTCATGCCGAGGATAGAGGAACTGGCAAACGTGGGAACCTTCGACGAACTCTGCAACTACATCAAAAAAAGAACGAACTGAGCATGACAAATCAAGGCTGGGCCGGCACGACATACGGCAACGAATGGATGCACCGATGGCTCATACGCCTGCTCCGTCACATCGATGTGCGCATCCTGTATGTCTTCACGGCAGTCTTCATCATCCCCGTCTGCCTGCTGCTGAACCCGAGCCGAGGCATCGCCTACCGCTACTTCCGAAGGCACATCGGGTGCGGAAGGCTGAAGGCTGCGTGGAAGACCTACGTCGGCCACTGTCTGTTTGGCACCACCGTCATCGACAAGTTCGCGATGTATGCAGGCAAACACTTCCACATGGAGGTGGAAGGCTACGAAAGTTTCTCATCACTGGCGGCGGCGAAGGAAGGATTCGTCATGCTCAGCTCGCACATCGGCAACTACGAGATAGCGGGCTACACGCTCACCAGCAAGGAGAAACGGCTCAATGCGCTCGTCTATGCAGGCGAAAAGGCTTCCGTCATGCAGAACAGAAGCAAGATGTTCGAAGGGCGGAACACCAGGATGATTGCCATACGTCCGGACATGAGCCACCTCTTCGAGATAGACCTTGCCCTCCAAGGCGGCGAGATAGTCAGCATGCCGGCCGACCGTATCGTAGGTTCGCAGAAGTGCATCGAGCTCGACTTCCTCGCAGGGAAGGCAAAGTTCCCGCTCGGCCCCTTCGCCGTGGCAACAGGGCGAAGCCTCGATGTGCTGGCAGTCAGCGTCATGAAAGTCTCTTCCAGAGGCTACAAGATATACGTCACGCCCCTTCCCTACGACAAGGAAGCCTCGCGCCAGCAGCAGATAAGGCAGCTCGCCGAGGCCTACGTCGCAGAACTCGAGAGACGGGTCATGCAGTATCCGACGCAATGGTACAACTACTTCGAGTTCTGGACCGCAAAAAAGTGAAAAAGGAGACCCCCTCTAACTCCCCCTTAAAGGGGGAGAATCCAGGCGAAGACTCCCTCCCTTTAAGGGAGGGCTGGGGAGGGTCCAAATAGTAAATCGTCAAATCGTAAATTATTATGATAAGCGTAGTGTCCACCAACATAACGTCGCCTCTGGGCTTCACCACTGAGGAGAACTATCAGGCAGTCCTGTCAGGCTGCTCTGCCTTGAAGCGCTATGAAGGCAAGTGGGGACTGCCCGAGCCGTTCTGCGCGTCTCTCTTCGACGATAATCAAAGAGCCTCGCTTGCCATCGAGGGATACACCTTCTTCGAGGCGATTGCCATACGTTCCATTCGCACGGCTCTCACGTACACTACGCTCGGTAATTCCCTTTCGAGAGTCATCCTCATATTGAGCACCACGAAAGGCAACATTGAGGCTTTGGGAGAGGAACTTTACTACCCATCCAAAGCGGCACAGAGAATTGCCGAAGCCATCGGGCTGACCCGGGAGCCCATCGTCGTGCAGAACGCCTGCGTGTCGGGTCTCTCTGCCCAACTCCTTGCCGACCGTTTGCTTTCAGCTGGCTTTTACGACTACGCCATCGTGGTTGGGGCAGAAGTGCAAGGGCCGTTCATCGTGTCGGGATTCCAGTCGCTGAAAGCCGTCTCGGACGAGCCTTGCCGCCCCTTCGACATGGAGCGCAACGGACTCAACCCGGGCGAAGCGGCCGCTACCATCATATATACAAGCACAAGAACCGGGCGACATGACGCTTGGCACCTTGTCGGCGGTGCAGCACGGAACGATGCCTACCACAACGTCACGCCCCAACCGCAGGGCGAAGGCCTGCTCCTTGCCATCAATGCTGCGATGGAAGGGAAGGACAAGTCCAGGCTTGCAACAGTCCAGGCTCACGGCACAGCCACGCTCTTCGGCGACCAAATGGAGTCTGTCGCCATCAATCGGGCAGGACTCTCAGACGTCCCTCTCTCTGCCCTCAAAGGTTACTACGGACATACGATGGGAGCTGCCGGTGTACTCGAAAGCATCCTTGCCATGCGTGCCACCGACGACGGCATCGTTATCCCCGTGAAAGGCTTTGCAGAGCTTGGCGTGAGCGGAAGAATCAGCATCAGCAGTAAACTGCAAAAGACCGACAAAAGTGCTTTCCTGAAAGCCATGTCGGGCTTCGGCGGCTGCAATGTCGCCCTGCTTTACGAGGCTTCTCCCCAATCTTCTTCCACGAAAAAGGAAGAAAGGCATCGGAAGAAAGTGCATACCGTCAGGCTTTCTTCTGAAGATGAGACATCGCTGACCGACATCTACAAGCAGGAGATTGGCAATTACCCTAAGTTCCATAAGATGGACATCCTCTCGCGCCTGGCATTCGTGGCAGCAGAGAAGACCCTCTCTGACTCCAAGACCCTCTCTAACTCCCCCTTAAAGGGGGAGAATACAGGCGAAGACTCCCTCCCTTTAAGGGAGGGCTGGGGTGGGTCTTTGGAGGTTTGGAGAGGGTCTGTCATCCTCTTTGGTCACTCGTCTTCCATCGTGGCCGACAAGCAATACCTCTCAACGATTAGCGACGCCGGGAACTTCTTCCCAAGCCCATCCCTCTTCACCTACTCCTTGCCGAACATCGCGGCGAGTGAGATTGCCATCCGTCACCATCTGCATGGCGAGACTTGTTTCTACATCCTGCCCGAAAAGGACGAAGCCTTGATGCAAGAGATTGTCGATGCAACGCTCAGCGCCACGGGAGCACAGGCTGCTATCTTCGGATGGATCGATGCAGAGAGTGAGACACAATACGAATGCGAAATGAAAGTGACCCTGTAGGAAATAAGAGAATTATATAATAAGATAATAAGATAATAAGATAATAAGAAAATAAGAAAATAAGAAAATATATAATTTAATAGTGGAACAGTTAATCAACGATCTGAAACAACAGATTAAGGAAGCCCTCAATCTGGAAGAACTGAGCCTCGAGGACTTCGATGCCGACGCACCGCTGTTTGGCGAGGATGGCATCGGGCTCGACTCTATCGACGTGCTCGAAATCATTGTACTGCTCGAGAAACGCTACGGCATACGCCTCGAAAGCCCGAAAGAAGGCAAAGCCATCTTCCGAAGCGTCAGGACGATTGCAGAATACGTGCAGGCAAACAGCAAGAAAAACTGAAAGGCTGCACCCCCTCTGACATCTCCGCGTGCTGCGATGGCAAACGTCGCGTGCTGCGACGGCAATCTCCGCGTGCTGTGTTGGCAATCGCCGCGTGCTGTGTTTTGAACAAGACCTTCGGAATGGACACACGAGGCATAAACACTTTAACTTTCTAACGCTTTAACTTTTTAACAACAAAAAGAAAAAATGAGCATTGCAGTAACCGGACTTGGCATTGTCTGTGCGATAGGTGGCGATGTGCAGAGCGTACTCCGCAGCCTTAGGGAAGGGCGTACGGGGATTGGCCCGATGCGCCATCTGCGTTCTGTCCACAAGGAGTTGCCTGTCGGAGAAGTAAAGCTCTCCGACGAGGAGATGAAACGTCAGCTCGGGCAGGACGAGCAGGCCGTCATCAGCCGCACCGCCTTGATGGGAGCCATCGCCATCCGTCAGGCCTTGCAGGATGCAGGACTTGACTTGGAGGGCAAACGCGTGGTAATCATCAACGGAACAACCGTGGGCGGGATGGACGTCACGGAACGAGTCTTTGAAAGGAACGGGACTCCGGGAATGACGGAAGCGCTGAACGGGCACAGCTGCGGCAGCGTGACGCACGAGATGGCCGACCTTGCCGGACTGCACGAGGCGGAAGTCTGCACCGTCTCCACAGCCTGCTCGTCGGCACTGAACGCCATCATCCTCGGAGCAGAGATGCTCAGGCGCGGCGAGGCGGACATCGTCATTGCCGGAGGCACGGAGGCTTTGAGCAAATTCCACTTGAATGGTTTCAACTCCCTCATGATTCTCGACAAAGAGCCATGCCGTCCGTTCGACAAGACGCGTGCCGGTCTCAATCTGGGCGAAGGGGCTGCGTTCCTTGTGATGAAGCTGACCCCCCTAAAGGGGGCTGGGGGGTCTTGGTCTGCCTACATCCTTGGCTACGGAAACCGATGCGATGCGTTCCATCAGACTGCTTCGTCGGCCGACGGCGAGGGGGCTTTCCTTGCCATGAGCGATGCCTTGCGGACGGCAGGGCTGAGACCCGAGGACATAGACTACATCAATGCACACGGAACGGGCACGCCCAATAACGACACGAGCGAGAGTGCGGCCATCCGACGTATTTTCGGAGACAGCATACCGCCCGTCTCGAGCACGAAAGGCTTCACCGGTCATGCCACATCGGCTTCGGGAGCCATCGAAACCGTGGTCAGCATCCTGGCGCTCCGGCATGGCTTCGTGCCGACGAACCTCGGGTGGAGGGACGGGGACGAAGCGTGCATCACCCCCTACTGCCGTCCGAATACAACAGATTCCCGTTCCGAAAACCACAATCCGAACCACAAGGACGGCCCCATCGCCACAGCCCTCTGCAATTCCTTCGGCTTCGGAGGGAACGACTCGGCACTGATAGTCAGCACCAAGCCTGCACCCTTCGCACCGATTCCCGAGGAGGAAGGCTACGAGAGCTGTGTGCTGGCAGAAGAAACCATCGACGATGTGGAGCAGCTCGGTGCGCTCCGTCAGTACATATCGGCTGGCGAGGCGAGGCGAATGTCGCGCCTCATGAAGGCGGCCTGCGTGTCGTCCATGAAGGCACTGCGTGCGGCGGGGATAGAATGTCCCGACGCCATCATCACGGCCACCGCATGGGGTATGTTTGAAACGAGCGAGAAACTTCTGCGCGATATGCTCCAAAACGGCGAGGAGGCACTGAGCCCCACCCTCTTCATGCAGTGCACGCACAACACCATCGGCTCGGCCATCGCCATCCGACTGCGCTGCCATGGCTACAACATGACTTACTCGCAAGGCGCCGACTCGCTCCTTTGGGCCATGCGCGACGCTCGCCGGCTCATCGAGACGGGCAGGGCGCGGACAGTCCTCGTGGGCTGTCACGACGAAGCCACACCGCTGCTGCAGGACTTCCTCCGAAGGATGGGGAGACCCGTCCCGCCCGAAATCTATTCCCACAGCATCGTGTTGGGCAGACAACAGTGTATCCAGACCCACCAAGCCCCCTCCCCGCTCCCCCTTTGGGGGAGTGCCTCAGTCCCGCTGAATGAGGAGGCTACGGCAATGAAGCACTCCCCCAAGGGGGAGCGGGGAGGGGGCTGTTCCTTTTAACCCTTTAACTTTTTAACCTTTTAACCCTTTAACTTTTTAACCTTTTCCCCCTTCCATGCGACTCCTAACCTTAGCCCTCATCCAGAGCCTCCTGCTGGCCTTCGGACAAGTCTTCCTGAAGCTTGCGCTCAGTGAGGTGCCGCCTTTCGGATGGAACGTCCGTTTCTTCGGCGCACTAATGCTGAACTGGCAGTTCGCCCTCTGCGGTCTTCTCTACGGCGCAGGCACCGTCCTCTGGTTCTACATCATCCGGCATTTCCCCTTCAGCATGGCTTATCCCATGGTCTCGCTCAGCTATGTTCTGGGCATGATAGCGGCCATCGTGGTCTTCCACGAAGAGGTGAGCCCGACGCGATGGCTGGGCGTGCTGCTCATCATGGCAGGGTGTTATCTTATAGCTAAATGAGAAAATGAGACGAATAGTGCTGTTTTTTGTATATTGCCTGCTGGCGGCCGGCTTGGCAGCCCAGGGGCATGGGCAGCAGATGCTGCAGGAGATGGCTCAGGCTGCAAGGAAGATACAGACCATCGAAGCTGACTTCACTCAGACCCGACACTCGCGGATGATGAAGGCGGCGCAGGTGTCGCAGGGAAAGATGCTGTGCCGGCAGCCCGACCTGCTGCGATGGGAGTACACAAAGCCGCGCCGCAGTACGCTCATCCTCGAGGCGGGCGAGGCAAGACTGCTCGGGGAGGACGGCCGGAAGGCGGGCAGGGCAAGCTTTGCAGGCAGTCTGGCCCGCATGATAATGAACAGCGTGGCTGGCAAAAGCCTGACCGACAGCTCGGCCTTCCAAGTGACCGTGGAGGAGAAGGCCGGGGAGTACGAGGCCACACTCCTGCCGCTGCGAAAGGAGATGAAGCGGATGTACGACAGACTCATCCTGCACTTCGACACCCGACAGTCCACCGTGACGCGGATAGAGCTGTACGAAAAGAGCGGCGACCGCACGGACATCCAACTGCACGACATTCGCATCAATGGAAACTGACAGGACGCTGCGCGAGAGAGGCATCTGCGTGGTGATTCCCACCTACAACAATGCCGGCACCATCGCCGAGGTGGTTCGACGCACGATGCAGCAATGCCGGGATGTCATCGTTGTGGACGACGGCAGCACCGACGCTACGTCCGGCATCCTGGCGCGCATCGCGGGCATCACCGTGGTGCGCTGCGAGAAGAACCGCGGCAAGGGCCATGCCCTGAAACGGGGCTTCCGGAAGGCGCTGGAGATGGGCTTTGCCTACGCCATCACCCTTGATGCCGACGGACAACACTTCCCGGAGGACATCCCAGCCCTGCTGCGTGCCAACCAGGAGCACCCGGGGGCTCTCGTCGTGGGGCAGCGGATGGGACTGGAAAAGGCGGAGCGAAGCGCCGGAAGCAAGTTTGCCAACGCCTTCAGCAACTTTTGGTTTGCCCTCCAGACGGGAAGGCTGCTGAAGGACACTCAGACGGGTTTCCGGCTCTACCCCTTGCGTAAGCTGCGAGGCCTCTGCCTGCTCACCTCACGCTACGAGGCTGAACTGGAACTACTCGTCTTCTCGTCGTGGCATGGCACGGAGATTGTCTCCACTCCGGTGCGCGTGTTCTACCCGAAGCCTGCCGAGCGCGTGTCGCACTTCCGTCCCCTTCGCGACTTCGCACGCATCTCTTTGCTCAACACCGTGCTTTGCATCCTGGCCGTCGGCTATGGCCTTCCGCTCGCCATCCTGCGCCGTCTGACCGCCATCCTGCGTTCGGCCTACGTCCTTCTCTTCTTCGTCTGCTCCATGCTCGTGCTGGCTCCTGCCGCAAGGCTCTGGCTGGCCTTCCAGAAGGACAAGGCGAAGCGGCAGAGCGGCGCACACCGTCTGCTCTGGCACTACGCCCGATTCGTCATCCTGCGCCACGGCATTCCGGGCGTACCATTCTCGGTGGGCAACAGCGGGGGAGAGGATTTCGCCCGACCTGCCGTCATCATCTGCAACCACCAGTCGCACCTCGACCTCATGGCCTTGCTCATGCTCTCGCCCAGGATAGTCTGCCTGACGAAGGACTGGGTTTGGCACAACCCCATCTACGGTTTCATTATCCGCCAGGCCGAGTTCTATCCCGTCAGCCTGGGCGCAGAGGCCTTGCTGCCAAGGCTGCGGTCGCTCGTGGAGAGGGGCTACAGCATAGCCATATACCCCGAGGGGACGCGGTCGGCAGACTGCTCCGTCTCGCGCTTCCACCAAGGGGCTTTCCATCTGGCCCGAGCGCTCCGGCTCGACATACTCCCCATGGTGCTCTACGGCGCAGGCAAGGCCTGGCCCAAGCAGGGCGGACTGCTGCACAGATGGCCCGTCAGGATTGAGATAGACAGGCGCATCGGTCCCGACGAGCTCCAAGCGCTGGGCGAACTGCCGAGGCAGCAGGCGTCGGCGCTCAGGCAATACTACAAGCAGCGATACGCCGAGATTGCCAACCGCATGGAGCAGGACGTGTGAGCCCACACAACGCTCTGTCTTGCGCCACACTCCCTGCCGCGTTCATTGCAGGGTCATGATGCTGCAATTGCATGGTCATGATGCTGCAATTGCACGGTCATGATGCTGCAATCAAGACCCTGTAGGGTTCTGTGAACCTCCGTCTGCCCTTCCTTCAACCAAAGCGAAGGGAGAGAGCAAAAACGCTGAACCTAAACTTGGAATTATGAACAGAAATACGTACCTTTGCGCCATGCGTAGTGCCCTTAGGCTCCTGCTCTTGCTCTGCGCCCTGCACGCTTCGGCACAGGACGAGATACGCATCTGGGGCGACTCCTCCCCTCGGCTGAGACACGTGACGCTCACGCCGCTGCTCCCCACCAGTGGGGCTACGGGCGAAGCCATCATCGTCTGCCCCGGAGGCTCCTACAGTTGGCTCGCCATGCCCACGGAGGGCATGGCGGTGGGCCGCTGGCTCAGGGACAACGGCATAGCGGCCTTCGTGCTGAAGTACAGGGTGCAAGGCATCGTGCCCTACATCACGCACTCTCGACTCCTCTTCCGCGGCCATCAGTACCCCGATGCCCTGGAGGACCTTCAGCAGGCCATCCGCCACGTCAGGCAGCAGGCCGGACGCTATGGCATCGACCCTCGCCGCATGGGAGCCATGGGGTTCTCGGCCGGAGGACACCTCGCGATGCTCTCCGCCGAACAGGAAAAGGAGCTGCGGCCCGATTTCGTCTGCGCCATCTACCCCGTGGTGAGCCTCGCCCACCCGTGCAGTCACAAACGCTCGCGCCGTGCCTTGCTCGGCGAGCGCCGCAAGTTCAGCCGCAAGATGCGCGACTCGCTGTCGGTCGAGAGGCACGTCCCCGACGACTGTCCGCCGGTCTTCCTCCTCAACTGCAAGGACGACCCGGTGGTCAAGCCACACAATGCCGTTCTCCTCGACTCGGCCCTCACCGCCCGGGGCATACGCCATCGCTTCGTACAGTACAGCACGGGCGGCCACGGCTTCGGCGCCTCCGAAAAGAAGGGAACGCCCGAGTGCCGAGCATGGAAGCAGGAGTTCCTCGACTGGCTGAGGGAAGTGAAAAAATGAAAAGGTGAAAAAATGAAAAAATGAAAAGGTGAAGCCCCCTAACCCAAGACCCTCTCTAACTCCCCCTTAAAGTGGGAGGACAATAAGAAGTCTCCCTTTAAGGGAGATTTAGAGGGTCTTTAAATTGTAAATAAATAGTAAATTGTAAATTGTTAAATAGTAAATTTATTAGGATTGTCAAATAGTAAATCATATAATTTCTTCAAGGGTAGCGCCATCGTCCGCTGGGGCGTGCTCGCTGTCCTCACGCTGCTCGCACTGGCATCCGCCTCGACGTTGTCCTTCAAGGAAAACATCGAGGACTTCCTCCCCCTTTCCCCCACGGAGAAATTGCGCATGGCTGTCACAAGCGACGTGTCGGGCTTGAACCAACTCTTCGTCATCTTCGAGCCGACCGACTCAGCCTTGTCCGACCCAGACCGCATCGTCCAGGCCATCGACGCCTTCGCCGAAGCCGTGGACGAACGCGACACCGAAGGATGGACGGCAGGGATGCTCACGGAGGTCGATGCCGAAAACCTCTCACGCTGGACCGACTTCATCTACGGCCACCTCCCTTTGTTCCTCACCCAAGCAGACTACGCGCGGATGGACTCGCTCCTCGGCTCCGAAAGCTTCATCCCCTCCAAGCTCGACGAAGCCGCCGCCGCCATGATGTTCCCTTCGGGAGGACTCGCAGAGCAGTTCGTTGGCCGCGACCCCCTCGGCCTCTTCGCTCCAATACTGGAGGACGAGGTGGCTAACCGCAGCCTCCGGAACTGCGAACTCTACGAAGGTCACGTCTTCACGCCAGGCTTCAAGAAGGCCATCGTCACGCTCTCCTCGCCCTTTGCGGGCAGCGAGACAGGACAGAACGCACAACTCGTCGGTCTGCTCGAAAGCTGCATCCGGCAGATGCAGCACGCGGGTTTCCCCGACATAAAGGCACATGTGGCGGGAGGGCCCGAGGTGGCTGTGGGAAACGCCCGGCAAATCATGCAGGACAGCCTGCTTGCCGTCGCCATCTCCGCTGTCCTCATCGTCGGCATCCTGCTCGCCAGCTTCCGCAATCTTCGGGACATCCTGCTCATCGCCCTTTCCGTCCTCTGGGGATGGCTCGCCAGCCTCGGAGCCATCGCACTCGTCCGCGACGACATCTCCATGATTGCCGTCGGCATATCGAGCATCATTGTCGGCATCGCCGTCAACTATCCCCTCCACCTCATCAGTCATGTACGCCACAGCAGCCACGGCATTAGGGAAGCCGTCCGCGAGGTCAGGACACCACTCCTCGTGGGCAATGTCACCACGGTGGCTGCCTTTCTTGCCCTCGTCCCCCTCCGTTCGTCCGCACTAAGCGACCTTGGCCTGTTCGCATCCTTCCTCCTTATTGGCACCATCCTCTTCGTCCTCGTCTGGCTGCCAATGCTGCTGAAGCCCAAAAGCCCCCTCCCCGCTCCCCCTTTGGGGGAGTGCTTTTCGCGGCAGGAACTCCCACAGAAGGGGGTTGAGGGGTCTTCTCCTTCACCTTTTCACCTTTTTACCTTTTCCCTTTTTGCCGTTCTCACCCTTCTTTTCGGCTATTACAGCCTTCGGACTGAGTTCGATGCAAACGTCGCTAACATTAATTATATGTCCCCTGAGCAGAAAGAGGACATTCGTTGGGCAGAAGAACTCCTCGGCCGAAGCGACGGAGAGGCAGGCGTCACGCTCTATATCCTCTCGTCTGCCCCGACATATCGCGAGGCGATTCTCATCTCCGAGAAGCACCAATCGACCATCGACTCCCTGCTGAAAGCCGGAATCGTCAAGCGTCATCGGGGAACGGCGCGCTTGCTTCCGTCCGTCGGGGAAGGCGAAAGGCGCATCAACCTTTGGCACGATTGGCTGCAAAGGCACCCGTCGCTCCTCCGAGACGTACAGGACGAGGCCGAAAAGCACGGCTTCGAAGCCGACGCATTCAGTGGCTTTGCACGCATCATCGAGGCGGATTATGCCCCGCTGCCCTTTGAGCGATTCGACACACTCACTTCCGTTCTGCTCCGCAGCCACCTCTCCGATGCCATGAACCGCTGCACGATTGTGGAGACACTCCACGTCGGGCGGGAGAACATCGCAGAGGTCGAGGCCGCTCTCCCCGAAGCCTTCGACGTCGCATCGCTCCACGATTCGGTGGCAAGGGCGCTTTCCGATGACTTCAACTACATCGGCTTCGTCTGTTCCTCTGTGGTCTTCCTGTTCCTGTGGCTCTCGTTTCGGCGCATAGAGCTGGCCGTGATTGCCTTCATCCCGATGGCTGTCAGCTGGATATGGATTCTTGGAATCATGCAAATGCTTGGCATTAAGTTCAACATCGTCAGCATCATCCTCGCCACCTTCATTTTCGGGCAGGGCGATGACTACACCATTTTCATGACCGAAGGCAGCGTCTCGGAGTACATCCACGGCCGTCGCGTGCTGACATCCTACAGACGGAGTATCATCCTCTCAGCCCTCATCATGTTCATCGGCATTGGCTCCCTCATCTTCAGCCGTCATCCTGCACTGCATTCGCTTGCCGAAGTCACCATCATCGGCATGGCGTGTGTCGTCATGATGGCCATGATTATCCCGCCAATGCTCATCAAATGGCTGATAAGGCTTTTCCCTAAACGATTCAAGAACCTATGATTATGAAAGAACACATCACGAAACTGCTGACCGAAGCGTTGCCCATGGTCGATTTCGACTCAGACTTCCTTCTGCGCGACCTTGACTCTCTGGGCGTGACCACTATCCTGATGCTTCTATCCGAAGAGTATGGCATCGAACTGGAAGCACGGGATGCCACGCCGAGGAACCTCAAATCGATTGACACCATAGTGGATATGGTGAAGAACAAACTTGGAGAGCAATGACCATAGAGCAGTCCGTGGAGCACTATGCAAGGCTCTGGCCGCGGAAACCGGCCGTCGTCACAGCCACCGAGACGCTTTCCTATGCCTCGCTCTGGCAACGTGTCCGGCAGAAAGCGAGTGCCCTGAATCTCCACGAGGGCGAGCCTTACGTCTTCCAGTCCACACAGGATGCCGACTTCATCGTGACCTATCTGGCCGTCCACCTGTGCGGCGGCGTGGCTGTGCCAATAGGCTCCGGCGGGAATGAAACAGTAAATAGTACATCGTCAAATTGTAAATGCGCCGACATCCTCTTCACCACCGGCTCGACAGGCACGTCGAAAGGCGTGATGATAACGGAGGAAGCGTGGACAGCCAACGCCGAGAACCTCATCGACCGGCTGGGTTTCACCGCCGACTTGCTTTTCATCGTCTGTGGACCGCTCAGCCATCTGGGCAGTCTCTCGAAGGTGTATCCCACATTGATGTCGGGTGCTACATTATATATAATGGAGAGTCTGAAGGACCTCAATGCCTTCTTCTCGGTCTTCGAGCTGCCTTTCCCCAAGTTTGCCACGTTCCTTGTGCCGTCGAGCATCAGGATGCTTCTGCAAATAGCAGGGAAGGAGCTGCAAAAGGTCGGGCCGAAGATTGACTTCATCGAGACGGGTGCGGCCGCCATCGCACAGCATGACATGGAAAGGCTCTGCCGGCTGCTCCCCAGCTCACGCCTCTTCAACACGTATGCCTCCACCGAAACGGGCATCATCTGCAGCTATGAATACAGCAGGCAAGGCTGTGTGGCTGGACTCCTGGGCCGCCCGATGAAGCACTCCTCGGTGCGCATCGGCGAGGGCGGCAGGGTAATCTGCTCAGGCCGCACCCTCATGGCGGGCTATGCCGGGGACGAGGAGGCGACGAGGAAGGTGCTGAGGGACGGAGAGGCCTACACTTCGGACATAGGTTTTCTCAACGACGACGGAATGCTCCACCTCGTGGGCCGGATGGACGATGTCATCAACGTGGGAGGCTACAAGGTGAATCCCTCGGAGGTGGAGGATGCGGCGATGAACTTCCCGCCCATCGCCGACTGCATCTGCATCGCTGCGCCGCACGTCGTGCTCGGCTCGGCGCCCAAGCTGCTCTTCGTGCCCAGGGAGGGCTGTGAGGTGAAGCCCAGGGACATCGCCCTTTTCCTGAAAAGCAAACTCGAAAGCTACAAGGTGCCGCTGCTCTACGAGGCCGTGGATGCCGTGCGTCGCACCTTCAACGGCAAGCCCGACCGCAAGGCCTACCTGTAACGAAAAAGAGGAACCGACAACATTCTGTCAGTTCCTCTTTTCTTTTGTGTGCCCAGAACAGGACTCGAACCTGCACGCCTCGCGGCACGCGCACCTGA
>CAMVDV010000017.1 GCA_947166305.1 uncultured Prevotellaceae bacterium | reverse complement strand
GTTCATCCTCGGCACGCTCAACGACAAGAAGCTGACGGTGAGAAAGCCTGCCAACCAGCCCGACAGCATCTACATCAACGACGACTGCCCCGTGAGTGTGAAGGAGAGAGACATCCTCAATATCAACGGAATCATTCACCAGATGGAGAAGGTGATTGCGCCGAAGGACGTGTCGGCGGCAAGCTATATACAGCAATGCCTCGACGAGAAGAAGGATGGATTCCTGACGTGTTTCCGCGTCATCCAGGCTTGCGGACTGCTCGACACGCTGAGCAAGGTGCGCGACGAAAAGTATGAGGAGCTCTATCAGACGGGCATGATACCCGACTTGGTGGGGATGCAGTCGAGCTACGGCTTTGCCGAGGGCAACACAGCCTACGCTCCGAAGCACAGACTCTACGGCTTCACCATCTTTGCCGAACCCGATGACTTCTGGCGAAGCGAAGGCATCGACCCGCAAGACCCCGACCTGCTGGGCAAACTCACGCAGTGGATACTGGACAAGCATCAGTATAGCGACGACGACAAGTTCAAGACTGACGACGACTACGAGAGCGAAGACCACCTGCTCTACCAATGGATCACCTATCACATCCTGCCCATGCGCATTCCCAAGGGCAAGCTTGTGTTCCACATCAACGAGTATGGATTCAATCTGAGCCGTCCCAACGTCTATGCTATCCCCGTCTATGAATACTACACGACGATGGGCAAGCGCCGACTCTTCAAGCTCCTGGAGAGCAAGGCCAGCAATGGCGTCTACATCAACCGCTTCCCCATCACCGACAACGGGCGCCAGGGCACGGGCGAGGAGATTGGCTGCGACGAGAAGAAAGTGGGCAGCCTGGTGCAGACCGACTCCGAACTGGCCGTACTCAACGACATGGTGAACTGCAACATCTACCCTATCGACGCTCCCATCTCTTACAATGACGAGACACGCGACAACCTTCAGCGCGACCGCATACGCTTCGACGGCATGAGCCTCTTCCCCGAGGCCATGAACAACGACATCCGGCTGAAGAAGGCCACGGGCGAGGATGCCAAACACGTCTACATCCCCAACACGGTGCGCACTTACAATTACTTTGAGAACATGCAGCAGAACGCCGACATGAACTTCGTTTACTACAACGCATGGAACGATGACTGGTGCAACCTGCATCGCGACGAGATGAAGGCCGTGGGCCGCTTCGAGGTGATGTTCAAGCTGCCGCCCGTGCCCCGCAGGGGTACCTACGAGGTGCGCTACAAGGTGCTGGCCAACGGCAAACGTGGCGTGGCACAAGTCTACTTCGGCAACAACCCCGACAAACTGTCTGCCGCCGGCATTCCCCTCGACCTCACGCTCGACTGCCGCAACGAGGACCATGCCAGAAAGGTGGGTTGGGTGAGAGACGACCCTGAAGATGACGACTACAACGCGCAGAATGACAAGAATATGCGCAACAATGGCTACATGAAAGGCCCGAAGTCCATCAACTCGAACGACGGCACGGAGCGCGACTACAACGACCGCGAGAACATCCGGCACATCTTCGTCCGCCAGACACTCGACCCGAACGAGACCTACTACATCAAGCTTAAGTCCGTGCTCGACGAGGACCGCAAGGAGTTCTACATGGACTTTATCGAGTACTGCGCGAAGGAGATTTACGACAATCCCGAGAATCCCGAGGACATCTGGTAGGCAGACTGCGCCGGCAGTCCCGACAGCCCGTGACGGAAAACGCCGCACGCGAGGACAGCAATCCCCGCGTGCGGCGTTGCCGTTTTCCGCGTGCCGCGTTTCACATCGCCGCGTGCGACGTTTTCATCTCCTGCGCTTTACGCCCCTCACAGCCTCAGCCTCCAGGGGGTTGTCGGGCCAGGAGTGTTTGGGATAGCGGCGGCGCAGTTCGGCGCGCACCTCGAAGTATGTGGTGCGCCAGAAACTGCCGAGGTCGCTGGTGAGCTGCACCGGCTTGTAGCCCGGCGAGAGGAGTTCCATCAGCACCGGCAGGCGTCCGCCGTCCACACGGGGTGTCTCCTTCATGCCAAAGCACTCCTGCAGGCGCACGCTCAGCACTGGCGCATCGGCCCCCAGGCGGTAGTCGAGGCGGATATGGCTGCCCGTGGGCACCTCGATATGCGAGGGCGCAAGGCGGTCTATCTCTTGCTGAAGGTCATAGGGGACAAGGCTCCAGACAGCCTCGCGCAGGTCGATCTTGCGAAGCTCTGCACCGCTGGAGCGCAGACGGCCGCCCTCGGCATAGAGATAAAAGGGGAGCCAGTCGCTGCACGAAGCGAGAAGATGCTGAGTGGAGAGGTCGGGTATGGGCAATTCGGGGTGCCAGGCGGCCACCTGAGCCACGCGTCGCTGCAAGGCACCCACCTCGTCGGTCCACGACAGCACGCTGAGTCCGTCCTTCTCCACCATGTCGCAGATGGCCTTTTCCATCGCCTCTCGCGGTGCGTCGTGCAAGGGTTTTGAGCGAAGCAGAAGGCGTCCGATGCGCCATTCGTGGCGGACGGCAAGCTGCTCGGTGGCCGTTTCCCACGCCACAAGGTCGCGCTCCGAGGCAAGACCCTCCAGGTCGTCCGGCTCCACGGCAGCCGCCAGCAGGCCTCCGCCAAGTGGGATGGGCGCCATGCCGCCTGCGCCGAGCTGCGTCTTGGCGAACACAAGCCAGGGATGGGCCGTGAGAGGGTCGCTGCGGTCAAGGCGGATTTCGTCGCCGCCGGCAAGCCTGTAGCGCCCCGCCCTGTCCATCTGCATCGCCACACGCTCGGGGTAGGCGTAGGCAAGCAAGGCTCCTTCCGTCCCTTCCCTCGTGGACGAGGCCGTTTTCCCTGCATCGATACCCTTCAACATCCTTCGATAAGCGTCGGCCACCTGCACGATGCGGTGCCACGAGGCGCTGTGCGACTCTTCCCTCCCTTGGCCGCGTCGGTGGAGACCCGACAGGCGCAGACCGATGTCGGCACTCACCTCCTGCCCTGCGAGCGGGTCTTTCTCCTCGAGCAGCGCGGCGATGTCGCAGGCAAGGCTTGCCTGGCCGAGCGAGACGGCACGGAGTATCATTCGGGAAATGCGGGGGTGACAAGGCAATTCGGCCATCCTCTTGCCCAGCGGCGTGATGCCTTTACCGTCCACAGCACCGAGGGAAAGGAGCAAATGGCGCGCCTCGGCAAGGCTCTTCACGGGCGGCGGGGTGAGCCAAGGCAGGGCTGAAGGGTCGGGTTCGCCAAAGGCGGCAATGTCAAGGACGGTCGGCGCGAGGTCGGCATACACTATCTCCGGCCGCCTCGTCTCTGCCATGCGGTGCTCCGCCGCCTTCGTCCAGAGTCGATAACAAACGCCCGGAGCCAGTCTGCCGGCGCGGCCTGCACGCTGAACGGCCATGTCCATGCTGACACAGACTGTTTCCAGATGGCTCAGACCGCTGCGGGCGTCGAACACAAGGGTGCGGCAAAGTCCGCTGTCCACCACGCTCCGCACGCCCTCAATCGTCAAGGATGTCTCGGCAATCGACGTGGCCAGCACCACTTTCCGCTCGCCCTCTCTCGACGGAAGGATGGCCCTTCGCTGCTCCGACGCAGGCAGGTTGCCGTAGAGCGGAAGCACGGTGGCCGGGCTTCCCTGCAGCATTTCGGCACACTTCGCGATGTCCGATTGCCCGGGGAGAAAGGCAAGAATGTCGCCATCCTGCTCCCTGAGCGCTCTCCTCACAGCGCTTGCCACCGCCTGAGCCATGTCGCGCCGGTCAGTGTCCTCCTTTGCATAAACAATATCTACGGGGAATTGCCGTCCCTGGCACGCTATGAGCGGTGCGCCGAGGGCTTGACAGATGGCCGACGCATCGATAGTGGCCGACATGAGGAGCAGGCGGAGGTCGGGCCTGAGCAACAGCTGTGCCTGTCGAGACAAAGCGAGTGCGAGGTCGGAATGCAGGCTGCGTTCGTGAATTTCGTCGAAGATGATGATGCCCACGCCGTCGAGTGTCGGGTCGTGCTCCAGCATCCGCGTCAGGATACCCTCCGTCAGGACCTCAATCTTGGTGTCCCTGCTCACACAAGTATCAAAGCGGATGCGGTAGCCCACGCGCTTTCCTACCGGCTCACCCAGCAGCGATGCCATGCGCTCGGCAATTTGTCGTGCGGCCAGACGGCGCGGCTCGAGCATCAGAATCCTGCCCTCCACGGGCGCATCCTGCATAAGGGTAAGGGGCAAAAGGGTCGATTTTCCGGCTCCCGGAGGCGCAGTCACCACGGCAATCGGCACGTCCCGAAGCGTCTCACTCACCGCCTCGGCTATCGACAAAGCTGGCAATTGTGGCAATTCATAAGTCATAATTCACAATTCATAACGTTTGTTTCCATGCGACTTCACAGGGCATTGCCTGATTATGAACCGTGAATTATGACTCATGACTCACCCGATGATCCACTTACTCCCGGGCAGCAGGGACAGGAGCTTAGTGGTGAGGGCGCAACAAAGGAACGTCAGGATGGCAATCACGGGGATGGCCAACCACACGGGAAGCACAGGCTCAGCCACGTTTCCGTTGATGATGTAGCCTGCAATGGGAGCAAGGAAGAGCAAATGCATCAGGTACATACCGAAACTAAGCTTGGCGAGGGAAGTGATAATCCTTGGCGCCGGGCGGTGTATCGTAGAGAAGAGAAGGAAGGCACCGTATGTGGCGAGCACCACATTGGGCGTGCAAAACTCCCAACTCCATTCAAGCATCGGGGTCTCGATGGCTACCCCTGGGACTCCTTTCAACCAGAAACTCCAGGCTGTGAAAGCGCCTCCTATGATGAAACAGCACAGGCCGACGGCTGTTCGCCTGCTGTCCGACCACTTCAAGTGATAGCGGATGTAGTGCGCGAGGACAAGGTATCCGAGGTAACCCGAACAGTACCAGAGGCCATGGAAGCCGTTCCAGAAGCATTCACCCCACAGCTCGTCGCTCACAAACATGTGGAGCCAGGGCATCAACGTCGAGAAGAGGAAGAAGCCGATGAACAGCTTTTCTTCCTTCGCCGTGGCCTTTTCGAGCCAGGGGGATACGACGGGAATGATGAGATAAAGGCTGATGAGGGGATACATGAACCAGAGATGTCCGGCCATCGACGGGAAGTTCCAGGGCAAACGGCACAGGTCGTTGACCGACGTCTCCCACGTCATGCCTCCCCAGGCAAGGGGGAGGAAGCAATAAATCAGCATGAATGCGACCATCGGAGGCAGTATCCTGCGGAACCTGCGGCGGTAGAAGTCGGTCATGCCCATGCCTGGTTTCATCGGCACAAGCAGGAATGCGCTGATAATCATGAAGAGGGGTACGGAGATACGGCCGAGGCCTCCGTCGTAGAAGGCTACCCAGAAGCGGTTGGATTCCGTGGCGAGCTTGGACATATTGCCAGCGAGTCCGCTGCTATCAGCTGCATAGAAATTCTCGCTGGCGTGCACCAACATTACAAGAAAGCAAGCCGTGACGCGTATCCAGTCAACGAAACTTATGCGTTGTTCAACTTTCTGATTCATGGTTTGGAGTAGGCTGAGTGTTTGAAGTGGGCTGAGTTATCGGACTATTCTGAGGCATCGGAGTGGTCGGAGCATTCTGATTTATCTGAGAAGATGGGGTCTTCTTGATGGAGGCACAGATGATTTTCCTCACCTTCATGGGCCGTTCGATGCAATGCACCTGGTGGGATGTGCCGCCGCTGCCCACCATTTCCACACAACCCGTGCCGAGGATGCGCTGCCACAGGCTTTGGTAGAAGTTGACAGTCTCTATTCTTGCCAATGGAATCTCGGTCATCTTGATGTTGAAGATGCCGTCCTTCTGCACGAAACGGCTGTCGGTGACGGCAAATTCGGTGCGGGTCCGCTCGATGCGACCAATGATCCAAATGAAGAAAGCCAGCACCAGGAGGGCGATGCCCGTGTAGAAGAGTGCGTTCTGATGCTCAGGGTAACGGTAGTAAGCCAAGTAGATGCTAAGCAGTCCGCCGAGGAGGAAGAGCAAAGAGAAAAGGAGGTAACGGAAGATATAGGACCAGTGTAGGCGTCCCTGGAAGATGATTGTCTCGCCTTCTTCAAGGCTTTGTTTGATGTAGTTTGCCATTGTATAATACATTTTTCTGTGCAAATTTATATAAAATTCCTGAGAAAAATGTCCGACGGGGCGAGAAATGTGTGCCATCGGTGCGTTTTTTGTCATAAGACGCTTGCTTTGAGGGGCGCAGACGCCGCAGCCGGAGATTGTCATCGTCGCAGCCGGAGATGGACATCGTCGCAGCCTGCGTTCGTCATCGCCGCTGCCTGTGTCTGACAAGAAAGCCCGGGACTTTGTCAGACCCGGGCTTCCTTACATTATTATATATATTGCCTTTCGGCAATAAGAGGCTTACTTCACGGCCACCTTCTTGCCGCCTACGATGTAGATGCCGCGGGCTGCGGGCTTGCCGCTAAGGCGACGGCCGTCGAGCATGAAGCAGTTCTGGTCGGCCTGGCGAACGTCTTCTGCCTCAGCCACGTTCTCGATGCCTGTACCCTTGTCGTTGGAGAGCAAAAAGAGCTGACCGCCATAGAAAGGATTGCAGGTGCCGATGTAGAGACCTTCCTCCGTCTCGAGGAAAGAGGAACAGCCGTAGTTATACTTGTCGCCGAAGCCGGTGCGTGTAATCACCTCGAAGTCTTCGCCATTAGCCGTGCGGTAGAGGTCGAAGCCGGGCTGGTTGATCATGACAAGGCGGTTGATGTAGAGATACATCTTGATGCCCTCCACGTCGATCTTCTCGTAGATGCTTTGGATCGTCTGCGTGAGTTCGCCGAGGAGCTTCTGTGCTGTGGCGAGGTCGAAGTCTGCCCTTCCCTCTTCAGCCTTCTTCTGCAGGGCGGCCATCACCTTTTGGATGATGTTCTCGAGGCCTTCGGCTGCGGCTTCATTGATTTGGGCAAGCACTGCCTGACAAGCAACGATGGCATTGATGGACTCTTCGTCCACGCCTTCAGTGTCAACGTTTTCCTCAAGATTTGCCTTGAGTTCCTCAAACTTGGCGCGGAATGCGTCGCACTTCTCCTGACCCTTGGCCTCGAGGAGGAGCTTGATGACGTCGTTGATGTACTGGAGTTTTGTCTGCTTCTCAGCGGCCGACATGCGGAGGAAATCGCCGTTGGTGAGTTGAGTCAGGTAGCTATAGAAGACACCGGCGTCCATTGTGGCGATATAGAGCTTGCCATCGTACTGACCCATGCGCCAGATGTACTCGTTGGTTGTTTCCTCATTGAGGAAAGTGAATGCCTTGCACTCCTCGAACTTGCCTGTTGCGTCGTTCAGCTTCCAGATTTTCTGCGGGTTCTGCAGGGAGTTATACAGATAGGCGAGGTAGTCTGAAGCCTTGACGTCGGCGCCTCCGAGCTTCTGCATGAAGCCTGCGAAGGCCTGAGCCTCGCCTCCGAAGGCATGATCGAAGTTGTAGGCATAGAGATCTCCGTTGAATTCATAGACAGAGCCGATGAGTGAGCGCATGGTGCCCGGTTCTCCACCTGCCACATCGCTCAGGCCGGGGTTGTTGATGCCGTTGTTCAGGCCGGCAACCTCTTCCCAGCACCAACCGTATTCGTTGGCTGTCTCGCCTTCAGCGGCGGGGTGTCCGCGGAAGATGACAAAGCCGCAGTGGCTGGGAGCGGTGGCGTAGATGTAGCCATTGTGGTTGGCCAGTTCCCAGAAGGGAGCGCCTGCCCAGTTGCTCATGATGGGGTCGAAGGGAATCAGACCGAAGTCTTTGTAGTCGGCCACACGTTCCCAGACGGTATCGTCGTCGTTGCTCTTGCGCAGCACGGCCATTTTTGTGGGCTGAGCGGGCAGGCCTTCCTCTACGACCTCGCGAGCGTCGGCACCGGCAAAGAAGAGGTGTCCGTCGTACTCACAATTGGCGCGGAGGGAGACAGAGCCTGTGGTCTCGAACACTTTGGTGAAGGTGCCGTCGGTGTCGAGCTTGAGGATATACTGAGAGATAGCGGGGTCGGCAGAGTAAGAGCCGAAGTAAACGTTGTCACCGAAAGTGACTGCCATGCGGAAATATACGCCTTCCTCGGCTGTATAGACCACCTTGAACTCGCCCGTCTTGCGGTTGTAGCAGATGATGTTAGCGCCCTCATTGGCATCGTTGCGCAGGATGTCGCCGTTGGTCACGGCGTCAATCATCTTCCAGAGCGCGTCCTGAGTGAGTCCGGCCTGTGCGAACTGCGGAGCATACATATTGACCAGTGCGCTGGCAATGTTGCGGGTAGTGGCGATAAAGATTTCGTCGCCGCGCATAGCCATACGCCATGTGTAGCTGTTCTCGCGGTCGCCGCCGGGCACGAGGCCGTCGATTTCTCGTTCACCCCTGTCGGGGTTGGAGATCTTCTGCACGGTGTAGTCGTCGCCGGTGGCAACGATGCGCTGTGCATCAGCATTCAGACTCTGGCCGCAAGCAAGGGTGGCAGCCATCACCATAAGAGTAATTTTCTTCATGATAAAATGGATTTTGGTTAATAGATATCGCGATGTTTGATTTCTCTGGTGTACTGTTCTGTTTCCCGACGAATGCGTTATCACTGATGTACGCACGCGTGGGTACATATTATTTTGCCTGCAAAATTACATAATTTATTTTCTATTTCACCTTATTCCTTTGTTAAAATTTGTTAACCATGAGCATTGTTATACCAAATCTCACGTTTGATGCAGTCGAAATCCGTCCCGTCCGACTTGCATCGCCACAGGTTTCTTCCTCCCTCCCGATGCCTCGGTTCCCGACGCGGCACGCGGCGTTGTTTGCAGCATCATGACCATGCAATTGCAGGTTCATGATGTTGCAATTGCACGGTCATGATGCTGCAATGAGAACCCTGTGACATTCTGGACGGCACGAAGTGCCATGTGGAGCGAAAATCCACGCGATGTGGAGAAAAAAAGCGTCGGGAGTTTCGTATTTCCCTATTTCTTTGTAACTTTGCACGGCAGTTTGGATTAGAGATTAGGGAATAGGGATTAGGGATTGTTTCACTCGAAATGTAAGGACGCGCCGTGGCGCGTCCGCCACCGGGGGAGTTTGAATTAGAGAATAGGGAATAGGGATTAGGGATTGAGCGAATGGGAAACAAACCGCTCCCGAACGGACTGACCAGACCAAAACAACACCAAACGGGACCCCCCAACCCCCTTTAGGGGGAGTTTTTGAATTTTGAATTATAACTTTCGCTATAGCATGAAACGACACACTCTTCTCCTCGTTGCTGCCTTCCTGCTGTCGGCCGTTGTCCCGACGCAGGCTGCGCTCTACATCGTGGGCTCGGCCATCGGCACGGGATGGACGCGCCAACCCATGACGGAGCAGGCAGCAGGCGTCTATACCTGGCAGGGCTGGCTCTACCACGGCGGCGAACTCAAGTTCATGGTGAACGCCACGGACTGGGGCGACCACTGGGGTCCCGCCGCCGCCGGCACACGCCTGGAGCGAGGCGCGCACGCCATCTCGCTCCACACGAGCGGCGACCATAAGTATCGCGTCGATAACATCGGGCTTTGCCGGCTCACGGTGGACACGGGCTTGGGACAGATAGAGATAGCCGACAGCGAAGGCCGTCTGCCCGCCGAGCGCACCTATCCGCCACGCCTCTACGCCGTAGGCACGGCAGTAGGCACAGCCTTCTCCGAGACAAACGACTTCGCGCTCCACGAGGACACGCCCGACGGCGGCACCTACAGCGGCATCCTCACGCTCTCAGAAGGCACGATGGCGCTTCACTCGAAGCCCTATAAGAAGTCGGCCGACGTTCGTCCCGCCACACCACTCCTCGCCTCAGGCGCCACAGAGAAACTCCCCAAGCTCCGCTATCAGATGGAGACCGACCGCTGTTCCTACGCCCCTGGGCAGGCCGTCGCCTTCAGCATCTCCCCCACCCCGCCGGACGGTGCGCGCATACGCTACCGCTTCATGGGCGACACGGTGTGCGACACACTCCTCAACGCCCGCTCGTGGACGTGGCAGACGCCGCCCGAGGACTTCAGAGGCTACATGGCCGAGGCCTATCTCCCCGGTGAGCAAGCCGACCAAATCCTCGCCACCATCGCCATCGACGTCAGCTCCGACTGGACACGCTTCCCGCGCTACGGCTTCGTAGCCAACTTCGGGAGCGACAAGACCCTCAGCAAGACACGCGCCGAAACCAAGTGGCTGAACCGCTGCCACATCAACGGTGTGCAGTTCCAGGACTGGCACTTCTGCCACGACCACCCCTTGGGTGGCACGCGCGACGCACTCTGGTCCACCTACAAGGACGTGGCCAACCGCACCATCTTCACCTCCGCCATCAAGAACTACCTGCGCGCTCAGCACGACCGAGGCATGAAGTCCATCTTCTACAACCTCTGCTTCGGCGCCCTCGACGGCTGGCAGGAACGCGGAGTGCAACAGGATTGGTTCATCTACAAAGACCGAAACCATCAGAACGTCGACCGCCACGACCTGCCGGACAACTGGAAGAGCGACATCTACCTGCTCAATCCCGCCAACCAGGGCTGGCTCTCCTATCTCGCAGAGCGCAACGATGAGGTCTATTCCCAACTCGACTTCGACGGATTCCAAATAGACCAACTGGGCGCACGGGGCACGGTGTATGACTACGACGGCAACCCCGTGGACCTCCGCGAAGCGTACGCACAGTTCATCACCTACATGAAGAACCGCCACCCCGACAAGAGGCTCGTCATGAACGCCGTGAGCGGATGGGGCACACAGCAGATGGCAAGCACCGGCAAAGTGGACTTCTTCTACAATGAAGTCTGGGGAAATCAGGCCGGAAGCAACTTGACGAGCGGCGAGGGACGCTTCTCCAACATCAAGAACGTCGTGGACCAAAACCTCGCGGAGAACCCCTCGCTGCGCACCGTCCTTGCCGCCTACATGAACTACTGCACAGACTCCAAGCCCTTCAACACCGCCGGAGTGGTCATGGCCGACGCCGTCATGTTCGCCCTCGGCGCGTCGCATCTCGAACTGGGGGCTGACCACATGCTATGCAGGGAATACTTTCCCTACGCGGGGATGCAGTGGAACAACCAACTGGAGGACTGGATGACGCGCTACTACGACTTCCTCACGGCCTACGAGAACCTGCTCCGCGACCCCTGGAAGGAGCGGACGACGGTGAAGGCAACCTGCTCCGACGTCAACATCAACCCGTGGGAACCCGTGGCAGACCAAGTGACGCTGCTCGCCAGGGAAGTGGGTGGCCGCCAAGTCCTGCACCTCCTCAACTTCACACGAGAGGAGTCGTCTGCCGACATCGCACCCGATTATCTCCTCTGCTGGCACGACAATATGGCCACACGGCCTTGGCCCCGACGCTTCGAGGCGCTCTCCGTCCGTCTGACAGGACTGACGGGAATGGGCAGACTCCGTCGCATCTGGGCCGCCACGCCCGACTATATGGGCGGTGCATTGCAGGAGATAACAGACTTTAGGTACACCCAGGCAAGCGGCACCCTCACCCTCACCGTGCCATCCCTGCAGTTCTGGACAATGATTGTCATCGAGCCTGAGACCGCCACGACGCGCGACAACAGCATGTACGCCCCTTCGTCCAGCGGCGAATCGCTCGTCCCGGGCATTCCCTCGTCGCTCGCTCCCACCACGTCTGCCACGCGCTCCTGGGCACTACAGCTCGACAAAGGCACCTACAAGGCATCGGCCGACATCCCCTCCGGCACGCTCACTTTGCAAAGGGACAAGGACGATGCCGTCATCATCCCGCTCGCCGACGACGACAGCCCCCTGTTCGACCTCAGCGGACGGCCAATAGTAAATCGTAAATCGACAAATCGTAAATTCTATAACGGTATCGTCGTGGGGAAAAACAGAAAGGTATGGACCCCCTAACCCCCTTTAGGGGGAATAAATAGTAAATGGTAAATGGTTAAATGGTAAATGAATAAATGTCTGTCATTCCTTTTGGCGATGCTGCTCGGCGGCACCGCATTCGCCCAGCCTCGCAGCGAGGAGGAGGCCATCGAGATAGCCACGGAATTCTTCTCCGAACACACTTCGGAGAAACCCTTGCGCCTGAAAGTGGTATCGCGGCAGCAAGCGATGGCCATCACGGCACGCGGAAATCGTCATCGCCGCAGCCTGCGTTTGCAACCGGCGGCTTATTATATTGTCAACGACGAAGCCGGCGGTCGCTTTGCCATAGTGTCGGCCGACCAACGAATGTACGAGATTCTCGGCTACTCGGACAGCGGCACGATTAACAGCGACAGCCTGCCCGAAGGATTTCTCGACGTGCTGGGATGGTACGACGGGCAGATGGAGGCGCTTTCTGAAACAGGCATCGACCTGCCACCCAACCCCAAGAGGGCAAGCGTGAAGCCCATCGCTCCGCTGCTCAGCACGAAGTGGGGACAGGAAAGCCCTTACAACGACGACTGCCCGACAGGCAGGCTTGGCAATCGCTACGCTTCAGGATGCGTGGCAACGGCTATGGCTCAAGTGATGAACCACCACCAATATCCTCTCCGGGCACAGGGAGGCGTCGTCTCCTACACATCGGAGTCGGCAGGCATACAGCAGACGATGGACTTCGATGCAGTCAGCTTCGACTGGTCGCGTATGCTCGACTCCTATTCCCTGTCAAGCCCTTCGGCATCGAAGGCTGAGGTGGCAAAGCTAATGCACGCCTGCGGTGTGTCAGTCTATATGGACTACGGAATGAATTCGGGCACGCAGCCTGGCCTCATCCCCTATGCCGTGATTCATCACTTTGGCTACAATCCCAACACACAGCACATCCAGAAAGACTTCTACAGCAGCGACGAGTGGAACAGCATCATTCGCAGCGAGCTGTCGGCAGGCAGGCCTTTGCTCTACGGCGGCATCGGCATGACGAAGTCCACCGTGCTTGGCGACACACAGGAGAGCAGGGGAGGACATCGTTTCGTGCTCGACGGCATGGATCGCAATGGTCTCTATCACTTCAATTTCGGCTGGACGGGCGACTGCGACGGCTACTTCGCCATCGATGCCATCAACCCTGTTCAGCAAAGGAAAGTGCTGGGGCTCACCGTCAGCACCACCGTCTATGACTTCAACGAGAGCCAGGGGATGGTCGTAGGCATGTCGCCCGAACCGATGGGCAAGGAAGAGGACATCTTCTACACGCTGGTCATGAAGATAGACACCGTGGCGGCAGTCGACTCCATGGCAAGCCTGACCTACCAACCCTACTGCTGCGCGAACAAGACGAGCAAGTACATCGCCTTCCAGGGCACGTTCGGGCTGGGCGTCTTCGACAAGGATTGGCAATTGCAGCAGACGCTCTTGGCCGACACGGAAGACGTGGGCAAGCTTCATGCCGGCGGAAACTTCAACAGATCGGTGACACGTTCCTTCTCCTTCGACTCGCAGACATTCCGCGAAGGCAGGCAGTTCTACGTCGCACTCTATGCCCAACATGCCGACAGCCAGCGGCCGACGCTCGTCAGGACGCCGGGAGGAGAGCAAGACTGGTATCGTGGCTCGGTGCGCGACGGCATCGTCGTCTTGGAACGCAAGAAGCTGATTGAGGAAGGCACGCCTGCCCTCAGAGGCGATGTCAACGCCGACGGCAAGGTGGATGAAGCAGACATCGACTGCATCGTCGGCGTGATAAAAGACATCCAGAGCGCGACCGGCACTTATAACCTCACGACCTCAAACCTCACAACCTTTGATGTCAACGCCGACGGCAAAGTGGACGTGGCCGACATCAATGCTGTCATCAGAATCATGAAACGCCTCCCTCTTCCCCTCCGAAAGGAGGAATGAGCCTTTTTCCTGCTGACCGTTTGCCTCCCGCCAGCACCCTTTTCCGGAACGGGGTGCTGAAAAAACTTTCCTTTCGGCGTGACATTCCGCCTCTTTGTGTCTATATAAAGGTAGAATCACAGGTTGAAAATCGATGGTTGGCGACCGAAGGGAAAGCTCATGGCAAACGACGAAGACATCATCATAGAGCGCATCAAGGGCGGACACGACAATGAGTTCGGCCAGTTGGTGAAGCGCTACGGACCGCAACTCATGCAGTTCGTGGGGCGCATCGTCGGGGTGCAGGAGGACACCGAGGACGTGGTGCAGAACACTTTTGTTGCTGCCTTCCAGCATCTGAAGGACTATGATCCGCAGAAGGCTTCGCTCCAGACGTGGCTCCAACGCATTGCCTATCACGAAGCGCTCTACCATCTGCGAAAGCGAAAACGGCAAGTCATGCTGCCGCTTAACATAAGTGATGACGTTCCCGACGAGTTGCCTGAAGACACGACAGCACAGCAGTTGGACGAAGCCATACAGCAGCTCTCGCCGGAAGAGCAGACACTTCTGCAACTCTACTACTACGACGGGCGCTCGCTCAAGGAGATTGCCTACATCACCGACACGGCAGGCCAGGCCACGGCCCGCGAGGTGTCGCGCCTCAGCAGCCAGCTTTTCCGCATCCGACAAAGACTCAGAATCATCTTAACACACATGAAACCATGAACGACGACAAACTTTTCCGCCAAGCCCTGCAGCGACAAAACGAAAGAGCAGCAGGCATGAAGATGCCCGACGACATGGAGCAAAGGGTGATGAAAAGCCTCAAGCCCCAAGCCACCAAGCGTCGCTGGCTCTATCCTCTATCGGCAATTGCCGTCGCTGCCAGCGTGCTCTTGCTCATCATATTTAATATAGAGAAGCCTCAGTCTGAGCAGCCCCCAGTCATTACAGAAGTAGTGACGGAGCCGCAAAACAACATCGCAGAGGAAACACCGCAAGCGACAGCTCCGACAGTAGTCACAGAACAGAAGCAACCTGCCATGGCTCAAGCAGAGAGGCCTAAACTAACAAGAAGACAAAAGCCTACCGTCCGGAAGGAAACAATAGCAGAGCCGCCTGCCGAGGAAGCCGTTTCCATGGAGACACCTGCGGAGGGAGCGTTCCCGGAAGATAGGCTGCTCGACATGAATAACCCTTATCTCATTGCTGCTGCTCAATTGCAGGACGTCCGCGAGCGCGGCGAACGCCTCGACCGGGAGGTGGCAATGCTAATGAACCGACAATAAAACCATCACGTCATGAAAAGACTATCAGCACTCGTATTACTGGCTGCATCCGCCGCAGCCGCATTCTGCCAGGAACCGAACAAGCAGCTTCAGGGGCTGGAGGAATACCTCAGACAGCAAGGCTTCAGCTCCTATCGCGAACAAAGCTCCACATGGGGCAAGGGCATCACGCACAAGCTGGGCGCCGGCTTCCACTTCTACATCACCGACAATCCGCCTATGCACGAGAGCATGAGCCAGGAGCAAAGAGAGAAGGCCGTTCATGTGAATGACAGCCTCAACGCCCAGCGCCGCAGAATCATGGCCTGTGGTCTCGACTCCATCCGCCGCACCTTCGCCCTCCTCGGAGCGGAAGCAGCGGAAAGTCACCTCTACGAATACCATCAGTTCGGCACGGACACCATCCGGTACTCGCTGGTGTTCCCGCAGGAGATGGAAGAGGTCATGCCCGACTCCTTCTGCTTCAGAGACCCCGAGATAGCAAACTTCTATTACCACAGATACAAGGACACGAAGGGCGACGGCGGCATCGTGGAGTCGGCAACCCTCAGTCATCTCATCACCGTGCCCAGCGGCATACGGAGAGGCGACATGAAGGCCTTCGACATCACGGCTTTCGAGGCACTGATTCTGCCTGAGCTGAAACCCCTGATGAAGAAGAAAGGCGCAAAGGTTTATCCCGTACATTGGCAGCACGACGCGGGCTTCGACGACGAAGTGGGCAAAGGCCTTATGTACAAGACCACATCGTGGTCTTCGCCAGAGTCTGAAGAAAATCTGCACACAGGCCTGACGACCGGCTCGCACTACTTCATCCCCATCAAACATGAGGCAGAAGCCACAGCCCTCTGCCAAAGGCTCTACTCATTGACACTGGATTACGTCAACAGCCATCCCGAACAGTGCTACAACTACGAATTCATGCCGCCTCACTTCCCCTACCCTGGCGAACTCTACGAAGTCGTTCGGGGAGACAACCGGATGGGCAGCAACGGGTACTACCTCTGCCTCATGAAAGACAAGGAAGGCTTCCACATCCTCAGCCTCAGGGAAAAGGGCGAACGCTGGGTTCCCAAGGACTGGCAGAAGCTCGAGAGCTACATCAACGGAGAGAAGACCTACCTCAAAGGCATGGAGCCGAAGGAAGAAAAGAAGTAAAAAGACAGTTTGGTTTTCGTTCCGCCCAGCGTATAAGCGGAACGGAGAAGTTAATAAATCGGTGCGCCAACCAGCTCCTGCGTCGCGAGATGCGGGAGCTGTTTTTTGAACCCACATGAGACATTGCCAAAATCCTCGTGTGGATTCGGCAAAATCATCGTGTGGATTTTGCTTAATCTACACGTTCATTCGGCGAAGTAAGCACGTTCACTTGGCAAAGTAAACACGTTTAGTTGACGAAGTAAACACGCTTAGTTGACAAAGTAAACACGCTTAGTTGACGAAGTAAGCACGTTTAGTTGGCGAAGCCTGCCCGAGCCATGCAGAACCTTCATCCGTGCCGACGGAAAACCACCCACAAGTAAACAGCAAACCACACGTTGGTAAACGACGATTCATCCATTAGTAGTTTGCCTTTCATCAAGTAGTCGTTTTCTTACCACCCGCGAAGCGCATACAAACAGAGCGTGCCGCATCCTGGGACGCGGCACGCTCTTTTGTCTGGAAATCCTCTTTACTCAGTGGATGTTTTGAGATAGCTAATGAAGAAAGACGTCGCTTGAAGCAGCGGCTGCAAATCGTTGTTGATGACTTCCGATATGATATCGACATCTATGTCGAAGTAGCCATGCGCGATTCTGTTCCTTAGTCCGAACACCTGTCGCCAAGGGATTTCAGGGCGAATAGGTAGGAGCTGTCCGTCGGTTGCCTTGTCAATCTTCCTGAAGCCTTCAGCGACAGCCATGATGGTCATGCAGTTGCCGGCAAGAGCTTGAGTGCCGCTTGGCGTCTGGAGCAATTGGTTCATGTCCGTAATGCCCTTGTTCCATGCCAACAGATTCTCGATGGCCTCCTTCACTTGGAGAAGCGTGTCGAGAAGCACTTCACGCTTGTCCGAAGATATCGATTCCATACTTGTCAATCTGATTCAAGAAGAAAGGACGCATATTGCTGTGCCTGCGGACTAAATCGACGTTCGTGCCAAGGATTGACTCCAAGTAGTCGGCAGCCGCACACAGCGAGTAAGCCTTCGGCGGCATGACAACAAAGATATCGACATCACTGCCATTGTGATGTTCGTCCCTTGCCACAGAGCCAAACAGCCTCATGTAACTGATGCCGTAGTTTGTTCTCAGCTCATCGGCATGACTTTTGAGGATATCTATGTATTCCTGCCGGGTCTTCATGCTCCGAATGTATTTGTCGGTCGGCGTGGACAGAACGCTCTCTTATTCCTTCCAGTAGATGTCGGTGAACTCCTTCTTGATGTTCACCTCCTCGAGCTTGAAGTACTTGCGGAAGAGGCTCCAAGTGACGTCGAGCATCTCTTCTGTATTGAGATTGACGTCGATGGCGAGGAGTTTGCTTGCATAGTCCTTGGCAAAGTCGAGGCAACGGTTGTCGTAGTCTGTCAAGTCGAAGCCGTTCTCCAGCTTCGTCTTGGCATTGGCAGCGTCGGCATAGAGGCGGATGGCTGCGTTCATGACTTGGCTGTGGTCCTTTCTTGTCTTCTTACCTGCGACGAGTTGCTTCAGACGGCTGAGCGAGCGGAACGGATCGACGATGACCTTGCCCACGTCACTGTCGCGGCGCAGATAGAGCTGACCTTCCGTGATGTAACCCGTGTTGTCGGGCACGGCATGAGTGATGTCGCCACCTGAAAGCGTCGTCACGGCGATGATGGTGATGGAGCCACCGCCTGCGCTCTCGGGGAACTGCACGGCTTTCTCGTAAATCTTTGCCAAGTCGGAATAGAGCGAACCGGGCATGGAGTCTTTCGACGGGATTTGGTCCATGCGGTTCGACACGATGGAGAGTGAGTCAGCATAACTCGTCATGTCGGTGAGCAGCACGAGCACCGTCTCATGCTTCTCCACGGCAAAGTACTCGGCAGCAGCCAGTGCCATGTCGGGAATGAGGAGTCGCTCGACGGCAGGGTCCTCGGTGGTGTTGATGAAAGAGATAATGCGGTCGAGCGCGCCGGCGCTGGCGAAGGTGTTGCGGAAGAAATAGTAGTCATCGTTGGTCATACCCATGCCACCGAGGATAATCTTGTCGGCCTTGGCACGCATGGCAACGAGTGCCATCACTTCGTTGAACGGCTGGTCGGGGTCGGCAAAGAAGGGAATCTTCTGTCCAGAGACGAGCGTATTGTTGAGGTCGATGCCGGCGATACCCGTGGCGATGAGTTCGCTGGGCTGCTTGCGGCGGACAGGGTTCACCGAAGGTCCGCCAATCTCAACTTCCTTTCCCTCAACTTCTGGTCCGCCGTCGATGGGCTGACCGTAAGCGTTGAAGAAACGTCCTGCCAGCTGGTCGCTGACCTTGAGAGTGGGGCTCTTGCCGAGGAAGACTACCTCTGCGTTGGTAGGGATGCCGCCTGTGCCTTCAAACACCTGCAGTGTGACGTCGTCGCCCATTATCTTCACCACCTGTGCAAGCTTGCCGTTGATGGTGGCCAGTTCGTTGTAACCCACGCCCTTTGCCTTGAGCGAGCAGGTGGCCTTCGTTATCTGGCTGATCTTTGTATATACTTTCTGAAATGCTGTTGACATCTTATTAATTTACAATTTACAGATTTACGATTTACGATTTCTTTCTATCTTTCTTAACTCTTAACTCTTAATTCTTAACTAATAAGAGAGTCAATTTGCTTCTTGTAGTCGTAGTACTGCTCGCTCTTGTACTGCGAGTAGTTCATCTGCTTGCAGAGGTTGATGAGCTTCTTGAAATAGTCGATGACGTCGAGGAAGGTGTCGAACTTGTAGTCATCCTTCTCGCAGATGGCTGTCACGAGGTTGAGTATCTCCTCCTGACGCTCGAGGGGCGTCACGGCATCCACTTCGTCGAAGGCATCCTGCTGGAGGATGACGTAGTCGATGACCTCCGACTTCCAGAAGACAATATGATAATCAACGGGCACACCGTCGTCGCCAAGGATGTTTATCTGCTCGGCTATCTCCTTGCCTCGCTGCATACGTGTCTTGAGGTCGAGCACTTTCGGAATCCATTCCTCGTTGATGTGACCTTTAATATATTCTGCAAACTCGGGATACTCGAGGTACTTGGAGTAGGAGTCGATGGGGTTGACGGCAGGATAACGCTTCTTGTCGGCACGGTCTTGCTCGAGAGCGTAGAAGCAACGGGCCACCTTCTTGGTGTTTTCTGTCACCGGCTCCTTCAAGTTACCGCCTGCAGGCGACACTGTTCCGAGGAACGTGACAGAGCCAACCTCGCCATTATTCAGGATGACATAGCCGGCACGACCGTAGAAGTTCGAGATGAGGGCACCGAGGTCCATCGGGAAGGCATCGGGGCCAGGCAGTTCTTCCATGCGGTTCGACATCTCACGCAGTGCCTGTGCCCAGCGCGACGTGGAGTCGGCCATCAAGAGGACACGCAGTCCCATCGAACGATAGTACTCGGCCATCGTCATGGCTGTATAGACGGAAGCCTCGCGGGCAGCGACGGGCATGTTGGAAGTGTTAGCGATGATGATGGTACGCTCCATGAGCTTTCGGCCTGTATGCGGGTCGACCAGCTCGGGGAACTCGGTGAAGATTTCCACAACCTCGTTGGCGCGTTCACCGCAAGCAGCGATGATGACGATGTCGGCCTCTGCCTGCTTCGAGATTGCGTGCTGCAGCACTGTCTTGCCTGTACCGAAGGGACCGGGGATGAAGCCTGTGCCGCCTTCCACAATGGGGTTGAACGTGTCGATGGTGCGGACGCCTGTCTCGAGCAACTTGAATGGGCGAGGCTTCTCCTTGTAGTTGGTCATGGCGAACTTTACTGGCCAGTGCTGCACCATGTCGACCTGGATGTCGTTTCCTTTCTCGTCGGTCAGGACGGCAATGGTGTCGTGAATCTTGTACTGCCCCTTCGCGGCGATGCTCTTGACGGTGGCCGTGCCTTCCATCTGGAAAGGAGCCATTATTTTGAGGGGCTGATGGTTCTCCTCCACCTTGCCGAGCCAGTCGCTGGCCTGCACTTTGTCGCCAGCCTTCACGATGGGCTCGAAGTCCCAGAGGCGTTCGCCGTCGAGCGCCTCGGTGTATTCGCCGCGCTTGAGGAAGACGCCCTCCATCTTGTCGAGGTCGTTCTGCAGTCCGTCGTAATTGTGGCTGAGCATACCCGGGCCGAGCTGTATCTCGAGCATGTGTCCTGTGAACTCTGCTTCGGCACCGACCTTGAGGCCGCGTGTGCTCTCGAAGACTTGCACATACACGTCCCTGCCTACCACCTTGATGACCTCGGCCATCAGTCGGTCGCCACCTGTTGTGATGTAGCATATCTCGCCTTGGAGCACCGGCCCGTCCACTTGGAGCGTGACCATGTTGGCGACAACGCCACTTACAATTCCTTTTGTCATTTTATCTTGTTGTGTTATGTTATTCTTTCGTTATTACGATATAACGTTATTTCGTCATGGTTTTCCTGCCGGCGGCGATGCCTGGTGCGAGGAACTCATCGGGCACTTTGGCTTCGCCTCTGAGGTCGTCGATGATTTTCTGGAAGGTTTCCTTGCCTCGCTCGGGGTCGAGTTTTGCCCATCGCTGCTGCATCTGGAGCTTGCAGAGGTAGGCGAAGACGGCTTCCATGCTGAAGGGTTCGAAGAAGGTGCGCTCGTCGAGCCAGACCCACTTGAAGGCGTCTATCATCTTTTCCTTGCGGACTGGGTCTTCTTCATCCACGATCTTCATGAGCTGAGGAATGTAGTCATACTCGAGGCCGAGGTTGAAGTCCTTGGTTTTGTTCTCTCTTATCATATCCTGCACCTCGCCTTCTCCTTTTATGAAGTCGCCTATGCTCCATCCCTGCGAGCGTGCAAGCATGGCGGTGAGGATGTTTGTGATGTCGAGGTTGAGCTTGTACCAGCGCCGCATCATGCGGTTGGGGCAGGTCTTGATGGCGTAGTCGAGGAACTGGAAGGCCATCTCGTCCTCGGGGAAATAGCCTGCCTTGTCCTTATTGAAGGCATATTCACGCGCAAAGATGCTCATGAAGGCTGGATAGCGATGGACGTTGAAGTTGAGCTCCGTGGCGCTGGTGATGAGGTCGCGCAGCTGTTCGAGCGAGAAGTTGCCCCATTGGTCGATGCTGGCCTCGGGGTCCTTGAGCAGACGGACGAGGTTGATGCAGTCGAAGCGCAGGAAGAAGTAGAAGAGGAGCTTCCTGTCGGGCTTGGTGAGCACCTCGTCGCACTGCTCTCGCATGTCCTCGATGGTCAGTCCGGGCTTTGTGTCCTGCAGGTCGATGTCGGGCAAACCGGCTATCATGCAATAGTAATTGGCCATATCTTTAGGTTTTGAGGTTTTAGGTTGTGAGGTTGTGAGGTGCGTTCACGTTAAAGTCTGAAAGCGAAGCGACCTCATGACCATATAACCTTATAACCCTAAAACAGCATTTCGACGAGCTGCGGGCGCAGGAAGTTCTTGAAATAGGCTTCGAACTCTTGTTCTCCGAAGTTGACCTTGTAGCTGCCGTCGGCCGGAGCGATGCTGAGGAGTGTGTCCTTGCCGTTGACCTTGTTGATGGTGACGCCCTTGTCGAGCAGTGCCTTTGCCTTGGCTGCGAAGTATGCCTTGAGGCTTTCTGCCTGGTTGCTGGAGATGACGATGGGTTCATCGCTGCTCCATTTCTCTGCGAGGGCCACGGCAAACTGTCCGAGGAAGTCGGGACTGGCGGTGAGACCTGCGGTGGCTTCCTTGACGACACCGTCGGTGAGGACGTTGGTGATTTCGCTCTTGAGGGCGCTCATGGCCTGGCCTGTGTACATCTTGAGCTCGTTGCGAGTGTTGGCAGCCGTCTCACTGGCTTTCTTCTGTGCAGCGGCTTCGATGTCCTGGGCTTGGCGGCGGGCTTCCTCGATGATTTGCTCTGCCTGCTGCTTGGCCTGCGCGATGATGTTCTGGGCTTCGGCCTGACCTTTCTCCACGCCTTCGCGGAGGAGTTTTTCGGTGAGTTCTTGTATCTTTTCCATTACGTTTTTGGTGTATTAATGCAATTTTCGGCACGAAGGTACAAAAAACCTTTGGATTATCAATGCCGAAGCCTAAAAAAAATGCCCTATCTGTCATATTCTGAGCAGAAAGGGCAAGTGTGGGTTAATCTTTAGTAGACGCCGACCTCGCAAAGTGCCATTTTTCCCTGATGCTGGGTGATGGTGATGCGCACTTTGTCGGCCTTGACGGGCGGGAAGCGGTGCTGCTTGAGTCGACAGGCGGGTGCCGGGCCGTCGAAGAGCGTGTGCCATCGGCCGGAACGCAGGCAATCGATGCGGTAGGCCTGCAGACTGCCTTGCTTCTCCTCGAGGATGGTGACGAGGGAGATGCTGGGGCTGCCCTTGAGGTCGACCTCCCACCAGGGCTGACGGACGGAGGGGTGGGACGTCCAGGCCGAGGCGAAGTCGTCGTCGCAGGCAAAGTCGCCGATGCCATAGTCGTTGCTCCAGGAGTATTCCGTAGGGCGATGTTTGGCGAGGTTCTTCAGGACGATGGGTGGCTCGCAGGGGGGTAGCGGCTTGGTGGGCCCTTGGTGCCTCCAGATTTGGCCTATCTCGCGGAGGGCGAGGAGTGCGTTGGTGTCCATGCGTCCGTCGCGATTGGGGGCAACGTTGAGGATGAAGTTGCAGTAGGCCTCGTTGTAGGGGCGTATGTTCTCGTCGACGAGGCGGCGGACGTCCTTGAGTTTGTCGGTGGGCATGGAGGCCTTCCAGAACCAAGTGCGCTGGAGGGGGAGGCAAGCCAAGGCGGGGAGCTGGTTGTCGGCCGTGCTGATCTTCTGTCCGGCGCCTTGCTCGTAGCTCTTGATGTCGGTGTAGAAGAGGCCTTCGCGCGGGTACTTGGCGGCATTGAGGTCCATGACTAAGCAGTCGGGCTGAAGGCTTTTGACGTAGGCGTAGATTTCGGGGAACGGAATCTCGTCGTAGGAGATGCGGGACCACGGGGCATCCCAGCCGTCGATGATGAGGGCTGCGACGGGACCGTAGTGCGTGAGCAGTTCGCGGAGCTGCCGCTTGATGAACTTGGTGTGCTCCCTGCGGATGTGACCCGGGCGGATGCGGTGGTGAGTGTCGAGGATGCTGAAGTAGAACATCACGCCGAGTCCCTCCTCGCGGAAGGCGTCGACGTACTGACGGACGACGTCGATGTGTGCCGGCGACTTCGTGGAGCAATAGTCGGTCGTGCGTGTGTCCCAGATGCAGAAGCCGCTGTGGTGCTTCGTGGTGAGGCATCCGTAGGTCATGCCCGCGCTCTTGGCGGCCTTGGCCCACTGCTGGCAGTCGAGATGGGTGGGCTGGAAGTCGGACACAGGCTGGTCGGGGTCGGGCCAATCCTCGGTGGAATAGGTGGGCATGCCGTAGTGTATGAACATGCCGAACCTCAGGTCGACGAAGGCTTGCTGGAGCTCACGGAGCGAACGCTGCTGGCCGGCGGCACAGAGGCACGCGAGCAGGAGCAGGGGGAGAAGGAGAATACGTCTCATAATGCAGTTGATTGTGGATTAAGCAGTTGGCGAAGCCAGACAGGGCGGCGAGGGAGGGCTGAAAACTTCGCGTGCGGCGATGCCAATCGTCGCACGCGAAGTCGGGCGTCGCCGCACGCGGCGTTGGTCATCGTCGCACGCGGCGTTTGCCGAGCTGCCATGCCGCAGTGTCGGCAGCGGAGTTCTTACCAGATGTCCTCGGGTTTCTCCGGACTGTCGAAGATTTCCTTCGGGCAGTACTCGAAGTAGTCGAGATAGAGCTCGGGGCGGGTGAGGTCGGGCTGTACGGACTTGAAGCGGACGTAGTAGGTCTCGCCCGGATCGAGCGTCTGACGCACGATGATGTGTCGGCTGCAGTTGTTCTTGTCGCGTGCCACCTGGCTGTCGTGCTCGTGCTTCGTGGCCTTCATCAGGCCGTGGTTGCGGAGCTTATGGTCGATGTCGATGATGGCATCGTCGTCCTTTCCGTTGTCACTCAAGTCGGCCCAAGTGGCACCCTCGCCGAAGAAGGCCTCAACGTTCTTCGTCATGTCGATAGGGATGCCTGCCACGGGCAGATTGTTGGGGTCGCTGCCGAAATAGACCTGCACGATGCCGCGCGCCGCCGTGGCGAGCAGCTTGTAGCGGAACTCGTAGGTGTTGCGGACCGGCACGGGCGGCAGGCGGAACATGATGTCGAAATGACCGAAAGCCTTGTCCTCGTCGCCGCTATAGTTGGCCCAGTTGGCCCTATAGCCATTGTAGTGGATGAAGTGCGTCTCTTCGTTCATTATCTTCATGTTGTCGAAGTACTGGTAACGGTTGTAGAGCGAGACGAAGACATGCTGCCACTTGCCCAGCGGACTGTCGGCGCGGCGGATGCCATTGGTGATGGCCTCGGGGAAAAGAGCGAAGAGGTCGAAGCGGATGCGCTCCTTGCCCAAGTTCTCACGCACCGCATCGTTGTAGCCCAGAGGACTGGCTATAGGATAGATGCAAGCATTGACAATGTCTGTCACGACGGCCTTCTCGCTGTTCGTCTCGATGAGCACGCCTCGTTTCTCAGGGGCACAGTAGCCCTCGTGGCCGTCCTCGGTGATGCCATTGTTGCGCTCCGGGAAGCTGTTCAGATAGATGCCATTGCTCTCGGCACTCTCGTATATCTTGAGCAGCCTGCCGCCTCCGAAGACAGGATACCACTCGAAGACAGGAATCGTGTACTTGTTGACGGTACCATAAAAGTATCCGTTCTCATTACAGTGATAGACAAGCTTGTTAGCGGGAATCCTCATCGGCAGGATGTGATAGACAAGCCACTGGTGAAGCATATTCTTGGGCGAAGTGTAGTCGGTGTTGACCTGATATCCTCCGTCGCTGAGGTACATATTGTGCGAGACAATCCACTCCTGAAGCTTCTCCACGGCATCGGAAGCCTTGGGGTCGATGCCCTGCGACTGCCAGAACTCGTCCGTCTCGCAGAAGAGTGTGAAGCCATACTTGCGGTGCTCGGGCGCATAGGCGTGCGGGTCGCCGGCAATGTTGGTCATGTCGTAGCCGCCCTTGTCCATGTAGTTCTGCATGTCGAGGGCCTCGCCTTCGGCCTGATAGAGCGACTCGTAGGCCTCGTCGCGCACGGCAGAGAGGGTGTCGAGCAGTCCGCACACCTGCAAGGCCTTGGCAAACATCAGGTAACCCTCGCGCTGCTCGTCGAGAATGTTCTGGATGTAGCGGGCACACGACTCGTCCTTCGGCGCTATCACCTTGTGCAGCTGGTGCACCACGCCGTTGATGGCAGGGATGTCGCAGTTGATGGGGTCGATAGGGCAATCCTTGTCCAGATAGATGGTGTCGTTCTTGCTCGTGCTCACCGTAATCTTATGGTCGTATATGTTGGGCAGAGGGAACTCTGCATTCTCTTTTCCGCTTCCAAAGGAGGAGATGAGCACAATAGTGTAGCGCTGCGACTCCATATCACCTCCGTCGATGACAGTGTTCTGCACGACCACCTTGCGGATAGAGTCGAGCTTTCGGCTGTCGGTAAATGCGTCCCACGAAGGCTCAGCTATCAAGCCTTCCTCAACAAGCCCCTGCAAATACTTATTGATGGCCTCGTTGGTGGGGGCAAAGCATGTGTAGTTGCCACGCGCAGTGAGCAACTGATAGACGGAAGACTTGCTCCTCCCACTCACCGGGACGTGCTTGGACAACTCCAGATACTGCGAATACTCGGGATGCTTCTCGAGATAACTGGCCACTGTGTTCTCCTTAAAGACATAGCGCGCAGAGGTGTCGATGTCCTCCGTGCATGAACAGATGATAAAGACTAACGCCGAGAGTGAAAGGATAAGTTTCCTCATGTTCGGATGAAAAAAATGTGATTTACTTTTTACCTTATTATATTATATACAAAGATATTCTCTCGGGTCAGGCACGAAGCCTGACCCAAGAGAATTGATAGAGAGTGTTATCTGATAGCCGGTTCGTTCATTATTCCTCGGCCATCATGTTCAGTACAGTCACGAAGTCGGCAATGTCCACCTTGCCGTCGCCGTTGATGTCAGCGGTGAGGTCTTCGCCGCCTTCAGCCATGACGTTCAGCACGCTCACTGCATCAGCAATGTCGATGTTGCCGTCGTTGTTCACGTCGCCGAGCTGGCTGTTCAGAGTCTTGCCCTGAGCTGCCTTCATCTCAGCCTTCGTGATGAAGCGGAAGTTGCGAGCCTGGATGGCAACGCTGTTGTCCTTCGTAGCCTTGCTGCTGATGCTCCAGAAGATAGAGTGGTCAGTAGCAGAACCGAAGTTGTGGGACTTCATGCCCTTAGCCACGCTGACGTAAGCCGTCGTCCAGTCCTCAGTAGCAGGCATCACAGCGAACTCTTCCTTGATGTCAGTCAGGAGGCCCGGAGTCTCATAGTACATGTAGCCGCCTTCGACATCCTCGGGAGCGATATAGTCGAACGCAAGGATGACTTCATTAGCTGCAAGAGGCTCATAGAGACCTGTCAGCTCGAGAGAAGCATTGACGCCGGTGGTCACAATGTCAAGCGCAAACTCGTCGGGAGTGTAGTCAAGGTTCGTAGCCTTCTGGCCCTTAACCTCGAGATAGCAAGGATAGTCGGTGTAGAGCTGAGTCTTGGCAGCCTTGGCAGCCTCTGCATCGGCATAAATACCTCCGTCCGGACGACCGTCTTCGTCCAGATCGCCTCCGTCCAGACCGTCTCTTACTACATAGACAGCTTCCTCAGCAGCATTCACACCTGCATATTCAAACCACTTGGCATAAACCTTGTCGGAAGCGACGAAGAGGTCGTAGTAAGCGTTCTTTGCATCATAGATGCCCTGCATGGTCTCGCTGACAGTCTTCACTGCTTCATAGGTAGCAATGCTGCCGTTCTTGGTGAGGATGTCCTTCTGGGCTACACCGAAGCCAGGAGCAGCAGAATAGTCCTCCTCCTCGGTCGAAGATGTGTAGATCTCTGTCAGAGTAGCGATGCGAGCTTCATTGTAGCCAACAACCTCTTGGAGAGCAGCCTCTGCATCAGCTTCTGTCTCGCCGAGGTAGAAGAGGCGGAAGTTGCCGGCACCTGTCCAGTCACCGCCCTTCGTTGTGCCTTCGTTCTTCAGACCGATGGTCAGAGTGCCGTCTGTTACCTCAGCAACGAGAGTAACAAGATAGCGGTTCTGCAGGAATGCGTGGGCAGCACCCTCGCAACCCCAGATGCCAAGACCGTAGCTCTCGGTGGAGTCGGCATTGTAGATCATCTTGTCGGCGTATGTGCCGAGGTAAGCATCAGCAGAGTCGGCAACTGCATCCTCGCGGATGACGGGGATGAAGGTCTTCACGTCGTTGGCGTATGCCATAGCAGCATAGTTGTAGCTCAGCAGGTCGCCGTTGGCACGGAAGCCGGCGTTGAGCGTCACCTTGTAGAAGCCGTTCTTCAGGTTAGAGAGAGTCTGGTTGACGTCGAACTTAGCGTTCTCGTTGCAGAACTCTGCTGCAGACATCGTCAAGTCTTCGTTAGTGGCAGTGCGGTAGATATAGCCGTTCCAACCTTCAGCCTCGCGACCGATGTTGTTGCCAGCTTCGTCCTTGAGGGTCTCGCCAGCCACCTTGAAGCTGCGGTTCACGATGAGAGAGCTTACCTCTGTGCCTGCAACATAGCCAGCAGCTACGGCAGCAGCCTTGAGTTCCTCGAGGAAGTCAATCTCGGCGATGACAACGCTGTCGGCCAGGAGGTGGTCCTCAAGAATGATGACGGATGTTCCGTTGGGATAGAGTTCGGCATTCTCCTCGTCGCTTGTCAGATAGTTGTTGAGGATTGTCAGAGCCTCGCTTTCGGCAAGTGCGTTCTCCTGCAGGTAAGCATTGACTTCATCAACCTTGGCCTGATAGATGGCGTATGCCTTGGCGCTTTCTGTAATCTTGTCGCGCAAAGCAGCAAGGTCGTAGTTCACACGGAAGAGAGCCTCCATGTTTGTGCAGTCATTGATGTCGTTGACTGTTGCTTCATACTCGTCGAGGAGAGCTTGCTCTGCAACGACTTCGGTATCGAACTCGTCGGCTGCAGCAACATATTCTGCCTTGATGTCCTCGAACTCTTCGGGAGTACCGAAGTGGAGTTCGTTCATCTGAATGGCGTTGCCGCTGTATGCCTTCGTCACGACTACCTTATAATATATGTACTCTTCGGTAGTCTCGGTGCTGAAGCCGAAGTAAGAGGGCTCTGCGTTGACGGGATGCAGGCGGTCCTGACCGATGTTCTCCTTGACGTCGATGAGTACCCAGCCTTCAGCGTCCTTGGTAGCAGCGCCGTCGCCTTCGAAGTTGGCGCCGTAGATGTACCATGTGCCCCAGTTGCGGCTGGTGTATGTGCCGGTGTCGTTGCCGGTAGTCAGGGTGTAGAAGAAGGGATTGGTCTTGTCGGCCGTACGGAAGATGATGTAGGTGTTGCCGTTGATGTCGGCATCACCGCCCCACTTCGTGGCGTTGACAGTCACCTCCTTGCCCGTCTCCGGGTCAATTTCTGTTGTATTGAGAGCGATGCCGTCGATGAGGTGGCCGTAGAAGCCGTCGCCCCACTGATTGTTGGTGTGACCGCCGAGCAGGATGTAGAGACCGTCGTTGCATGCATTGATGATGCTCTGCAGGTAGTCTGTCTCAGCCTGAATGGCTTCGTTGTCGAGGGAGAGGGTCTCCAAGATGTAATCGTGGGTGCCGCGGATGTACTTCACGCCGGCGCCTTCGTTCTCGCTGCTGTAGCCTTCGAACCATGCGGAGAGGCTTTCAGACTCGATGGGAGTAGCACTGAGTTCTTCGTAGACTCCCATGTATGCTTCGTAGAGGTCAGCAGAAGCTTCAATCTGTGCCTTCAGCTCGTTGAGGTCGTTGTAAGCCTTCATGACGTCGGAGGGATTGGTGGCGTTCTGGAGGGTCTCGAACTTAGCGCTGTACTGGTCGAGGTAGCCCTTGTAGGCGGTGATGCCTGCCTCGAATTCTGCGTTGAAGTCTTCGAAGTCGCTGATGAAGCCTTCGCGGTATTCCTGGAGGTTGCCCTGGTTGTAGAATGTGAACTCATTCATCTGCATTCCGCCCTGATGGTAAACTTCGATCTTGAAGTACTGGTAAGGTTCGGTGCAACCAATAGAGAGGTTGAGGTAGCTCTCATACTTGTTGGTGGTCTTGAGGACGTCGGTGCCGACGTTGTTCTTCTCGTCGATGAGCACCCATCCTTCGGCATCCTTGGTAGCTTCTTCGTCGCTATCGAAGTTGGCAGCCCAGATCTTCCAGTTCTTCCAGTTACGATCCTTGTAGGTATCGGTATCGCCGCCGGTGACGAGGCCGTAGTATGTGGGCTTGATGGGGTCACTGCTCTTGAATATGATAAAGCGGTCGCCGCTTGTAGCCGTACCCCACTTGGTGTTATCGCGGTCGCCATCAATCAGTGATGCAGGACCCTCTGAATCATTCCAGTTGTCGGTTGTGCCACTGACGAGTTCGTATGTGACGTCGATGGGATCGTCGACAACTGCGGTGTTGACTATCAGATATTCGCTGAAGCGCTTTGCTTCGGCCAGAGCCTCGGCGCCTGTGAGCTGACGGTTGGCTTTGATGTAGCCGAAGTTGCCGGCGGGATATTCCTCGCTGGGTGCGATGGCATTGTCTTCGGCAATCCATGCCTGAGCATATTCCATAGCCTCGGGGAAGAGGTTCTCCTCGTTGATGAGGTTGATGGCCTGGTTGCGGACAGTGATGAGCTCGGCGTAGTTGCTCTCGGAGGTAGCAATCTGGCTTGTCAGGTCAGCGACTGTTGCATTGAGGGCGCCCAGTTCGAAGGGATCGGTGCATGCCTCAACGCTTGCGATGGTCTCGGCCATCTGGTCGAGCAGTGCCTTCTCGGCGAATACGTCGGGGTTGTAGCTGATGCCGTCGAGGATTCCCTGACGGTCGATAGCGAGGGTGTACTCATCGCCGAGCGAGAACTCGCCCATCTGCATGTAGCCGCTGCCGGACATGATTTCGTCGATCTCGACCTTGAAGTACTGGTAGGCCGTCGTGTTCTCCTCGGAGAGGTTGAAGATGACGGTGAACATGTTCTTGTCGGGAAGGACTTCTTCGGTGACGTTGGCTTTGTTGTCGAGCATCACCCAACCTTCCTGGTCGCGTGTGGGCTTGCCGTTCTGGACGTCGGCAGCTGCGATGCCGTAGATCTGCCAGTTCTTCCAGTTACGATGGTTCCAGCTTGCATTGTCAGTGCCCGTGACGAGCTTGTAGTAAGTGGGAGCGATTTCGCGCGATGTCTTCACGATGAAGTATGCACCGTTGCTGGTTGCTCCGAATTCCTTGGCGGTGAAGCCGTTGCCCCACTTGGTGTCGATCTTGCCGTCGAAGAGCTTGTCCAGACCTTCGCCGCTGCCGTCGTTGCGGTCGCCGCTGATGATGGTGTAGACGATGGGCTCGTCGGTGCCTGTCTGCACGTTGGCGAGGTCATCGAGGTACTTCTCGAACTCGCCATAGGTGCCGAGGCCCCATTCGCTCATCTGCAGATAGACATCAGTACCCTGCACGGACTCGAGGACTTCAATCCAGAAGTACTGATAGGCCGTCGTGCCGTCAGCCTCGTTGAACTGGAAGTTCTGACTGGCAAAGTTGGCTTGGGGGAGAGCCTCGCCGTTGCGCTCGTCGATAAGCGTCCAGCCGCCTGCTGCGGGATCTTCGATGCTGCCGCGCACTGCTTCGGCATCGCTGGCAAAGTTGCCGCCGTAGATGTTCCACGACTTCCAGTTGCGGCCGGGGTTACCGCCCGTGTCGTTACCGGTGAGGAGGAAGTACCAGTCGGGCACTACGGCCTTCTCGGCCTTCACTACAACCCAGGCATTTGCACGGTCAGGGTTAGAGGGGTCGAAGGATTGGCCCCACTTTGTCGTGCTCACGGCGTCGACCAGTTTGGCACAACCCTCACCGTCGCTTAGGTTTTTTGAACCCGACAGTGCTGTGAGCTTGACGTACTCAGCCCACGCGCTCTGAGAGGTCATCATCATTGCCAGGGCAAAGAGGCATGACCAAAGAGTGCTTGAAGATGTAAATACTTTCTTCATTTTGTTTGGTTTTTTAGAAGTTAATAAATTGGGTTAATTAGGTTTTGTCGATTATTTACGTTTCTCGTTTATGCACATTTTATGCCTTACACATGGCAAATTTACACTTTTTGGCGTTTTGTTTTGCCTTTTCTAACAAGTTTTTCCTTTGGCTTAACTATTTTTAACAAAACAGGGCTTTTTGCTTTGACCTATGTCAAGGCTAAGGCAGGCGAAGAGAGGCAGAAGTGATGCGACACGGACAATCGACAAATTGTGTGGGATTATTTGACAAATTATGCCGTCGGCACGGGCAAACGCGGCAGGCGGCGATGCCAATCGCCGCACGCGGAAAAGGCAATCGCCGCACGCGGAAAATGCAATCGCCGCACGCGGGGTGAGCGAACTCCGCGTGCGGCGACTGGAAGTGTCATGTTTAACGACAACGGATTATACGGATTAAACGGATGGTTTTAATTAAGGGTGTCCGCCAGAAAGCACCCCGCCAAGTAGGGACGCGCCGTGGCGCGTCCGCATTAACGGCAAAGGTGCGGAGAAGGAATTCACCGCGGATGGCGGACGCGCCACGGCGCGTCCCTACATTTAGCTGCCGTCTTATATCTGTTATTGCTGGCCGCTATTCTTGAGCATCTGCTGGAGGAGCACCACATCCTGTGCGTTGACCTTGCCGTCGGCGTTGAGGTCGGCGGCTTCGGGGACGAAGGCTGGCACGGGCTTGCCCACGATGTGGAGCTTGAGGGCCGTGAAGTCCTGCGCATCGACCTTGCCGTTGCCGTCCACATCGCCCGGGATGATGGGCTGTTCGTAGCTGAAGTAGAAGTCGTAGGGCTGGTAGTTGGCGGCTCCGAGGGTGTTGTCTCCCTGGCGTCGGTCGAGGAGTGTCCAGCAGTCATCGCCGGGGATTTCGCTCTGAGTGTTGCTCCCGTAGAGCGCCCACGACGTGGGGTTGCGCTCGGGATACTTCTGCGTGTCGGCAGCCGTGGTGAAGCGATAGCCGGAGAGCGTGACGCGTCGGCCGGCATCTATATATATATATAATGTATTGTCGGCAGAGAATGCGGCGCAATACTTCGTGGACGTATCGTCGTCGAAGAGGTCGGCTGCATCGTGATCCTTGATGTAGGTGCCGGTATTGGCATAGAGTGAGAGCGGCACCACCTCGTCTCCGTTGGCATCGAGCAGGTCGAACTCGCTCATCTGGATGACGGTTCCGCCGGCAATCTCGTGGACGGCGAGCTGATAGTACCTGTGGCCCGGCAGTTCTTCGAGCACGCTGATGCGGCACGTGTCGCGCAGTGTGCTGACATTGGGTGCGGAGAGAACGATGCAGGCCGTGCCGAGTCCGACGGCCACGACGTGACCTTGGTCGTCAACCGTGGCGACTTGTTCGTCGGTCGACGTCCACTGCAGCGTCAAATTCTGCATGGCTGCGGGCGTAAAGCTTGCCTGCAGTTGCAGCTCGTCGCCAAGCTTCATCATCGCAGTCTTCTGGCTTATGGCAAGCGACTCGAGGGCATGGGGGATGAAGAAATCGTAGGGAACGTAGCTGGTGGCCAGCATTGTATAGTCATCCGTGCGCTCGTCGATGAGTGTCCACGCGCCGTCCTCGGGGTCGGAGAGCTTGGTGTTGCTGCCATAGAGCCGCCATGACGAGGGATTGCGCTCGGGGTAGTTGTCCGTATCGTTGGCCGTGTAGAGGCGATAGCCATAGGCATCCACCTCCTGACCAGCGTCGAAGAGGAAGCATAGCTTTCCCTCGAAGAAGCCGCAGAACTTGCTGTAGACATCGTGGTCAGCAGCCATCTGCCAGTTCTCGTTCTCGGCGTAACCGTCCGGGCCACTGTATATGGTCAGCCCAGGCACTTCGTTGAGCGACGCATCGAGCACTCCGAACTCAGCGAACTGCAAGGCTCCGTATCCACCGCTCTGCAGTTTCGTCACCACAAGGTTGTAGTATCTGAACTTGGCGGCTTCGGCGATGATGTTCGTGAAGCGCCCTCCCTTCTCATAGACCGTTCCGGCATTGGAGCGAAGCACAGGGTAAGCGTCGTGAGCACGTCCGTTGTCGAGGTTCTGCCTCCACAGGTTGCTGCCTGCACCCTCGTTCAGGTGGTAGCAAAGCGCGCCGTTGTCCACCTCCTCGGCCGTCATGTTGAGTCCCTGGAGCGAAGAGTAATCCCAGCAATTGTCTATCGTCGTACTCTTATTGGCAAAGGCCAGCTCCTTTCCCTCCACGGCTCCGGAGAGGATGCCTGTGTTGTAGCTGTTCGAAGCGCCGACCTTTCCTGCCGACGGGCCGACGAATGCTGCCGCTCCAGACACGGCGTTGATGGCACCGGTGTTGCTGCAATGGTCAATATAGATGTTGGCCAACAGCCGTCCGCACCCTACGATGCCGGCGGCAGGGCCTTCGGTGGCAGTCACAGAGCCGTGGTTCTCCACCTGAGAGACGTTGACTGTGCCGTTTCGGACATAGCCTGCAAGCATGCCGACGTTGGTGGTTCCCTCTGCCGAGCAGCTCTCATCGAACACGATGCCCGAAAGGGTGCAGGTGCCAGGGTAGGCGAAGAGTCCCACGGCGTCCGTCCCGGTCAGATGAAGGCCACGGATGGTGTGCCCGTTGCCCCTGAAGGTGCCGGCGAAGGGTGCTCGCAGAGTGCCGATAGGCTGGAAGTCTTCGTTGTAACTGCTCATGTCTATGTCGGCCACAAGCTCAGCCTCTGCCTTCGTCTCGCCGCCCTCGTTGACAAGAACGCTGAAGTTGCAGAGGTCGAGACCAGAAGCAATCTGATAGACACCGTTGACCTGTCGTACCGTACCGTAAGAGAGCATTTGGTCCATCCACGCAACCCTGTCGCGGACAAAGTTGCGGACGCGGTCCACCTCGCCCTCCCATGATCCCTCTACGGCTGGGTTGAGCGAGAGCCATTGGTTGAGGTATGGCCAACGAATGAAGTTGAGTCTGGCCGATTCGCGCACTTCCTCTCGCAACGAATCGACGTCGGCTGCCACGTCATTGGGCTCGAAGTTTCCCTTTTTACGCAGTCGTGCCCACATCTCTTGAAGGTGGGCGAAGGCAGAAGGGTCGGAGAGTATGCGGCCTACGAACTGTGTCCAGTTGCCAGTGTCGCGCACCTTGTAGGTCCAATCCATGCGCTCGTTGGCGGGATAGGTGGTCTGATCGTTCTCCAGGGCAAGGTCTGCATCCCAGACGGGGCCTGTGTAGAAGTGGTCGTCGCCGCGCTCTTTGTAGAGAAAGACTTGGCAAAGCATGTCGGTATTGCCGTTGAATTCGCTGATGAGGAAGTGGCGGCAGAAGGTTTCGATGTCGAGTACGGAGCGAAAGCCCTTTTCCGGGTCGGCGAAGTCTGCGCCGAAAACGACGTCTTCCATGTGGTTCCAGGCGTTGCGTATGTAGTTGAACTGCGAAGGCTGTATGATGTCCTCGTCCGGCTCGTGGACTGAGATGGGATTGCCGTGGGTTGAGTTGAACCAGTACGGTTCCCTGCTGGCGTTATTGTCCACCTCTACGTAGTATCCGCCTGTGATGAACTCGTCCTCGGTGTCCCATTCCGTCATTTCCGTGATGTCGATGCGGTTCTTATCGACCGTGACGGCGTCGGCAAGGGTGTAGGTTCCACGGTAATCGCCGTTGACGATGAGGTCCACCACTTGGCTCCAGGGTGTCCATTCCTTCTCTCCTCGTTTTGACATGGCCCAGGCCACGGGGTTGCGCATCAGTGTCTTGTCGCGGTAGCTGTTGATGAGTACCCACTTCTTGCACTTGGCCGGCGACTCGTTGCTGCCGCCGCGCATCATGTGGTGGCTCTTCTCGTCGTTGTATTTGATGCGGAATGCTTTGTTCTCATGCGTGGAGGAATAGTTTCCTCGCACGCGGAAGAGGATGGGATAGTCTTGGATCATGGTGCCATCTTCGTAGATGAGCAGCGAGCGCGACTCGAAGTCCTGGCCGCGCACCTCGGGGAGGATGTTGTTCTGGACGTGGACGCTGAGCGTCGGGAGGTTGGTGATCTGATAGAACTGGCTGTCGTCTCCGGCACCGGCGTGCCCGAAGAACTTCAATTCGGCGAGGTTGCAATAGGATCCGGCACTGCCGATGTAGCGGACATAGCGGAAGCCGCGGCTGACATTGATGTCGGCTTCTGTGTAGGTGCCACGGGCGGGAGCGTTGCCGATGAGGTAGAGTGGGACGGCATCCATGAAGTCCGGGCTGTTGGCACCCTCGAAGATGCTGAGCAAGGCACGGTCGGCACCTTGCGAACCCGGTGCCGGGGTGTAGCCAACGCGCGTGATGACGTGCGGTTCGCCAAGGTCGAGACCCACCCAACCGAACGTGCTGGACGAGGTACTGTAGTAGGTTGAGGCATCGCCGTCGAAGGCCTTGGCAGCCGAACTCTCTGTGCCGGAGAACATCATCGTGCCCTCCAGCTGATGGTCCACCGCGCCGTCGTAGGCACGGAGCACGCCGTTTGCAAGAATCAGGGTCAGCAGGAACGTAAGCCTGCGCGTTATGTTTGTCTTCATTTCCTTTTTACCTTCTAAAATAAATTCCCGCGCATACCTGCGCATACGCAGCAAAACGCGACAAAGTTAGCATTTTTTTCGACAGGAAACGCTTCGCGGCGAAGTTTTTTTGCCCAAAGGGTGGAAAAGGGAAGGAAACAGGGCCATTTCGGGCACCCGCGGCGGCGCGCACAGGACCCCAACAGGGTTCTGACGACAACCCTGCGCCCTTACGGCCACAACCCTGCACCCTTGCCGCAGAAACCCTGAAGGGTTCCCGGACAAAGGGCTCGCCCCGCTGCCGGCAGACGTCGTCCGCCGGAGGAGCAACCCTGCTCAGAGCGTCTTGCCCTCGCGGTACTGTTGCGGCGAAACGCCCGTCTGCTGGCGGAAGAACCTGCCGAAGTGCGACTGGTTCTTGAAGCCCAACGATGCCGCAATCTGCTTGATGCTCTTGCTGCTGTCCCTGAGGATAATCTGGGCAGAGCGCACGATTTCGTCGCTGATGAGCTGGTTGGCCGTCTTGCCCGTCAGCCGTTTGCAGACGCTCGAAAAGTACTTGGGCGTGATGTTGAACAGGCTGGCATACTCCCCGACGTTGAGGAAGGGCTGCGAGGGGTCGTGAAGATGCTGCATGAAGCGGCGCAGGATGTTCTCTCCCGAACTGTACGTCTGGTGCAGGAACTCTTCGCCATGCGACTTGCGCAAGTCGTTCAGGTCGTAAGCCATCGACGCAAAGAGCAACTTCATGCTGAGGTCCTTGTGCGAACTCTCAGGGCTGGCAAGGTGATTCTTCAGCAGTTCGAAGTAGAGGCGGAAGCGGTTCCTCACCATCTCGTCGGTGTGCAGCACCAGATGCGTGGTGGAAAACATCGAATGTGTCCACTCCATCCGCACCATCTGCGAGAGCTGCGCCACATATTCCGGCGAGATGAAGAGCACCAGGGCATTGAAATCCATGCTCATCATGCTCCTTTCGAAGATGTTGCGCGGTTTGCAAATGATGAGGTCGCCTTCCTGCAGATGATACGTGTCGGAGCCTATGGAGAGCTGGGCATGGCCGTGCGTCACCATGGCAAAGAGGAATCCCTCGATGAGGACGTCGGAGATGTTCATGCCCCGCACTTCCTCAAAATCGCTGAAAAGCGCGATGTGCTCGTTACTGCGGAAGCTCAGCCGGCTTCCAGCAATAGCCTGTAAGTCTAATTTCTCCATGATTGTTTCGTTTATCTGCTGCAAATATATATAAAATCCTGCACAATTTGGTATTTTTCCCCACCTTTTGGTCACATTTTGAGCAAAATGATGCTTTTAAGGAAAAACAGAACACACATTGTGCCATTATTGTACCCTCCGAATGCAGAAAAAGTTGTTAATTTGCACCTGCAAAACCGAAACAGAACAAACCACATCGCCATTATGAACAGAAAACATCTTATTTTGCTCCTCACGGCCTCGGTTGCCCTCACCGCCTGCCAGAAAAGCGAAAAGCAATACCATACGGAGGTGCTGAGCGTGGCCGTAGAGACCGTAGGCGAAGCCTCTGCACCCCTCGGCAAGCACTATGTGGGCAAGGTGGAAGAAGACAGCAGCACGCCGGTCAGCTTCACAGGCATGGGCACCGTCAGCCGCGTCTGCGTGGAGGAAGGGCAGTATGTCAGCAAAGGCCAACTCGTGGCCGAGATGGACCCCGCACAGTGCGAGAACACAAGGCAGGCGGCTAAGGCCGCACTCGACCAGGCTCTCGACGCACAAAGCCGCATGAAAGTCCTGCACGAAGCGCAGTCCATCTCCGACATCGACTGGGTGGACGTGCAGACCAAAGTGCGCCAGGCACAGGCAAGCCTCGACATGGCCACAAAAGCCGTGAAGGATTGCCGCCTCCTCGCACCGTGCAGCGGCATCGTAGGCAAGAAGATGATGGAGAACGGAATGACCGCTCTCCCCTCACAACCCGTTTGCACCATCCTGAACATCGCAAGGGTGAAGGTCAGAGTCTCCGTCCCAGAAAAAGAAATCACACTCTTCAATCCCCGACAAGGCAAAGGCAAAAGCGTCACCATCACCGCCGAAGCACTCGGAAACAAAGCCTTCCACACCTCACACTTCGTGCGCAGCGTGGAAGGAGACGTCATGACGCACACCTACGACGTGCGCTTCCTCGTCGACAACCCCGCAGGCGAACTCCTCCCAGGCATGGTGGTGAACGTCACCACCGAAGCCGACGACAGCAACACGGAAGGCCTCAAGACCACAGTACCCGTCCGCTGCGTGCAACAAGGCGCTGACGAAAAACTTTTTGTCTGGCTCGCCAAGGACGGAAAAGCCCACCGTCAGCCCGTGCAGACAGGGCCTACACTGGGCGACCGCATCGTCATCCTCTCCGGTCTCGCCAAGGCCGACAAGGTCATCACCGAAGGCTATCAGAAAGTGAGCGAGGGGTCGGAAATTAGAGAGATTGGGGATTCTGGATTAGGGAATAGGGATTAGGGATTAGAGATTAGGGATTCCGAATTGTAGGGACGCGCCGTGGTGCGTCCGCCCTCCAGGATTAGGGAATAGGGATTAGGGAATAGGGATTAGGGATTCCGAATTGTAGGGACGCGCCGTGGCGCGTCCGCCATCAAGGATTAGGGATTAGAGATTAGAGAATAGAGATAGGAAATGAACTCCGAACTGAAAAGACATTGGTCGGCTTGGCCCTTGCAGAACTGGGGCATCACGGCACTCATCACCACCATTCTGCTCGCCTTCGGCTTCTATGGCCTGCAGGAAATGCCTAAGGACGAGTTCCCACCCTTCACCATAAGGATGGGAGTCGTCGTCGCCGTCATGCCGGGCGCAACAAGCGAAGAGATAGAAGCACAGGTGGCTCGGCCGCTCGAACGCTACATCTTCACATACAAGGAAGTAGACCGCTCGAAGACAACCACGCAGAGTATGAACGGAATGTGCTTCATGAAGGTCTATTTCGACCCGAAGCTCAAGAACCTGCAGCCCATCTGGAACAAAGTGAAGCACGGCGTGAATGAATTCAAGTCACAGCTTCCCGGCGGAGTCGTTGCCCTCGTTGTGAAAGACGACTTTGGCGAGGCATCCGCACTCCTCATTACGCTCGAAAGCAACCAACGCTCCTATCGCGAATTGCAAGACTACAGCGACGAACTGGCCGACCGCTTGCGACGGATAAAGAGCGTGGCGGGCGTCAGACAGTTCGGCGAAAAGAAGGAACAGCTCAGCATCTACGTCGACCGGCAACGCCTCGCTGCCTATGGCATAGGGCAGTCCGCGCTCATCTCTGCGCTCTCTGGCGAAGGTCTCACCACCCTGAGCGGCAGCGTCAGCACGTCGTCCACCAACATTCCCCTGCATCTCGCCACCACACGCCACTCCGAACAAGAGGTCATGGACCACATCATCTATTCAGATGCCTCGGGGAAGGTGGTGAGAGTGCGCGACGTTGCAGAGGTAAAGCGCGAGTACGACACAAGCGACAGCTACGTCGAGTCGGGCGGAAAGCGTTGCGTCCTGCTTTCCCTCGAGATGACAAAAGGAAACAACATCGTGCAGTACGGCAAGGAAGTCAACGAGGTCATCGAGACTTTCCGCCAGGAATACCTTCCGTCCGACGTGGATGTGCTGCGCATCACCGACCAGCCTAAGGTCGTGGAGGAAAGCGTTGCCGATTTCCTCGTCAACCTGATTGAGTCAATGGTGGTCATCATTCTTGTCATGATGATACTCTTCCCGCTGCGGAGCGCCATCGTTGCCGCCATCACCATACCGCTCTCCACGTTCATCAGCGTCGGCATCATGTATATCTTCGGCATTCCGCTGAACATCATCACGCTGGCTTCCCTCATCGTCGTGCTTGGCATGATAGTGGACAACAGCATCGTTGTCATCGACGGCTACCTGGAATACATCGGCAACGGCATGGACCGAAAGGATGCAGCCATCATGTCTGTCAAGCAATACTTCATGCCTATGCTGCTCGCCACGGTCTGCATCTGCGCTATCTTCTACCCCATCCTCTTCACGATGACGGGCGAGGCAGGCGATGTGATTGGCTTTTTCCCTGCCACCATCACCATCTGCCTCATGGTGAGCCTGGCCGTGGCTGCCTGCATCATTCCCGCCCTCAACGTCCGTCTCATTAAGAAGACCAAGACGAAGGACCCCGACAAACGCGACATCACGGACTGGGTGCAGGATATATATATAGTAGCACTGAAGTGGACCTTCAAGCATCCCTGGCTAACGATAGTCAGCAGCATTGTTCTTGTCGTGCTCACTTCGCTTATCTTCCCCACGCTTAAACTGCGACAGTTCCCCTTTGCCGACCGTGCCCAGTTCGCTTGCGAAGTGTTCCTTCCCTCCGGCGTGGGCTTGGAAGAGACAAAAGGCATTACGGAAGCTTTGCGCGACTCGCTGTCGAAGGACGAGCGTGTGACAAGCGTGACGACCTTCATGGGCTGTTCTTCGCCCCGTTTCCACACTTGCTATGAGCCGCAGCTTGGCGGAAAGAACTTTGCCCAGCTCATTGTCAACACCACGAGCATCAAGACAACTTTTGAAATGCTCAACGAGTATGCGCCTCGCCTGAGCAATTTCTGGCCCGGGGCATACGTGCGCTTCAAGCAGATGGACTACCTTCCTGTGCCTACCTACGAGTATCGCTTTTACGGAAACGACCTCGACAGCATCCGTCTGGCTGCAGAGCGTCTGATGCGACGTATGCGAGAGATGCCCGAACTGGAATGGGTTCACACGGACTACGACCAGCCTTCGCCCATCGTTGATGTCACGCTCGACCCTGTGGCAAGCACGCAGCTTGGCATCAACAGGACTGTTGCGGAACTGCAACTTGCCATGCAGACGGGCAAGACAAGAGTGGCTTCCATCTGGGAAGGGAACTACGAAGTGCCCGTCGTCGTACGCGACAGACAGGCAGAGCAAATGCACATCGGCGACATCGAGAACCTTTACCTGACGCCTCTTGCACAGCCCACGAGCAGCATTCCTCTGCGACAGGTGGCTGAAGTCAGCACGAAGTGGATGCCCACAAACATCATCCATCGTGGCGGAGAACGCTGTATCACAGTGACGGCTGAGAACAAACGTGGCGTGCTGGCCGAGAAGGTTCAGAAGGAAATCAAGGCTATCCTCGATGACGGTGAGCTGACACTTCCGCAAGGAGTACGCGCCGAGATAGGCGGAGAGCCCGAGAAGAACCTCGAGACGGTGCCCGAAGTTATCTGGGGCATCGGCATTGCCCTCGTCATTATCTTCTTCTTCCTGCTGTTCAACTTCCGTCGTTTCGGGCTGACAAGCCTGTGCATGGGAGCGATTGGCCTCTCGTTGCCGGGTGCCATGATAGGCTTGGGCATCGCCGACATCACGCTCGGACTGACCAGCCTCTTCGGGTTCATCACCCTCATGGGCATCATCATGCGCAACGAAATCCTTATCTTCGAGCACGCAGACCAGAAGATTGCCGAGGGAATGTCTGTCCACGATGCAGCCTTCGACGCTGGTCGGCGGCGCATGGTGCCCATCTTCCTGACCACCGCCACAACCGCCGTGGGTGTCATCCCCATGATTTTCGGCGGCTCGTCGTTCTGGATGCCGGTGGGCATCACCATCTTTGCCGGCGGCATCGGAACGCTCATTTTGGTCGTCACCGTCTTGCCTGTCGTCTATTGGAAACTCAGTAAAGAACCACTTCCAGAAACATAAAAAAAACGCGATGAAATCGTACTTTTTTAATCTTTTACTGCTCGTCGGCCTGAGTGCCACGGCTCAGCAGAAGTATTCTCTGGAGCAATGCCTCGACCTGGCACGGCAGAACAGTCACGAACTGCGCACTGCCGCACTGGAGATGGAGGCGGCGACGGAGCAAAGAAAAGAGGCTTTCACCAATTACTTCCCGCGCATCAGTGCCACGGTGATGGCGTTCCGCCTCTTCGACGAACTGGTGAAGGCCGACGGCACCTACCCGAGGGAGATTGCCGCCATCAGCACTCAGTTCGTGCCTCTCATTGGCACGCCGTTCAGCATCTCTGAGTTCAACAGGGCCTACTCTGCCACGGCCACCCTCGTTCAGCCAGTCTTCCACGGCGGACAGATAGCGACGGGCAACAAACTGGCGCGCTTGCAGGAGGATGTGACCGTGCTCCAGCAGCAGCTCACGGAGAAAGAAGTGGTGCAGAAGGTGACGGAATGTTACTGGCAACTTGCACAGGTGCGCTACAATCTGAGCACACTGGAGGCTGCCGAGAAGCAGGTCGATGCCGTGATGCAGCAGGTCGAGAACTTCCTCAATGCCGGTGTAACGACGCGCAACTCCTTGCTCAAGGTGCGTCTGCGACAGCAGGAACTCTCCAGCAACCGCTTGAAACTGGAGAACGCCGACCACGTCCTTCGCCTCCTGCTTGCGCAGCAGATTGGCATCGCGCCTGCCGAGGCGGACAAGAACTTCGACATCATGCTGGAGGACAAGCCCGTGGAGCAGCCCATCGAGGCCGTCGAAGGCCAGCTGAGCCTCTCGCCGGACCATCGTGAGGAACTGCAGCTTCTGGGCAAAGCCGTGGAGGCGCAGGCCTTGCAGGTCAGGATGGAAAGGGGCAAGCTTCTGCCTCATCTGGCCGTAGGTCTTGCAGGATATCACACCGGACTCGGTGGATTCTCCGAGAACGTCAAGAACTATCTGCACACCCGCATGAACAACGGCGCCGTCTTTGGCACTCTCAGCGTCCCGCTCACCGACTGGTGGGGAGGAAATTATGCGGTGAAAAGGCAGAAAATTAAACTTCAGCAGGCTCAGGAGAAACGCGAGAATGCACGTCAGATGTTGCAGATAGACATCGAGCGTGCCTGGACAAATCTGCAGGAAGCCTACAAGCAAGTGCAGATAGCTCAGGCAAGCTGCGACGAAGCAGCCGAGAACCTCCGCATGAGCACCGACCAGTACCGCATGAGCACTTGCACACTGACCGACCTTCTCGACGCAGAGACGCTGAACCGCAAGGCGCAGAACAGCCTCGCCGAAGCCAAGGCAATCTATCAGATTGCACTGGCAGACTACCGCCTCAAGGCTTTCTAAATAGCCCATTTCATCGGCAAAAATCACACAAACATTGCTTCGACGGATGTGAGGTTGCCTCTCAAAACATTATATATTTATTTTATAAAAACAACGGATTAAACGGATTAGACGGATTGTTTTATACTATCGTTTGTCCGCAAAGACAACCCCGCCAGTAGGGACGCGCCGTGGCGCGTCCGCGTTTGCGACGAAGGAATGGCGGAGGAGAATGTTTTGCGGCAGGCGGACGCGCCACGGCGTGTCCCTACAAGCAGTGAGGGCGTGGCAGACGAGGCAAGTACGTCGTGACTTTATGATTACTGCATCAACGCAAAACGACCCATTAGTAAACGGCCATTTACTAACGAGTAGTTTGCCTTTTACTAACGGGTCGTTTCCCGACGACTGCTGAGCAACCGGAAAAAACTTCGTGTGGATTCGGTATAATCCTCGTGTGGATTCGTTGAAATCCACACGAGGATTTTTCATGATGTACGCGAGGCATCGTCTCAAGCGATGCATCGGAAGAGTCCATCAGAGCGGGCTGAGCAGTTCGCCTCTGCTGCCGACATAGACATTTCCGCAGAGGCCGTCCGCCGTCGTCACACACGATGCCGCATATCGATGTCGTGCCGATGTCGATTCCTATATGTTTCCTGTTCATGTCCGTGCTGTTTCCCTCTGTGCGACGTCACGCCGTGCTCACCACTTCAACGGCTCTTGGAGAATCTCGCCATCCGTCATCGGGCTGTCGGCTTCAGTGAAGGCGTTGGCCTTGTACTGGATGCAGAGCATCGTCATGTCTGTGCTGCCGGTGTTCTTCAGAGCGCGCTTGCCGTCGGGCGACACGCGGACGATGGTGCCTTCACTCACGGGGAAGACCTCGCCGTCCACCTGATAGAGCCACATTTCCGCTCTTTTAGCTCCAGAGTAAGCAAAAAATCTCTGCTCAGCCGACTGTATGTCGGGATTTTTGTCTAACTTTGCAGAGCAAAAAGTATAATTTCGTCCAGAGGACTCAACATTTTACAACAACCGACATGAAACGACTCACAACAGCTCTCTTCTGCCTCGCCTCGCTGACGTGCAGTGCACAGACGGCCGACGGCTCTGCCTCGCCGACCATCGACCCCCAATTCTTCAGCCCCGTCCATCAGAACAACTTGCGCCTCCCGGCAGTGCCACTCGTCACCATCGACCCGTTCATCAGCCTCTGGAGCAAGTACGACCACCTCTACGACGGCAGTGTGACGCACTGGAGCGGTGTGAAGAAACCGCTCAACGGCGCCATCTATGTGGACGGAACTGCCTATCGGTTCTTGGGAGAAAGCATGGAAGCACTCTTCCCCTTAGCTGCCGAGAAAGCCTGGACGGGCAAGTACGTCAACACAACTCCCGCGGGCGGATGGATGAACACAGACTTCGACGACTCCGCCTGGAAGAGCGGCGCAGCCCCGTGGGGCGGCAGCGATGCCGGATATAGCAGCTCGGCGAAGACCGAATGGTCGGGCGACAACACCGACATCTACGTCCGCCGCGAGTTCACGCTCGACGAAATCAATCCCGACGCACTCTATTACGTCATGTATAAGCACGACGACACCTTCCAGCTCTACGTCAACGGCACACAAGTGGTCTCCACTGGCTACAAGTGGGATGTCTCTGGAACAGCCGTCCGCATCGACAGCAATCTGCTGCGCGAAGGCAAGAACATCATCGCCTGCCACTGCCACAACACCACCGGCGGAGCCTACGTTGACATGGGACTCTACCTGAGCCTGCTGCAGGAAGCAGAGCAGAAATCGTGCACCGTCACCGCCACCAGTTCCTACTACACCATGAAGTGCGGCGGCGTGGACCTCGACATCGTCTTCACCACGCCACAGGTGATGAGCGACCTTGTGCTTTTCTCCACCCCCATCTCCTACATCTCCTATCAGGTCAAGCCCAACGACGGCAACCAGCACGACGTGCGCCTCTTCCTGCAGACCAGTGCTGAGATGGCCGTGCGCACCAGCAGCCAAAGCACCACCACACGCCGTCGGACCGCCGGAGGATATGAATACTACAGCGCCGGCAACAAGACGCAGAGCCCACTCTCACACACCGGCGACCTCATCGACTGGGGCTATCTCTACGTCTTCAACGACAAAGCCGAGGGCCACAGCCTGCACCTCGGACCTCACGACCAGCTTCTGCGCGAGTTTGCCGAACAGGGAGTCGTCTCCTCCACAGTCAATGCGCGCACCAGTCCGGGCGGAACGTACTACAGCATCGTCTTCAGCGACAGTCTCGGCATCGTGGACAGCCAGGGCAAACGCAGCTTTACCATGATTGGCTACGACGACGTCTATTCCATACAATACTTCAACAGCAACCGCAAAGGCTACTGGGCCAACAACGGCAGGACTACTATCTTCTCGCGCTTTGAAGACCTCTATGCTAACTACTACGACGTGATGCGCAAGTGCCGCAGCACAGACCGCACGATTTACAACGACGGACTGGAAGTGGGAGGCGAGAAGTATGCCGAGATTCTGGCCGCTGTCTATCGGCAGACCAACGCCGCTCACAAGCTCTTTGCCGACTCGAAGGGCAACCTCATGTTCATGAGCCGCGAGAACAACTCGGGCGGCTTCATCAACACGCTCGACGTGACCTATCCCTCGCAACCTCTCTATTGGCTCTATTCCCCTGCACTGGCCAAGGCCATGATAACCCCTGTCTTCGAGTACAGCGCACTGGGAAAGTGGAACTACGACTTCCCTAACCACGACCTCGGACACTATCCTCTCGCCAACGGCAATCACTACGGCAATCCCGCCGACGGCAGTGGAAGCACCATGCCTGTAGAGCAAAGCGGCAACATGCTCACGCTCTCTGCGCTCATCGCTCAGCTCGACGGCGACCTCGACTACCTCCGGCGCTACCTCCCCTACCTCACCAAGTGGGCCGACTATCTCGTGGAGAACGGCAAAGACCCTGCCAACCAGCTCTGCACGGACGACTTCATGGGGCACAGTGCTCGCAACGCCAACCTCGCAGTGAAAGCTATCATGGGCGTGATGAGCTACTCTCAGATATGCCACATGCTGGGCGACGAAGACAAAGCCACCGAGTACAGAGAGAAAGCAGAAGACATGGTTTCCTACTGGATTCGCAACGCATACTATCAGGCAGCACAGAGCAGCGAGAGTCACTACCTGCTCAACTTCGGTGCAAGTTCGTCCACCTGGAGCTCAAAGTACAACCTCGTCTGGGACAAAATCTGGGGATGGGACATCATGAAAAGCGTCCGCACTCGCGAAGCAAACTATTACGCAAACAACAAGATGAAGACCTACGGACTGCCCCTCGACAGCCGTGGCAGCTACTGCAAAAGCGACTGGCAGATGTGGGTGATGGGATTCACCGACGTGGCTTCCCACCGCGCCAAGCTCATCAACACACTCTGGAAGTACATCAACGAAACCCCGTCGCGCGTCCCTGTCTGCGACAACCACAACGTCAACTCTGGTTCGCAGGCCATGTTCCAGGCCAGAAGCGTGGTGGGAGGCTACTGGATGCGCGTCTTCGTAGAGCAGTTCATCGACAACAACCGCACAGGCATTGCCCCGCTTAGCCCTGAAATAGTAAATAGTAAATTGTCAAATAGTAAATTCTTTGACCTCTTCGGACGCCAGACGGACAAGCCCTTTGCGCCCGGCATATACATCAAGAACGGAAAGAAAACCCTCATCAAATAAATAAAAGACTATGAACACCAATAAATGCCTGCTGGCTCTGTCCATGCTCACCCTTGCCTTTGCTCCGACAGAGGCACAGGCCGAAGAAGTCTATCGCGACAACACTGTCCGCTTCACCCTCATCGACGAAGGCACCATCCGACTGGAATATGCCCCCGACGGCAAGTTCGTGGACGACAAAAGCTTCGTCGCAGTCATTCGCAACTACGGCGACGTGCCCCACAAAGCCTCGACAGGTGGCAGCAAAGTCACCATCACGACCAGCAAGTTCAAGCTCGTCTATAAGAAAGACGGCGCGCCTCTGAGCCCCAGCAACCTCACCATCACCTCTGCCAAAGCACTCGGCACAGCCTTCACATGGACGCCGGGAACCAAGCAGAGGGGCAATCTGAAGGGTACTTATCGCACGCTCGACGGCTACGACGGCAATATGTTCCAGTACAGCAACCCAAAGACGGAGATGCCTCTCGAAGACGGATTGCTCGCCACAGACGGCTGGACGCTCATCGACGACTCTAAGAGTTATCTCTTTGACGGCGCTCAGGATTGGGACTGGGTCAAGGAGAGAACTTCTGCCGACGGCGCGCAAGACTGGTACTTCATGGCGTATGGACACGACTACAAGGGCGCTTTGCGCAGCTTCACCAAGTTCGCCGGCAAGGTTCCCCTGCCGCCGCGCTACACCTTTGGCTACTGGTGGAGCCGCTACTGGAGCTACAGCGACAAGGATCTCCGCGACCTGATTGGCAACTTCCAGCGCCTCGACCTGCCCCTCGACGTGCTCGTCATCGACATGGACTGGCATCCAATCAGTGAACAAGCGGGTGGCGGATGGACTGGTTGGGACTGGAACGAACGCCTCTTCCCTGACTATAAGAAGTTTCTTGCCTATCTCGATGAGCAAGGCGTCAAGACGACCATGAACCTCCACCCTGCCGACGGCGTCCGTCCTTACGAGAAGAAATACCAGGACTTCATCAAGAGGGCTGGCATCGAGAACGGCAAGACCGTGGAATGGCAAGGTAGCAATAAGCGATATGTCAAGGCCCTTTTCGACACATACCTGCACCCTTACGTCGATGAGGGCGTTGACTTCTGGTGGCTCGACTGGCAGCAGTGGGCAAAGGACAAACGCCTCAAGGACCTCGACAACGTGTTCTGGTGCAACTATATCTGGTTCACGGACATGGAGAACAACGGCACAAAGCGTCCGATGCTCTACCATCGTTGGGGCGGACTGGGCAATCATCGCTATCAGATCGGCTTCTCGGGCGACTCCTACATCACTTGGGAAAGCCTTCGCTTCCTGCCCTACTTCAACAGCACGGCGTCCAACGTGCTCTATGGCTACTGGAGCCACGACATCGGTGGGCACCAGAGCAAGAAGTACGGCACGCCCGTGGAGCCCGAACTCTACACGCGAGCCATGCAGATGGGACAGTATCTGCCCATCATCCGCAGCCACAGCACGAAGGATCCGAGCCTGAACAAAGAACCTTGGGCCTTCGACCAGCAGACACAACAACGCCTCACGAACGTCATCAACGGCCGCTACGCGCTCGTACCTTATATATATACTATGGCACGACAGGACTACGAGACGGGCATCTCGCTCTGCCGTCCCATGTACTACGACTACCCGGAAGCGAAAGAAGCCTACGAGATGAAGGAACAATACATGTTCGGCGACCGTATGCTCATCGCGCCTGTCACGGAAGCGGTCAACAAGGAAAGCGGACTCGCCAAGGTAAAAGCCTGGCTTCCCGAAGGGCAGTGGCTGGAATATGAGACCGGCACGATGCTGAAGGGCGGACAGACCGTGGAGCGTCAGTTCACGATGGATGAGTATCCTGTCTATGTCAAGGCAGGCAGCATCATACCCTATTACGGCAAAGTCAAGAACCTGAGCGGCACCGGTCAGCCCGTCATCGTGCGTGTCTTCCCTGGCGGCGACAAGGGAGACTTCACGCTCTATGAGGACAATGGCGAGGACAAGAACTATGTCAACGAGTACGCCACCACGCCTCTCACCTACCAGAGGGACGGCAATCGCCTCGTCGTCACCATCGGTTCGCGCAAGGGCAGCTACAAGGACATGCCTCAGCGCCGCGACTTCTCCATTGCATTGCCTTGCCAGAAGGCTCCGAAGTCTGTGAGCGTCGACGGCAAAACACTCCCCCAAAGGGGGAGCGGGGAGGGGGCTTTCGCCTACGACGGCCTGAACCTCGAAACCTGCATCAGCCTTGGCAGCATTGACTGTGCAAAGGGAGCAACCGTCGAGGTGACATTCGCCTCTGCCGACGCCAGCGTGACGGAAGGCGAGAAGGCACAGTTCCACCGCATACAGAACAGCGTGCAGGACTTCAAGCAGCACGATGCCGGCATGGTCTATACCGAAGACTTCGGCTTCCTCGAGGCCACGCCGCTGCGCCTCTCCTATCATCCCGAGAACCAAGACGCGACGCTCGGACGCTTCCACAAGCTCTACAAGCGCCTGCCCGTGGTACTCGTGGAGCAGATGGGCAAGAACGAGAACTTCGACCGCTTCCTCCGCCAAGTGGGTGAGGACGCTGGCATGGTGAAGGAAGTTCCAGCCGACGCCTTCAGCACGGCAGCAGGCACAGGCTTCGACCTCCGATACTTCCCGAACAAAAAGTTGGAAGGCGATGCGAAGGCTACAGGCCACCTGGAGAAGCTGGACTTCTTCATCAGCGGTTCGCCCACGGGGGGCATTCCCGAAAACTACTGGAGCATGACGGCAGAAGCCACCTTCACAGCCCCCGAGACGGGAAGCGCCATGTTCATCATGACGGGCGACGATGCCTACCGCCTCATCTTCGACGGCAAGGAACTCTTCAGCGACTGGGGCGACCATGCCGAAACCACACGCAACGCCACCGTCGCCGTGGAGAAAGGCAAGAAGTACAACGTCCGCATCGAATACTACGACAACGAGTACAACGCCATCCTCCGCCTCCAGACGCTCTTCTTCCAGTAAGGCAGAAAAAGACACACCACTGAGAGACAGAAAACACCGCGTGCGACGATGCCAATCGCCGCACGCGGAAATTATAATCGCCGCACGCGGAAATCACCAACGCCGCACGCGGCATATTCACAAACATAAACACAAAAGAAGAAAAACACAAGACCATGAAACATCGCCTCCTACTGGCAGCCTTGCTGCTCACCATCATCTCGCCCGCACTGGCCGTGCTCAAGGAAAAAGACCTGGCGCGCACGCTGGGCGTACTCAAGGCAGAGCTACAGACAAACTACGAGATGCAGCAGGCCTTCATGCAAAGCTATGAGCAGCAAGGCATGCAGCAGCACAAACAACTCGTCTGGTACATGCAGCAATGCGAACAGATAGGGCTGATGCTCTACTCGCAGTCGACCGACAACACCTTCGACATGGCCTACGCCTGCCAGCAGGCCACCAACCTGCGGCGCGACCTCGACAACCGCAACAGCAAGATGCGGCAGTACGACAAGTTCATCGCCAGGCTCAAGCAAGAGATAGAGCGCACCGACTACCTCATCCGCTCGCTCAAGCGGATGCCGCCCGTCGTAGGCGGCGACAGCATACTGAGTGCCAGCGACAGCATCCTCTTCCAAGCCATCGACTCGCTGGCCGCAAAGAAGGACTCGCTGCTTGCCAGCCGCGACAGGATGGACGAGCAATCGGTGGAGATGCTGGAGAAGGCCGAGGAAGCCAACAAGGAGATACCCGAGGACGAAGAGGCGGAGGCCGAACCTCTCTTCCTGACCCGTGCACAGCAGGAAGACCGCAACGCTTGCCTCCTCTTTGCCGACACCATCAGAGGCAACCTGCAACACTTTCTGGAGAGCATTGAGGCAGAGAATGCCTACTATCAGAGCGTGCGAGAGAAGGTGCGCGAACTCGACGAGTACGCCCAAAGCCGCTACAAGCTCCTTCAGGACAACATCTTCCGCAACGGCGGCGCCAACTACTTCAGCATCCTCGCCTCGCTGCCCATGCAGGTGATGATGGCAAAGTCCACCATCGACATGAAGTACAAACCCTTCGGCGGCCACGAACGCACCTTCTCCGAGTGGCGCGGCGGCATAGTGCTCTTCATCAGTGTCTTCCTTGTGCTCTACCTTGCCCTCTCGCTCGGCATCAGCTACATCGCACTGCGCTGGCTCCTGCCCAAGAAGTGGCGCGGGCAAGACTTCAAGGTGAAGATGACGATGCTCACCAATGTCGTAGGCATCGCCCTGTTCGCCATCATCGTCATGCTTGTGAGGGCATTCTCCGAGCGCAACTTCATCCAGATGGGCACAGGCCTCATCATCAACATTGCCTGGCTGCTGGAAGCCATCTTCCTGAGTCTCTACATCCGACTGAAAGGCGAGCAGATGCGCCACGCCGCCATCATCTACACGCCGCTCATGGTGCTCTCGTTCATCGTCATCCTCTTCCGCATCGTACTCATCCCCAATGCGCTCATCAATCTCCTCTTCCCGCCCATCCTGCTTGCCTTTGCCGTGTGGCAACTCGTGGCAGCCAAGCATCACCGCAACTACCTGCCTATGCTCGACCGCTTCTACACGCACGTCACCACGGCGGCTCTGCTCTTTGCCTGCCTCGCCGCATGGGTAGGCTACACGCTGTTGGCCGTGCAGGTGCTCATCTGGTGGACATTCCAACTGGCCGCCATCATGACCATCACCTTCATCTACGACCTGACGAAGATGTACGAGGAGCGATTCCTGCTGCGGGGCATCAGCAGCAAGACGCCGACCCCGGGCGAAAGGAAAGCCCTGCTCAGGCGTGTAAAGAACGGCGAGTTCATCGACCGAACCTGGCTCTACGACTTCGTCTGCCGCACCGTGGTGCCCATCCTGGCCGTGCTCTCCGTGCTGGTGAGCATCTACTGGGCTGCCGAGGTATTCGAGATGACGAGCCTGTGCAGGAAGATCTTCATGCGCGACATCGTCAACCAGACAAACCTCATCCGCATCTCCCTCTTCCGCGTCTGCATGGCAGCGGCACTGTTCTTCATCTTCCGCTACGCCAACTATGCCCTCCGCAGCTTCTACCTCCACTACCGCAAGCAATTCGCCTCCGCTGGTGGGGCCGTCAACAAGACATTGGCCCGCAACGTCATCGGCATACTCTGCTGGGGACTCTACATCATCATCGTGCTCATCATCTTCCGTGTGCCAAAGGACGGCATCAGCATCGTGGGCGCCGGACTTGCCACGGGTCTCGGCTTCGCCATGCAGAGCATACTGGAGAACTTCTTCTACGGCATCAGCCTCATGACGGGACGCATCCACGTGGGCGACTACATCGAGTGCGACGGCATAGCAGGCAAGGTGGAGAGCATCACCTACCAGAGCACACAAATCACCACGACGGACGGCAGCGTCATCGCTTTCAGCAACAGCGCTCTCTTCAACAAGAACTTCAAGAACATGACGCGCAACCACCGCTACGAGCTCATCAAGGTGCCCATCGGCGTGGCCTACGGCTCCGACGTGGAGCAAGTGCGACGCCTTCTCATCGACGCCATCACCCCCATCTGTCGAGAAGAGAACGCCGCCGGACTGCCGCTGGCCGACCCCAAGACCTCCGTCACGGTGGCCTTCAGCGACTTCGGCGACAGCAGCGTCGAGCTCAAAGTCTGCGTCTGGATGCTCGTCGAGGAGAAGATTGTCCTCACCTCGCGCATCAAGGAAGCCATCTACAACACCCTCAACCAAAACGGCATCGAGATACCCTTCCCGCAGCGCGACGTCCACCTCAGGCAGTAGAACCTGCCGACGCAGCACCGAGGACAAAGACAAAGGGAATGTCACAAGACATGACATCCCCTTTGTTTATTTTTGGCTTTATATAGTAGCTAACTACTTTCCAAGTTCAGCGTTTCAGATACTTCCTGCCACCCGCGATATAGAACCCCGCAGGAAGTTCCTGCACGTCTTCCTGGCCGGCTATACGCTGTCCGCTGACATTGAAGACTTCGCCCGACGGCAACTTCTCGTCTTCTTTCAGAGAGGCAATGCCCGTGCCTTTCTTCGTAATCACATAATAAGGCGACTTTGCTAACAGAACATAGCCGGAAGAGGAAGGGCTGTACACTCTGGTGACAGAATAGTATTCAGCCCCCATCTCTAACTCAACATCGGGGAAGGAAACCTCAACTCGGCCGGTCTCGCCTGCAGGTATCACGACGTCGCTCAGAACAGCTTCTTGCATGTTGTAGTACCCTGTTTCCGTATTGTACTTGTACAACAGGGTGCGGAACACGCCGTCGTAGGTCTCAGCCGCTTCGTTCTTCACGTCAAGCTGCACACACCACACGTCGTCGGCCAGTTCGTCCTTCTCGTCGTCGGCTCCTTTCACTGTCAATGACTCCACTGTCAGGTTCGGTTCCGAAGGCATGGCAACGTCGAATCTGCCGTTCCAGAAAGTGGTTGACGTATTGTAGCGGGAAGTGCGTATCTGTATGTCCTTGATGCCAGGTGTGGAAGGTGTGTAGCGGATGTAGAAGTCGCCTGTCTCGCCGGGAGCGAAAGGTACGCCGATGGCAGATTCCAGCTTGCCGTCGATGGCAATGTAGAGCGCGTTGATGTAATAGGTGCCTGTGTTGGTGGCATTGAATCGCAACGTGGCCTCCCTGCCCACCTTTGCATCGCCCACCACCTCCATCGAGTTGATGGTGAAGGACTTCGTGAAGGGGTTAGTCACGGTAGTAACTGTCATCGTGTTGCCGTCGATGGTCAGTTCTGCATAGTGGCGGTAGCAGCCGAAGTCCTCGTTCCAGGTTTCCTGTCCTGCCAAACGGCTCACCACCTTCAGTATGTAGCTGCCGCTCTCCAATCCGCTGCCGAAGTCTATACTGCGTCCCCATTCGCCTCCATACATGGGACGGAGCGTTCTTTCCATAATGTTGCCCACCTTCAAGAGCGTGCCTTCAAGGGAAAAGACGGCCACTGAGTGCTCGAAGGTAAGCGTGGCACCATAGTAGTTGTTCACCTGAGAAGTGACGAACACAGAAAAGTCGTCCGATGTCGACTCGCGCGTGTAGCTTTCCTCGTCTGTCTCAATGCTCGACACGCTGAGCGCCATATCGTCGTAGGTGATGTCGTCGCTTTCCGGACGCAGGCCGATGCCTGCAATCTGCCCGATAGAATAGCCTTCGCCATAGATGGTCTCGTCCTCCGTGTCGCCCGGGCAAGCCACATCCATCAGATAAAAGCCGTCATATTTGCCATACCAGCCCCAGTTGATGTGATAGAAGCCGCGAGGGTCGTAACCGTCAACTACGAAACCGTGGCCGACGACATAATCAACGCCGGACATGAAGATGGGGCGTCCCTCTGCCATCTCCTTGTAGAGAGCCTCGTCCCACTGCTCACGACTTTCCCAGATACTTTCCAAATCGAAACCATGAATGTCGAAGTGAAAATAATCGATGAAGTTGGGTGTGCCGCCACTCGCGCCTGAGCCGCCCAGTTCATAGTCTGCCTCGAAAGCCTGACCGCAGTAGAGCATCAGTTTGGCAACCTCCCATGCAGCGGCACTGCTGTCATTGCTCTCGTAAGTGTCCTGCATGATGTCGTAGTTGAAGGTCGTGGCAGGCAATGCCTCCATTTCTATCTTTTCGGTGTCCGTCGTGTAGGCCTCTATCGCCGAGGCTCCAGCCTTGCTTTTCCAGTAGTATAGGATTTGAGCCATTGCGGTGGGCATACATCCCGTAGGAGCATGGACGCCGCCAATCTCAGGAGTCAGCAGGTTGTACGGAGCCTCCTGACTCCACTTCGAAGTCACCATCGGTGCCACGGCTTGCCTTCCCTCCTTCGTGCGGCTGGCCTGAGCCTTGCCCCGGCGCAGAAGCTCTATCTGCTGCTCGCAGCCCTTCAGCCACCACTTCATGTTCTCGGGCATATTGTCCCGGTCGAAGGTTCCTTCGTCCGAGTAGCCAAGCACCTGGCTGACGCGGTCGTCGCCTGCCATGATGACGAAGCCCTTCTGCCTGCCTTCTGCAGCAAAGGCATACCAAGCCGGATTCTTGCCCTCGGCCTGATCTACAAGCCGAAGTTCCTGCGCCCGCATGGGCATGAACACTTGTGCCTTCCTGAGGGCACTCTTTTGGGTCACGTTGTTTGCCTGAGCCATCAGTGCCATCAGGAAGGCCGTCTGAATAATCAAAGTCCTTTTCATTTCTGTTTTTGTAATATATGTTATTGTATCGTCACTTCTTTCTTGCCACGTCGAGCAGGCCAGGCAGAGTTCTTTCCATTGAGGGCACACGCCGCCTTACGCTGCTTGCCCCGCCTGTCCACCAGTTGTATTCGCTCATGCCGTCGCTGTCCTTGAAAGTGCGGAAGGAACCTGCGCTGATGAGTTCGTGGTCTGGGTCATCGCTCTTCTCGACGAAGATGAAGGCGTAGGATATGTCCTTGATGCCATTGTCCGTCTTGGTGCCGGAGATAACGATGGCCTGCTTCACATAGACGTCGTAGTTTGTGCAATGAGTGATGCCCGTAGTGTTGAAGAATACACTGAAGTTTTCGCCGTCGCCGGAGATGAAACAACCCGAACCTGCTGTTTCCGAGTTGGCCTGCTTTCCTTGATAGTCAATGGTGTTGTTAATAATGTCCTGATTGAGGAACTTGATATATCTGTCGGCGAAGACATATCCCGCGCTGTAACCTTCCGTGGAGTCGTAAGTCAGTTCGTATGGCGAGATGATGAACTCACCCTCGATGTTGGGCGGGTTGGAGCCGTCGTAGATAGGAATGTAGTCGTCGAACTGATTGCGCAGGCTGTCGGGGATGACTTGCGTGAGGCGTTCCTGCTCGCGGCTCTTCGACTTGCCCGTCACAGACACCTTCACCGTGCCGTTCGCGCCGTTGGAAGTGATGGTCATGACTCCGGAATAGGACTTGTCCTTCTCTTCCGCTTCCGGCGTGAAGGCAATGGAGAACACCTTCTGCCCGGAGGCCGGGAGCGTGAAGCTCTGGCCGCTTTCGGGAACCTCGAAGATGCCATGCAGACTCTCAATCTCGAAGGTGAGGTCGGCATTGCCAGTGTTGCTGACGGTGAAGTTCATCGCCTGTGTCGTTCCTGCCTCAACACTGCCAAAATCTATTGTGTCGGGCATGACCGTGAGGATGCCTGCATCGCCATTGTCGAAGGTCAGGCTCTCGCCGTCCCAAGTGGCATACATGTGGTAGGCATGGCCTGTCTCGATGTTGATGTCGGATGACTTTCTGTTGGCGGACTTCACCGACACGCCGTCGACCGTTGCTTTCAGTTCCGCGCCACCCATCTTCTCGCCTGTCGGGATGTACCACGAGACGAATGTGTTCGTTTCTCCTGCGGCAACGTAGATAAACTCGCTTGCCGTTTCTCCGCTTGCCGAAGCTGCGGCATCCAAGGCCATGCCACCTTCGGGAAGCAAAGCGCCGACAGCCTTCTTGTAGTACCAGGGCTTCTCCGTCTCAAAGCCGTCATGCTCAAACTTAATCAGATTGTCGGTCGAATTGGTGAAGTGCAACACCTCATAAGTGCCAATGTGCTCGAACTGCAAGGTGGGATTGAAGTCTTTCTCCACATCCAGCTTGCAGTAAAGCGGAGCGTTGAAATACGTCAGCACATTTCTGTACAGCTCAGCCGTACACACGGGCCGCCACTCGCCGCCCTCGCCGGTCATGGAGCCTTCGATGCCCGACAGGGCATGAATCGAGTAGGACGTTGTCAGGTCCAAGGCCTCGGGCAGCTGAAAGGCGATGGACGCGCTCTTCCTGTCCTCGGAAATGTTTCCCACGCCGACCTTGCCTATGGCGAAACTCTTGTCTCCTTGCGTGACGAACACCTGCACCTCGTCGGCATCGTCCCACGTTGTGATGAAATTCTTGGAGTCGCCGTCCGGCCCGAGTCCCACACGGGTCATTCCCTCTTCGGGCATGGCAACAGACAATGTCACACTGCGTCCACGCACACCTATACCATCCAACGTATCAGTGTTCGTGCATCCCACGGCAAGGAGCACCAATGGCATCAGTGCCGGGAGAGAAAGTCTCTTTATGTTCGATATCTTTTTCATAGTCTTACTTTATATAAATTATGGATTGTTTTACTGAAGTCTCGGAATCATCGTCAGAGAAGCCTGCAGAGCCAGTTCACGAGCCAGCGAGAAACTACACACAAGGAGTTTGGCATTTACACACGAGGAGTTGACAAAATCCACACGAGGAGTTTGCAATCTATACACGAGTAGTTTGAATTGTGCCTGTGGTCTTGCTGTTTCCACGACGTTGCTCCCGATGCTTTGTTGAATTAAACATTAGAAATCCGTTCCCGGGATGTCGGGAACCGTGCCGGCTCCATCTTGAATACGATTGATAAAGGATTTTATATCGCTGTAATAGTAATCATAGCCGTTGAAGAAAAAGGCTCTGCAATAGTAACGTTTCATTGCTTGCAATTTGTCAGATGCAGAAGGGGTGTAAGTGTAGTTAACTTCTGAGTTAGAGAATGTACATCCGGCATCGCCCAAATGCTTTTCACAGAGGCGTGTAAAATTCTCAAAGGTTTCTGATTCGCTGATATCAAAACCATACAAAAAATCCCAAGCAAAATACTTGAAATAACTGACATGATAATTTGCTCTTAACTCTAATACGTCACTTGCTACTAACGGATATGTTATCTCAAATTGTGGCTTTGGGGTCGTTATGTATGAATTTGCTATTTTCAAGTCTTTATTCGGATATATCAGCAAATCCGCCCAGTGTTCTTTTACGATGTTCCTGTCTAAGACATTAGGGTTTACATCATCACCGTCTACGCGAACAAGTTTCCCGTCTTTATTCTCCTGACAGAAATTGTGTCTGTTCCAGAATGTAAGATTGTTGTAAGCATTGAGAACAGACATTCCACTGGCTAAACCGCTGAAATAGTAAACGCCCACAGTCTGTCCTGTACTGTTGCTCTCGTCATAGCCTAAATAGGCTCCAGCTCCTTTGTCCACAAATATCTGCGCCATGCTATAGTTAACACTGTCCTCTGTTTCAGGATTGGGCCCCATTACAGATTGGCACGCCATGTTGAAGACAATAGCCTTCCCTTTATTTGCAAATGAATACTGGGATTTTTCAATGAGCTTTTCAGAAATTATGGCGCAAGTTATCGGAACTTCTTTTCCTTTCTGTTCTACATTATATGTATGGAAAGTCGCCATATATGGAGAGATGTCTTTATACTCGTCCCATACCCATTTCAAGAAATTATTATACCATTTATAAGAGTTGTCTTCATCCATGACCTCACCTGTTAACAGCCAATGGAGTTTCAACCCCTTATAGTCATATACCCCATGTGTCAGGATAAAGACAAGATCATATTGAAACATCTCTCTACTAAAGAATTCGACGGAAGGCGCATTGTTTATCGGAGCAACCGTAAAGCCGCAAGCTTCCAGCATCTCTTTTGTGACTTCGGCACATTCTCCCCTAGTTGACATTCCTTCGTCATTAGCTTGTTGGTTGGCAATCACAGCTGTTCCCAAATTAAGCGGCGTATGAGTGCCTTCTGCCCTTGTTTTAATATTCTTGGTCATTTCCTTAAGCAAATCCTCGTCCAAGGAAGAGTCTGTCTTTGGGAAATACCCAAAGGAGATTGGCCCAAAGTCCTTGACATCAACAAACATACAGATATCCGTGAAATAGACATCGTTTACATATTCTATCGAGCGGATTTGTTCTTCATATTGCTGGAGTTCTGAGATAGACCCGCATTGCTTATAATACGGCAACACCTCGTCATGCACTTCTGCAATTTGCTTACATATTTGTTCCACTTGGTCTGTCCCGCCGGAATTGTCTGTCGGCTCGGCGACGTCGCTGCTCTTGGAACAGGATGACCAGGCCAGCAGCAGGGCGGCAAAGAAGGACATCCTGAAGACTAACGTTAGTTTCTTCATAATGATAAGTGATTAAATTTGGTTATCGTTAATTATTCGTTTATCTGCATTCGATTCAGACAGACTGACTTCACCTTCTCACATTTATGGATACAAAAAAGATGTGGGTAGCTTGTCTGCACCTATCCCGTCTTCAGACCTTCGCACCAGCCTCGCATCAGGATAAGCAACCAGTTGGCCCACATCGTGAAATATATACACCATACACAAACGGTATGGGGATATAAATCTCCCACGCGGACACCTCGATTGCGTATCTTCCGATGCTTGTCAAAGTTGCGAAGTTTGAAGACAGAAGACTACGTTTCGTTCAACGTCCTTTCCGAGGCCGGCCCTACAAACGGCTTGGTGGCCTCTGTTTCCATTAAGATTCTGACCCGCCAGCCCACTACTGGGCCATTTGGTCGGTGCAAAAATACGAATTATTATATGTCCTTCAAAGAAAAATGCAAAAAAATCGGTAAAAAAAGCAAAAACAGAGAGGGAAAACATGGCAAATATCCTTTCCCCGATGAAAAAAACGGTGCAAAGAATGTTAAATTATAAAAAAAACAATCCCTTTTGTTGGCGGTTCAAGAAATAAATAGTAAGTTTGCACAGGAAAACCATATAAATTTATACGATTATGAGACATTTTACACTTCTTTTGATGGCTGCAGCAACTGTCTGCACCGGTGCTTTCGCACAGAACAGAGCTAAGAACATCTATACCAGCACCACCGCGCTCAACCTCGAGGTGCTGCAGAACCAAGTTCAGCCCGTAGTGCTCAACCGCACACTCTTCGCCGGCTACAACACCATCTGCCTGCCCATGAGCCTCAGCGCCGAACAGCTTCAGGCTGCTGCCAAGGACGTACAGGTGGAGCGTCTCGAAATGATTCGTCAGGAAGGCAGCACGCTGAACATGTACTTCCTCGACTGCACGAACGAAGGCATTCAGGCCGGCGTGCCCTACCTCATCTTCTCCCCCACCTTCCAGACTCTCCATGCCAACACCACACAGGCATCAGGCATCAGCACTGAACTGCAGAGCGTCACTAAGAGCGACGGCGAAGGCAACACCGTGACTTTCGGCAGCTCTTGGGAGACACTCAAGGTGGAAGGTCGCTACGGCATCCCCGCTCAGCAGGACACCTACATCCTGGAGAGCGTGCTCATCCGCACCGAAGGCGACAAGGCATTCCTCCCCACACGCTGCGGCTTCACATGGGACGAGCAGACCAGCACCGCTCAGGCCCTCGAGATTAAGCACGTCACCAGCCTCGAGGACGTAGGCACAAGCATCGAGAAGCTCCAGCAGACAGGAGCCACCGTCGATGTCTACAACGCACAGGGCACCCTCGTGGCATCGCAGACCACCATCAGCGCTGCAAAGAAGAACCTGCCTCAGGGCATCTACGTCGTCAAAGGCCAGAAGTTCGCGGTTAAGTGAGCGTGGAGCATAAACTTGAGCCAAAGTTCAAGTTCATGCTTTACCGAACGCAAGCGAACTCGACGAAGTCAAGTTCGCGGTTAAGTGAGTGTGGAGCATAAACTTGAGCCACAGTTCAAGTTTATACTTCACCGAACGCAAGCGAACTCGACAAAGTCAAGTGAGCGGTTAAGTGAGCGAAAAGCATAAGCAAAAGAGCCGAGGGGAACGGTATGGTTCCCCTCGACTCTTTTCTTGGGGACACATATATATATTAATATGGTGACCGGTAAAACCTCTTATTGCCAAAGAAATGACCTTTAGCAGATGGCTATGGCGAAAAATGAAGAGGGGAAATTAGAAAAGAAGATAATTAGAAACGAAGGGAAGAAGAGAATAAGGGAATTAGGAAATAAGAAATGAAGAGTGAAGGACAGCAGTTGCCCATTCGGGGCGGCAGCAAATCCTTCACTCTTCACTTTATATTATTTAGTTCCTATCGTGTGCCGTTTGGATTATTTGATAAGGACTTCCTTCGTCGAGCCGTCGGAGTAGCGGATGATGTTGATGCCATTGTAAGACCTCTTATTTGGTCGCCCTTGTGTATCATAATAGACTACACCATTCTCGTCTGTAGTTGCTTTTGCGTTCCAAATGCCATCTTCATCTGCCTTTACTTTCACAAACCCATCTTCATCTGTAAGAGCCACAATTGTGCCAAAACTACTCCATGGTGCTTTTGCCCTATAGAGCGAAATTGATGCTTCTGGCACATGTAGTGTTGCTGCAGATAACGTGACATTATAAAAAGGTTCACTGCCATCTATAATAGAAGGAACTGTTTCAGCATAACAGAATACGTCTCTCAAGTTAATGCACCAACGGTATTTGCAATTTACTTTATATCAACAAATTGCAAGCTAAACGGCAGAAAAGTGGAAACGAAGATCTTATAGAATAAGAACATGATGAAGATTTAACGTATTTAACTTTTGTAAACCACAAAAAACGGAAAGTGTGCAATGATATAGCTATATATAGTTCGTTCTAAACGTGTCAAAATGGTATTCATAAGGGGGTGCTGGAATAAGACACATAATGGTGCTACCAACCAAAAGATTCGTCAAAAATGTCGAAAATGGCAAAATAATTACAAGTTTCGACACTTTATAAGGAATTGTTTTGTACCTTTGCACACAAAACCAGATAGATTATGATTATAGGCAGAGACAAAGAACAGAGAGAACTACGTGAGGCATACGAGTCGGAGTATTCGGAGTTTGCCGTAGTGTATGGCCGTCGCAGAGTGGGCAAGACATTCCTGGTGCGGGAGACTTTCAACTACACCTTCACGTTTGAGCACTCGGGAGTAGCAAAGGGCAATATGCGGGTGCAGCTTCGCGCTTTCCGTGATTCACTGGCGGATGCTGGAATGGGAAAAGTGAAGATTCCCGAGGATTGGATGGAGGCGTTTTCCTTACTGCGCCAGCTCATTCGCAAGAGTAAAGAGAGGAAGAAAGTGGTGTTTATTGACGAGATTCCTTGGATGGACACGCCACGCTCCAATTTTGTGTCAGCCGTTGAGTATTTCTGGAACAACTTCGCTTCGGCTCGTAAGGATGTGCTGCTAATCATCTGTGGATCGGCAACGTCGTGGATTATCAACAAGGTGCTGAAGAATCACGGAGGGTTGCACAATCGTGTGACATATCGATTGCCTGTCATGCCCTTCACGCTCCATGAGTGCGAACAATATATGAGGGCCAAGAAGATTCAGGCCTCGCACTATGACCTGTTGGAATACTACATGGTGTTCGGAGGAGTGCCTTTCTATTGGTCACTTTTGACACGGGGGCAGAGTGTAGCGCAGAATGTTGACAAACTTATTTTTGCAGAAGATGGCAAACTCCGTTATGAATTCAACGAACTTTACGACTCGTTGTTCCGTAACCCGGAGAAATATGTCAGAATCGTAATGGAACTTGGCGAAAACGGCTCTGGAATGACACGCGACGAGTTGGTGAAGCAATGCGAACTGGAAGAAAATGGACGGACGAGCCGTATGCTGGAAGACCTGGAGGAATGCGGCTTTATCCGCAAGATTCCAACGTATGGGCTAAAGAACCAGGCAACGTTCCGTTTGATCGACAACTACACGCTGTTCTATCTGAAGTTCGTGAAGCACAACACTGCCAACGATGAGCAATTCTGGAGCCATAATTATCTGTCGAGCCTGCGGTCAGCCTGGGTCGGTCTGGCTTTTGAGCGTCTGTGTTTCCAGCATATCCGCCAAATCAAAATGGCTCTTGGCATCAGCGGAGTAGTGACAAACGTCTTTGCATGGCGAGTGGGACCGAGTGCCGACGGAAGAAAAGGTGCACAGATAGACATGCTCATAGACAGGGCAGACAACATGGTGAACATCTGTGAGATGAAATTCTCGCACAATGAATATACTGTGACTAAAGACGATGCAGATAGCTTGCACCATAAGGCGGAGCGTTTCGTCACCGAAACAGGATGCAGGAAATCAGTAAGCCTTACTATGGTCACTGTGTCAGGAATTGCCCACGCTGGATATTGGAGCGAGATACACAACAACATCACTTCAGAAGACCTGTTCAAGGCATAGTAATCTCCATCATTAGAATATAAATCTCCCTCATTGAAATTCTTCATTATTACTGTTTTATCTAATCCATAATACTTCCGTTAATACGAGTCTTAATTGTCATGCAGCTTAATTTGTAAAAAAACAATTGGACTCGTGCAGTCTTTTACATGATTATCGGACATAATAAATAGAGACATCATGTTTTCGATGGAAGTTACGCGGCTGATAGAACGGTGCAGACAGGGGGATGCGGATGCCCTCGGAGAACTGTACAAGGCATACGCCCAACGGATGAGGGGCGTATGCCGTCGGTATGTCAGTGACGAACAAACCATCAGCGATGTGTTGCATGACTCCTTCGTGATAATCTTCACCTCTTTTGACAAATTGCGCGATGATAGGAAAGCAGAGGCATGGATGATGTCGATAGCGAGAAATGTCGCGTCGAAATATAAAGACCATCTGGCAAAGATGACCTTTGTACAACTTGAGGATACAGAGCAATTGCAGGCGCCTGATGTTGAGAGCGAAGTGAGAGGTGTTCCGTTGGAGGATGTAATGCAGCTCGTTGACCGTCTGCCAGAAGGCTACGGTCAAGTGTTCCGTCTCTCTGTGTTCGAAGGCATGTCGCACAAGGAGATTGCCGATATGCTGGGCATTGAGCCACATTCGTCTTCTTCTCAACTGGCACGGGCGAAGAAGATGTTGCGCAAGATGATGCAGCAGTATTGGGTGGCCGTGCTTCTGTTGCTACTTGTTCCCATCACGTTCTACCTATTCAGGAAAGGGGACACTTCCATCAAAGAAGAAAAACCTGTTGTGGCCAAACAGAAAGATACAAGGAAAGAATCGCAGAAAGAATCTCAAAAGGAGCAACCGCAGGAACCTGTGATTGATCATCTGCCAGTATATCGTACCACTTTCATTGCAACTGACACCCTGCAATCGGTCGTTGCCCAAGCTGTGGATTCTGTCACGTCTGATACATTGCTTAATATAATAGCCCAAGAGCAGATGGTAACTGATTCCATTGCCGCGGACACGACCAAGAAAATACGCAGGGAAGAGATACCACATTTCGACATTGCAGACATGTTCCCACAAAAGCCAGCCACCATTACACGCTTTCAACAAAAATGGTCGGTGGATCTTGCATACGTTGGAGTTTTTGGCGAAAAGAATTATAATCGTCCTTATGGCTTCACGGAAACACCGATGATTGTCCCGACGGGTGAGCCCCCATCGCCTGTCACCTTTGAGAACTGGAGCGACTATGCG
>CAMVDV010000016.1 GCA_947166305.1 uncultured Prevotellaceae bacterium | reverse complement strand
GGGCTTCAGCCTAATTTTTATATCGAGAAAAAAAATTTAGCGGACAGCAATAATACTTATTCTTGTTTTTCTCATCGTCGTCGTCATCGCGCCAGCCACCGGATGCTCCACCTCCACCGCCGCCCGTGGTCGGTACGACGTTAGGCTGCAACAGCACTTCAACAACGGCTTCGCCTATGCTGCTGCCAGACGATGTTCTACCACCTTCCGTGCCAGTTGTCTGCTGCTCTATGTTGCCATCGTCTGCCACTTGCCGTGTACCCCCCGAAGTCTTAGAGAAGTCAAAGAAATCATTGGCATCGCGCCACACCTTCTGTTCCGACTCTTGCGGTATCGGTTGGCGGTATCGGTTGGTCGTGTCATTGACGACATAGGCCATGGCTCGGTCTATCTGGGCGAAGGATAGCGAGCGGTCTATCTTGCTTCCGGCAAAGGTGACGTTCTGCCGTGTGTCCGTGAAGGTCACGCCACGGATGTTTCCGTCTTTGTCCTTCACTAAGTCTAATGCGATGCCCTTAGTGTCAAGCCATCTGCGCAGTTTGTCCCATGTGACGCACTCCTTCATGGCGGCTCTTATTTCATCATAGAGACGGTACTTGACAGCATCCTTACCCTTCAGACGTTCACGCCTCACCTTGTCTTTTCCTTTGCCGAAGGTCAGACCATACTGACGGGTCAATGCCTTGGTGATGGCAGCAGACTTCGTGTAGCTGGTATCGCCCTTGATGCCGTTCCCATCATTATCGACTCGGTTATAGACGATGTGGATATGAGGGTGCGGCTGGTCGAAGTGGCGGAATATCACATACTGGGTGTTCTTGATGCCCATCCGTCGCATGTACTCCTTGGCTATCTCGGCAATCTTCTTGTCATCCAGTTTCGCCAGGTCTTCTGGTGAGAAGCTGAGTGATATGTGTCCGACAAACTTGTGGATGGAAGGACGGGCTTTCGCCTGTGCCTTGAAACTGGCAGTGATAGTGGCATTCGATGAGAGGTTCACCCCATAGGATGCTATTATCACCGTATCTTTCTTGATGATGTCATTGGCGTAGTTGACCAGTCCGCCGAAACCTTCACCTGTAGAAATCTGAGCTATCATGTTTACACATCTTTTTTAGGTTTCACTTCGGGTTCTATAATGGCTCTTCTCATGTGGTCACTTCTCACTGAAACGGATGAGTAAGTCATCAACTTTCTTCGCCAAATTTCCCACCTCGATTGCCATCTGATGAAAGCCATAGGTGTTCGCTTGTCGTGCCAGCTGGTTTAGGTTATTAGCCATGCCAGACAGAGAGCGAATCATAGACACCTCTTCCTTTGTGAAGGGTTCACGGACATATCCATTGATGGCCAGCTCATAGACGATGGTTGACAACGGCTGTCCCGTCCTGCGGCTTCGGTTCATCAGCTTGCGATGGTTCGCTTCATCGAAATAGACCTTCACAGGATAGAGGCGCAGCTCGTTCTCTGGCTTCTTAGGGCGACCGCCCTTGCTGTTCTTATCTTTAGGTGTTTGGGAATTCATACGTTGTAAAATGCTGGATGGTACATCTGGTTAATATCGGCTTTTTGAGCCGTGGTTTTGTGGGACGCAAAACCTATACTTGCTCCCCCAAACACCTTAAAAACAACCTTCGGGTACTGGCTGCATTTTGCTGACAGCACTGTAAAGTGTCTGGAAGGCTGTTCGCTTGTGGAACTGGGTATAAGCTTGCGTCCCGTCATGATACTAATGGTTTGCGGATTGCATATCAGCAGACTTTTCAAGAGACGATGGCTTGTGCCTTTTCTTCTCACGCAGTTCTTCCAGATGGGCATCAAACTCTGCCTGCTCCTGCTCGGAGAGTGTATAAGGCTTGTCGTATGCGCCTCCGCTCTGAATCCATTCCACAAGTTCCTTCTTGAAGAAGTAGAGCTTGTTGCCACGCTTGCGGTATGGGATGCGTCGCTCAGAGGTGAGGGAGTACATCGTGGAGCGTTTCTTGCCAATGAACTGACAGGCTTCGTCCATCGTCATCATCTGGTCATCATCCTGAGCTGTGGATGCGCCGTCGGCATCCTTCTTCTCGTCAAGGCGGCTAATCACATAGTCCACCTTGGTCAGTAGTTCGCCGACAGCCTTGGGCAGCTGGTCGAACGAGAGATTGTTCGTAACATTATCCATGTGAATTTGTCTTTGGTTTATATTGGTGTCCGCTAAAACTTTTTATTGCCATAGAAATGGCTTTCAATCGCTGAATATATGCGATGTCGAGTTGTCTTTTTCGAAAGTAAGCCCCTAATCACTTATTATTCTGCAAATTCCATCGGCTGTCCGCTAAAACGAACTTATAAAAGCAAGATGGGCATCCCAAAATTTGCTTTTGGAAGCCTTTAGCGGCTGACTATGGAGTAAAATAGTTCTATGGTATGGCTATATTTCGTTATCAGGAACGGCTGTCCGCTAAAAAAGAAGGGATATGATGTATGGAGGGGGCTTACTTTTCAAAAATAGAATCCGCAACGCCTGTTTATCGACATTGCGGACGATTTTTTGCGCTCATAAAACTTTTAGCGGACAGCAATATTTGGTTTAATATTATTGAGCAAGTGTTTCTTTGTCTGTAGTGGCACTTTCACTGGCATCATCCTTCAATGAAATGCGCTCGGATGCATCACGTTTCAGTTCGTTGACCACCTCTGCATACACCTGTGTTGTGGCAAGGTTGCTGTGGGTAAGCAGCTTGCTCACGGTATAGATGTCCGTGCCTCCTGCCAGTTGTAAGGTGGCGAAGGTATGACGGAAGCAGTGGAAGGTGATATGCTTGGTGATGCCAGCAGCCTTTATCCAGTCTTTGAGGTGGGCGGCAACCAGGTTCGGTGTCAGTTTCTTGAACACCTGTCCCTCTCCACGCTCGCCGCACAGGGCAAGTGCCTCTTCGCTGATGGGCAGGATGGCATCGGTCTTCGTCTTCTTGGTGGTGATGTCGAGCACCCAGCCGCCATCGCCCGACTTCTTGATGTTCTCCCACTGGAGCAGGATGCAGTCAGACAGGCGCAGTCCTGTCAGGCAAGAGAACAGTCCGGCACGACGCAGCACGTCACTCTTGCACTCAGCCTTGGACAGCGCAACAAGTTCCTCTTTGTTCAAGTACTGTCGTTTGTTGCCGTGTCCCTTTGCCTTGACAAGTTTCTTGGCTATGTTCTCCTTGATATGTCCGTCATCGTATGCCATGCGAAGGGCGGCTTTCAGCTTTACGAGGTGGTTATTGGCGGTGGTGGGCATCATCGGCTTGCCGTTATGATAGCACTCTGCCGACAAAAGATAATCAACAAACTTCTGGCAATACGCTGCATCAAGGTCGCAGAAGCGGCACTCGCCACCCGAATATTTGACGAAGTGCTTGTAGGCAGCCTCCCAGTTTGCCTTGTTGGTTGTCTTATTCATACACTGCTTGAAGTAGTCAAGAAAGCTCTCCTGGCCTTTGGAGCGGTCGAGGAAACCGAACTCCTCGTTGATGATGGACTCCGTGCGGCGGCACTTGATAAGCTCTGCCTTCTGCATGATGCTGCGGTTGTACTCCTGCTGGAACTTCTCAGTAGGGTTGGAATAAATGTATAAGCCCAGATACTCGCGTCGTGACAGACGGCCAGTCTTCGGGTTGCGGATTGGTGGGTAGAAATCGAGATAGAGCGATGTCTGCCCGTTCTTGATGGGTCGCTTCCGCACTGTGACCTTGGTACATAAATTCGTCATATCTGCTATTTTATATTGTTATTACATTTGTCTATATTCGGTTGCCCTACGCTGCCCAACATGGGCGGTCTGGACTTCAAGCGACTGCAAAGGTACGTCCTTTGTTTAGGTTGAGTCTAAAATATTGACCCTCAATGCATCAGATTTAACCTGAGTTAGCGTTTGAGTATGAAATTGCAGCGATAATCATACTATAAACGGGGTTGACAGTTGCACTGCATTCATTGTTGCCATTGGTTTCAAGACACTTCCAGAGGAGGGGTACATCTTTTTCGGATGCACTGCAAAGTTAGGGAGAGCAAAGCTACAATCAGGGTACAACGGTCTGAAACAAGCCGTTTTGAGCCTCGGATTACAGGATTGGTTCTAACCATCCCTGCAAGTAGTACCAACATTTGTATTCTTATATTCAGCTTCATATCCGTTTCGCCTTGGTACTGGCACTTGTTTTCTCGGCTTTCTTTCGGGCTGCTTCCCAGTCCGCTTTAAGGTAGAGGTTAGTCCTGCCGCCCTTGGCTTTTTTGATACGGACATTGTGTGTCTCTGCAAAACGGCGTACTTGCGTCTTACCCAGACCATACTTCTGCATGATGTCGAAACAGGTGTAGTATGCTTCCTGCTGTGCCTTGCCCTGTTCCTCGTCGTACTTGGCAATAGCTTTCTCGACATCCTCCTTCTTAAAAGCGGTCGTACCCCAGGCATGGACGGATGCCAACTGATAGCGGTTGCGTATCTCATACAGGCGACCGTACTTGATGTTGAACTTGCTCATTACCTCTGCCAACGTATAATGGGAGTCGTGGGTAACACCTTCAGGGGCTATGTCGCTGGCTGTTGTCATGCGGCACTTGGCTCTCTTGTTCACATTACCTGTCTCTGGCTTAGCGTTGGCATTCTTCTTATTCCTTTCCCTTTTGTCATTATTAAAAGGAAGGGATGAAGAAGGCAGCACGACATTACCACCTTGCCTTTGGGCAAAGTCTGTAAGTTCCTGTAGGCTTATGCGTGTCATCCGCTTGCCGAGGTTGACGGCTTTCAGTCTGCCGGAGGCAATAAGCAATCGCACCATCTTAGTGCTGACACTGATGGCGATGGAGGCATCCTTCACGGACAGAAGGATGTTGGAAATTTGTGAAGTCTGTTTCTTGCCCATATCGAGTAATTTTGTCAATTTCTGCCGTTTTTGGATAATCCGCTTGCGCTCGGCAATTTGTGAACAAGTTCACATTGCACTCGCTTACTCGCGGATTTCGGGGGATGGTCCCTGACGGAAACCAATTAAGCGGATTTAAGGGGAAATAAGGTGATTTAAGGGAACACCCTACGAACCCTCTGCTCATCCACCCGAGGTACAATGGCGGTACAAAATTACTCTAAAAGGGGCAAACGCGCAATAGGCGAAGAATAAGGTTAGTTAAGTAGAGTTAATTGTAAGACAGTGCCTTACGCGATTTGATTTAAGGTTTGTTTCGGTCTGCTTTGACCTAATTTAATCGGTGAAGAATTCATGTGGAATTAACTGAAATCTACGTGTGAACAAATCGTAATCCACGTGTGAATAAATCATAATCCACACGTTAATAAATCGATATTCACTCCTTAGTAAACTTTAATTTACTAATTGATGTTTCGGAAATAGATAGTAGACAGCAGTTAAGCCTATAGTGTGAAGTTGAAAACAAAACGGGAGATATGTTGGCTTAACTACTGTCTACTTAACTACATAACTACAAAAGAATCGGAGCTTCCGAAACTTAATTATATAATGTATAAGCTTAGGTTCTTCGTTTTTTACCAGATGTCCTCGGGTCTTTCGGGGTTGTCGTAAACCTCCTTCGGGCAGTACTCCATGTAGTCCATGTAGAACTCCTTCTGCTCGGAGTCGAGGACGGACTTGACGCGCATGTAGTAGGTCTTGTCGGGGTCGAGTGTCTGCCTGATGATGATGTATCGGAGGTTGCTGTTGCGGTTTCGTTCGATGTCGCCACTGCTGCCATCGGCGGTGACGCTTTTGGCGCCCTTCATCACGCCGTTGTTACGCAAGCGCTTGTCCACTTCGATGTTGTAGTCCTCGTCGTTGCCGTCGCGTTCGAAGCCGACGTTCATGCTTCCGATGCCGCGTGTGAGGTCAACGGGGATGCCGGCTGCCGGCATCTTGGTGGGGTCGTCGCCGAAGTAGAACTGCTGTATCCCTCGGTCGCCGTTGGGAAGCACATCGTAGCGGAACTCGTAGGTGCCTCGACGCGGTACGGGCGGTAGCTTGAAGGTGAGTTCGAATCGACCCTTGGCCTTCATCTCGTCGCTGTGCAGGTTGCACCATTGGTAGCCGTAGGCATTGAGGTAGACGAAGAGCGTCTGGTCGTTCATCTGCATGTTCTCGAAATAGTTGTAGATGCGTGTGGCTGGAATGTAGACGTCCTGGTTCTTTTCATCAGACGACATCTTGAGCCTAATGTCGTTCGACATGGCTTCGGGGAAGAGCGTCATGCCGTCGAAGCGAAGTCGCTGCCGTGCGAGGTCGTCGCGCACATTGTCGTTGTAGGATAGGGGAGCGTCGATGGGATAGATGCAGCAGTTGATGATGTCGTTGAGCACGGCTTTATCCGGGTCACGGTCCACGCGGCAACCAATCTTTTCGGCATCGCAGGAGATTTCGTGGAGGACTTCCGTACGTCCAGTCTCAAGATTTGGGAAACGATTGAGATAGATGCCGTCAGACTCCTTGCTCTCATAGATTTTCAAGAGCCTGCGTTTGCCCATCGTGGTGTAGATTTCGTACATCGGGATGGTGAAAGTCTGGCGGTTGGCATCGTAGCCGAACTCGTTGCGATGGAAGACGAGGCGGTCGGCTGGCGTGCGGAACGGCAGGATGTGATAAGTGGTCCACTGATAGAGAAGGTTAGCCTCGTTCTCGTAGTTCTGGTCAATTTGGAACTTGTCGTCGTTGGAATACTGATGGTTGGCAACAATCCATTGCATCAGCTTGGGCAGCAGTTCGGGCGAAGGCGCTGTGGGATCGAGACCTTGTTCGCGCCAGAAGTCGTCGGTCTCTGCAAAGATGGTGAATCCATAAAGTCGGTGACGCGGCGTCCAGTTGTCGCCGTTGGGGAAATGTCCGTCGATGTAGAGATGCATGTTCTCGGGAATCTCTCCGCGCAGGTATTTGTTCTCGTAGACTTCGTCGCGTATCTTAGAGAGCGTGTCCATGAGTCCGCAGGCTTGAATGGCTTTTGCCATGACGAGGAATCCTTCCTTCCCTTGCTCGATGAGCTGCTGGAGGTAAATGTCGGCAGTGAGGTCCTTGGGTGCGACCACGCCTTTCACCTGGTGGATGATGCCGTTTGTGCAGTTGATGTCGCGTTCGGTGAGGCTGATTTCGCATGTGTTGTTGATGAAGATGGTGTCCACGCCTTGGTAGCGAACAGAGAGCTTGCGGTCGTTCATGTTGCTCAGAGGAAACTCCGTGCCCGTTTCCGGCGGAAAGGCGTTCACTGGATAGGCCTCTTCGTGGTCGCCCGAATCGATGACCGAGTTCCAGACGATGACTCGGCAAATGGAGTCTCGCTTATGGTCGCTCACGAAGCTGTCCCACGTCGGCGCACTCAGCAGGTCGGGCTCTTCGGTGCAGAGTTGCTTGAGGTAGGCTGCGATGGCATCATTAGTCGGGGCAAAAACCGTATAGTGCCCTCTGGCAGAGAGAAGTTCTCCCACCGTGCTCTTGCTTCGAAGCGAGATAGGTGTCGACTCCAGCAGACGCACATACTCGGAATAGTTTTCGTGCTTCTCGAGATAAGTCATCACGCAGTCGGAAGTGAAAACGTATCGAGCCGACATGTCGATGTTCTCGGTGCAAGACCAAAAAGAGAATAGGATGGAGGCAGCAACTATCGCCTCGCAAAACAGCTGTTTCATATTAAGGCTGAAGTTAGATGTTGTTAGTATAGCACTGCAAAAATACAAAAAAATCTTAAAACATATCATTCGATTGCAAAAAACTTTGTAATTTTGCAGAAAAATCATCACATGAAACATAAAGAAAGTATGAAAGAGGAAAAAAAGGTGGCAAAAAAGAAACCTGCGAAGAAGGCAGTCAAGCAACTGGAAAACATTCTCGACTTGAATGCGAATAACATTTGGGACCTCGATGAATATGCCATTGCCGAAGCTTGGGAGAGGGAACGTGAGGCGGAAGACTTCAGCATCAGCGAGCAGAAGTTGCTCGGCATCATCAGGCTTGCCTTCGAGGTGGTACACTACAATGCGGCCGACGAGCGCGAAGCTGCCAAGTATGAAAACGGCGGATGGGCCAAGTTTACCCATTGCCATGAGGAAAAAGGCTGCGTGGCCATCAGACGAAAGACCATCGAACGCATCACAGACCTCAGCTATGAGAACATACGACACATCACCACTCCCATGCTCCTCGAGCTCATCGGACGCAACTTCGGCGGTGGATGGGACTCCATCTCGCTTGCCATACGCGACGTCATCGAGACGGGATTCGACGTGAGCACAACGCAACTTCCCGAAAGCCGCATTCATGCTCCCGGCGGAACGGTGGAGAAGAAGAAGGCACAAGGCTACGAAGTGCTCGAAATTCAGAAGGGAACGTGGGTGGAAGCCATCTTTGCCAAGAAGAAAGACCCTGTGGAGAAACTGCGCACTGATTACTCCGAAAAGACATACGACGAGGACGGTAACTTGGTACCCCTCCCCGAAGACATTGATACCGAAGATGCCGAAGACGAGGATTTCGCTGGCGACGACACCTTCTACAGCAGCTTGACTCCCGAAGCCAACACCGAAGACATCGAGACGGAAGGCCTTGAAGTCGTTGACTCTGACGAAGAGTAGTTTGAGGTTTTAGGTTTTGAGGTTTTAGGTTTTGAGGTTTCAGGTTTTAAGGTTTGAGGTCTTAGGTTAGAGTTTTAGGTTAGGAGTGTAGGGACGTGCCGTGGCGCGTCCGCTATTATTGAAATGTAAAAAGGCTAAAAAGGAAGCCTAAGGAAACGTAATGTTGGGATGCCAGGAGTTCTGTTCTTTGGCATCCCTGCTTTTTTTGCAACGTCAGCGAGTTCTTCGGCGGAACTCGGCGCAGACGATTCCTGTGCAAACTGCCACGTTGAGGCTCTCGGTGGTGAGTGTGCCTTCGGGATAATTGGGAACGCGGAGACGACGCGTCACGAGCTTTGCCACCTCGGAACTGATGCCGTTGCCTTCGTTACCCATCACGATGATGCCGCCAGGCGAGAGCTTCTCATTATATATATTAGTGCCATCGAGAAACGTGCCGTAGATGGGAAGACTGGTCTGCCTGAGCATTTCGGGGAGATGCCCGTAGTGTACCCTGACGCGCGCCAAGGCTCCCATACAGCTCTGCACGCATTTCGGGCCATAGGTATCGGTTGTACCTTCGGAACAAAGCACGTCGCGGATGCCGAACCAGTCGCAGATGCGCAGGATGGTGCCCAGATTGCCGGGGTCCTGCACGCCGTCGAGGGCCAGCAGCAGTCTCTCTTCCTTTTCAGCCTCTATTGTTTCAAGAGACTGGGCAAAAGGTTCTTCTGTCGGGATGGGCATGACGGCCAGAACGCTTTGCGGCGAACGCAGCAAGCTGACTCGCTCCAGCTCCGCATGGCTCACCTCGTCCACCTCCGTGGAACTGCTCAACAGATGACGGTTAGCGTTGAGCCAATCGTCGGTGGCAGCGATGTAGAGCGGACGGAAGCGGGTCATCAGTTCGCCCACAAGCTTTGGTCCCTCAGCAACGAAGGCTCCGTGCTGAATCCTGTACTTCCTCATCTCGAGGGACTTGATCCATTTGATGCGGCTTCGAGAAATCATATTGCAGAAGTTTCTGATGTTCCGTTAATCTGCCTGCAGAGTGTCGGGAATAACCCTCTGCCGTTATTGGCATAATCCTTCGTCGTTACTGGCATAACCCTTCACCATTATAAAAAATGCTTCAGCGTTATCCGGAGATGCCTCTTCATGGCACATCGACATCCCTGACGTCAAACCTCAATCCTCTGATGCATTATCATCGAAGGTAAAGCTGATGGGGTTCTTCACCTTCTCATCGAGCAGGGCAAAGTCGAGCACTTCCTGGATGTCGGCAGCATAGTGGAAGGTCAGACCTTTGAGGTATTCTGCCGGAATCTCCTCGATGTCCTTCCGATTGTCTGTGCAGAGAACGATGTCTTTGATGCCGGCTCGCTTGGCAGCCAAAATCTTTTCCCGGATGCCACCAACGGGCAGGACCTTTCCGCGAAGCGTTATCTCGCCAGTCATGGCCAGCGATGAGCGCACTTTCCGTTGGGTGAGGGCAGAGGCGATGCTCGTTGCCATGGTGATGCCCGCGCTCGGTCCGTCCTTGGGGACAGCACCTTCGGGGACGTGGACGTGCAGGTTGTAGTTCTCGAAGATGCGCATGTCGATGCCCAGACGGTCGGCATGTGCCCGGATGTATTCGAGTGCAAGCAAGGCACTCTCCTTCATGATGTCGCCAAGGTTGCCCGTGAGCGTGAGCTTCCCGCCCTTGCCGCGGCTAAGGCTCGTTTCGATGAAGAGAATCTCACCGCCTACGCTCGTCCAGGCCAAGCCCGTCACGACGCCGGCATAGTCGTTTCCTTGATAACTGTCGCGCGTGAAGAGCGGTTTGCCAAGCAGTTCCTCGGCCTCTTCCTTTGAGATGCTGTGGTCGCGCTCAAGCTCTCCTTTTGCCACACGCAAGGCGACACGGCGGAAGAGCTTGTCGATTTGCTTCTCGAGGCTTCGCACGCCGCTCTCACGAGTGTAGCGCTCGATGATGAACTCCAGTGCAGGTTTGCCAATCTTGAGCGCCGTGTGCTCCTTCAGCCCGTTCTTCTCTCTGTTCTTCGGAACGAGGTGACGGCTGGCTATCTCTATCTTTTCTTCCGTGATGTAGCCATCGACTTCGATAAGCTCCATGCGGTCGAGTAGGGGACGCGGTATGTTGCCCACGTCGTTGGCCGTGGCGATGAACATCACTTTGCTGAGGTCGTAGTCGAGGTCGATGTAGTTGTCGTGGAAGGCAGCATTCTGCTCAGGGTCGAGCACTTCGAGCAAGGCAGAAGATGGGTCGCCGTGGACCGAACCGACCGACACTTTGTCTATCTCGTCGAGGATGAAGACAGGATTTGAACTGCCTGCACGTTGCATACCCTGAATGATGCGCCCCGGCATGGCACCGATGTAGGTGCGACGATGTCCGCGTATCTCGCTCTCGTCGTGAACTCCGCCAAGGCTCATCCTGACGTATTTCCTTCCCAAAGCCTCGGCGATGCTTTTGCCAAGACTCGTCTTGCCGACTCCCGGAGGCCCGTAAAGGCAGATGATGGGACTTTGCCTGTCGTTCCTCATCTTCAGCACTGCCAGATGTTCGAGGATGCGTTCCTTCACCTTCTCCATGCCGTAATGGTCGCGATTGAGTTTCTTCTCTGCCCGCTTGATGTCGGTATTGTCCTTGGTACATTCGTTCCAAGGCAGCCCGACGACCGTCTGAAGATATTGAAGCTGTACGTTGTAGTCGGGAGACTGGATGTTGATGCGGTTCAGCTTGGAGAGTTCTTTGTCGAAGATTTCGCCCGTCTCCTTGCTCCAATGCTTCGTTGCCGCCTTTGCCTTCAGTCCTGCCACGTCTTCCTGCTTGACGGTCGACTCGTCCTTGTCGCCCAGTTCGCTCTGAATGTTCTGCACTTGCTGTCGGAGGAAGTATTCCCGCTGCTGCTGATCGAGGTCGCTGCGCGTCTTATTCTCAATCTTTCGCTTGAGTTGCATCAGTTCCGTGATGTTGTTGGCGAACTGGATGGCTTGCTGAAGTCGCTGCAGTTCCGTGGGACTTGAGAGCAGTTCGTACTTCTGTTCAATGGTGAGTGGCAGGTAACTGCATATCGTGTTGAGCATGAAGGTGGATGGCTCCATGTTACTGATGTACTGTGTCAACTCATCAGGATAGTCGTCCAGGATGTTCATCAATCGCTCTGTACGTTCTTTGAGCATGGCGAGCATGGCTCTGTACTCGGGTTGTTCCATGCGGCTCGGCATGATGTCGGTCCTGTTCACCACCGTTCCTTCATAGCTGCCGTTTGCCTGTCGCAACTCTTGAATTTCTATTCGGTTGAAGGCTTGGAAGAGTGCGTTGTAAGTTCCGTCTGGCATCTTCATGGAGTGAACCAGCTTGGCAGCCACGCCGATGGGGTAGAGGTCGTCCGTACCGGGAGAGTCCACATCGGGGGACTTTTGTGTGAGAAGAGCGACCATTCCGTCCGTACGCTCCAGTCTGCGAAGTGTCTTGATACTGTATTTGCGGCCGACGGTAATGGGAGAGACGGTGCCGGGAAAGAAAATGTTGTCGCGAAGCGTGATGATAGGCATCTCGCCACCATAGCCTGCATATATCAGCTTATCCGTTTCGCCCGAAACCTCAGCCACGAAGGAAAATGTCTTATTCATTTACAATTTAGCAATGTACAAAGTACAATTTATTTTCGATTAAACCACTAATCAATTAAGATGAATTTACCTTTTTACTTTTTCACCTTATTTATAAAAGCGCGGCAAAAATACAAAAAAATCTCCAATCTCTAATCCTTAATCCCTAATCTTTTTGTAAATTTGCACGCTAATGACGAAAAGTCGCCCGTAACGAAGGCTATGAGTAACGATTTCTTCCGTTTCAAACAGTTTAACGTCCGCCATGATCGGTGCGCCATGAAGGTCGGCACGGACGGTGTGCTGCTCGGTGCATGGGGATGTGTCGAGGGTCGCCGTATCCTGGACATCGGGACGGGCACCGGATTGATTGCGCTGATGGCTGCACAAAGAAATTCTCGTGCCGTGGTTCTGGGCATAGATATTGACGGCGAGGCGGTTGGACAAGCACAGCAGAACGTGGCAGAAAGCCCGTTTGGCGAGCGAGTGAGCTGTCTCGAAGCAGATGTCCTGACGTTCCGAAGCGAGCTTCCATTCGATGCGATACTCTGCAATCCGCCTTTCTTCACCGAGGATACGCTGCCTGCCGACAAAGGTCGTGCCTTGGCTCGCAACAGCATGAGCCTGCCGTTTGCGCGTCTCGTCCGGAAAGTCTGCACGTTGCTCAGTGCCGACGGATGCTTTTCGGTCGTCGTTCCAGCACAGACAGCGACGGATTTTGTAGGGCTTTGCCTTGCCGAAGGACTGCATCTGAGGCGTCGTTGCACCGTGCAGACCACCGCCAGGAAACAGCCTCGGCGCGCTTTGCTTTGCTTTTCTAAACAACAGACGGCTTGCTGCGAAGAGCAACTTATCCTGCTGAATCCCGATGGCTCGCGTTCCGAACAGTATAAAATGATTACCGAAGAGTTCTATCTTGATGAAGTTAAGAGCCAAGAATTTAGAGTTAAGAAAGTCGGGACGAGCCGTAAAATGTGAAAATCATGAAATCGTATTATTGTCCAACCGTAATTTTCTAATGGGAATTATGTTTAATAAATATAGCCACAAAAACCTTGTTAATCATACAAGCATACAGGCGACGAAGTATGTTATATTTAGTAAGGACAGCATTCTGTCCCTGTTCATCGATAGTTTCAGTGCGACCATAAAGACAATGATTTGGTTGCTTAAGATTATGATTCCCATATCATTTATGGTATGTTTGTTGCAGTATTACGGCATCATTGCTTGGTGTGCGCAATGGTTGAACCCATTGTTCTGCCACATCGGACTGCCGGGAGCGTCGTCCATCGCGTTTCTGACTGGTGCCACAGCCACGACTTATGCAGCTTTGGCCGTGATGTTGACGATGGAACTGACGCTTCGAGAGGCCACAATCATTTCAATCATGGTGCTCATTTGTCATGCCTTGCCGCTGGAATGCATGGTGAACAAGAAGGTTGGTTCCAAGCCTGTCAAGATGGCGCTGCTGAGGATTGTTGGCGCATTGCTTGCCGCCGTCTATCTGAACTTCGTTCTTCCCGAGATGGCGGAGCCTTTCTCGTCGATGCACCAAACAGGCGAAGTCAGTTCGCTGAGCATGGTCCTGCAAGACTGGCTTCTATCGTCGTTGAGACTGACGTTCATGATTTTTGTCATCATCTACACGCTGATGTTCGTGCAACGGCTGATGGATCGTTACGGCTGGATGCAGAAACTCACCCGTCCTCTTGCGCCGTTGATGTCGGTTTTCGGTTTGCCGAGACATGCCTCCTACCTTTGGCTCGTGGGCAATGTGCTGGGCATCAGCTATGGTTCTGCCGTGATGCTTCAGCTCGAGGAAGAGGGTAAAATCAGTCGTGAAGAGGCCAACGAGGTGAACTACCATCTCATCATGAACCACTCGATGCTGGAGGACACCCTTGTCTTCGCGTCGGCCGGCATCTCTGCCCTGTGGATTCTCACCACTCGCCTACTCTTCGCCTTGCTTCTTGTTTGGGGCCGAAAAGTACTGTTCCGCACATCAATCGAAAACTAAACGTGGTTAGTTGCCCAATTTAACGTGTGAAGTTGGCCAATTTAACGTGTGAAGTTTGCCAATTTAACACGTTAAGTTGGCGAGGTTGACGTGTCAGGTTCTAAAATAAATTTAGTACCTGTACCTTATTTTTTTTTGTCAAGCCTGGACATTTATTGAAATAAATTTGTAACTTTGCCACGGGATAAGACTAAACAACAACTATTATGAGACCTTCTTTCTTTCGTTTCCGACTCGCTTCTCTGCTGACGCTCCTGCTGGCTTATGCGGGCGTCCTGAACGCTTCGGACTATGCCTCCGTGCTCTCCGATGCCGACTGGCACTGGCAGACACGCGGCGACGTGACCTACGGCTGGGCAAGCTTCACCGACCTCTACGGCTCTCCTCAGCGCGTTTCCATCGCCAAGTATTCCAGCACGATGCTTGGTACATCGCTTTTCGTGAAGGAGCGTTCGCCCCAAGGCACGCATAGCCTTGCCATCGAAGCGGGCGCCACGGCTGCCATCAACGGCAGCTACTTCAACATGACCACGCTCACATCCACCACTGCCTTGTGGGTCGATGGCAAGGAAATACAGAAGACTTCGGCCGAAGAATACGCTCGCTGCAACGGCGCGATAGGCTTCAAGGACGGAGACTTCGACCTTCTGCCCTACAGTTCTGCCACAACTTCGTCGCAACTGGCTGCGTGGGGAAGGAAGTACGACAGCTTCGTCGTCTCCGGACCAATCATCCGTCGCAACAATGTCAGCCAAGACACCTACATCGGCGGCGAGGGTTTCTACGGACCACATCCGCGCACGATGCTCGGAAAGTGCGCCGACGGCACCGTCTATATGGTGGTCTGCGAGGGAAGAATGGACGATGCGGCAGGCTTCTCGTTGCAGAACCTGCTCCTCTTGGCCGAGGATTTCGGCATGACCGATGCAATCAATCTGGACGGCGGAGGCTCATCGACGCTCTGGGTTGCAGGCGACGGCATCGTCAACCGACTGGCTGGCGGAGCCTACCGAAACATGCCAAACATCATCATTGCCACGTCGAAGACCCATCAACACACCTACGAGAACGGCTTCTGCATCTGCGAGACGGCTCCCTACGAACCGGCTTCTGTCGATGATGAAGGCTATTACGAGATAGACAACGCAGGCAAACTCTTCTGGCTTGCCAAGCTCGTCAACAACGGATTTGCCGTAGCCAACGCCCGACTGACAGCCGACATCGACCTGGAGAACCGTCCGTGGACACCCATGGGAAGCAGTGCAAACCGACATCAAGGCGAGTTCGACGGACAAGGATACAGCATCAGCGGACTGAACATCCAGTCCGACGCATCCACTCTTTGCTCTGCCTTCATCGGTTATCACACGGGGACGAAGGACATCCACAACTTCCGCATCGCCGGTTCTGTCACGGCCTCCGGCACTTCTGTCGACCATTTTGCAGCCGGCGTGATAGGTTTCTCGTCCGGCAACCACAAGATTCAGGACATCTGGTGCTCGGTGAACATCACCAACGCCAACGCAGAGAAAGTCTCCCTCCGCATGGCAGGCATCGTGGTGGAAGCCGAGGCGTGCACCATCAACCGCTGTGTCTATGACGGAACCATTGTGGGCAAAGCCACAAACCTACAGGTGGCAGGCATCCTCGGATGGGCAAACGCCAACGGAACGAGCGTGACAAACTGCCTCTTTGCTGGCGCTTTGTCTTCAACAGGTACTGCATCAAACAGTGCCTATCAAGGTGGAATCGTGGGATTTAGCAGCAGCGCGAGGAGCGACCTCACCTATCAGAACAACCTGAGCATCGGCACTCTCAGCAGTCCGTCTGCTGCCACGCGGACCGGCGCTCTGGTAGGCAACAGCACTTCTGCCGCGACATCCTTCAGCAACAACTACGTCCTGCAAGGCATGAGAGTGGCAGGAACGGGCACAGCCTCCTCGAAGGTTCCCACCGTCACAGAGGTGACGACTGCTCAGCTCACCGATGGAACCTTGCCGCAAAAGCTCAGTGCTGCCAACTGGACACAGGGCACGAGCTCGCCCATACCGCAAGACATGGAGGGAGCACTCACGGACGACGACCTGATTGTCGGCGGCATCAAGTATGAGATAACAGGCCACAACACCGCCGCCGTCACTTTCCCCAACCAGGATCAACCCTCCTCGGCCAATCCCTGTCCGTATAGCGGCAAGGTGACAATCCCGCAAAGCGTCACAATCAGAGGCAACGAGTACAACGTCACTGCCATTGGCGACTACGCTTTCCACTACGCCAACGTCACCGAACTAAACCTTCCCGAAGGCATCACAAAGCTTGGCTACAAAGCCATCTACCAGACAAAGCTCACGGAGATTACTGTTCCGAACTCCGTCACGACGATGGACTACGAGGCGCTTGCCTACAACAAACAGTTGGAGAAAATCGTCTTCGGAGAAAACATCGCTGCAAACACCTGGGGCGACAAGCTGTGCATCTACGGCGGCAAGAAGTATGAAGTCTTCATGAACTGCGATGCCGTGCCCAAACTTCGCTCCTACACTTTCGACTTCACAGGTGCCAACGTACACGTCCGACCGTCGATGTATCAGGCTTTCATCGAGGATGCAGCATGGAGCAAATACGACATCATCGGCGACCTCTGGAAAGAATATACCTACGACGACCTGCTTGAAGTCATCTCCACCTACACTCCGAAGGTGCCTTCGATAGATGAAATTGGCACAGACCCCGGGTGCTATTCGCTCAGCAGCGCCATGGCGATGAGCGAAGCCATCAGCGACGCGATGGAACTCGACGAGGACGCAACGCTTGAAGAACTCAACAATGCCATCAACGGCATACTTTCTGCCAACGATGCGCTCTACGTCTATCCCCTGCACGAAGGCTACTATTATATAGAGAATGTCTGCTTCCCGGGCTATGCGCTCGACGTTGACAAGGACAAGGCAACAAGCGAAGGACTGAAAGCCGTGGCGCTCGACGAGGTGGACACTCCGCCCTACTTCAAGCTCACGCGCAGAAACGGCCACTGGCTCATGCAGAGCGTCAATGCGGAAATGTACATCGGGACGGTCATCGGCCTTAATGCAAACGGCAAACCTGTCTCGCTCACCGACGATGCACGCCACGAGCAAATCATCACCTGGGTAGGTGGAGGCCGGTTCAAGATACAGGGAACTTCCACTTATCCTTATGCCTACACGGGCAGCCGTGTCAGAGTCTATAACTATTCTGCCGGCGGAAGTTTCGAGCCTCGACAGATGTGGCGGATCCATCCTGCTGCGTCGGGCACCTTCAGCATGGAGTACAATCTGGAGAACGAACGCGTCCGGGGCTTCGTCCACGACTTTGAATACACCAAAAACGACCCGAGCAGAGTGAGCACCTACAACGTAGGTCCGCCCGTCCGACGCGATTGGCCTTTGCCCGTATGCGTGTTCTGGACGCAGGACATCGATGCCGAGTGGCAGACCGTGACGTGGAGCGAAAGTCCCGACTTCGCGAATGCCGTCAGCGAAACCGTGCCTGCGGAGGCCGCTTCGCATGAGATATACAACCTCATCCCCGGCAGAACTTACTATTGCAAAGTGGATGCAATCGTCGATGAAGGATACGAAACCACCGAACTTGCCCGCTTTGCCTTCACCACGTCAGGGCAGATGCGGCACATCAAGGCTGAAGGCACAGCCAATGTCCGCGACTTGGGCGGCTGGACCACACAGAGTGGGATGGTCGTCAAGTACGGCAAACTCTTCCGTGGAGGCGAGTGGAACGGCGGACACAATCTGGAGCCGGAAGCCATCGAAGCCCTTCGACTGGCCGGAATAAAGGCAGAGCTCGACCTGCGCAGCGACAGCGAGGCAAAGAACATCACGCGCTCGGTGCTCGGCAGCGACATCACTTACAAGCGTACGCCACTCGGTCAGACGGCAAGCCACATGAACGGACTCAACGGCTCGAAGGAGACATACAAGGCGGCACTCAACTTTGTCCTGACCAGCATAAGGAATGACAAGCCCGTCTATTTCCATTGTGCCATCGGCCGCGACCGTACCGGCACGCTCGCCTTCTTGCTCGAAGGCGCGCTCGGCATGAGCAAAAGCGACATCTACAAGGACTACGAGCTGACCAACTTCTCCTACTGGGGCACGCCGTGCATCAAGACACAGCTCGACGAGATGTTCGACACGATTGAAGGGCAGACAGGCGAAACGCTCGAACAGAAGTTCCGCACTTACCTGAAGAGCTACTTCGGCATCAGCGACTCTGCCATTGACAGATTCCGCGAGAAAATGCTCGAAGCACCCTCCACTCCCGACGGAATAGCCGAAATAGCAGAGAACCCCCTACCCTTCCTTAGTGGGAATGAAAATGGTAAATGTTATGACCTCAGCGGACGCCTTTTGTCCAATTCAAAATTCAATATTCAAAGTTCAAAGTTGCGCCACGGCGTTTACATAATAAACGGACGCAAGGTAGTGAAATAAAGGACTCTCTCTAACTTCCCCTAAAAGGGGGAGGACAAGAAGTCTTCCTTTAAGGGAGATTTAGAGGGTCTGTAAATCGAAAGTAAATAGAAAATAGTAAATAGTAAATAGTCAAATAGTAAATTGTTTTGATGAACAGACCAAGATACGACCTGCTGGACGGCTTGCGAGGCGTGGCAGCGATATTGATTCTTCTCTACCACATCTTCTGCGATGCCAAGAGTTTCTTCGTGTGGCCCTCCCCTACCCCTGAGTTCTACCACAGTTTCCTGGGCGTTGATTTCTTCTTCATCCTCTCGGGTTTCGTGATGGGTTATGCCTACGACAAAGCCCTCGACGGCACATTGACCACCTCGGGCTTCATCAAGCGGAGACTCATCCGTCTGCATCCGATGGTCGTCCTCGGCGCATTGTTCGGGGCCGTATGCTTCATCATCCAGGGCTGCACGAAGTGGGACGGCACCGAGGTTGCCACGGAGAGTGTCCTCCTTGCCACGCTTTTGGCGCTCTTTCTCTTGCCTTCGCCAAGGAGTCTCGACGTGCGAGGCAACACGGAACTATTCCCTCTGAACGGTCCCCACTGGTCTTTGTTCATCGAATACATCGGCAGCCTGCTCTATGTTCTGCTGCTGCATCGACTTTCCACACGTTGGCTTCGCGTGTGGGTGGCCTGCGGAATCGTGTCGATAGCCGGCTTTGCCCTGCTGACGGACGATGGTGGCATAGCCTACGGATGGTCGTCCGAGCCCGTCAACTTCATGGGAGGCTTGCTCCGTATGCTCTATGCCTACCCCATGGGGTTGCTTATGGCGCGCGAATTCAGCAAGCGAAGGCCGAAGCCCATTCGCGGTCACATCTTCCTCCTGTGCAGCCTGATGCTCACGGTTCTGCTGGCGATGCCCATCATAGGAGGCAAGGAGTCCGAAACCATCTACCAGCTCGTTTGCATCTTCTCCCTGTTCCCCGCCATCATCTGGCTCGGCGCGAGGGGCAGCGTCACGGGCTGGAGGCAGCAGGTCGTCGCGTTCCTCGGCCGACTCTCCTACCCCCTCTATGCCATCCACTTCCCTCTCGTCTACCTATATATAATATATGTACAGCGGAGTGGATACGTCTACGAAGGCCTCTCTCAGCCTTGGCTCCCCGCCATCATCACGTTTGCCGCAGCCATCATCCTTGCCACGCTTGCACTCCTCTGCTTCGACGAACCCCTACGCAAAAGGCTCAGCCGTAAAACACATCACGGACAATAAGCTCCCTCGCGCAGATAAATTCAGACCAAGAATCCGCCAACAAAGCAATTTGTCGGAGAATAATTTTGTGTTTTGAAATAACCTTTGTAACTTTGTGGTCGAAACAAAAGCAAATATGACCACATTACACTCTACACTTCCTTACGACATTACCAACGCAAATAGCATATATGAATTCAGCAAAGGATTGTTAGGTAAGACTTTGCGTGATTATGTTTGGGACGGTTATAAGGTCAAAAAGGGAAAAGGAAGTCTGGGACAGATGGTGGAAAATATCTACTTTCTGCTTGAAACGAACAATTATGCCGGTGCTGATTTCTCTGAGGCAGGGATGGAGTTGAAATGCACTCCATTGAAGAAAAGCAAGCAAAACGAATATCTTATCAAAGAACGCTTGTCTTGTAACATGATTAACTACTGCGATGTGGTTAATGAAGACTTTGAGCATTCCCATTTCTATTTGAAATGTCAACTGATGTTGCTTCTCTTTTATATGTATCAAAAAGATTGCAACAATCTTGATCTCAAGTTTATTTTTTCTGTTCTTTGGAAACTGCCAGAGAAAGACCTTCTAATTATTCGGCATGATTATGACATTATCATTGAGAAGATAAAACGAGGAAAAGCCCATGAACTTTCAGAAGGTGACACGATGTATCTTGGTGCTTGCCGCAAAGGTCAGAAGGGCGATAGCCTGATGAAGCAGCCATACAATCCAGATGTTGATGCCCCTCGTAGGGGTTTCAGTCTCAAAATGGCGTACATGCGCACAGTCTTGGACTATGTCTTGAAGAGCGGAAAGAATGCCGTGTCGAATGTTATAAATGCTAAGTCAGAACTTGTAAACATAAATGCCCTTCGCACACAGTCTTTTGATGAAATTGTGCTTAATCGCTTTGAGCCTTACATGAAAATCCCCTATGAGAGAATAGCGAAACTGAAAGGGATAGACATTTCTAACAATCCTAAAAACAAGTTCGCAATGATTGCCAATGCAATAGTTGCCTCAGGAAAATGCTCCAACGTTAATCGCTCGGAAGAATTCATCAAGGCAGGATTGACAATGAAAACCATTCGCATTCAAGCTAGTGGTGTCATCAAGGAAGCCATGTCGTTTGAAAATATAGACTACATTGAAGTTGCAGAATGCGAAGAGTGGATAGAGTCTCGCTTGTATGAACTTTACTCTAGCAGATTTTTAATGGTGACTTTCAAAGAGCAGACATCAGGACAAGAAGACTATGTATTGGACGATGTGTTCTTTTGGACAATGCCACAAAAGGATTTGAAGTGGGCAGAAGTATATTGGAAACATATCTGGGACAACATCCTTCATGGACATATTTCAGAGGAGTATTGGTGGAAGGGTGCTGACAAGAAAAAATTTCATGTTCGTCCGAAAGCTCAAAAAGCAAAAAATCTTGCACCAACTCCAGATGGGAAATGGGCAAAGAAGTTTTGCTATTGGTTTAACAACGACTATGTTCGTGAGATAGTGGACTGTCGCAAAAAAGAATTAAAACATGTCTAAACATCATATTCGTGTTGTAGAACTGTTTGCAGGGGTTGGAGGATTCCGCATAGGGCTTGAAGGTGCGTCCGATGTCTACGAAACCATCTGGAACAATCAGTGGGAACCTTCAACCAAACATCAGGACGCTTCGATTGTCTATAAAGCAAGATTCGGTTCTAAAGGGCACTCAAATAAAGATATTAACCTCGTGCCAACGAAGGAAATTCCTGACCACGACTTGCTTGTCGGAGGGTTTCCCTGTCAGGACTATTCCGTCGCTGCAACATTGAGTCGCTCCGGCGGCATTGAGGGAAAGAAAGGGGTGCTTTGGTGGCAGATATATCGTATCCTTAGCGAGAAAGGCGACAAGCGTCCCAACTACATTTTCTTCGAGAATGTTGACCGCCTGCTTGCCTCGCCCGCCTCTCAGCGAGGTCGGGACTTTGCTATCATCCTTGCCTCCCTGTCCGACCTTGGCTATATCGTGGAATGGCGCGTTATAAATGCGGCAGAATATGGTATGCCACAACGTCGTCGCAGGACGTACATTGTTGGCTATCGTAAAGAGTCTCCCGTCGCACAGAAGATTGAAGAGCAGGGGGATTGGGTGAAGTTTGACGGCGTGATGGCTCAGGCTTTCCCTTTCTCTGCGAAAGCAAATTCTGAATCTTTCTTTCCCATTGAGGGCAACATCAAAGAAGTTTCTGATAGTTTCAACAAAAACGGAAAGAACAGTCCTTTCGGCGAGGCTGGCATTATGAGAGAACGGAAAGTCTTTACCATTGATACAATTCCAGTCTATGAAGGCACTCGTCAGACATTGGGCGACATTCTTGTTGATGAGGACTATGTGCCCGAGGAGTTTTTCATCTCTGACGAGGACTTGCCTAAATGGAAATATGAAAAGGGAGCAAAGAAAATAAATCGTGTATCAAAAGAAGGGTTTGAGTATGTCTTCTCTGAGGGAGGGATGGCTTTCCCTGACTATCTTGACAAACCTTCGCGCACGATGATTACGGGGGAAGGAGGAACTGCACCTTCCCGTTTCAAGCATGTAGTCCAAACGCCATCCGGACGCTATCGTCGTCTGATTCCCATCGAGCTGGAACGCCTCAATATGTTTCCCGACAACCATACATATCATCCTGATGTTTCAGACGGTCGCAGAGCCTTCCTAATGGGCAATGCACTTGTATGCGGTATCGTGCAAGAAGTAGGTAAGAGCCTGTATCGTTTCATCTATGACGAGGCTCCCGCCTCGACTCGGCCTATTCATGTCCAACGCAATCCGAGACCCTTTCTGACTTTAGACTTGTTTGCGACAGAAGAAAAAGAGCTGCTCTGCAACAAACCCAAGAAGACATACAAACTGGACGGCACGAAACGATTGTTGATTGGTTTAGTAAAAGAAGATAACGAAAAGTATTTTCTCTCCGAAGAACCAACGAAGCTCTACTATACAGGCAATGTCAGCAAATTCCCTTCAACGATAGCACTTAATAAACTATTTTATTTTATGCCCCACATAAAAGGCAAGGGTGTGCGAGACCTCTACATGATTAAAATTGTCCGCATTGGTAGCAAGACAGAGATACACCCCGAAGAGGAAGACAGGAAAGCACCTCGCCTGGTATTTGAACTGGAATACTTGGAGAGTTTGCCAAAGTATAAGATGATTAACCTAAACTTCCAACGCGCCTTTACTGACACATTTCTTGGAAGAGTGCTGAATCGATAAATAATAAAGATGAACGAAAACATTATTTATACAACGGAGGGGCACACCATTGCGCCAAATGAGGATGTCGAAGTGGAGAATTGCCAAGTGCTCGGACTTGCTTTCGGCAATAATCCTGAAGAAGCCAAGGAGAATCTAATGAGGGATAATCCTTGGATTGAAGAGGCAGGTTTCAAAGAGCCTGAATTTATAATTAAGCAACTGCTTACAAACGAAACACGTTTGGCTGTAAAATAACAAAGAACCTATCCCACATTAAGACTTATTCGCTGTTTCTTACCCATTGTTTGGAGAACATCATGTAGCGAGGTACACAGCGGCGGAGTGGGCACAGCGTTCGCCGTCGATGGCGGCGCTGACGATGCCGCCGGCATAGCCTGCGCCTTCGCCACAGGGGAAGAGGCCCTTGATGCTGACGTGCTGCAGGGTTTCGGCGTCGCGAAGTATGCGGACGGGGCTGCTGGTGCGGGTCTCGATGCCAATGACGGTGGCTTCCTGGGTGAGGAAGCCTCGCTTCTGCTTGCCCCAAAGCTTGAAGGCTTCGCGCAGACGGTGGCTTATGAACTCAGGGAGCCAGAAATGCAGGGGACTGGCGATGAGTCCGGGGGCGTAGGACGAGGGGTTGAGGTCGGAGGAGAGGCGGCCATTGACGAAATCGGTCATCCTTTGTGCCGGAGCTGTCTGCTGATGGTTTGCCTGCTGCCAGCATTGCCGCTCGAGTTCTTCTTGAATGTGCAGCAAAGCAAGCGGGCCCAAAGCAGACCCCCTCCAAACCTCCCCCTCTAAGGGGAGGCTTTCTTTGCCTGCCTTTCTCTCCATAGAGAGGAAGACTGAAGAAGTCTGAGGGCTGATGCCGAGGCTCTGACAGTCTTCGGGCCTTATCTCCACCACCATGCCGCTGTTGCTCCATCGTCCGCCTCGGTTGGATGGGCTCATGCCGTTGACGACGACTTGCTGCGGGCCACTGGCTGCGGGCACGACGAAACCGCCCGGGCACATGCAGAAGCTGTAGACTCCGCGTCCTTCCACCTGCGTGACGAGGCTATACTCGGCAGCCGGCAGCCACTTTCCCCTTCCCTCGCGGCTGTGATACTGTATCTGGTCGATGAGATGGGCGGGGTGTTCCAGTCGCACGCCAATGGCGAGTCCCTTTGCCTCGATGTCGATTCCGCTGGCAGCGAGGTGCCGATAGACGTCGCGGGCCGAGTGGCCTGTGGCAAGAATGACCGGGCCGAGGAATTCTTTGACCGAAGGATATTGACCATTGACCATTGAACATTGACCATTGGGCACACGCTCTGCCCTTACACCTACGACTCTTCTTTCGTAACGGTCAATGGTCAATGGAGAATGGTCAATGGTCAATGGCGAACGGTCAATGATTAGCTCCGTCATCTTTGTCTGGAAATGAATCTCGCCGCCGCATGAGAGGATAGTCTTCCGTATGTTCTCGATGACACGCGGCAGCCTGTCGGTGCCGATGTGCGGGTGGGCGTCGCTGAGGATGGCGGGACTTGCTCCGTGCTGCACGAAGATTTGCAGGATGCGGTCGGTGTTGCCACGTTTCTTGCTGCGCGTGTAGAGCTTACCGTCGCTGTATGCGCCTGCCCCACCCTCGCCGAAGCAGTAGTTACTCTCGGGGTCGATGCTTTGATTGACACGGATTTGTGCCAGATCCTTCTTGCGTTCGCGCACGTCCTTGCCGCGTTCGATGACGACGGGCTTCAGCCCGAGCTCTATGAGGCGCAAGGCTGCGAAGAGTCCGCCAGGGCCTGCTCCGACGACGATGACTTGGGGGCGGTGGCTCACATCATTATATATATAGGGCTGGAACTCGTGCTGCGGAGGTTCTTCGCCTGCGTATGCCCTCACCGTCAAGTTGACGTAGATGGTGCGCTGACGGGCGTCGATGCTTCTTTTCAGCACCCTTACGGCATTGGCCTTGATGCCTTTCTCCTCGCGGAGGCAGGCCAGGATGCTCTGTTCGTTGTAGGCTTGGTGCGGCAGGATGCGCAGGCTGAGTTCGTGTACCATGCTGATGTGTTCGTTGCGGAGTGGGGTCCGACCGATATCCGCCTGCCTTTGGGTTTGACCCATGCGCATGGGTCGATGGTTCCATGCGCATGGGTCCATCGTTCCATGCGCATGGAACGAACTACAGGGCGTGCCGTTCTGCGCAGGCTGAAATGCCCCGGGGGGCAAATCGGGCGGTCGCGGAGGCTGAGGGGGAGTGGTCGGAAGTCACGTTGTTTAGGCTTTTCGCGTGCAAAAGTACAAAATAATTCTCAATTCATAACTCCTAACTCTCAACTTTTTTGTATCTTTGCACGCGAAATTATAAAGGATAACTTACCTGCAAGGATGAAAGTAATCAAGTTTGGCGGAACGTCTGTCGGTTCCGTGGAAAGCATATTGAGAGTAAAGCAGATTGTGGAGCGGCAGACGGAGCCTGTCATTGTGGTGGTGAGCGCCTTGGGCGGCATCACCGACAAACTGCTCCGCACGAGCCAGATGGCCGTGAGTGGCGACGGACTCTACCAAGAGTCGTTCGAGGAAATCAAGGCTCGTCACGACGAGATGGTGCAGGCCGTCATCCCGGAGGGCGAAGGGCGCGACCGCCTCATGCAAGCGGTGGACGGACTACTCGAAGAGCTTCGCAGCATCTTCCAGGGCGTCTATCTCATCCGCGACCTCAGTCCGAAGATACAAGCCGCCATCGTTTCCTACGGCGAACGCATCAGCAGCCAGATAGTGGCCACGCTGATAGACGGCGCATCGTGGCTCGACAGCCGCGAATTCATCAAGACTGAGTTCAAGGCAGGCAAGCATCGTCTGGTCAAAGAGCTGACGAACAGACTCGTGCGCGAAGCCTTCAAGGACTTCGGGAACGAAGGGAGTGCGTCGCTCCGGCGTGCCATTGTGGGCGGATTCATCAGCACGGACGTCGAAAGCGGCGAGGTGACGAACCTGGGGCGCGGTGGCAGCGACTACACGGCCAGCATCATTGCAGCGGCACTCGACGCCAGCGTGCTCGAGATATGGACAGACGTCGATGGCTTCATGACTGCCGATCCGCGCGTCATCAGCTCGGCCTACGTCATCCCCGAACTGAGTTACATCGAAGCCATGGAGCTGAGCAACTTCGGAGCCAAGGTGGTTTATCCCCCCACCATCTACCCCGTCTGCATCAAGCACATACCCATCCTCATCAAGAACACCTTCAATCCCGACGCACCCGGCTCCATTATCAAGGACGAGGTGGCGGACGACAACCGCATCATCAAGGGCATATCGAGCATCAAGGGCACGACGCTCATCACCGTCTCGGGCCTTTCGATGGTGGGCGTCATTGGTGTCAACCGCAGAATCTTCACCTGTCTGGCCGACAACGGCATCAGCGTCTTCATGGTGAGCCAAGCCTCCAGCGAGAACAGCACCAGCATCGGCGTGCAGGACGAGGATGCCGACGAAGCATGCCGTGTGCTCAACATCGAATTCCAGAAGGAGATAGAGGACGGCTCCATGTTCCCCATGCTGGCAGAGAAAGGCCTTGCCACCGTCGCCATCGTGGGCGAGAACATGAAGCACACGCCCGGCATAGCAGGAAAGCTCTTCGGCACGCTCGGACGTTCGGGCATCAGCGTCATAGCCTGCGCACAGGGTGCCAGCGAGACCAACATCTCGTTTGTCATCAACCAGAACTTCCTGCGCAAAGCCCTCAACGTCATCCACGATTCCTTCTTTCTCTCCGAGTACCAGGTGCTCAACCTTTTCGTCTGCGGCGTAGGCACCGTCGGCGGAAGTCTCCTTGAGCAGATACACCAACAGCAGGAGAAACTCAAGCGAGAGCTTCGCCTCAAGCTCAACGTCGTAGGCATCGCCAGCAGCAAGAAAGGCATCTTCACCCGCGAAGGCATCGACCTCGAGACCTATCGCCAACAGCTCGCCGAGGCACCACAAAGCAATGTACGCCGACTGCGCGACGAGGTTATCGGCATGAACATCTTCAACAGCGTCTTCGTGGACTGCACCGCCAGCGCAGAGGTTGCAGGCCTCTATGCCGACCTCCTCGAACATAACATCAACGTCGTGGCCGCAAACAAGATAGCCGCAAGCAGTGACTACGACAACTACCGCCTCCTCAAGCAGACAAGCCAGCGCCGAGGCGTCAAATTCCTCTTCGAGACAAACGTAGGCGCAGGCCTTCCCATCATAAGGACCATCAATGACCTCCGCAACTCAGGCGACAAAATACTTCGCATCGAGGCAGTTCTGAGCGGAACCCTCAACTTCATCTTCAACACCATCAGCAAGGATATCCCCTTCAGCCAGACAGTTCGGATGGCAAAGGAAGAAGGCTACAGCGAGCCAGACCCACGCATCGACCTGAGCGGCAAGGACGTCATCCGCAAACTCGTCATCCTTGCCCGCGAAGCAGGCTACGAGATAAGTCAGGAGGACGTGCAGACAAAGCTCTTCATCCCTCAGTCGTTCTTCGAAGGCACCTTGGACGACTTCTGGAAGAACCTGCCTTCGCTCGACAACGACTTTGAGATGCGCCGGAACCGACTGGAGAGTCAGAAGAAAGTCTGGCGCTTTGTGGCAAAACTCGAGGACGGAAAAGCCACAGCCTCACTCGAAGAGTTCGATGCAGGCCATCCCTTCTATACGCTCGAAGGCAGCAATAACATCGTAATGCTCACCACCGAACGCTACAGGAAATACCCGATGCTCATACAAGGCTACGGCGCTGGAGCAAGCGTGACAGCCGCCGGCGTGTTTGCAGACATTATGAGTTTGGCATAACCCTTAACATTTTAACATTTCAACTTTTTAACTTTTCACCTTTTCACCTTTTAACCCTTTCCCCCTTGAAGCATCTCATCATCCTTGCCGACGGAATGGCCGACTGGCCTTGCAAAGAACTCAGCGGCAAGACGCTACTTCAGCACGCCCATACGCCACATCTCGACTGGCTTGCACGAAACGGACGCAACGGTTTGCTGAAGACCATCCCTGATGGATTCCATCCGGGCAGCGAGGTTGCCAACTCAAGCATTCTCGGCTACGACCAACACATCGTTTACGAAGGGCGCGGACCCCTCGAGGCTGCAAGCATCGGCGTACAGCTTGATGCCGACGACCTCGCGCTCCGATGCAACTTAGTCTGCTTGGAGGGCGACCTCCTGAAGAACCATTCCTGCGGAAGGCTTGAGACTGAAGAGGGAGACGTGCTGATGCGTTACCTGCAGGAACAGCTCGGTTCGGACAGAATCCACTTCTATACCGGCGTACAGTACAGGCATTTGCTCGTTATCAAAGGAGGCAACAAGCAATTACTCTGCACGCCGCCACACGACATCCCCTTGCAACCGTGGCGAAAGTATATGCTCCGGGCGGCAAATCCCGAGGCAGAGCCGACGGCAAGGCTGCTCACCGACCTCATCCTTCGCAGTCAGGAATTGCTGCGGGGGCATCCCCTTAACATCGAAAGGCAACGTCGTGGCATGGACGCGGCCAACAGTATCTGGCCTTGGGGCGGTGGCTATCGGCCGAAGATGAAGCCCCTTACAGAAACATATCCGCAGATTAAGAAAGGAACGGTGATTACTGCCGTCGATCTCATCAGAGGCATCGGGCGATATGCGGGCTTGGATGTTGTCAACGTCCCGGGCGCTACGGGGCTTTGGGACACAGACTTCGAGGCAAAAGCGCAGGCTGCTATCGAGGCATTGAAGACGAATGACTTCGTATATCTGCACGTCGAGGCCTGCGACGAAGCAGGTCACGACGGCGATATGCAGTTGAAGTTGGGTTGCATAGAGAACATCGACAAGCGCCTCGTAGCACCTATCCTCTCTCAACTCTATACAGATAACCATTCAATGGTCAAAGATCAATGTGCCATCGCCCTGCTTCCCGACCATCCGACGCCCGTCCATCATCGCACACACACCAACGAACCTGTCCCTTTCTGCATTTATTATCCGGGGATTCAGCCCGACCTTGTGCAGACATTCGACGAGGTTTCGGCAAGGAATGGCGCTTATGGGAACCTCGAAGGCGATGCCTTTATCAAAGAATTCATGAAAGTATAATATATAATAAGGTAAAAGGATATGTTATTCTACAGCACAAATGGCAAGGCACCGCGTGCCACGCTCGAGAAAGCCGTGGTGAAAGGACTGGCTGAGGACAGGGGATTGTATATGCCGGAGCGCATCAAGCCGCTGCCCGGGGAGTTCTTCGACGAGATTCAGGACATGACATTGCAGGAGATAGCCTACCGCGTGGCAGACTGTTTCTTTGGCGAAGACGTGGATGCCGAAAGCCTCCGACGGATTGTATGCGACACCCTATCCTTCGACATCCCGCTGGTGGAGGTGAAGAAAGGCATTTATTCCCTTGAGCTTTTCCACGGCCCTACCCTTGCCTTCAAGGACGTCGGCGCCCGCTTCATGGCACGGTTGCTCAGATATTTCCTCAAGGATCACACGGACTCCAAGGCCTCGAGGGACGTCAATGTCTTGGTTGCGACGAGCGGCGACACAGGTTCTGCCGTGGCAAACGGTTTCCTTGGCGTGGAAGGCATCCACGTCTATGTGCTCTATCCGAAGGGAAAGGTCAGTCCGATACAGGAATGTCAGTTCACAACGCTTGGCCAGAACGTGACAGCCATTGAGGTCGATGGCGTGTTCGACGATTGCCAGGCGCTCGTGAAGAATGCCTTTATGGACGAAGAGCTGAACCGTGAGATGCTTCTCACCTCGGCCAACAGCATCAACGTGGCGCGCTTCCTGCCACAAAGCTTCTACTATTTCTGGGCATACGCTCAGCTAAAAAAGAGGACCCTCTCTAACTCCCCCTTAAAGGGGGAGAATCCTGGCGAGTTATCTACGGCGAATGAAGCCTACACATTAAGGGAAGGTTCGATAGGGCCTGTGGTTTGTTGTGTTCCGTCCGGCAACTTTGGCAACATCTGCGCTGCCCTCTTTGGGAAAAGGATGGGCCTCCCCATCAGTAGGTTCATTGCTGCCAACAATGCAAACGATGTCTTCTTCCAATACTTGCAGAAGGGTTCGTACGAACCGAAAGCGAGCCGGCAGACCATAGCCAACGCGATGGACGTGGGCGACCCGAGCAATTTCGCCCGCATCCTCGACCTTTACGGAAAAAGCCACGAGGCCATCTGCCACGACATCAGCGGCGCGACTTACACCGACGAGCAGATTGCCGAGACGATGCGTGAGTGCCTTCGTGAGACAGGCTATCAGCTTGACCCACACGGGGCGTGCGGCTACCGCGCCTTGCAGGAAGGATTGCGCGAGGGAGAAATAGGCTTCTTCGTTGAGACGGCACACCCTGCCAAGTTCAAGCAGACGGTGGACGGCATCTGCGGCACAGACATCTGCATCCCGGAGCGTCTCCTTGCCTTCATGAAGGGCACGAAGCAGAGCGTAAGGATGAGCAACGATTTCAATGACTTCAAAGCATTCCTGCTGAACCAATGACTACGGACCGCCTCTGGAACGGCAATTACCTGCGAACGTGGTGCGCCAACTTCATGCTCTACTTTTCCTTCATGGTGGTGACGCCTTTGCTTCCGCTGTATCTGAGCGAGGTGTTCGGCGCAACGAAGGACGAGACGGGCATGGTGCTGAGCGGCTATGCACTGACGGCTCTGCTCATACGCCCTTTCAGCGGTTTCTTCGTCGACTCATTCCCGAGGAAAGCGGTGCTACTCTTCTGCTATGGGCTCTTCGCGCTGTTCTTTGGCGGCTATCTCGTAGCAGGGAGTCTGCTCTCATTCTGCATCGTTCGGACGCTCCACGGCGCGCCTATGGGTGCAGCAACCGTGGCTAACAACACCGTAGCCATCGACGTTCTGCCGTCGAGCCGAAGGGCAGAAGGCATCGGCTACTACGGATTGAGCAACAACCTCGGCACGGCCATCGCTCCCACCGTGGGGATGCTCGTCTATCAATGGACGTCGAGCTATGACGTCATCTTCCTCATCTCCCTCCTCACGGCAGGCATCGGCTTTGCCATAAACACCACTCTGACCCTCAGCCGCAAGCCCGACCCCAAACCCTCCCCCACCTCCTCCCTTGAAGGGAGCGGCGTAAATACGACAGGGAAGGGGGACTTCTCCTCTCCCGACAAGGGAGAGGCTGGAAGAGGACCTGGAGTTGATGGGAAAAGAGGGTGTGTGTTATGGGGAACCATGTCGCTCGACCGCTTCCTGCTGCTGAAGGGTTGGCCCGAAGCGCTTTGCATGATTGGCTATAGCTTCTCGTATGGCGTGGTGAGCACCTACATTGCCATCTATGCCAAGCAGCAGTTGGGCATCACCACCGGCACGGGTCTCTTCTTCACCCTGCTTTGCGTCGGACTCATGGCGAGCCGCATCGTCGGTGCCAAAGGGCTTGCCAAGGGCAAAGTGGCAGAGAATGCCACCCACGGCGTGCTGATTTCGCTCGTCGGCTACTTTGTCTTCGCTGCCTTCCACAACGTCTGGGGCTTCTACGGAGCAGCCTTCATCGTCGGACTTGGCAATGGCCATATGTTCCCGGCCTTCCAGACGATGTTCATCAACCTTGCCCCCAACTCTCAGCGAGGCACTGCCAACGGCACCCTGCTCACTGCCTGGGATGTCGGCTTCGGCCTCGGCATCATCTTGGGAGGCGTTGCCAGCGAGCACTTCTCCTACGCCTCGGCCTTCTGGATGGCATGGGTTTTCAATGCCGCCGGCACGCTCTTCTTCTTCATCTACGCGCGCCGACACTTCCTCACCCACCGCCTTCGCTGAGCCGAAGCCTTCCCCGTTGGCCCGTTCCCTCCGCCCTTCTTTCCGTTCCCCTCTATCGTGTCCGACAGAACCCTGTACGGTTATGCTTGCATGGTCATGATGCTGCAATTGCATGGTCATGACGTTGCAATTGCACGGTCATGATGTTGCAAACAACGCCGCGTGCTGTGTTTTGGAGCGACGAATGGTGGGGCGGCAACGATGAAGTGGCGGAGGAGGCATCGACGTTTGCCGGATTTCTTGGAAATAAGCAGGGCAAAACCACCCCTCGCATTCGTTGTTGAAAGAATTGACAAAAGTTTTGTCGTTTTTTCTTGTCGGATATTGCAAAAAATCGTATATTTGTCACTCACTAACCACCCTTTAATTTTCAAACAAATGAAACGAAAGAACTTGAAAAAGCACATCAACTATGTGTGCGGCGAACTGCTGGCTGAGTGCATCGCATTGGTGCAGTACCACAAGAAAGAGAATCAGCACGACATAGAGAACGTTGCGCTGGGCGTCATCAAGATGCAAAACGACTTGATATGCCGCCTTTCGCACGTCGAGCCAGGCAGCACGCGTCTGTTCTTCAAGAAACTGCGCGAGGACATGCAGAAGCGTACCGAAGAAATCGTTGACCAACTGCAGAACCTATGAGAACGAAAAAGAAGACCCCCCTACCCCCTTCTGTGGGAGTTCCTGCTGCAAAAAGACTCCCCCTAAAGGGGGTTAGGGGGGTCACTCCTTAACTCATACACATCACCGTCTGATGTTAAACAGACTAAGCAAGACAATTCTCTTCTCGTGGCTCGGGTTCAGGGAAACCGTCACAGAGCCTTTGCCCGAGAAATGCATCATAGCCCTGGCCCCACACACAAGCAACTGGGACTTCATCATAGGCAACCTCTACAGCCGGGCCAAGGGCTTCCACTGCGACTTCCTCATGAAGAAGGAGTGGTTCTTCTGGCCTGTCGGCATAATGATGCGCAGGCTGGGAGGCATCCCTGTGCATCGCAGCAAACAGATGCGCAGCACAGACGTCATCGCAGAGCAGGCTCGGAAGGCAAAGACCTTTCGCCTCTGCATCACCCCCGAAGGAACACGCAAGGCACAGCCCGAATGGAAGAAAGGATTCTACTACATCGCGCTCAAAGCCGAACTGCCCATCCTCCTCTACGGCCTTGACTTCGCCGACCGACGCATCGTCTGTACCAAGACAATCATTCCCTCCGGCGACATAGAAGCCGAGATGAGGGAGATAAAAGAATACTACAAGGACTTCAAAGGGCTGCATCCGGAGAAGTTTAAGGTGTAAAAGTAAGAAACAAAGTCAACAATCCAATGTCCAATATCCAATTCCCAATGATCAAGAAGCTCGTGTCCCTCCTGCTGCTGACCTTCGTCTGCATCGCGTCGGCGCAGGCTCAGCAGGACAATTTGCAGGCCATTCTGAGCGAATACTTCCTCTCCTACTCCAATCCCTCCTTCCCCAACCTCGGCAAGATAACGGTGGAGGACGCCATCGTCAACACACAAGAGAAGCACATCACCATCGTCGTCTCCGACAACTTCATTGCCCAGCCGCTCACACCCCTCACCGTGGGCGACCTCTACGTTGACGTCAAGCGCTGCCTCCCCATGCCTTACAACACCTACGACGTTTCCATCCTGGCGAAGGACACGCCCATCGAGCAACTCATCCCCACGAGTATGATGGATCGCGCAGACACCGCCCGCATTTACCGAAGGGAACTCTACAAGGGAAACCCTTGGGTGATGCCCATGAGCCGACCCTTCGACATCAAGAGGGGACTGCAAGGAAGGCATCTCAGCGTTTGCCATAGCCACGGAAAATACTTCAGTTTCGACAAGAAAGAATGGCGTTGGCAGCGGCCACGCCTTTTCTGCACCACCGAAGACATGTTCACGCAGACCTTCGTCGTGCCCTATCTCATCCCGATGCTACAGAATGCCGGAGCCATACTCTTCACCCCGAGAGAAAGAGACTGGCAGAAGCAGGAAATAATCGTGGACAATGACTACATCATGGACGGCAGTCGCTACGAGGAACGCGTTAGTTCCTACCATTGGCAGTACGGAGGTATCGGCTTCGGGCACAAGGAAGAAGGCTACGAGAACGGCGAGAATCCCTTCCGACGCGGCACGTTCCGCATGATAGAAGCCACGACGAGCAAGCGAACCACGAGCGACGTGGTCTGGATTCCCGAAATCCTCGTGGAAGATGACTACGCCGTCTATGTCTCATATCAGACCGTTCCTGGCAGTATCTCTGATGCCAACTACACCGTAAGGCACGGAGGCATCGCCACAAACTTCCGCGTCAACCAGCAAATGGGCGGAGGCACATGGGTCTATCTCGGCACCTTTCATTTCAACAAAGGGCAGTCCGAGGACAATTGCATCGTTCTCTCCAACCTAAGTAACTACAAGGGTGTGGTCACAGCCGACGCCGTCCGGCTCGGAGGAGGCATGGGAAACATCGTCAGAGGCGACACGACGATGGTCCTTCCCATAGGGAGTGATTTGCCACGATGCCTTGAGGCAGCCCGATATTCTGCGCAATGGTACGGCATGCCCGACAGTGTTTATTCCCGAAGGGGCAACGATGATGGCAAAGACGACGTTAATACTCGCCCATTAACCCTCAACTATCTCACCAAAGGGAGTAACTATCTGAAAGGAGACAGTGGCCTTTGCGTCCCCATCGAACTCTATGTCTCCGTTCACAGCGATGCCGGATTCCGGACGGACAACACCCTTGTCGGCTCCCTCGGCATCTATTCCACCGATTTCTATGAAGGTCGTACGGCAGCAGGGCTTTCCCGACTTGTCAGTCGCGACCTCGCTGATATGATAATGACACAGGTCACTGCCGACCTCTCCCGTGAATTAGGTTTCTGGAACCGTAGGGATCTCTACGATCGCAACTACGGTGAGACTCGCGACCCGCAGGTTCCGGCCATTATCTTCGAGATGCTCAGCCACCAGAACTGGGCAGATATGCGCTTCGGCCACGACCCTTACTTCAAGTTCCTCATGTCGCGTTCCATATATAAGGGAATGCTTCGCTTCGTATCTGCCATCCATGGAGGCAAGGACTACGTGGTTCAACCGCTTCCGGTGGCTGGCCTTTCGGCCGAAGCCAACAACGAAAGCAAGCAAATCACGGTCAGTTGGACGCCAAGGGAAGACGTTTCGGAGCCAACAGCCAAGCCTGAAGGGTACATTGTCTATGTGAAGAAAGGACAAGGCGACTTCGACAACGGACACTATGTAAACGGTCGTGAGTGCAACTTCCAGCTTGATGCCACGCCAGGCGTGCTCTATAGCTTCCGAGTGGAGGCCGTCAACGACGGAGGGGCGAGCCTTTCGAGCGACGTGGTGTGCGCTGCCGTCTCCGAAAGGCAGGATGCCACCTCCATCCTTCTTGTCGATGGATTCCAAAGGCTGGCAAGTCCGCTCCCATTCGACAGCGAGATGACCGGAGGCTTTGACTTCGACAGCGATCCAGGCGTGATAGATGTGAAGACTCCTGGTTACTGTGGGCGACAACTGAGTTTCTATAAGAGCGGATACGGCAAGGAAACGGACGACGGATTTGGCGTCAGCAGCGATGAATGGGAAGGTATGTTCCTTGCAGGCAACACTCATGACTACAGCGTCCGCCACGCTGCCGACATTCTTGCCCTGCATCCCGGGCTCAGCATCAGTAGCACTACGCCCGTGCAGCTCCCTCATCTCGACTTACGGCAGTATCGTATTGCCGGATTCATACTCGGTGCGCAGAAGGACGACGGTTACTCCCTGACGCGACGCAGAGCCTTCACGCCGGAAATGCTTTCTGCCATCTCACAACTAACGCTCCAAGGCACGTCAATCATGGTGAGTGGAGCCTTCATCGGCAGTGACATTCACAGCGCACAGCTGGATGCTTTCGTGGCAGACAAACTGAAGTATCGCTTTTCAGGCTCTGTCCCTGCGGACAGTATCTGTGGCGTTCAGGGCTTGAACAATGCCGCTACCATCTACAGCCGACCGAATGAGCAGAATTATTGGGTGCGTAGCACAGACATCATCGAAGGTGTGGGCGGAGCATTCAACACGATGAAATATGACGCGACGGGCTATCCTGCTGCCGTAGCCTACCCTGGTCCCGGCTACCGTGTCCTTGCCTTCGGCTTCCCGCTCGAATGTATCAAGGAAAACGAGGCGCGACGCAACATCATGGGCATTGCCGTCGACTTCCTGATGGGCAAGTAGGACGATGACGGAACGAGGGAATGGGAGAATAAGGGATTTAGAAAATAAGAAAATAAGAAAATAAGACAATCAAAATAGTAAACATTAAATCGTCAAATCGTTAATACAAAATGGCGTTCACAATACTTTGCAACATGAAGGGCTCGCGAAAGCTGAGCATCGAGGAGGCCCATCTTGCAACCATCGACCAGTATAACCTCTTCTCCGACCTGCTCGACAGCAACGGCATCGTGGAGGACAGCGTTCTCGACAAGCTCAGACTCAACGTCCGCTCACTGCTCTCAGCAGGCGAGCCGGACCCACAACTGCTGAACTTCTGCCAAGAAGTCCTTTTCCACAACGACATGAAGGCGTTCGGTCTGCACCAACTCATCCTCCTTTATATCGACTGGAAAAAGGAGCAACTCGATGCACTGAAGGCGTCGTTGAAGGTCGATTAGTGCCTGACTGCGATGCGCTCAACAGATGTCTTATGTCCAACGGCCGCTGTTGGCTCCGTCGAGCAATGGCTTCAGCGGCCAACGGTCGGCAGTCAGCGGATGAAGTTCGGGGCGTTCCGTCCGGCATGTCAAAGGGGTCGGAAATAACGCTTGACCCTTATCCGCAGAACCCTTGACGGTTACGGGCAGAATGCTTAACCATTATCAGAAGAACGCTTAACCATTATCGAAACAGAGCAGCAAATGGGCACAGACACAGGCTTTCGGGCGCATCCGAAACTCGAATCAATGACAAACAAGTCCGATTGGTTGCCTACGACCCGCAAGGAGATGGACCTGCGAGGCTGGGAATGTGCCGACGTCATCCTCTTCAGTGGCGACGCATACGTGGACCATCCTGCCTTCGGCGCAGCAGTCATCGGGCGATTGCTCGAGGCAGAAGGCCTGCGCGTCTGCATCGTTCCGCAACCCGACTGGCACGGTGACCTGCGAGACTTCAGGAAGCTTGGCCGTCCACGCCTTTTCTTCGGCGTCTCGCCCGGTTGCATGGACTCGATGGTCAACAAATATACTGCCGCAAGACGGCTCAGAAGCGAGGATGCCTACAGCCCCGACGGACGTCACGACCTTCGGCCCGAATACCCGACCATCGTCTATACCGACATCATAAGGCAGCTCTTCCCCGACGTCCCCATTGTGCTCGGAGGCATAGAGGCAAGCCTTCGGCGCGTCATGCACTACGACTATTGGCAGGAACGCTTTCGCCCAAGCATCCTATGCGACTGCGATGCCGACCTCATCACCTACGGCATGGGCGAGAAGGCCACGCTCGCACTCGTCGGCCGGCTCACCGATGCCATCAACAGCTACCACCCTTTGCTTCATTACGACGAGAACGGCGAGCCCTGCATCACAAGGCAAGTGCTCAGAGACGTTGCGACGAAAGAACTCCGACAAATAGCCTTCCTCTGCAAAGACAAGGAAGACATCCCGGGCGGAATCAAGGAAGACGACATCATCCTGCACAGCTACGAGGACTGCCTCCGCGACTTGCGGCTACATGCCGAGAACTTTCGCCACATCGAGGAAGAGAGCAACAAGATGCACGCCCAGCGACTCCTGCAGCAGACCAAGGGCAAGTGGGTGGTAGTCAATCCCCCTTATCCCCCTCTCACCACGGAGGAACTCGACCACAGCTTCGACCTTCCCTACACACGCCTGCCCCATCCCAAGTACAAGGACAAGCGCATCCCTGCCTATGAAATGATACGTCACAGCGTAACGCTCCACCGTGGATGTTTTGGCGGCTGTGCCTTCTGCACCATAAGCGCGCATCAGGGGAAGTTCATCGTGAGCCGTTCCAGGGAAAGCATCCTTCGGGAAGTGGAAGCAATCACAAGGATGCCCGACTTCAAGGGCTACCTCAGCGACCTGGGAGGCCCGAGTGCCAACATGTATATGATGAGGGGCAGACGGCAAGAGCTGTGCGAGAAGTGCAAACGCCCCTCGTGCATCCACCCGGCCATCTGCCCTAATCTGAACGGCGACCACCGCCCTTTGCTCGACATCTACAGGAGTGTCGATGCCTTGCCCGGCATCAAGAAAAGCTTCATCGGCAGCGGCATTCGCTATGACATGCTTTTGCACGACTGGAAAGACGACACCCTCAACCGCGCCGCAAAGGACTACACCCGGGAACTCATCACGCGCCACGTCAGCGGACGGCTCAAGGTTGCACCCGAGCACACCAGCGATGCCGTCCTCAACGTCATGCGAAAGCCTTCGTTCACGCTCTTCCGGCAGTTCAAAAGCATCTTCGATGCCACTTGCCGTCGGGCAGGCCTTCGGCAACAAATCATCCCCTACTTCATCAGCAGCCATCCCGCCTGCACGGCTCTCGACATGGCCGACCTCGCCATACAGACCAAGCAACTGGACTTCCAGCTGGAACAAGTGCAGGACTTCACGCCAACGCCGCTCACCATGGCCACTACCTGCTGGGCCACAGGCTACAATCCCTACACGCTCCAGCCCATCTTCTCTGCCAAGACGCCGCAAGAGAAGCAACAGCAACGTATGTTCTTCTTCTGGTACAAACCCGAGGAACGTCGTCAGATAGAGCGCTACCTGCACAGCATCGGCAGGCAAGACATCATCAAAAGGTTAAAAGGTTAAAGGTTAAAATGTTAAAAAGTTATCAGGCGACGAAACCCTTCCACGCCTGAGCCATGTCCAAACTACTAATGTGTAATTTGCAATTTACTAATGGATAAATTGCGATTTACTAGTGAATAGTTTGCAAACTACTCGTGTGTAGTTTGACAGCTATACGTATACCCCCAAAAATTATCCCTTTCGCCAAATAATCTGCAATTTCAGCCCTCAATTGCCCTCTTCGTTCATGCTGGCGAGATTGAAGGCTACTATGTAGTGACAGGTGACCATGTGGAATGTCGGAACGAAGAGGACTTTTGCCTACACAGCTGGGAAGCTGAAACCATACGCTTCAGCCGTCCTGTTTGCATCGAAAGCAGATTCGGAAGTCCATTTTTCAAAATGATTGGCAACTTCAAAAAGGAAGTCGTGTCTGCTTTAAGGAAAACTATTTAGAATTGTCGCGATTGAGCGAGAGCCAAGCAAGCGTGCTTGCAATTGGCCGAACGTGAGCGATTTCGATTAATTCAATAAGTTTTCTCCACTAAACGGATGTGGCGTGTATTTAAGGTATCTTCTGAAAATAAACGTAAGTTCAGCGAGCATTTGAAACATTTATTCTTTCTTTCGGCAAAAACTTTATAAGAAAACATTCGCTATTAAGAAAAAATCCGTAACTTTGTCTTTTGGTACGTCTTTACAGGACTTATCCCAAACGACTAAAATAATAAAAGAAATAAAGAACATGCAAAGCGAATGGTTTGAATGCAAGGTCCGTTATGACAAGACCTTGGAAAGCGGTCTCATCAAGAAGACCACAGAGACATATTTGGTCGATGCACTCAGTTTCACCGAAGCTGAGAAGCGTTTCATCGAAGAGATAACACCATTCATGTCGGGAGAGTTCATCGTGACCGACATCAAGCGTGCCCGTCTCACCGATCTCTTCGACAGTGAAGACCTAAACGACGACCGTTGGTTCAAGGCACGTATTGCCTACATCACTATCGACGAGAAATCCGGCGTGGAAAAGCGCACCGTGCAGTCGGCCCTCGTGCAGGCCAACGACTTCCATCGCGCTGTCAGTCGCCTCGATGAATGCATGAAGGGCACTCTGGGCGAGTGGGTCGTCGTCTCTATCGCCGAGACGCCCATTATAGATGTCTTCAAGTTCAAAGCAGAAGATAATGGAAAGTCCGAAGGAACAGATAAGTAAAATCAAGCAAACGCTGCCCCCCGAAGTCAAACTCGTGGCCGTCAGCAAGTATCATCCAGCAGAGATGATACAGGAAGCCTACGATGCCGGACAGCGCATCTTCGGCGAAAGTCATGTGCAGGAAATGGTGCAGAAGCACGAAGCCTTGCCCCAGGACATCGAATGGCACTTCATTGGGCACTTGCAGACCAACAAAGTGAAGTACATCGCCCCTTTCGTCAGCCTCATTCATGCTGTCGATAGCGACCACTTGCTTCGCGAGATCGACAAGCAGGCCGGACGCCTGGGACGCATCATCCCCGTCCTAATGCAAGTACACGTTGCCCAGGAAGAGACAAAGTTCGGCTTCCTGCCCGACGAACTCCTTGCCTACATGCAGAGCGGCGTGTGGCGTGAGTACCGGAACGTCAGCATCCGAGGCCTCATGTGCATGGCCACGAACACCGACGACGAAGTCCGCATCGCCAATGACTTCGAGCGTGCCAACCAGTTGTTCAACACCATTAATGGCCAATGGTCAACGGTCAATGGTCAATCCTCAATGGTTAATGGCGGTTGGGACATTCGCAGTTGGGGCATGAGCCACGACTATCCTATTGCCGTCCGCCACGGTTCGAACATGGTCCGCATAGGAAGTCTCATATTCGGAGAAAGGGAGTGAAGAATAACTTCGCTCCCTTTCTTATAGAAACCTTCGTTCACTTACACGATGCCTTGTGCCATCATGAACGAAAGCCTTGGCTTCGCTACACGATGCCTTGTGCCATCATGAACGAAAGCCTTGGCTTCGCTGCGCTCGCCGAGCTTTCCGCTACACGATGCCTTGTGCCATCATGGCTTTGGCAACCTTCATGAAGCCGGCGATGTTTGCACCCTTGACGTAGTTGACGTAGCCGTCTTCCTTGCCATACTTGACGCATTGTTCATGGATGCCTGCCATGATTTGATGCAAACGCTTGTCGACTTCCTCGGCCGACCAACTGATTCTCATCGAATTCTGCGTCATCTCAAGACCCGAAGTCGCTACGCCTCCTGCATTCACGGCCTTGCCCGGAGCAAAGAGTTGCCTTGCCTTGATGAACTTCTCGACTGCCTCTGCCGTGCAACCCATGTTGCTTACCTCGGCCACGCAAAGCGGCTTGTTCTGAAGAATCCTGTCGGCATCTTCGCCATTGAGCTCGTTCTGTGTGGCACAAGGAAGGTAGATGTCGGCCTTCTGCTCCCATGGTTTCCTGCCCTCGAAGAAGGTTGAGCCGGCAAACCTTTCGGCGTAAGGCTGGCAGATGTCGTTTCCGCTGGCACGAAGTTCGAGCATATAGTCTATCTTATCAGCGTCGAGACCGGCAGGATCGTAGATGTATCCGTCGGGACCGCTGATGGTGATGACCTTTGCCCCAAGCTCCGTCGCCTTCTTTGCTGCACCCCATGCCACGTTGCCGAAGCCGCTGAGGGCAACAGTCTTTCCCTTTATGTCGAGACCATGTGTTTGCATCATCTGGTTGACGAAGTAGAGGGCACCGAAACCTGTTGCCTCCGGACGAAGGATACTTCCGCCCCATTCCAAGCCTTTGCCTGTCAGAGTGGCTGCATGGAACTGCGTCGTGAGCTTCTTATACATGCCAAAAAGGTAGCCAATCTCGCGTCCGCCGACTCCAATGTCACCCGCCGGCACGTCAACATCTGGGCCGATGTACTTGAAGAGCTCTGACATGAAGGCTTGACAGAAGCGCATGATTTCTGCATCGCTCTTCCCTCTTGGAGAGAAGTCGCTGCCGCCTTTGCCACCACCCATGGGGAGTGTGGTTAAAGCATTCTTGAATGTCTGTTCGAAGCCAAGGAACTTGAGGATGGAAAGGTTCACAGAAGCATGGAAACGCAAACCGCCTTTGTAGGGACCGATGGCGCTGTTGAACTGCACACGGTAGCCGAGGTTGACCTGAACCTCGCCCTTGTCGTCCACCCAGGGCACACGGAAGGTGATGATACGCTCTGGCTCGACGAGGCGTTCCACGATCTTTGCCTTCTCGAACTCTGGGTGCTTGTTGTAGACATCCGCTATGCTTTCCAGCACTTCGCGGACGGCTTGAAGATACTCTCTTTCGCCTGGATGCTTTTGTTCCAGGCCTTGCATGATTTTTTCTACATTCATTAGATAATGGGTTAGTTTTAGGTAAATGAAATTATTTTTTTATTATTGTCTTTCCATGCGTGATACCGCCTTCATTAAGAGCGTCTACACGGAAAAAGTATTCTTGGTCGGTGGAAAGCAATCCAAGCTCAAGCTCTGGACTGGCAGTCTTGCAGGCATTCAAGAGTTCGTCTGGCCGTATGCCCCAACGTACCATATAGGATGTGGCGCGCTTCGTCTTTTGCCATGTGAGCATGATGCGACGGCGATCTTGACCTCTTTCGGCCTTGAACGACTTGACGGCTTCTGGTTTACGCTCCTTTGACTTGCCGAAGACACGGAGGTCGTATGCTGAGAATTTGCCTGAGAGTACGGCAACATTGTTGACCCTTACGAAGCGAGCATGCACAGGTTTAGGGAGTACGAGCAATTCGTGAGGACGTGTATCGGTGTTTTGTGAGCGGTCAATGACTGTCTGCCAATTGATGCCGTCGGACGATGTGTCCACTGTATATCGATAGGGTGACTTAGGATTTTGAGCATCATAGCGACCAAACCCTTCGTCGGCAAAGTTCGGTTGAACGGCATCGATGCGGCACTTCCGCCCCATATCTATCATGAGCCACTCGCCCGGATTGCCGGACGTCGCGCTCCACCATGTCCTGATGCTGTTGTCGGCAGCCATCCATGCTGGATGTTTCTCCATCTGCGAAGAGGCTGTGATGCTTTTCCCTACAGAGATGTCAGCCCATCCCGTTGCGGGCGACTGTCGTTGCCAGTCCTTCTTGCTGTCTGGCAGGACGTATGGCTCGTCGCCGATGTGGGTGATGGCACACAAGCCTCCGTCGTCCGTGAAGAAGAGCGGCCAGAAAGCTATCCTACGCTCCATGAGGAAACGTTGACAGACGACCGTTGTAGCGACGTGCCACCAGTTGCCATGCTTGTCCTGAAACGTGTCGCCGTGACCAGCGCCCGTCATCCACCCCCCAGGCTTAATGCTGAAGGGCGAAGCGGGGTGATGCTCGAAGGGGCCAAGGGGAGACTGTGATGTGTAGAGGGCATCGCCGTAGCAGTCGAACTCTGTGCCCGGTCCGGCATATTGCAGGTAGTATCGCCCGTTATGCTTCAGCATGGCAGCTCCTTCGCTGCTGCTTGGCTCCGATGTCTCGTTCTTGTGACCGCGACATTCCCACCCATAGGTCTTTTCGTGATGTTCGATAAGGGCTACGGGCTCGCCTTTGTCCTGGAAGCCGTTATCGGGATCTAGCTCAACGCCCATGATTGGTTCTTTCATGCTACAGCCCCAGTAGAGGTAGACGCGCTCGTCGTCGTCGACAAAAAGATAGGGGTCCACTGCCGTACGGGCGGAATTGTCGGGGTAAGGACGTAGTTTGTCGGTGACGAGCACCCAGGAGTTGCCGTCCTCGGGCGTGGAGGTCTTGTAGAGTGAGTTCGTGTAGGAGGCCATGAAGTAAAGCTCTCCCTTGTAGGACATGACGGCCGGTGAATAGTTGCTGAACGGCAGGATGTCGTTCGTGATGAACTTCCAGTGCTGCATATCATCGGAACTCCAATAACCATAGGACATCGAGACGAAGAGATAGTAACGCCCGCCGAAGAGTATGACTGTGGGGTCTGCGGCTTCTCTGCCTTCGTTGTGGTTGTGTGTGAAGGCGTAGTCGAGGTCAATGGGGTTGGTGACTACGCGATTCCGATTGAGGTGTTTGCCCAAGGAGCTGATGGTTGCTGTCAGGAAGCAGAGCGCTGCCAACCAAATTCTTGTTTGTTTCATGGTAGGTCAATTTCCATTCTTTCATCCAAGCTCGTCGCATTCCTTGAGCCAGAGCGAGGCTGAGGCGTCGCTTGGCATTCGCCAGTCGCCTCTTGGGCTGAGGGAACAACTGCCAACCTTCGGTCCGTCGGGTAGACAGCTACGCTTAAACTGCTGGGAGAAGAAGCGATGGCAGAATGTGCGAAGCCACTTCCGGATGGTGGCGTCGTCGAATGTTTGCCCAAAGGCTTGGCGTGCCAGTAGATATATCTTGGCCGGGCGGAAGCCCCACCTGAGCATATAGTAGAGGAAGAAGTCGTGGAGTTCGTAAGGGCCGACGAGGTCTTCCGTCTTCTGCGTGATGTTTCCCTGCTCGTCGGCGGGGATGAGTTCGGGCGAGATGGGGGTATCCACGATGTCGAGCAGCGTCTGAGCGGTGATTTCGTCCTTCGTGTGGTCGGCAACCCAACGGACGAGGTGGCGGACAAGCGTTTTCGGAACGGATGCATTCACGCCGTACATCGACATATGGTCGCCGTTGTACGTTGCCCATCCGAGGGCCAGTTCGCTGAGGTCGCCGGTCCCCACGACGAAGCCGTTGGTCTGGTTTGCCGCATCCATGAGGATTTGTGTCCGCTCGCGCGCTTGGCTATTCTCGTAGGTCACGTCGTGCTTGTCGGCATCGAGTCCGAGGTCGGCGAAATGTTGCAGGCAAGCCTCGCGGATGCTGATTTCGCGGATGGTGATGCCGAGCAGCTTCATGAGATTGACGGCGTTGGTATAGGTGCGATCCGTAGTGCCAAATCCTGGCATGGTGATGCCTACGATGCCACGACGACTGAGGCCGAGCTTATCGAAGGTGCCGACGCAGACAAGAAGGGCGAGGGTGCTGTCGAGCCCACCGCTGATGCCAAGGACAACAGTCTGTGACCCAGTGTGCTGAATGCGCTTGGCTAATCCTTCTATTTGAATGTCGAGTATCTCGGCACAGCGTTCGTCGAGCCGCTTACCCGTGGGGACAAATGGATGGGGATCGACGGCTCTGGTGAGGGAGAAGGGTCGGGCTGGGACGCGCTCGGTGTCGACCGTCTGCCATTGTCCTTCGGCCTTGAGGCACCATGCCTGACATGCTGCGAAGGTAGTGTTCTTCCTTCTCTCGCTACGGAGGCGCTCCACGTCGATTTCAGCCTCGAGCATCTGCGGCACGAGCTGGTGTCGCTTAGCCTCGGCGAGCAGGATGCCGTTCTCGTAGATGAGGGCTTTGCCGCTGAAGACCACGTCCTGAGTGCTCTCGCCGTAGCCGCATGCGCAATAGACGTAGCCGCTAATGGTGCGCGAGCTTTGGCCTGCGAGCAGACCTTGCAGGTATGTGTACTTGCCCACAGCATCGCTGTCGGCGCTGAGGTTGAAGATGATGTCGGCACCCTGCAGGGTGAGCATCGAACTGGGCGGGATGGGTGCCCAGAGGTCTTCGCAGAGTTCGATGCCGAAAGTGCAGGATGGCGTGCTGAAGAGCAGGTGGGAGCTCACCTTCACCTGCTGTCCGCAGATGAGCACCGTGCCTTCCGGGGCATCGGCGCCGCTCTGGAACCACCGTTTCTCGTAGAATTCCTTGTAGTTGGGCAGGTATGTCTTAGGCACGAGGCCGAGGATTTTGCCACGCTGGACGACGGCTGCGCAGTTGAGCAACGCGCCGCGATAGGCCACGGGCAAGCCGATGATGCTGATGATGTTGAGGCCTCGCGTGGTGTTCATCAGGTGGATGAGCGCCATCTCTGCCTCGTCGAGGAGCAATTGCTGCTGGAAGAGGTCGCCACAGGAATAGGCTGTGAGCGAAAGCTCTGGCAGGCAGATGATTTCTATGCCTTTGCCTTCTGCCTGGATGACGAGCGATTCTATCTGCTCCACGTTGTACTGCGGGTCGGCAACCTTGACCGACGGGATGGCCGAAGCCACCTTTACGAATCCATGGTTCATGACTTGCGTTTTTTAGTGTTTTAGATGTTTTCCACCGCAAAGTTACAAAGAATAATTAACAATAAAAAATTAAAAATTAAAAATTGATGGTTGCGACTTGAAAACTGTCGAAATGTAGGGTCGCGCCGTGGTGTGTCCGCCCTCCCACAAAAGCCGATAAATAATCTCTCGCCGTTTTACGCTTGCCGACACCCTACAGGGTTCTGTTTGCAGGGTCATGACCATGCAATTGCAACATCATGACCCTGCAATTGCAGCATCATGACCATGCAATGAATGACGCGCGCGGAGTTGACAGCCACGCAATGTCGCGGGAGGAATCGGGCAGGCGCGTCCCGTTTGTTTTTGCCATGAAGTTTTTGTCATTTGAAGTTTTCAAAAACCGTTTTAGGCTTTCAACTATCAATTTTTAATTTTTAATTTTTAATTTTTAATTTTTCTTCGTACCTTTGCACGCCAAATGAAGTGGCAGACAACCCGAAGGCTTCTTCCCATCGGGGGAGGCGGTGAGGATGCACAGCCACTTTCCTACGCGCGCGTATTATGAATAATGTAAACATACTGCTCCAGCCTGATTTCCCGACACGGCACGGCACGATACCCTTCTCCCAAATCCGTCTGACCGACTACGAGCCAGCCATCCTGGAGGCCATGCGGCAGGAGGACGAGGCCATCGAACGCATCGCGTCGAGCCAAGAACCTCCCACTTTCCAGAACACCATCGCTCCCCAGACGGGAAGGCTCTTGGAGCGCACCACATCCCTGTTCTTCAACCTGCTCAGCGCCAATACTTCCGACGAGATGGACGCGCTGGCACAGAAGCTCTCGCCCATGCTCACCGAGCACTACGCTCGCATCATGCACAACGAGAAACTCTTCCTCCGCGTCAAGGCCGTGAAGGAGCACGTCGATGCAAAGACCGAGGTGCTGAAACCCGACGAGAAGAAGCTCCTCGACGACCTTTTCGATGCCTTCATCCGCAGCGGAGCATTGCTTTCAGAAACAGACAAAGAGCGCTTTGCCCAAATAGAGACGGAGCTGGCCCAACTCGGTTTGCAGTTCGACCAGAACGTCTTGGCACAGACGGCTCAGTATGAACTCCACATCACCAACGAGGCCGACCTCCAAGGCCTGCCCGACACGGTTCGGGAGGCCGCAGCCCTCGCCGCCAAGGAAAAAGGCAAGCAGGGATGGCTCTTCACCCTTCAGGCACCATCCTTCGGCCCCTTCATCACCTACGCCGACAACCGTGAGCTCCGACGGCAGATGTTTATCGCCAAAAACACCATCTGCTGCAAGGGCGACGAACGCGACAACCGCGAAATCGTCCGCCGCATCGTGAACCTACGCCTTGAGTTGGCCCGTCTGCTCGGCTTCGATTGCTACGCAGACTTCGCCCTCAAGAACAGAATGGCAGGCTCGAGCAGCAAAGTGGAAGACCTCACGGAGAAACTCCTGGAGGCCTACATGCCGGTGGCAAGGGAGGAAGTGGAGAATCTCTCCGCCACGCGCCCCGAACCCTGGGACTGGGCATACCTAAGCCACAAGCTTCAGCTCGAAAAGTACAACATCGACAGCGAGATGCTCCGTCCCTATTTCCAGTTGGAAAACGTCAAGAAAGGCGTCTTCGGCCTCGCCACCAAGCTCTACGGCATCACCTTCCGCCCTGAGCCCGACATCGAGGTGTACCACCCCGACGTGGATGCCTACGAAATCTACGATGAGGACGGCACGTTTCTGGCTGTCCTTTACGCCGACTTCTTTCCCCGTGACAACAAACAGAGCGGTGCCTGGATGACAGACTTCCAGGAACAATACGTCGACGACGAAGGCCACGACCACCGTCCGCACGTCAGCATCGTCATGAACTTCACGAAGCCTACGGCCGAGAAGCCTTCCCTGCTGACCCTGGGCGAAGTGGAAACCTTCCTCCACGAGTTCGGTCATGCCCTCCACAGCGTTTTCTCCCAAGTCCACTTCAAGGCACAAAGCGGCACAAACGTCCTCCGCGACTTCGTGGAACTGCCGTCGCAGCTCATGGAAAACTTCGCCACGGAGCCCGACTTTCTCCACACCTTCGCCTTCCACTACACGACAGGAGAGCCGCTGCCCGACGAACTTATACGCCGCATCCGCCAGAGCAGGAACTTCCACTGCGGTTACTTATGCATCAGACAGCTCAGCTTTTCCATGCTCGACATGGCCTATCATACCATCACAAGCCCGCTCTCCGACGACATCATGCACTTCGAAACGCAGGCATGGCGCAGGACGCAGCTGCTCAACCACGTCGATGGCACAAACATGAGCGTACAGTTCTCCCACATCATGAGCGGAGGATATGCCGCCGGCTACTACAGTTACAAGTGGGCCGAAGTGCTCGATGCCGACGCATTCAGCCTCTTTCAGGAGAAAGGCATCATGGATAAAGCCACATGGCGACGTTTCCGAGAGGAAATACTCCAAAGGGGTGGCACGGCCGACCCCTTGACCCTCTACAAGAACTTCAGAGGAAAAGAGCCCGACATCAAGGCCCTTCTCAAGCGAAACAACATCATTTAGCCAACAATGAACGACCCTAAGAAACAGCACGACCTTGACCTCCGCTACTTACGGATGGCTCATATCTGGAGCGAAAACAGTTATTGCGAGCGCCGGCAAGTAGGTGCCCTCGTCGTAAAGGACAAGATGATCATCAGCGACGGCTACAATGGCACGCCCAGCGGCTTTGAAAACGTCTGCGAAGAAAACGGCGCGACCAAGCCCTATGTGCTCCATGCCGAAGCAAATGCTATAACAAAAATAGCAAGAAGCGGTAACAATAGCGACGGATCGACGCTCTATGTCACCGATTCTCCCTGCATCGAGTGCGCAAAGCTCATTATCCAGGCAGGCATACGGCGCGTCATCTATAGTCGAGAATACCGCCTCACCGACGGTGTCGACCTGCTCCGAAGGGCAGGAATCGACGTGGAATTCATCCCCATCCCCTGCTGAACATACCGAAACGCCATTCCATTCTGACCCTCAAGACACTCACTCCAATGAATCCAGACACAAAGCATCGGTTCACACCCCTCTTCATTGCACTCGGAACGATAGCCGGTATTTGCATCGGAACGTTCTATACCAGCCATTTCTCTACAGGGCGCATCAACATCATCAACACGGGTTCGTCGAAAGTGGGCTACCTTCTACAGCTCATCGACAACAATTACGTCGACACCGTGGACATGAATACGCTTGTGGAAGACGCTATGCCCCAAATCCTCAGTGAGCTCGACCCGCATAGCCGCTACTTTGGCCCGAAAGACGCCGAGGAAGCAAGCGAAGACCTGAAGGGTTCCTTCTCGGGCATCGGCGTTCAGTTCCGAGTGGAGCGTGACACGGTGAACGTAATGTCAGTGATTCATGGCGGACCTGCCGAGAAAGTCGGCGTTCTTGCCGGTGACCGTATCGTCACAGCCGACACGACGTCGCTCGTAGGGATGGAGGATACTGAAATAATGAAGCGCCTGAAGGGTGTGAAAGGCTCTAAGGTCAAGCTCGGAATCAAGAGGCATGGCTCGCCCGACCTACAGTATTTCACCGTAACGCGAGGCGATATCCCCGTGGCAAGCGTGGATGCTTACTTCATGATGGGTGCGAATACGGGATATCTGCGTATCAAAAACTTCGGAGAGCAGACGTATGCTGAGATGTTGGTAGCCCTTGCCAACCTGAACATCGAAGGGATGGAGGGACTTATCGTTGACTTGCGTGGAAATGGCGGTGGATATATGCACATAGCCATACAGATGGTCAACGAATTCTTGCCGGCGGGAAGGCTGATAGTCTATACCGAGGGACGCAAAAGTCCGCGCGAAGAGTTCAACAGCGACGGGCGCGGTTCGTTCCAGGAACTGCCCCTTGTGGTCTTGGTCGACGAGTTTTCTGCCAGCGCAAGCGAGATATTTGCCGGAGCAATACAGGATAATGACCGAGGAACCATCATCGGAAGGCGTACATTTGGCAAGGGTCTGGTGCAACAGCCCATGAACTTCCGCGACGGGAGCGTGGTCCGTCTCACGGTGGCGCGTTACTTTACGCCGAGCGGCCGCTGCATTCAGAAGCCATACGAGAAGGGTCACGGCGAAGAGTACGAGCAGGATTTGCTGGCACGCTACGAGCGTGGAGAATATTTCACGCAGGATAGCATCCACCAGGAAGGCGAACAGTACCGTACGAGCCTTGGCCGAATCGTTTATGGCGGGGGTGGAATCACGCCGGACATCTTTGTTCCGGAGGACACGTCGGAGGTCACGACCTATTACCGTGAAGCCATCTACACGGGACTCGTGCATCAGTTTGCCTTTGCCTATGCCGACGAGAACCGCGCGAAGCTCTCTTCCCTGCGAACTGCCAGCCGTATGGAGCAATATCTGAGGGGAGAGAACCTGCTGGAGAAGTTCGCTCAGTTCGGCGAGAAGCACCAGTTGCGCCGTCGCAACCTGATGTTGCGCAAGAGCCGCCGTCTGTTTGAGCGAAGCATCTACGGCAATATAATAAATTATGTGGGGGAGATGAAAGACTATCTCATGTTCGTGAGCAAGGACGACCCTGTAGTCATCAAGGCCAGGGAAGTCCTCGACGGCGGAAAGTCCTTCCCCACCCTACCTGAAGAAGAATGATTCCAGAGTTACTGAAAGAGAGTTCGCGCATCTTCATCTGCGCTCATGTCAATCCCGACGGCGATGCCATCGGCTCGACGCTCGCCCTGAAGCACATACTCGAGAGGAAAGGCAAGCGAGCCACGGTGGCTGTGCCCAATGCCTTCCCAGACTTCCTGCAATGGCTGCCCGGGTCGGACACCATTTTGGTGAACACTAATGCCAAGCACAAGGAACACATACGGGCTGCCATCGACGAGGCTGACCTCATCGTGGTGTGCGATTTGAACCAACCGGCACGCCTTGCAGCCATGGAGGAGCTTGTCGTCGGGAGCAAGGCGCCGCGCATTCTCATCGACCATCACCTCGATCCCGACCCGAACTTCTGCCAGGCCATGCGCTCGGAGCCTACGATGTGTGCCACCGCCGAAGTGATTTGCCAGATGTTGTGCGAGGCGGGAGAGATGGAAGGCATCACGCCTGAGGAGGCAACCTGCCTCTATGCCGCCATGATGTGCGATACGGGTGCCTTCTCGTTCAACTCCAATCGGCCCGTCATCTTTGAGCATGTCAGCCGACTCCTTGCCCATGGCATCGACAAGGACCAAATCTATCGCAACGTCTTCTACACGGCTTCGGAGGGAAGGCTGCGTCTGCAGGGCTACCTGCTGTACGCTTCCATGAAAGTGCTGCCTGGCCGCCACGCCACCATCATGACGCTTACGAACGAAGAGCGTAGGCGTTTCCGCATCAAGAACGGCGACACGGAAGGATTCGTGAACATTCCGCTCACAATGCTTGGCATCCGGCTGAGCATCTTCATTAACGAGGACACCGAACACCCTGGCACGATGAAGCTGAGCCTGCGCAGTGTGGGCAGCTTCCCTTGCGACCAGATGGCATCGCGCTTCTTTGGTGGCGGCGGACACCGCAACGCCAGCGGCGGAAAGCTGCACTGCTCGATGCAGGAGGCCGTGGAGAAAGTGAAGGAAGCCATTGAGTGCTATGCCGAATTGCTGAAATGAAACGTCTGCTGTGCCGCGGCCTCCTGGCCTTTGTCCTCATCCTCCTCTTGCTCACGGCAGGTGGCAGCGTCTATATGCTCCGCTATGCCCTGGAGCCGGAAACGGAGCGGACGGACACGGCGCGCTGCTTCCGGAGATTCATCGAGCGGCATCCCGAGACCAAGCCTTGGCTCGACAGCTTGAAGGCTTGCCATGCCTTGCGCGACACGTTCGCCACCATGCCTTCCGGCGAACGCCATCATGCCTATCTCATCCCTTCGCGCCATAGCGAAGCGCCCGTCTGCATCGTGCTCCACGGCTGGCGTGGCTGCGCCATCGACTTCCTCGACTATGCTCGCCTCTTTCACCGGGAACTGGGATGCCATGTTCTTCTGCCCGACCTCCATGCCCACGGCCTGAGCGAGGGCAAGACCATCGGCATGGGATGGCAGGAGCGACACGACGTGGTGCGCTGGATGCAGATAGCCGCCGAGCGCTTCGGGGCGCGACGCTTCGTGGTCCACGGCGTCTCGATGGGTGCGGCTACGGCGATGAACGTCAGCGCTGAGCCGATGCCCGAAGGCGTGGACGACGTACGATTCGTGGAGGACTGCGGCTACACGAGCGTCTGGGACGAGTTCAGCCACGAGATGAAGGCCCGCTTCGGCCTGCCTCCCTTCCCCATTCTGCACGCCTCGTCGATGCTTTGCGGACTGCTTTACGGCTGGAACTTCAGCGAGGCCTCGTCGCTCCGCCAAGTGGCTGAGTGCCGATGGCCCATGCTTTTCATTCATGGTGACAGCGACGATTTCGTCCCGTCCCCCATGGTTCATCCCCTCTTCCAAGCCAAACCCGAACCGAAATCCCTGTGGGTGACGGCCGGCACGCACCATGCCTGCTCGCTTGCCGACTATCCCGACGACTATCTCAGCCGCCTCCGCCACTTCATTCCCCGCTCCTGGTTGCCCTGAACCGCGTGCGACGTTGATTGCAGCATCATGACCGTGCAATTGCAACATCATGAACCTGCAATTGCACGGTCATGACCATTCAATCAGAACCCTACAGGGTTTCGGAGGACGGAAAGTGGGGCAAGATGCGAAATCCTGTGCCATGTGCTTTGATATTCCAATTATATTCCGTAACTTTGCAGGCGAAACAATGCAATCCGCAATGAAGAAATCACTTTTCAACGCACTCCCGGCCGTCCTGCTCCTCGCGCTGACGGCCCACTTCGCTTCCTGCTCGCAGACCGAGACCTACGCCGAGCAGAAGGACAAAGAGGTGAAAGCCATACAGTCGTTCCTGAACCGCGACATCGTGGTGAGGGAGGAAGACGGAACGGTGCTCTGCAACGTGGGCACCATCACGCCCATCACCGAAGAGGAGTTCGAGAACCAAGGCCACACGACCGACCTCAGCCGCAACGAATACGTCCTCTTCAGCAATTCGGGTGTGTATATGCAAATCGTAAGGCCCGGTACGGGCGAGAAACTCGAGAGCGGACAGTCGGCACGCATCATTTGCCGATTCATGGAGTTCAACATCCTGGGCGACAGCATCCAGCTCCGTAACGACGTGAACTACTGGCATCCCAGTCCCGACATCATGAACGTGTCGAACTACGAAGGCCGCTTCACAGCCAACTTCGAGAAGGACTTGGGCGGCGGCGGAGCAATGTATACCACCTACGGCAGCACCAGTGTGCCCAGCGGCTGGCTTGTTCCCTTCCCATACATACGCATCGGACGGCAGGACAGCCCCGACGAAGGCATCGCCAAGGTGCGCCTCATCGTGCCACACACCGAGGGCCAGACCAGCGCAACCTCCGGAGTGTACCCCTGCTTCTACGAGATAACCTTCCAGAAGATGAGAGACTGATGAAGGTTGAAAAGTTAAAGAGTTAAAAAGTTAAAACATTGAAAAGGAACACTTTCCACCTCAGCTTTAGCTTTTTAACCCTTTTCAATTTTTAAACTTTTCACCTTTTCACTTTTTCACCTTTTTCATGATTTCTCTCTACGTTCACCTTCCTTTCTGCCGCTCGCGGTGCATCTACTGCGACTTCTACTCCACGACGCTCCAAGGCGACGTCATGGCTCGCTATGTCGATGCCCTTGAGCGCGAATGCCAACAGCGTTTGGACGGAAAAGACAATATATATAAATGTACGCGCGTACATACTATATATATAGGGGGCGGCACGCCGAGCCTCTTGCCACCCGACTTGCTGCAACGGCTCTTTGACTTCGTCGGCAAAAGCTTCAGCATTGCCCCTGACGCCGAAGTCACCGTCGAAGCCAACCCCGACGACATCAGCCGCCAATGGCTCCAGAGTCTGAAGGAAACGCCCGTCAATCGCATCAGCATGGGCGTTCAGACCTTCAGCAACCCACTGCTGCGTTTCCTCTCGCGCCGCCATGATGCCCAGCAAGCCATCAGCGCTGTCCGGCTATGTCAAGAGGCTGGCTACGGAAACGTCAGCATCGACCTCATCTACGGACTGCCCGGGCAGACCATGAGCCAGTGGCAGAGCGACGTGGAGCAAGCCCTTAGCCTCGGCATCACGCACCTCAGCGCCTACTCCCTCACTTTCGAGGAAGGCACAAGGCTCGACACGATGCTCCGCAAAGGACTCGTCGAAGAGGCAGACGAAGAACTCTCCCGCCAGATGTACCACTTCCTGATGTCCGCCACCGAGAAGGCCGGCTTCCAACACTACGAGATTTCCAACTTCGCGAAGCCCGGCTTTCACTCCCGTCACAACAGTTGCTACTGGCAGGGAACCCCGTACCTGGGGCTCGGAGCCGGTGCTCATTCCTACGACGGCGAGCGCACCCGTCGCGCTAACCTCCCGGACATCAAGGCCTACATCGCTGCCTCGGCCGACGTCCCCCACGAGACAGAAGTGCTGAGCGACAGCGAATTGTACGACGAATTCATCATGACGCGACTCCGCACCGCAGTCGGCATCCCACTCTCCGAACTGCCCCTGCAGGACAGAAACTACTGCCTTGCAGCCGCCGAGCCACACCTCAGCAACGGCCGACTCTGCCTCCGCGACGACCATCTCTGCCTCACGAAACAGGGAATCTTCACCTCTAACGACATCATCTCCGACCTTATGAAATGAAGGCTTATGTTGTTTAACATACAGCAAAACGCTTGCAGTTACACTAAATAATAGTAACTTTATGCCCGAAAACTGTATTTATAAACAAAAAACTATAACTTTCATGAAGACTTACAAAACAAATGAAATCAAAAACATTGCCCTTCTCGGCAATGACGGAGCCGGCAAGACGACCTTGACCGAAGCAATGCTCTACGAGGCAGGCATCATCAAACGTCGCGGCCGTGTCAGTCAGCACACAACGGTCAGCGATTATTTCCCCGTAGAGCATGAATATGGCTACTCAGTCTTCTCCACTGTTTGCCATGTGGAGTGGAATGGCAAGAAAATCAACTTCATCGATTGCCCGGGCAGCGATGACTTTGCAGGCGCAGCCATCACCGCTCTCAACGTGACCGACACGGCTATCATCCTTCTCAAAGGCGCTGCCGGCGTTGAGGTAGGCACACAAAACCACTTCCGCTACACCGAAAAACTCGGCAAGCCCGTCATCTTCCTCGTCAACCAACTCGACGACGAGAACTGCGACTTTGACCAACTGCTCGAACAGCTCACCGGCATCTACGGCCCCAAGGTCGTTCCCATCCAGTATCCGCTGGAGACTGGCCCCAACTTCAACTCCCTCATCGACGTACTCCTCATGAAGAAATACTCCTGGGGACCAGACGGCGGCGCACCAACCATCGAGGATATTCCCGCAGACCAGATGGATAAGGCAATGGAGATGCACAAAGCACTCGTAGAGGCTGCTGCTGAGCACGACGAAACGCTCATGGAGAAGTTCTTCGAAAGCGAAAGTCTCACCGAAGACGAGATGCGTGAAGGCATTCGCAAAGGACTCATCAGCCGCGGCATGTTCCCCGTTTTCTGCGTCGACGCAGTGAAAGACATGGGCGTACGCCGTCTTATGGAGTTCCTGGGCAACGTCGTTCCCTTCGTCGACGAGATGCCCAAAGTCTTCAACACACGCGGCGAAGAAGTCGCACCCAACGCAGCTGGTCCCACAAGCCTCTTCTTCTTCAAGACAGCCATGGAGCCTCACATCGGAGAAGTGCAGTACTTCAAGGTGATGAGCGGCACCGTTAAGGAAGGCGACGACCTCACCAATGCCGACCGAGGCAGCAAGGAACGCATCGCACAGATGTTCGTCTGTGCCGGTGCCACACGCATCAAGGTCGAAGAACTCGTTGCAGGCGACATCGGATGCAGCGTCAAGCTCAAGGATGTGAAGACGGGCAACACCCTCAACGGCAAGGATTGCGACAACAGATTCAGCTTCATCAAGTATCCCAACTCCAAGTATTCGCGCGCCATCCGTGCCGTCAACGAGAGTGAGACCGAGAAGATGATGAACGCACTGCAGAAGATGCGCGAGGAAGACCCGACGTGGCAAATCGAACAGAGCAAGGAACTCCGCCAGATTCTTGTTCATGGTCAGGGAGAATTCCACCTTCGCACGCTCAAATGGCGCATGGAGAACAACGAAAAGATACAGATTGCCTTCGACGAACCCAAGATTCCTTATCGCGAAACCATCACCAAGGCAGCCCGAGCCGACTATCGTCACAAGAAACAGTCCGGCGGTGCTGGTCAGTTCGGCGAGGTTCATCTCATCGTTGAGCCATACGTCGAGGGCACACCGACACAAGAGGTTTACCGCTTTGGCAATCAGGAATTCCGCATCAACGCCAAGAGCGAGGAGACCATCGACCTTGAATGGGGCGGCAAACTTGTCTTCATCAACAGCGTCGTGGGCGGTGCCATCGATGCTCGCTTCATGCCTGCAATCCTGAAGGGCGTGATGCAACGCATGGAACAGGGTCCCCTCACTGGCTGCTATGCCCGCGATGTCCGCGTTATCGTTTACGATGGCAAGATGCACCCCGTTGACTCAAACGAACTTTCCTTCATGCTTGCCGGTCGCCAAGCCTTCGCCCAAGCCTTCAAGGAAGCAGGTCCGAAGATTCTGGAGCCAATCTATGATGTGGAAGTCCTCGTGCCGAGCGACAAAATGGGCGACGTGATGAGCGATCTGCAAGGACGTCGTGCCATGATAATGGGCATGAGTAGTGAGAGTGGCTACGAGAAACTTACGGCAAAGGCTCCTCTCAAAGAGATGGCAAGCTACAGCACTGCATTGAGCAGCCTCACGGGTGGACGTGCAAGCTTCAACACCAAGTTTGCAAGCTACGAGCTCGTTCCTGCCGATGTGCAGCAGAAACTTGTCGCTGAATACCAAGCAACTCTGAAGGAAGACTAAAGGATTAGTAAATTAACAAAAAGGCAACTTAGAAAAGCCTCTTTTCTTAAATAAGTTAAACGTCGGCACTTTTGTGTCGACGTTTTTCTTTTTCTTTTAACATAAATCGTTACCTTTGCAACATGAAACGAAGTTATATTTGGCTCATCTGCCTGCTTGTCTGCATAGCATTCATTGCCTTGCTCTACTTGCAGGGAAGCTATGCGAAAGCGATGGTCAGGATGCGACAGGAACAGTTCAGCGAGAATGTCCTTCGCAGCTTGGATCAGGCATCGCGCGAACTGGAGAAGGCCGAAACATTCAGGTACCTTCAGAAGGTGCTGGCACAGCATAAGACGGGAAAAGCCGAGACGGTTCACCCCGACAGCTTCCGCCTGACGGACTATATGTTGCCGCTTGACACCTTCTCGCACAGCGCCGGCAACATTTCGCTCGGTTCGCTCGGCATGAACAAGTACAACCGTATGGCCGAAACCATCAGCAATCTGCAGAAGCAGGCACGCGAGGCACTCATCTATGAACAAGGTGTGCTCGACGAAGTCATCTTCACCGTCATGTACACCGCCAGCAAGCAGAGGTTTCAGGACAGGCTCAATCCTGCCGTACTGGACGGATGTCTGCGCAACGCGCTACAGGCCAACGGCATCACCCTTCCTTTCCACTTTATAGTATATACAAGTGATGGACGAGAAGTGTATCGCTGCGAAGACTATACCGAAGCCGACAACATCACGAACACTTACCAGCAGACGCTCTTCCGCAGCGACCCTATGGGACAAATGGGAACCGTGGTGATACACTTCCCCGACCAAGCCAGCTACATCCGTGGCGTTGCCAGCTATGTTGCCCCTGCCATGGGCTTCACCGTCATCTTGCTCATCACGTCGCTCATCACTATCTACCTCGTGGTGCGGCAGAAACGTATCAGCGAGATGAAGAACGACTTTGTCCACAACATGACGCATGAGTTCAAGACACCCATCTCCACCATCTCCCTTGCGGCACAAATGCTTGCCGACAAGTCGGTACACAAGAGCGAGGAAACCTACGAGAGGCTGGGCGGAGTCATTGACGGAGAGACGCGAAGGCTACGCTATCAGGTGGAAAAGGTCCTGCAGATGAGCCTCTTCGACAACAACAACATTGCCCTGAAGCTGCAGGAACTTGATGCAAACGAAATAACGGAGAACGTGGTGGACACTTTCTCGCTGAAGGTATCGCAAATAGGTGGCACGCTCGACATGCGGCTCGAAGCCTACAATCCTTTCATCAATGCCGACGAGATGCACTTCACGAACATCATCTTCAACTTGCTGGACAATGCCTTCAAGTACAGGAAGGAGGACAGACCGCTTGCCATACTGGTGCATACGTTCAATCAGGGCGAGACACACTTCTGCATCAGCATCGCTGACAACGGCATCGGCATCCAGAAAGACAATTTGAAACGCATCTTCGACAAGTTCTATCGTGTACACACCGGCGACCAGCACAACGTGAAAGGCTTCGGCCTTGGCCTGGCATACGTGCAGAAGATGGTGGAACTCCATCACGGCACCATCAAAGCGAGCAGCGAGCCGGACAAAGGAACGAAGTTCACCATCACACTGCCACTGTCACTATAATATATATATAACGTTATAACGTTATAACGAGATAACGGCTTAACGAAAAGAGAAGAAGCAAACGAGACGATAAAAACAATCATTAACCTAATAAAACACTACATTATGGAACAGAAACTGCACATTCTGCTTTGCGAGGACGAAGAGAGCCTCGGAATGCTTGTACGCGAGTATCTCGAAGCCAAGGGCTACGAAGCTGAGCTTTTCCTTGACGGCGAAGCCGGTTACCGCGCTTTTATGAAGAGAAAATTCGACATGTGTCTGCTCGACGTGATGATGCCCAAGATGGATGGATTTGCGCTTGCAAGGGAAATCAGGTTGGTGAATACGGAGATACCCATCATCTTCCTCACGGCAAAGAACCTGAAGGAGGACATCCTGGAGGGTTTCAAACTTGGTGCCGACGACTACCTGACCAAGCCTTTCTCAATGGATGAGCTTGTCTATCGCATGGAAGCTATCCTGCGCCGCGTGAAGACAAAGGAGCAGAAGAACCTGACCCGTTTCCAGCTCGGCAAGTTCATTTTCGACACACAGCGACAGGTTCTCATCTTTGGCGACGAGCAGACAAAGCTCACGACGAAGGAGAGTGAACTGCTCACCATGCTCTGCGTCCACGTCAACGATGTGCTGGAGCGTGACCTGGCACTCAAGACAATCTGGATGGACGACAACTATTTCAACGCACGCAGCATGGATGTTTACATCACGAAACTGCGCAAACTGCTGAAGAACGACCCCGACATCGAGATTAACAACGTGCATGGTCGCGGCTATCGCCTCATCGTGCCCAACATGATGCAGGAGTGATGTTGGATTAGGGAATAGGGATTAGAGATTAGGGATTAGGGAATAGGGATTTGGGATGGGGGCATCTGCCTGTTCCCCCAAAAGATGCGGCGCACTGAAGGATGTTCAGTGCGCCGCAATGTTGTTTTATGTCTTGATAAGGCTTAGAAGATGTAGCCCACGTTGACTGCGAAGTTGTTTGCCGTGGAAACCTTCAAGTCGCAACCTGTGCCGATCTGCGGCAGGTTACCGCCTTCCTTTGTCGACTTAGAGGTCAGTTCAGACGAGCTGACATGCTTGGCAAAGGGAATGAGATCGCGGGCATAGGCAACGCCGAAGCTGAAGCGCTTGTAGAAGGCATTCACGCCAATCTGCACACCGGGCTGCACGAGTTTGCCGACGTGGGGTTTGTCGGCGATGGCCCTCATGTTGAAATGGCTCTTCGGGTCAATGTCTGGATTGTCGGCTTGGTTGGGGCCTTTGTCCGTCTTCATGAGGCTTGCAGTGTAATGCGAAACGGTAGTGCTGCCTGGAACTGCGGAGCGAGAGCCGTCCTCGTTGTAGAGATACTCGGTAAAGGTGTCGGTAGCCTTGCGCTTTGCCACAATGTTGAAGCGGAAATAGACGCCGGCATAGGGAGCAAGCGTGAGGTCGCTTACGCCGAAGGCATTGCGGAACTGATAGCTGACGTTGACGGGAATGGTGAGCGTGAAAGCCTTCACGTTGTAGTGGAACACGTGTTCATCGCCATTGAAGCTGCCCGGATCGCGGTGTGTCACGATGGTATCGCCCTTGCTGGCACCAGCATGATAGGCGAGAGCTGCACCTATCTCGAAGTAGATGGGAAATCTCTTAGCTATCTTGGCATCGCCTATCCAGCCGAGGGTAACGCCCTTGAGGAAATAATTATTGTAGTCGGGGGAATATCCGTGGTCGGTGGTCTTCACAATTGTTCCTTGGAATCCCAACTGTACGCGGTGGAAGAATTTCTTCTCTGTGGGAGTTGACGGGACAAAGACCTCGGCTTCTTCGTCCTCGACTGCGTCGACGACTGTCTCATCGTCCTGTGCAAATGCGCCAAGGCTAAGGCTCAGCAGCAGTGCGGCAGGCATAATTTTCATTAACTTCATGGTGTGAATGTATTAGTTTTTGTTTATTTCTTCATGCAAATTTAGGTATTATTATGGAAACTGCCAAACAAATTTGAATAAATTTAACAATGATGGGCATTTTAGCCTCAAAGAGTGCTCCTTTCTTGCACACTTTTGCCAATTCTGGCCGCTTGGTTTCCACAATTTTCGCATTGAGGACTTGCTTTTTAAGCGCAGGCTTGTCGATGTATCCAAAGGGGGTGAGACTCGCCGGCAAATGCGTCGGCTGAAATCGTCGCGTGCGGAGATGACAAACGCAGCGTGCGGAGATTGCAAACACAGCGTGCGGAGATTGCAAACGCAGCGTGCGGAGATTTAAAAGCCTGTCTGAGTAGTGAAGCCGCCCTTGCTTTCAAAAGACAATAATCCCCCAGGATATATACACACGAAAAGGCAAAATGTTGCTTCTGACAAGAAAAAAAAATAAATAAAGGCACTTTTTCTTATTTTATTCGTAACTTTGCGCAAGCTATGGAGCCATTCGTTTCGTTCATCGTCACGTACCACAACGAGTCTGAGGCCATGCTGAAGGCTTGCCTGCAGAGCATCTTTGCGCTTCCCCTTGCAGAGGGTGAAGCCGAAATTGTTGTCGTGGACGACGGTAGCGATGTTCCGCTTCGGCTGAATCGGCAGGGTGTGAAAGTCGTCCGGCAAGAGCAATCCGGCTTATCCGTGGCGCGCAACACTGGCATCGATGCTTCGAGAGGCACCTACATCCAGTTTGTCGATGCCGACGACTGCCTGATTCCTGATGCCTACGGGACAGTGCTCGGGCAAATGCGGAGCGGGAAGTATGATGTCGTGATGTTCAGGCACAGCCCTTTCAACGAACCTATCCTCCGGGATGAAGAACCTAAAGTGATAAATCCCCTACCCCTTTCGGGAGTCCGGGAAGAGGTCTGGGACGGCTCAGCCTTTCTCCAGCATCGCAACCTCAGGGCTGCTGCCTGGGGATATGCCTTCCGAAAGGAGACAATGGGCGACCTTCGCTTCCATCCGGGCTTGCTCCATGAGGACGAACTTTTCACGCCACAGCTTTTTCTGAAGGCCTCGACGCTCATCAACCTCAACGTCGAAGCCTACTTCTACCGACAACATGCCGGCACCATCACGCACTCCATGTCGGAAGAGAGCGTGCAAAGGCGACTCGACGACATACATTTCATAGCCAACGAGTTGCATGAGATGAATAATCCTTTGCTTGAACGCCGAATCCGTCAGCTTACTGTCGATTATTTGCAGAAGACTTTCACGCTGACGTGGAGCCTTCCGGAGCTTCGCCGACGCGTCAACCAGCTTCGCAAAGAAGGATTGCTCCCGTTGCCCGTGCGTTGCTACTCGATGAGGTATTTCCTCGTCAGCCTGTTCGCATAGCAAAAAACAGGCAAGGGCATTCCTCAGCCTCGCGAGACGTTCTTGACGCCTTTCACAGTCTTCAGCTTCTTGATGAGTTGTTGCAGTCGGCCCACGTCGTCGAGCATGACGGTTAGGGTGCCATTGAAGAGCCCTTCGCCGGTATCAATGCTGATGCTGCGCAAAAGAATCTTTTCCTCCTTACTAATTATATTTGTAATGTTGTTGACAATGCCGATGTCATCGTTGCCAACCACCCTGAGTGTGATGGGATACTGAGTGCCTCGCTTGCCGGCCCACTTTGCCCTGACGATGCGATATCCGAAGCGTTGGCGCAGCTGAGGTGCGTTGGGGCAGTCCTCACGATGTATTTTGATGCCGCCACCGCTCGTCACGAAGCCGAAGACGGCGTCGCCATAGACAGGCTGACAGCAGCGTGCCATCTGGAAGTCAATGCCCTTGAGGTTCTGATCGATGACGAGAACGTCCGAAGTTCCTTCGCCGCTTCCCTTAGGAGTGAGGGCTTTGTCTTGTGGAAGCACGAACTGATCCGCGCTGAGCGTTGGAGTCTGCTTCTCAGCCTCGCCGTGATCGTAGCGCCATTGCTGGGCGTATGCTTCGAGGACCGCGTTCATCTCGAGCTTTCCGTCGGCGATTGCGGCGTAGAAGTCCGTCACGATGCGATATCCGAGTTTCGTCATGGTGTGCATGAGCACGGGTTCCTCGTAGTCGAGCTTTTTGTTCTTCATTTTTCGCTCCAGCTCTTCCTTGGCAAGGAGTGCCTGTCGGCTCTGCATCTCCTTGAGACTTTGCCGAACCTTGGCGCGTGCTCGGGTTGTGGTGAGGATGTTCAGCCAGTCCTGCTTTGGTGTCTGGCTGGAACTGGTGAGGATTTCCACCTGGTCGCCGCTTTGCAGTTTCTGCCGGATAGTGACGTTCCTTCCGCCGATGCGTGCCCCTACGCAGTGATTGCCCACCTTTGAGTGGATATGGTAGGCGAAGTCGAGCACCGTGGAACCCATGGGGAGCTTGAAGATGTCGCCCTTGGGCGTGAAGACGAAGACTTCATCTTCCTTCAGGTCGAGGCGGAATTGGTCGAGGAGCTGTGCATCGTCGTTGGTTTCGAGGGCGCTTCTCACGCCAGCAAGCCATTCTTCCACTCCGCTCTCGCCAGACTTCACGCCTTTGTATCGCCAGTGTGCTGCCAAACCGTGTTCGGCTATGTCGTCCATGCGTTCCGTTCTGATTTGAACCTCCACCCATTTCTGTTCCGGCCCGAGGACTGTGATGTGGAGGCTCTCGTAGCCATTGCTTTTAGGCACGGAGAGCCAGTCGCGCATACGTTTCGGATTACTCTGATACATGTCGGTGACGATGCTGAAGACTTGCCAGCATTCCATCTTCTCGCGTTCGGGTGGCGATTGAAGGATGATGCGTATGGCAAAGAGGTCATAGACTCCATCAACGTCGACGTGTTGCTTTTGCATCTTTTGCCAGATGGAATGTATGCTCTTGGTGCGCCCTTTCATGTGATAATGCAGTCCGGCAGCCTTGAGCTTCTCGTCGAGAGGGCGGAGGAAGCGTTCGATGTAGGCATCACGGCTGCGCTTGGTCTCGTTGAGCTTTTCTTTGATGTGGTAATAAGCGTCGTGCTCGAGGTACTTGAGGCTGAGGTCTTCCAGCTCACTCTTGAGCTTGTAGAGCCCGAGCTTATGGGCGAGCGGGGCATAAAGGTAGGCGGCTTCCATGGAAACCTTGCGCCTGGCCTCCACGTTCTCCGTGTCCTTTATCTGCCGCATGATGCAGACTCGGTTGGCAATCATGATGAGTATGACGCGCATGTCTTCGGCAAAAGTGACGAGAAGGCTGCGGAAGTTCTCGTTACCCACGGTGGTGCTCTTGGCATAGACCTCTCGGATGCGCATCAGTCCGTGCAGGATTTTTGCCACTTCCGTGCCGAAGTCGCGCCGAATGTCGTCGAGTGTTGCCGAACCGCTCTTGATGATGGACCAGAGGAGCACGCCGAGCACGCTGCCTCTGGTCAGGCCTATTTCCTTGCTGGCGATGAGTGCCGTCTCCAAGTCCTTGACGATAGGGTTGATGCCGAAGGCGTCGCGCTGGAGCAGTCCTTGCTCTGCGGCCCGACGGAGGTAGCCGCGCAGCTTCTCTTCGTCGCCCTCTTCCATCACATCGGCAGCGAGCGAGAAGATCTGGTGCTGTATGTCATCGACGCGACGGCGTTCCTCGTCGGTGAAAAAATTATTGGTGTCCATGTCTTCCTACATTATTATATTAGTGTTATCATTAGTGTCCCGTTAAAATTGGGACGAGTTAAATACTAATCAAACAACCCCG
>CAMVDV010000015.1 GCA_947166305.1 uncultured Prevotellaceae bacterium | reverse complement strand
TAAAGACATTAAACATATTGGTAATCAAGAAACACTCTTAATTGAGTGGGAATAAACCCCACGCCCCGAGAACACAATCAGACCGCAAATATCACTAACAACACAGCACATCACATGACACATCACACATCCAGACTCATGGCAGCCCTCGCCGCCATACTCTGTCTGACGCTCGCCTCGTGCAGCAAGACCAAGGAAAAAACAGCAGACGACGTGCAGTTCGTCAAGACAGCACAGGCCAAACGCATAAGCGACGCCGCCGAACTGAACTATCCCGGCCGTACGAAAAGCTCGGAAGAGGTGAACGTTGCCTTCCGCGTGAGCGGCCCCATACAGCGCATCTACGTCAAGGAAGGACAATACGTCAGCAAGGGTCAGCTCATCGCACAGATGGATCCGCGCGACTACGAAGTGCAGCTCTCGGCCACACAAGCCGAGTATGAACAAATCAAGGCCGACGCCGAGAGAGTCATCGCACTCTACAAAGAGGACGGCACCACAGCCTCCAACTACGACCGCGCTCGCTTTGGCCTGCAACAAATCACCGAGAAACTGGCTCACCACAAGAATCAACTCGCCGACACACGCCTCTACGCCCCCATCAGCGGATACATACAGCGGAAGATGCATGAGTCGGGCGAGACAGTCAGTGCCGGTATGCCCGTAATCTCGATGTTCAACGCCGGAGACGTCGAGATAGAAGTGTTCGTGCCCGCCAGCGATTACGCCAGACAGAGCGACCTTCTCAGTGCAACCTGCTCCTTCGAAGTCACTCCCGGCAAGGAATATCCCCTCGAAGTCGTGCGCGTCAGCAAGGAAGCCAACGCCACACAGCTCTACGCCGCAAGGCTCCGCATCAAAGGGGACTACGACCACCAGAAGATCACACCGGGCATGTCGACAATGGTCTACGTTTCGTATCAGGCACCCAACGAGGTCAACGGCGTAACCGTTCCCACCTCCGCCATAGACCGGAAGGACGGACAGACGGCAGTCTTCGTCCTTGACACGAACACAGGCACCGTCAAGCGCAGAACCGTAGAGGTCGGACGCATAGACCTCAGCGGCAACATACAAGTGCTCAACGGGCTCAAGCCAGAGGAAAAGGTCGTCTGCGCAGGCGTCCGCTACCTCACCGACGGACAGCACGTCAAGGAACTGCCACGGACCTCAAAGGCTAACGTGGGCGGACTGCTCTGAAACTGTCAAAACGAAGAGAGAAAAACACATTATATATAAATAATGTATATATTATAGGCAAATAATGTATATATTATAGGAAGACCTATTATCGTATCATGGAACTTGACTTTTCCCGCTGGGGACTGGACAATCGCAAACTTGTCTCCTTCTTTGTAGCAATCTTGGTCGTGGGTGGCATCATAAGCTACGACATCATGCCCAAACTGGAAGACCCTGCCATCAAAGTGAAGCAGGCGATGGTGATAACAACCTACCCCGGCGCATCGGCACACGAAGTGGAGCTCGAAGTGACAGACAAGCTCGAGAAGTCCATCCGCGAGATGGCTGGCGTCGACAACGTACAGAGCCAGTCGATGAACGACCTCAGCCTCATCACCGTCGAACTCAAGACTACCGTAAAAGACAAAGACGTCGAGCAGTACTGGGACATTCTGCGTCGCAAGGTGAACAACGTCGCTGCGTCGTTACCCACTACCGCATCCATCCCACAGGTACGCGACGACTTCGGCGACGTCTATGGGATATTCTATGCCCTCACTGCTGATGGGCTGACAGACCAAGAGATGTCGGACTACGCAGAACTCGTCAAACGCAACGTGGCAGACATCGACGGCGTGTCGCGCGTTGACATCTACGGACAAAGGCAGGAATGCATCTACATCGAGATGCGCCAGGACAAGATGGCAAACCTTGGGGTAATGCCCGTGGAGGTCATCCAAACGCTCAACAACCAGAACCGTGCCACCTATTCAGGCTATTATGATAACGGCACACACCGTGTCCGTGTCACCGTCGACGACCGCTTCAAGCAAGTGGACGACATTGCAAACATGATTGTGCAAGGGCATGATGACGAACAACTGCGCATCAAGGACGTGACAAGGGTGTACAAAGGTTACGCCGAACCCACTCGCAACGAGATGAAACGCGACGGACAACGTGCCCTCGGCATATCGATTGCTGGCGTGGCAGACAAAGATATCATTAAGGTAGGCAAGCAGGTTGAACAGACAATAGCCGAGCTGAGCAAGACAATGCCACTGGGCGTGAAGTTTGAGAAAGTGTTCAATCAGCCGGAACGCGTGGAGTCTGCACTCAACACCTTCCTCGTCAACCTGCTGGAGTCCGTGCTCATCGTGGTCGTAGTGCTCATCTTTACGATGGGATTCAAGTCGGGTGTCATCATCGGACTAAGCCTCTTGACCATCGTATTCGGTTCGTTGCTTGTGCTCGGAGGCTTCGACGGCACGCTGCAACGCGTGAGCCTGGCAGCCTTCATCCTGGCGATGGGCATGCTTGTGGACAACGCCATCGTCATTGTGGACGGCATCCTCGTGGACCTGAAGCAAGGGAAGCCGCGCGACGAGGCACTCACCTCCATCGGCCGGCGCACAGCCATGCCGCTTCTTGGCGCGACCCTCATCGCTATCCTTGCTTTCTGGCCCATCTTCCTCAGTCCCGATACGGCCGGAGTCTACGTCCGCGACCTCTTTATCGTCATTGCCGTGTCGCTCATGTTGTCATGGGTTCTTGCCCTCGTCCACGTCCCTGTCATGGCAGACCGTATGCTGAAGGCACCGAAAGGCAGCGGCCCGGACGGTGACGGCGGCGACCTCTACAAGGGATGGAGCTACGTCATCCTGGAGAAGATACTGAACTTCGGCCTCCGCTTCCGCGTCATCATGGTCGCTGCGGCAGTGGGTCTCGTTGCGCTAAGCGTGTGGAGCTACAGATATCTCAATCAGGCTTTCTTCCCAGACATGGAGTATGACCAGCTATACATGGAGTATAAGTTGCCCGAAGGCACTAACCATACGCAGGTGGCGCAGGACTTGGAAGAGATAAACGACTACCTGAAGAGCAGGAAGGAAGTGACGCACATCACGACATCCATCGGCGGTACGCCCAGCCGATACAACCTTGTGCGCAGCATCGCCACGCCTTCGCTCTCCTACGGCGAACTGATCATCGATTTTGAATCGCCTCAGGCGCTGGTGGAGAACATCGATGACATCCAGACGGAGCTGAACAGACGCTATCCCGACGCTTACATCAAGTTGAAGCGGTACAACCTTATGTTCAAGAAGTACCCCATCGAGGTGTGCTTCAGCGGGCCTGATCCGTCGGTGCTGCACAGGCTTGCCGACTCGGCGAAGGCCATTATTGCCGCCTCGGACAAGGTTTACCTGCCAACGTCCGACTGGGAGCCGCAGGTGCCTGTGCTCTCCGTGGAGTACGACCAGCCTTCTGCCCGCACCACGGGCTTGAGCCGCGTGGATGTGGCAACGTCCATCCTGGCCTACACGAGCGGCATTCCCATTGCCACGCTCTACGATGGCATCCACAAGGAAGACATCGTGCTGAAATGCACCGATGCCCAGGGCAACGACATCGACCGCATTGAGAACGTACCGGTGTTCGGTATGCTGCCAAACTTCAACAATCTCCTCAATCGCTCCACTTTGCAGCAGCTCCTCTCGGGCACGCTCAGCAAGGACGACGCCATCGAGATGGTGATACAGACCACGCCTCTCAAGCAGGTGGCGAAGGGCGTGGAGCTGAAATGGGAGGAGCCTGTGGTGATGCGCTACAACGGTCAGCGCCAGCAACGCGTGCAGTGCTCGCCGAAGCCCGGGGTCGGGACGGAGGCAGCGCGTGCGGCTCTGGCAAAAGAGATTGCCAAGATTCAGCTTCCGGCGGGCTATTCTCTCTCATGGCAAGGGGAGAAGATGGCGAGCGACCGTTCCATGAAGTACCTCTTCAACGGCTTCCCCCTGGCCATCATACTGATCATCATGATTCTCATCATGCTGTTCAAGGATTTCAAAAAGCCGGCTATCATCTTCTGCTGTATCCCTCTCATCTTCGTGGGCGTGATTCCTTCGGTATTGCTTACGGGTAAGCCCTTTGGCTTCGTGGCCATTGTGGGCGTGCTGGGTCTCATTGGCATGATGATCAAGAACGGCATCGTGCTCATGGACGAGATAAACCTGGAGATCAGCAGCGGGACGGACCCGCGGCAGGCACTGGTGAGCAGCTCCAAGAGCCGCCTGCGCCCCGTGATGATGGCTTCGCTGACCACCATCCTGGGCATGATTCCGCTCATCCCCGACGCTATGTTCGGCAGCCTTGCCGTCACCATTATGGGCGGACTCTTCGTCGGCACGCTCATCACCCTCATCTTCATTCCCGTTCTTTACGCAATGTTCTTCAAGATAAAGTAAGACTGAAACATGAGAACCTATAGCCATCACATCTCCGCGCTGCTGGCATTTGCGGCAGCAGCCGTCTTCTGCCAGGGCATGGGTGCACAGGAGAGTGCCCAAAGCCTCACCCTCGAACAGGCTCGCGAGTTGGCCTTGGAGCACAACAAGGACATCTCCAAGTCGAGACTGACGCTGGAGCAGACGACGAACGACGCCAAGGCGTACCGCACGAACTACTTTCCGCGCATCAACCTCATAGCGGCCGACCTCTATTCCACCACGAAGGGCGACTTCTCCATAGCGGGTGGGCACCTGCCCATCTATATGTTGAACCCGGCCACGGGCACCTATCTGCCCAACGCCACGGTGGGTGCCGACGGAAGCATCACGCTGGGTCAGTATGCAGACTTTCCCTCGCAGAAGCTCGAATACAAGGTTGGCAACGTCTTCATGGGCGGTGTCACGCTCACACAGCCGCTCTACATGGGCGGAAAGATAACGGCGGCCTACCGCATGGCGTCGCGTGGCGCCGACATGGCAAGGGAGAACATCCGCCTGACCGAGAGCCAGGTGCTGCTCGCCACGGACGAAGCCTACATGCAGGCCATTCGTGCCCGGCAGCTGGCCGACGTGGCGCGCTCATACAAGCAGTTGCTCGACGAGCTGATGAAAAACGTGGAGAGCGCCGTACGCCACGGCCTGAAGACGCGAAACGACCAGATGAAAGTGCAAGTGAAGCTCAATGAGGCCGAACTTGCCATTCAGCGAGCCGACAATGCCACGAGGCTGAGCACGATGAACCTCTGCCACGTCGTCGGACTCCCCCTTAGCACTCCCCTGCAGCTCAACAGCGAACAGCTCGACGTCGCTCAGTGGTCAATGGCGGGTGGTCAACAGTATTCCGTCGAAGCCCGCCCCGAGACGGCCATCCTGCAGGCCAAGACCGACATCGCCGCGCACCAGGTGAAGCTCACGCGCAGCGACTTCCTGCCGCAACTGGCTCTCTTTGCCGGATATTCCTACACCAACGGCGTGAGACTCGCAGGCAGCAAACTGCTCGACTCGGGCAGTGCCGCCGTGGGAGCAACGCTCAAAGTGCCCCTCATCACCTTCGGAGAGCGCACCTACAAGCTCCGTTCCGCCAAGGCGCGACGGCAGATAGCCGAGACGGAGCAGCAGAACCTCACCGAACAGATGCAGCTCGAGCTGGCACAGGCCGCAAACAACCTCAGCGAGGCGCAGACCGAACTCAGCATCACAGAGCGCAGTCTGGAGCAGGCCGCCGAGAACATGCGGCTGGCACGGCAGCAGTATGACGCCGGCGTGGAGCCCCTCTCGCAGCTGCTCGACGCGCAGGCCATCTGGCAACAGGCTTCGGCAGACCACGTCAACGCACGCTGTCAGCTCCAAGTGGCACGCACCAAGCTCCTCAAGGCACAGGGCACACTGAAGTAAGCCACAGCCGGCGGCTGCAAACGCCGCACGCCGGAATCGCAAACGCCGCACCCGGAGATGTCCATCCCCGCGTGCGGCGTTTTGCATTGCAGCACGCGGAGATTCACATCCCCGCTCCCCTCCGAAACGTCAAGAACGCCCCTGGCGCGTTAAAAATAGTAAAAGTGTTTGGCTATATCGCCAATTTTTCGTACCTTTGCAGTCGGAAACGTAAAAAACGCCCTTTCCCATCTCAGGGAAAACCAAACCGGACAGCAATGGAAAGAACACTTGTTCTGCTCAAGCCCAGCACCGTGATGCGCGGCTTGATAGGCGAAGTAACAAGCCGATTCGAGAAGAAAGGACTGCGCATCGTCGGCATGAAGATGCTACAGCTCAACGATGAAATCCTCAACGAGCACTACGCCCACCTCGTGGGCAAACCCTTCTTCCCCGCACTCAAAGCCTCCATGATGCGCACACCCGTCATCGCCATGTGTCTGGAAGGCACCGATGCCATCGAAGTCGTACGCTTCATCACCGGATACACCAACGGACGAAAGGCAGAACCCGGAACCATCCGAGGAGACTACTGCATGAGCAACCAGCAGAACATCGTCCATGCTTCCGACTCGCCCACTTCGGCACAAATAGAACTCCGCAGATTCTTCAAGCCAGAAGAACTCTTCGACCTGGGCGACCTCAACATGGACAGACTCTACGCTCTGGACATGTCCTGAAGAACGCAGAACCCTAAAAAAGAAAGAAAAGACACAGTATGAAGATACTCACCACCCTATCCCTGCTCCTCGCCTTCTGCGCAGCGGGCACGGCACAGGACAGACTCGCAAGCGTGGCACCCATCGACCACAAAATGAGAGCCGTGGACAGCATAGCACTCATGCGACTGGGAGCACACGAAACGCTCACCGAACTGCAAAACCCCGCAGCTGCACTCTATCCCAACTGGGACAACGAGTACACTCGCACCTACAACGCCAGCCTCCCCGCTGAGTACCGCATCGACCTCCGGCAGTTCCACATGCCATGCGACAGCCGTATGGTCACAAGCCACTACGGTTACCGGCGCTCATTCCGCCGTCAGCACTACGGAACCGACATCAAAGTCTTCGTGGGCGACACCATCCGCGCAGCATTCTCAGGCAAAGTGCGCGTGGTCAGCTTTGAGCGTGCAGGATATGGCAACTACATCGTCATCCGTCACCCCAACGGTCTCGAGACAGTTTACGGGCACATGAGCCGACACCTCGTCAGGGCTAACCAGATAGTCAAGGCAGGACAAGCCATCGGCCTCGGCGGCAACACCGGACGCTCCACAGGCTCACACCTCCACTTCGAGACACGTCTGCTCGGACAGTTCATCGATCCCGAGAGACTCTTTGACTTCGAGGCACAGGACGTCAAGGGCGACTTCTATATCTTCCGCTCCAATGGACGCGGCACCATGCTCGCCGCCACAGACAACGTCGTGGGCGGAGAAGAGGAAATGGACGAAGAGGCAGCCAACGCACTCATCGCCAAGGAAGCCGAAAGCCAAGCATTCCAGCAGGAAAAGATACAGCAGATGAGGTCCAAGCCACGCGCACGCAACCACAAGGTAAGGTCTGGAGAGACACTGTCCTCCATCGCACGAAAGCGCGGGACAAGCATCGACCGACTCTGCCGCCTGAACCACATCAAGCGGACCACCGTCCTTCGGCCAGGACAAATCCTCAAGTACAACTGAACACCTTAACGCTAAAGACAGCAAAGTCCTTAGCGTTCAACAAAAATCCCTTAGAGTCCTTAAAGTCATCGCAGACCTTAAGGACTTTATAGTATTCCCCTGATGCGCTCCACCTGCTCCTCCACGGGCAACGTCCCGTCGATCCAGTGAATGCAGAAACCGCGACGCTCCATGCCACGGAACCACGTCATCTGCCGCTTGGCAAACTGATGGATGGCTATCTCAAGCTGTCGCACCATCTCATCGTACGGCAGGCGGCCAAGCACAAAGAGCGTCAGATACTTATACTCCAGCCCGTAATACATGATATCCTCGGCCGGGACGCGCTCAAGCAAGCGGCGCACCTCGCCAACCATGTCCTCCTCCTCCAGCCGGTGCCGCAGACGTTCGCTGATGCGCCTGCGACGAAGCTCCCTATCGACGTCCACGCCCACGATAATGCTGTCCGTCGACGGGAAATCCCTATCCTGCGTGCCGTGCTCACGGTAATACATCTGAATCTCGATGGCGCGGATGGCACGCTTAGGCGTGTCGAGGTCCGTCACATTGTGCAGCGTCTTGTACTGCTCCAGGATTGCCTTCAGCTCCGCCAGCGAGCAGTCCTTCAGCCGCTCGCGCAGCGCCTTGTTCTCCGGCACAGCCTCCATCTTGTACCCCTTCAGCACGGCCTCTATGTACAGCCCTGTGCCTCCGCAGAGGATGGGCCGGTGGCCGCGGGCGAGAATCGCGTCGTATGCCTGGCGGAAGTCCTGCTGGTAGCGGAAGAGATTGTACTTCTCGCCGGCCTCACAGATGTCGATGAGATGGCAGGGGACCGTTTTCCCCTCCACCACATAGTCCGCCAAGTCCTTGCCCGTGCCGATGTCCATGCCACGATACACTTGGCGGCTGTCGGCACTGATAATCTCCGCGTCGCCCAGACTGGCAGCAAGATGTGCCGCAAGCCGTGTCTTGCCCGATGCCGTTGGGCCAAGGATGGTGATGAGTTTCTTGTTCATGTTCTGTTTTCAGGCTATGTCTTTAACACAAGCCACGAACTCCGCCCACCGCCCGAATCCCTTTTCCTCAGGTATGAATTCGCGTGATTTGCAGAGCTCGTGGTCAGGAAAAAGCAGAGGTGCGCCCGTCTTGTCGCGGGCACACCTCCTTCGGTTCGTGCTTACTCAGCGTCGTCTGCCCAGATATCCCAGCTCTCATCCTCCTTGCCGAGAACAGGCTGTCCGGGGTCGGCGTTGCCGTCTACAATGCTGACGGCCATCATGTTTGCTACTTGAGCTTCGTTCACCTGCATTGCAGGCATCAGATAAGTCCTTTTCATGTTATTTAAGTATTTTCTTTCCGTTGATAATGTTTACGCCTCTCTGCATCTTCTGGATGCGCTGACCTGCAAGGTTGTAGACAGCACCGTCGGTCTCTGCCGTCTTCTCGCCCAGCGTTTCGCTGATAGCGGTGGCATCATCCTCAGCAAGGAAGAACGCCTTCACGCCAGAAGCAGGCACATTCAGGTAGCAACGGTTAGCTCCAACGGTAGGCTGGTTGCCCTCTGCCACCTGATAGAAGCCGACCTTGCCGCCGATGCTCTGCAGGACGTAGCTGCCCACGGGAGCCGCCGTTGCCTCATAGACACCGACCAACAGCGATTTTTCGGATGCACCTTTCACGAAGATGCCGCTCACCGGCAGATCGGCAGCCATAGCAGTCTCGATGATGACGGGAGTGTTGGCAGGGATAACATAGTCGGACACGGGGTCGAGCAGCAGTACGTCGTTCACTACATCCGATACGATGCTTGCCGTGACGGCAGACTGATAGGCCTCGGGGATAGCGACCTTGAAGGGAGCACAGAACGTGGCTACGAGAGCATCGCTCACGGATACGGTTGCATTTGCCAAGTCTCCCACCTCAACCTCTACGGGATAGCCCACGTTGATGTCAATGTGAACGTAGAAGTACTCGTCCTTTATCGTACCGTCAAGCACGACAGGAATGTCGCCAAGCTTAGGCCCGAACCATGTGGTCACGCCCTCTTTGTCGCCCTCAGCAATCTTGATGTCGCCGCTGAAGCTGAAGTTGCCGTCCTCATCGATGGCAAGTCCGGGCAGATTGATGTTGCCGACGTACATGGGAGTGCCGTTGTTGTCGAGGGCAAAGTTCTTCAGGTTGAAGTCAATCGTGTTGTCTTCATTGTAAGTTACCTCGATGGAGGCTGCCTGAGGAGTGCTAGAAGTGCCGTTGACGGCAACACTTATATACTTATTATATACGACTGGCTCGGGAGCTTCGGGGTAAACAAGCTCAACATCATCGATGTAGAGATGGTCGCCCTCCTGACCCTGACCGGGTTCGGCATTGGTCGAGAAGTTGACGATAATGTACATCTGACCGTCGGTAGTGTTGCCTGTAGCTTCAAAGGGAATGGTTATCTCCGTCCAGTCGCAGGCTGCGAAGTTACTGTCAGCTTGTGCAATGGCATGAGCCTTGTTCTCGTCGGTGTCGAAGGTAGCCTTTCCGTGTGTGATGTAATTGTATTCATCGTGAACCGTTGCGGAGATGCGAGCATAAGGATAGTTTGCATTGGCCTTGCCAGGAACGAATTTCACCCAAGCCTTGATGGCCGAAGGAACTTTGGAAATGGTCTCGCTCTTCGAAGGGTCATCTATCTTGGAGACATTGTGGTTTGCTGCGTCTGCTGCAGTCGTTGCTCCGGCATTGATACAGCCAAGCGTCAGGTTACCTTGGGCTATAATACCAAACATTACATTACGGGAATATATGTCCGCACAATAGAAGCCATCGCTGCCGGGACGTCCGCCTTCTGCCATTGCTACCTGCTGGGCACGGGCCATGGTGGCAAAATCTCCCTCGTTGGTCTCAAAGGAGTTCCAGTTGTTGGGGGCATGGTTGCTGCTTGTCACGCCACGCCAATCCTCGAAGTCGCCATTGCCAATCTGGGTCACACCTGCCTGAACGTCGTCGATAACGGTTATGATATAGGAGCCGGAAGCTGTGCCCGACTTGGCAGTAATGATGCAAGTTCCGTTCTTCAGGAGAGTCACTGTGCCGTCGGAAGCCACGGTTGCCACGTTCTCATTGCTCGACTCGTAGGTAATAGTTTCCGTGACATTCTTCGTCACGAGAGTTTCGTTCTTGTATGTGCCTGCACTGATGTTGGCATAAGAATGTCCCTCTGTGTACGACAGCTCGGGGCCTCCGACAGCTTGGAACTTCGCATAGACGTTCATCGTCGTCGGGCTGCCTTGAGTCGTTGACGTGGCATTGACGCTCACGGTGTAGGATGCCGATGTGGAGAGAGCTGTACCTGCACATTCAGCGTTGTCGAACCAGCCGACAAACTCGTTGCCTTCGTTTGCCTGGGCATAGACATAGTAGCTCTGATTCTGGCTTGAACCGCTGTTAGTTGCTTCCGAAGAGCCTTCAACATAAGCAGGTGAACCTGTTGAAGCCTTGCTTGCATAGACTTTACCATCGCCCACTGCAGTTGCAACTACCTTAGAATAATAGGTAGTACTGCCTGCCCAAGAAGACAGACTCGTGGCGCACATCACCACGAAGAGGCTTAGGAGCCTCAGAAATTTGAACTTGTTCATAATAATAATTAAAAGTTATTTAAGATTAATACTTTGGTTTCTGATTTCTATATTGCATAGCCCCATTGTTGCGGCGAGCACGAGGTGTGCGCTATCCACGACCTGATGCGGATAGAAAAGCATGGCTGCAATCCAGACAAAGCACACGCCGGCAAAGGCCGGTGCCCACCATTTGCGCCACTTCCAGAAGAGGAACGGCAGCGGACAGAAGGGGATGATGAGCCAATTCCACTCGGTGCAGGTCAAACTGGAAAGGGCGACGAGGTACAGCACAAACGCTCCGAGCAGGAGGCACGGTGCAAGTGCGATGCCGCGGAGCAGCGTGTTGTGCAGACGCAAGTTGAGGAGCGCGAGGAAGAGAAAGACGAGCGACACCATGAGGGGCGTGATGCGGGCCTTGCCGACGGTCGATGTCTGCCGGAGCAGCACATTGCTCTTGCCCGTGAGCAACGGCTCGCCGAAAGCCTTGGCACTTTGCAGCACCTCTACAAGCTCGGTCGGCACGATTACTTTCTCTGTGTTGTCAACGCCAAGGCTGTTGGCTTTCCCTGTGACAAACGAGCATACAAAGATATGCGTCCACTCGTTTGCGATGCTGTCGCCGCCGATTTCCTTGCGCGAACGCTCGTACTTCTCGGGCCAGGGGCCGTACTGGAGGCTGTCCTTGCCCACGGCTTCCTCTATCCATCTGAGGACAGAGACGGCACAGCCGCGGTTCATGTAGTCGTAGGGGACAGGGCTGTGGTCCAACCTCTCGTCCATTTGCTTCCACAACCGTTGCTTGACGCGGATGGGGAGGTTGAGTTCGTATTCCCGCACGCCTCTGCCTTCCGGTGCATAGAGCGCCACATACTGCTCGGTGGGCACGGCGCGAACGGCCATCTTCAAGCGCCCGGCAAAGAAGTCGAGCACTTTGTGACGGGCATCTTCGCTCTCGTAGCTGTAGACATAGTCGAGGTCATAGGCCGGACACTGCAGGCGCAGGCAGGCATGACCAAGGGCTGAGTAGATGGCATCGCCCGGGCTTGCCACGCAGACGGAGGCCGTGACGAAGTCCTCTGCCGGTTGTTGCACGGCAACGGAGTCCGCTTGTGCATAGGAGCACAAGGGAAGCAGGGCTGTCAGCAGCAGGCGGCAGAGGACTTTCATGTTCTTGTTCGGAAGAAAGGGAGTGGTTACTGTTCGGCCATGATGTTGAGCACGCTCACGAAGTCTGCAATGTCAACCTTCTCATCGCCGTTGACGTCGCCCACAGGGTCGTTGGTGCCTTCGGCCATGATATTGAGGACACTGACGGCATCGGCTATGTCGACAGAGCCATCTCCGTTGACATCGCCCGCAAGAGTAGCGGGAGCGAACGTATCGGTGCCGACTTCGACATGAATGTCTTGCTGCTGTCCGTTCACGGCCATCGAGATGTCGATGGTGGCGAAAAGCTTCTCGTCGTTCATCTTGCCTTCGAGCTTGAGGGGAATCTCGCCGAGGAAGGGGCCAACCCAGAAGTCCACGCCCTCGAGGTCGCCGTTCTGAATGAGGAGGTTGCCGTCGAAGCTGATGTGGTCGAGGCCGTCCTCACCCTTGGTGACTGCGAGGTTGTCGAGCGCGATGTTGCCCACGTTGAGCGTCACGTCGCCCTGCTTGAGGATGAAGTTCTTGAGGACAAAGTTGATGGTGCCGTCGCCATTGTCGACAACGGTGACGTTAGCCTCCTGAGGATCGGACGTTTGTGTGCCTTCCTCCGTAGTGATGCTGACGACAATCTGTTCGGTATAAACCTTACCCTCTGCGGCGGGAGCGGAGAAATCATCGGTGCCGACTTCAACATGAATGTCCTGCTGCTGTCCGTTCACGGCCATCGAGATGTCGATGGTGGCGAAGAGCTTCTCGTCGTTCATCTTGCCTTCGAGCTTGAGAGGAATCTCGCCGAGGAAGGGGCCAACCCAGAAGTCCACGCCCTCGAGGTCGCCGTTCTGAATGAGGAGGTTGCCGTCGAAGCTGATGTGGTCGAGGCCGTCCTCACCCTTGGTGACTGCGAGGTTGTCGAGCGCGATGTTGCCCACGTTGAGCGAAACGTCGCCCTGCTTGAGAATGAAATTCTTGAGGACAAAGTTGATGGTGCCGTCGCCATTGTCAACGACGGTGACGTTAGCCGTCTGAGGATTGGAGGTCTGAGTGCCTTCCTCAGTGGTGATGCTGACGACAATCTGTTCGGTATAGACCTTACCCTCAACGACGGGAGCGGAGAAATCATCGGTTCCCACTTCCACATGAATGTCCTGCTGCTGTTCATTCACAGCCATCGAGATGTCGATGGTGGCGAAGAGCTTCTCATCGTTCATCTTGCCTTCGAGCTTGAGGGGGATTTCGCCGAGGAAGGGGCCAACCCAGAAGTCCACACCCTCAAGGTCGCCGTTCTGAATGACGAGAGTGCCGTCGAAACTGATGTGGTCGAGGCCGTCCTCACCCTTGGTGACTGCAAGGTTATCGAGCGCGATGTTGCCCACATTGAGCGTCACGCCGCCCTGCTTGAGAATGAAGTTCTTGAGGACAAAGTTGATGGTTCCGTCGCCATTGTCAACGACGGTGACGTTAGCCGTCTGAGGATCGGACGTCTGTGTGCCTTCCTCAGTGGTGATACTGACGACGATTTGTTCGGTATAGACCTTGCCTTCGTCGGCAGGATCGGAGAAGTCCTCGTTGCCGACCACTACGCTGATGGTCTGACCGAGCTTGGACATGTCGATGTTGATGTTGGCGAAGAGCTTCACGTCGCTGTACTTGCCCTGCAGGGTGTAGGGGATGTCGTTGAAATAGCCCATCGTTGCAAACATGGCATACTCGGAGGGAATGTTCTCGGCGGGAATGGTGAACTGGCCTTCCTGAGCGAAATAGGTCAGTCCGTCCTCAGCCTTGGTGGCGGGAACGCCGGTGAGACTGATGTCACCCACGGGCATTTCGTTGTCGCCGACCTTGAGGACAAAGTCGCGGAGCACAAAGTTGATGGTGCCATCGCCGTTGTCCACCACGGTAATGTCTGATTCGCGGGCTTCCTGAGCCTCGCCGTTCACAGTAGCAACGTACTGTTCCTTGTAGTTGGTTTCGGTCTGTGCCACAGCGAAGAGTGCGGTCATGGCACAAACAAGGGTAAGTAAAATTTTCTTCATTTGGTTTTTTATAAATTTTAGGTTAGACGATTCGCTTTATTAAAAACGCTGCAAAGGTACAATTATTTGTCTTAAAAAACTTGAAAAATGGTAAAAAAAGCCCATTTTACCGAAATTTTTGCCTTTTATACCCTAAAATACCGAATTTCAAAACGTCAATCCTCGGCAAGAGGAACAGGAAACGCCGCACGCGGCGATGAACATTTCCGCACGCGGCGATGAACATTTCCGCACGCGGCGATGGACATTTCCGCACGCGGCGATGTTTTTTCCCTGAAGCGATGGCCATTATTTTCTGAAACGAGATTGCTAAGTCAGTAAAAAAGCGCACGGATTTTTTGGAGGGCGTGCCCGGCCGAAGGACTTCGCCCGACATTGTTCCCGAAACCCTTCGGCCCATCCGCGAAAACCCTACAGGGTTGCAGGCGGAACCCCGAAGGGTGATGGCAAGAACCCTGCAGGGTTATCAGCACCGCCCCCAAGCGTCCGGATTACAACTCCGCACGGGCATTATCATAAACACGAATTGGAATAATGATAATAATCCTTTTCTATAGAAGGATTTGACGCCCTGTAGGGACGCGCCGTGGCGCGTCCACGTTCGCAGCGAAGGCACGGCAAAGAAGAATGTATCGCGTCCGCGTTTGCAGCGAAGGCACGGCGAAGGAGAATGTATCGCGGAGGGCGGACGCGCCACGGCGCGTCCCTACATGCAAAACAAGTCACGCCACATTCTATCTAAGAGGATTTCGTTTCTCAAGCCCTTCGCTGCGGCTATCGTTCCGGCGGATTTGCAATCCGACGGAATTGAATATAAGCATTTGCTGGTGCGGCAAAACAAGAGTTGCGGGATTGCAAATCCCTATATTCCAAACGTGCGGATTGCAAATCCGCACGAACATTATCATAAAAGACAAGCCCCACCGACCTCGCGGCCATGGGGCTTGTTGCACTCCTCGCGGGGAGGAGTTGCCGAAATTATGACTAGGAAAACTTTTTTATTCCTGAGGTATGGGCAGGAACCAGTTGGCCTCGTTCTGGAGGCGGCTGCGGAGCTTCTCGTCAATCTCGCCCGTGTGACGCTTGGCCACGCGCTTGGCGAGATAGTCGGGTGTGCCGCGACGCTTGGCCACGCGGTAGAGATCGCTGAAACGAGAGCCTTCGAAGGCCAGCTCAAGCGCGCACTCATCGATGATGAGGTCTTCCACTGCGTCCTGAATCTGTTCCTGAGAAACCTCACCGTTGTAGATGTCGTCCTCCGACACCGTGATGCCTTCCTCGGCAAGCTTCTTCTGTACCATCGGAGCATAGTCGAAGGCCGAGCGGATGGGCTTGCCCTGAAGGTCGACAGGGTCGAAGCACATGATGAAACCGCAGCCGCGCTGGTGGACACCGATAGTGAAGGTGGCGTCGGAACTGCCGTTGCCGGAGAAGCGGGTCACGTTGGAGGTGGCATTGAACAGCTTGCCCTGCTCCTTGAATTCAATCCACTGAGAGTAGTCCTGTCCGCGCAGATAAGTCTGATTGAAGTTGAGGTAGGGCACATTGGCTGCGCTCTCCACTTCGCGGCGGTCCAGATAGTAGCAGGCCTTGGTGCAGAGTTCGCTCGTCTTGTTCTCGTAGGAGTCCACACCATAGCGCGGTGCCCAGAAGACCTGAGCCTTGTCTATCTGGCGCGGGGACTCCATCGGTGTCTCGGGATTAGCTTCGTTGTAGGCCGTGAACTCCTGCTCGAAGTAGCTGTTGAGCCAGGCTTCGAAGTCAGCATAGTTGGTGAAGATGACATCGCTGCTGGCGCTGGCCAGATACTCCTTCACCTCGTCGTAGGAGCTGAACGTCCTGTCGAAAGGCAACACCTTCTCTGTCTCGCCAACCCTGTCGACATAGAAGAAGACGGAGTCGCCCTCCCTGACGAGATAGTCGGCACCGGCATCCACACGGACATTGCCGTCGGGGCCGAAATAGTTGGTGCCACGATAGTCGTCGGCTATGCCGTTCCAGCGGGGGAACCAGTCTTCGTTGTTGCAAAGTCCGGTCTTGAGGATGGCAAAGGCGTAGCCGGGGAATCCAGCCCTGTTCAGAGCTTCGGCATAGCGCAGCCAGACGCTGCTCTTTCGATAGACAACGGGATAGGTGGTGGAGAAGGCTCCGCCGGGATTCTGCTTGGAGACCATCTTGCCATAGAGTCGGTCGTCGCCCACATAGAAGTTCCACTGACGGCCACCGCTGCTGTAGATCCAGGCGCGACGTGCGTCGCCCACGCCAGGAAGCTCCTCGAGCGACTCGGCCGTGAAGTTGCCGTTCTGGACGGAACCGACGTAAATCTCATACTTCTGGTCGTCGCAGAGTGCCTCATAGCCCTTGCTGGGGATAAGCTCGCGCTCGTAGTTGGGCGTGAGGATGACGGAAGATGATGTCTGAGTCTCCTCGCCATCGTCGGTCTTGACCGTGTAGCGGCCGGTCACCATCTGTGCCTCGAATCCGAAGAGGCGGCAGATGTCGGTCAGCACACGGCCTTCGAGCTTACCCTTGTTGCTGGGTATGCAGGTGATGGCCTCTGTGCTGCGGCTGACAGCCTGCGGCTCGTAGTAGGGAGCCCGGGAGGACCAGTCGTAGATAGGATAGTCCAGACGGTCGTCGAGAAGGCCCGTGCAAAAGAACTCATCGGTGGGCAGCGGGCCACAGTACTGCGAGTTGATGTACTTGTAGTAGTGGCTTGCAGCATCAGCATACTTTCCGCTGAGCAGATAGAGGTCGCCCAGGACGATGGAGATGGGGAACATACACTTGCTGCTGTGGACGATGAAGTGGCTCGCACCGAAGTTGGCATCGCCATAATTGTTGTAGTTGGGCAGGCCATAACGGGAGTCATACTCCATCCATTCCAGCTCTTCGAGGTCCGGACCGAGCTCGTCGGCCAGACGCTGAGCAGTCACCTTGGTGGTGCTGTTCGCCACGAAGTCGTTGATGTCGTCGGTGGTGAGCATCGGGTCCGTGTAGAAGGGGACGCGATTCTCGCCGTAGGCATAGAGCAACTGCATGTAAACCCACGCACGGATGGCCTTCACCTGCGCATACTCCGAAAGCATGTACTTGCGATTGGTGCCCGTGGTGCGCATAGTGTCGCAGCTGGCGATGTAGGCATTGCAGCTGTTGATGACGTGATAGTAGTCGGCGATGCTCAGATAGGCGCAGGCACCGTCCTTCCACAGCTCGGGATTGTCCGTCTCGCCGAAGTTGACGATGGCAGCAATGGTGTCGCTGACGTAGCTTGAGGCATCCACCAAGTCGCCACGGCACTCGTTCAGGATGACGTAGCGCTCGGCAATGTTCTGCAGAGACTTGAGGATGCCCCAGTAGGAATAGAGGGTGTCCTCGGCCACAGTGTAGGCATGACGCTCACTGTCGGGGGAGAGCATGTCCTGACAGGACGTGGAGAACATACCAAACGTCATGCTCAGCAACAACATGCTTATGATTGATTTCCTTTTCATCTTATTCATGTCTTGAAAATGAATTATGAATTGTGAACTTATGTGTGTATCTGTTGTATTAGAGGTTAATTGACACACCTACGTTGAAACTGCGTCCGCTGGGGAGGAGTCCGGTGTCGATGCCCTGATAGAGCACGCTGTTGCGGCAGCTCATCTCGGGGTCGGTGCCCAGATACTTGGTGACGGTGAAGAGATTGTTACCTTCGCCCCACACCTTGAGGCCAAGCAGCCAGCTGTTGCTGTAGGGCACCTTGTAGGTGAGGCGCACGTTCTTGAGCTTGAGGTAGCTGCCGTCTTCAATCCAACGGTCGCTCATGCGCTCGTTGTTGCGCCAGTTGTCGCTGTCGATGTAGCAAGCCTTGGGGATGTCGGTCGACTGACCTTCATGCGTCCAGCGACGTGCCACGGCAGAAGTCTGGTTGTAGGTCGTGTTCAAACCCTCCATCTTGCTGCGCTGATAGTTGTAGACGTCGTTGCCAAGGCTGTACTTGAAGTTGACGTCGAGGCGGAGGTTCTTCCACGTCAGGCTGCTGTAGATGTTACCATAGATGTCGGGATTGGGATTGCCGATGACGGTCTTGTCGTTGTCATCGATAACGCCGTCGTTGTTCTGGTCTACGAAGATGACATCACCTGCCTGGAAGTTATAGTACCTCTTGTCTTCGTCTTTCAGTCCAGTGGGGTACTTGAGGTAACCCAGGGCACCGGCTTGGCTGGCCTGCTCGTCGCTTGCGAAGACGCCATTGGTCTGCCATCCCCAGAAGCTGCCCACTGCGTGGCCGACAGCAGTAAGGACGTTGTCCTGACCATAGACGCTGCTTGTGTAGCCATGAACCATTTCGTCGCCCACCTTGAAGTAGTTGCTTGAGCTCTCGGGGAGTGCCGTAATCTTGTTGTTGTAGTGGCCCAGGGTAGCACCCAGCTCCCACTTCCAGTTCTTCTTGTTGATGAGGGCGGCATTAGCGTTGAACTCAAAGCCACGATTGGTGAGGGCACCTTCGTTGGTCCAATACTTCTTCATGCCGGACATGAAGTGAAGTTCCTTGAGAGTGAGCAGGTCGGTCGTCTTGTTCCAGAAGAGGTCGATGCCTGCCGAGAGTCGGTTGTTGAGGAACACGCCCTGGAGAGCGACGTTCCATCGTGTGGTGGTCTCCCATTGGATGGTGCTGTTCTCAATATTATTAAGGTAGAGGCCGACGGTGTTGTTCGTGACGTTCATGCTCTCCCAATAGGTGCGGGCAGCATAGTAGTCGAGGTCATCGTTGCCACTCTGGTCGAAGCCTGCCGTGAGCTTGAGGTAGTTGATGGCACCCTTAGTGGCAGGGAACCACTTCTCATTGGTGATGAGCCAGCCCAACTGAACCGATGGGAAGATACCCCAGCTGACGCCACACATCTTGATGCCGCTCTTGGTGTTCTTGCCGAAGCGGCTGCTGCTCTGCATGCTCAGCGTGGCATCGACAAAGTAACGGTTGGCGTAGTTGTAGTTAGCATCGAGATAGAGCGACATGTCAATCCAGTTGTCGTTGGTGCCGCCGTAGTTGAGGTAAGCCATGTTCTTGTTCATGACGGGCAGCTTATCGTTCTCGTTGTTGTAACCACGCATATAGTTGTAGCTATATGAGTAGTTGTTGTAACGCCATCCGCCGAAGACATTGACCGTGTGGGCTCCGTAGATGTTGCGCCAGTCGAGTCGCAGGTCGTTCTGCAGGGTGGTCTCCTTCGAGAAGAGGGTTTTCTGCACGGCATTGATGTTGCCAAGGTCCTTGAGGAAGTAGTTGGTCGTACCATTGACGGGCAGGAAGTACTTCTCGCTGTTGCGCGTCATGAGGAAGTTGAAGCGGTCGCTGATACTGAAGGTCCTTGTCACCTGATACTTAGGGCTGACGTTGAGGTCAATCTGCGTGCACTGAGCGTAGTTCTTGTTCTCGCCTGGTCCGTTCTCGAGTATCCAGTAGGGATTGCGGAGCGCTTCGTTGATGCCGTTGTCGCCCAGCGTGAGGGGGAAGCGGAAGGGGTTGATCACCCAGTTGCCACCTGTGCTGGCATACTTGCCGGCATATTCCTTGGAGAGAGCCAAGCGGTCGCTGGAATACTGCTCCGTGGAGTGCTCATCATAATAATAGGAATAGGGGCTGATGAAAGGAGCCTGAATTGCGCCGAGCACATTGGTGGAGCCGATGTTCTGCATACTGTAGTCTTCGCTCCAGCCTGTGTCGAGGATGTTGTAGCTTGTCTGGTTGTAGGCAATGTCAAGCCCTGTGCGCAACTTGGAGAAGATCTGGATGTCGGTGTTGAAGCGAAGGTTCAGGCGACTGAAGTCGGTGCCCTTGCCTGTGGACTTGCCTTTGGTGTAGCCGAGCGAGAGGACATACATACCGATGTCGTCACCGCCCTCGACGTTGATCTTGTAGTTCTGGGTCATGGCCGTGCGGTACATATCCGACTGCCAGTCTGTGTTGTTGTCGAACACCTTGCGGTAGTAGTTCGACGGGCTCTTGTCGAGGAAAGGATATGCGCTGAGGCTGCTGGCCGACATGTTCTTGATGGAGCTGACCATGTCGCTGAGGTAGGCGCTGTACTGAGGGCCGTTCAGAACATCGATCTTCTTGGGTGCAAGCTCCACGCCGCCGTAGATGCGCACACCGATCTTGGTGGCCATGCTCTTGCCGCGCTTGGTGTTGATGATGATGACGCCGTTGCCGCCCTTGGCACCGTAGAGTGCCGTGCCGTTCTTGATGACTTGCACACTCTCGATGTTCTCTGGATCGATGCCGGCAAGGAGGTTGTTGTAGAAGCCCTCGTGCATGGTCTCGCGGTCGTACTGCGGATCAATCATGTTGCCGTCCAGGATGATGAGAGGCTGGGCATTGGCATTGATGGAGTTGACGCCACGGATGGTCTTATAGGAGCCGATGCCTGGGATGCCGCTGCGCAGGATGGTGCGTACATCGCCTGACAAGAGGCGCTCTATGTCCTGGTCGACAGAGATGCCGCTGCTCTCGTCGATAGTGACGGTCTTCTGCGAAATGATGGACGTGCCGTCGGTGAACGAGCCGTTGAAGTCGCTGACTATCAGATTGGCGTCTGCGACGCCGTCCTTGACAGCTACCTGCAAGGGGTTGTAGCCTTCGGCATATACATAGACGGCATCCGAGAAGACTGGGATGGAGAGCTTGTAGCTGCCGTCCTCCGCAGTAAGTGTGGAGTAACGCTCCAGTCCGAGTGCCTGGATGCGGACGCCGCCCATTGGCTCGCCCGTGGCATCGTCGGTCACGAAGCCTGTCACCTCCTTCATCTCGTATGTCTTCTCCTTCTTAGGCTTCGCTGCCTTTTTGACAACTACCGCCTCTTCGTCTTCCCCTAAGTCGTCCTGCGCTGAGACATTCGCCACGCAGAGGCAGGAAAGAGACATGAAGCATAGACTTATACCCAAAGTCCTATGCAAGAATGTATTGTTGGTTATCTTTTTCATAATTCTGCTATCGTATTACTATGGGACAAGTTAGTTTTTTCTCTTGAGAATAATCTTGTCTATCACAAGGTCGAAGACGAAGCCGTTCTTGGCATCGTTCTTGCCCGTGACGCCCTCGACGTAGAGCGTCGGGTATGTGAAGCGCATATTCTTATAGGAATAGGGGAACTCAAAGTCCTCGATGACGGTGAGGGTGTCGACCCTCAGTCCGTCGTAATCGATGTTCTTTGATGCCTGTGTCTTGTCCTTGGCAGCATTGTTGTTGTACGAGAGGGTTGCCTTGAGCTTGTACTTGTAGATGTCGGCAAGGCTCTTGACGTAGGTCGTGTCGATCTCATTGGTGCGCGTGGTGATGAAGGTTGTGTCGGTCACGTCCTCGGGGTTGACAATGGTGTCGACCTTCTGCACATAGAACTTGTCTTCAATCGTTGCTGCATTGGCGATGTCGATGTACCAGCGGGGCACGACGACGATCTGGATGTCGTACTTGCCGCTCATGACCTGAGCGTTGGGGACATAGGCGTTGGCGCTGTTGCCCTGGAGGATGATGTCGACCCTGGGGCCTGCCGTGGCACTCGGCGCATCGAAATGATAGAAGTTGCCGTTGCTCACTTTGCCGTAGATGTCGGTGATGTCGCTGAAGGCTTCGTTGGAGAACGAATATCTCCTTGAGCCGGGGCCCATCTTGTAGCGGTTGCTCTCTGTGTTGTAGAAAATGCCGGAGTTCTCCACTTCGACCTCAACGTCGGGGGCATAGAACTGCCGGGGGAAGTTCCAGGAGTCGACCTCGTAGGCCAGTCCGTTACTCATCTCCACGAGCCTTCCGTTGAAGAGCGTGCCCTTATCCCAAACACCCTTGACGCTTCGGAGCGTATCCCCGTAGGTATTCAGCCAATACTCATTAGGGTTATCTGGATTGCCCGGTTCGCTCTTGTACTGGTCGAACGTCTTGAGCGTCCACATTTCCGAGCCTCCGCGCTTGGGCTGCTTGTTGACATTGAAGACGAGGGGCTTGACCATATCCATCTCGATGCTCATCTTCTTCAGGGAGTCTGCTTCCTCGTCGGTCATCTTGATGGTCGGCGTGGGAGTAGTGTTCAGGTTTCCCTTCGACTTGTCCTCATAGGTGGAGGCGTACTTGTAGGCCGGCTCCAGCATCGAGTAGGTGGCATCCCAAGCGGCATCCGTGGGCAGGAGCATGACGAAGGCAGAGTCTTCCACGTTGATGCGGGCTGCAAAGCCATGCTCTGCCATTTGCCACTTCTCGGCACCGTCGGCAGGGAGATACTGACGCGACTCGAACAGGCGGTTGGAGGTGTAGTAAACACTGTCGACGTATGTCGGGTTGCCGTTTTCGTCGGGCAGACCTTCGATGCTACCGCTGGCAAAGAAATAGGTTGTGTCCTTCCCGACGACATAGTCGCCTATCTTCGTCCGAGGCTCTCTGAACTTGAGGTACTCATAGAAGTTATAATGGAAGGGGGCTATTCCCTTGAGGACATGCAACACGCCGTTGGCTGTGGGGATGTTGATGTTGTCCTTGTCGATGGAAATCCCCTCGAGCGAAGGATTCTGCATGTCCCTGTGGAACGTAAGGTTCTTGCCATTGATCATCTTGACGGTGTCGGTTTTCGTTTCCGAGATGTTGTGACGCCAGAGAGCGATGTGGTTGCCCACCAGCTGCTGCTGCAGGCTGTAGCCGTCGGCCACGGAAACATCGCCGTTTGTCAAGTCGGTCAACATTTTTATCCACTTCTCTCCTTCAGGACCTGAGAGGGCATCATTGTCGGGAGCCCATACGGTGTTCACCTGTCCTCCGGCAAGGATGTCGGCATAGGAATAGGTGGACACGGGATGCGTGTTGTCCTTGTAGTATTTGGCCTGGCGCACAATCTCCGCAAACTTACTCAAATCCTCCCTGCTGCTGATTACCTCCCACAGCGTCTTGTCCGACGTTTCGGTAACTGAGCCATTACCATTGTAATGGTCGTCCCAGGAATCAGTACAGCCTGGCACAGCAACCAAGGCTGCGCCCACGGCAATTGCACCGATATAATTATTTATTCTGTTATTAGCCATATTATGTATGTCTTTTATAACTGATTCTATATGTCACACATTCTCTTACTGCTCGTACTTCGACTTGTTCCATACGGGGTTCTGCTCGATGGCACCGTCGCTGGCCTTCACTTCCATATAATATATGGGGCAGTACATGCCATAGCGATTCTTGAACCGGTTGGTCAGCGTCGTAGCGAGACTCTGATTTCCTCCTGTTCCCAGGAATCCAGCCACCATGGCGCTCATGCCGGTCTGTCCGTTTGGCACGCCAGGTTCTCTGGGGTCGTCCGGGTCGCCCTTGCGATAAGAGCAACGTTCGGCCAGACGGACTAAGTCGAACCAACGCTTGCCCTCACCGAGAAACTCTATCTGACGTTCGTTCATGACGTACATAATGCCTTCCGTCAGGGTGACGTTGATGTTAGTGCCGGCCTTCACCTGCTTACTCGAACCGGATGCATTGCCTATGCCGCTCCTGTAGTCTGTCACGGTATTAGGAATCTTGGAGGCATCCCTGAAGTTGCAGTACGAACGGCGATGAATAGCATTGCAGATGGCCTTGGCATCGTTGACGTTCGACTGACCGCCAATACATGCCAGAGCCTCAGCCTTGATGAGCATCACATCGGTCATGCGATAGACAATCCAGTTGTTCCACTTTCTGGAAGTATACTGAATGCTGCGGATTTCGCGGTTGGAGGATGTTCCATCCATGTTCAGGAAGTTCAGGCTGGGCGTGTGATACTTCATGCAGTAATATCCGGACTGTGCCTGTGTGATGCTCGACGATGAATTGCCGGTGACGAGTTTGTTCTGGCAGCAAATCCAGAGACGAGAGTCCCACATGCCGCCATTGTCGCCAGTGCCGGTAATGCCGCCGTCGTAGAGAGCGTCCAGCGCATCCTTGTTGACCATCAGATGCGTTCCGTTGCTGAACCCATAGAGAGAGTTCACTATGGAGTTCTCAATGTCGTCCGTGACGCTGTACTGCAACTCGAAGATGCTCTCGCGGCTGTTGCCGTAAGTGAAGATTTCCCTATGTGCCTCAAGCCTGGGCACTGTAGCCTGCGCTGCACCCTCGAAGTTGTTCTTAATCATGTCGCAATTAGCGAGACCATAATTAAGCGTCTCCAGACTCGACGAGCCAAGTCCTGCACCGGTCCTTTCCTCAGCGTTCTGGTTTGCCAGCGACTGGAGGCTCAGGTCGGCATACTCAATGGCTTTGTTGTAGTCGTCGTTGACATTGTGGCTCACCTCCTCACCGTTGACAATATCGCTGCCCATCTTGTTGTGACGGCCTTCGTGCAGAGAGCCACGCCAAAGATACATGTCAGCCAACATGGCATAGATGGCACAGTTGGTAATCATGCCCTTCGAGTCGGCTCTGCTTGTGAAGCGGTTGCGGGCCTTGCCCTTCACGCTCTCGCAATCGGCAATGATGGAGTCGAGCACCACAAGCTGATTGGTGAGAGGGAAATGCTCCACCTCAGAGTCCTTGTTGATGACCTTCGTGGTGTAGGGGACATCCTTGAAGGCACGAATCAGGTAGAAGTAGTTCAAGGCTCGGAGGGCAATCATTTCGGCGCGCATCTGAATCCACTCGCCGGTGGTGAACTGCTTGTCTCTTTCGAGAACCTCCTCACCGTGCTGCAATACCTTATTACAATAGTTGATTGTGGTATAGACGTCTCCCCAGTCGAAGATGGTCATACTGGAGTCGGGCATACCGTTTATAATCTCGATATACATATCGCGGCTCTTCTGATCGCTGTGGTCGACCGAATTGATTGAGTAGGAGTCGGAACGGAGGTCGCCCCATACTGCGAACTTGGACACGGTCCTTGCCATCTGTCGGTATGCGCCATAGCGCACACCCTCAAGGTCGTTCTTGTCTTCCCAGAAATTCTCTTCCACAACACGATCCTGCGGATAGATGGTCAACCAATCCGTACAGGACGTTGCACCAAGAGCCATCATTCCTGTGAGACAGAGCGTATATATATTCTTTATACTTTTCATAGTCGTCTCAAATTTAGAATCCAAGGGTTAAACTGCATGTGAATGACTTCGTGCGAGGAGTACGGTTGTTGTCGCTCGACACGGCGAATCCCTGAGGAGACACGTCGGGGTCGACACCGGTGTACTTAGTCCAGCACCAGAGGTTGTCCAGAGAAGCATGAAGCTTCAGCTGATTGATATGGTACTTCTTGAGTTTCTTAGCGTCGAACTCATAGTTAATCTGGACATACTGCAAGCGCAGATAGTCGCCGTTCTCCACATAGCGGTCGCTGGGCAAAGAGTTGTAGCTCTTGTAGCCGTTGATGCTGCTCAGCGCGCGAGGGATGACCGTCTCGTCGCCATTCTTGCGCCAACGCCAAGTAGTAGCGAAGCTCTGGTTCTTGTTGTTCAGCATACTTTCGAGATTCATGCGAGCCAGGTTGACAATCTGGTTGCCCACGCGGAAGTTGAAGCCGACGTTCATAGACAGTCTGCCATAGTAGATGTTGAAGCCGAAGCCACCGTTGCACTTAGGATTGGAGTTGCCGAGGTAAACCATATCGTAGCGGTCAATCTGTCCGTCGTGGTTGATATCCTCATAGATGGCATCACCACCCTGGAACTGATAGCGGTAGCCCTCGTTGTAGCAGTAATACATTGGCAAGGGTATTCCCTTGGCATCGGTCAGCATGTTGCCATCAGCATCGAAGGCAATGGGGCAAGTGTGGATTTCTCCACGGCGCTCGGCAGCTGCTGCAGTGTTGATGGGATTGCCCTGTGCATCATAGCCTGTGCCGGTTCCCCATTCGAGGCCATGATCCTGAGCGTACTGGCGTGTGATGCCGTTCTCGTCGGCTTCGGCATAACCGTAGCTGGCAACAGAAGCATTCGTGATACCGTTGTGGTCGTAGTCATATTTATAGACTCCCAGATAATGGAGGCCATAGATAGAACCGAGGGCATTGCCAATCTGTACACGCTGATTGTAGGCAAGGTTGCCGGGCTGGTACGTCTCCGCACCGTTCAGGCTCTCCAGGATGAGAGGATTCATCTCCTCGACTTCGTTGAAGTTCTGAGCGATGTTGCCGCGGAACTTCATGGAGAACTTACCTATCTTAAATATACGCGAGGTGTAGAAGTTGAGCTCCCAACCCTTGTTGCGAAGCACACCGGCATTAACCTTTCCGAGAGAGGAGAAACCGTTGGCACTGGGGATGCGGAGATTGTTCATCAACAAGTCTGTCGTCTTGTGGTCGTAAACTTCACCCTCGAAGGTAACCAGGTCCTTGAAGAAGCCGACATTCCAACCGAGGTTGAGTTTTCTGGTTTTCTCCCAGCGCAGTTCTTCGAGAGAGAGGTTTTCGGGCGTGATGACCTGGTGACCATTGTAGTAACCGTTGGTGGCATACTTATTATATTGGTTGCCACCTGCACCGCCAAGGCCTGTGATACCCCATGAACCACGGATGGCGAGCATGCTCAGCCAACTCTTACTCCAGTTCATGAAGTTCTCGTCGATGATGTTCCAACGAGCACCGGCAGAGGGGAAGAATCCGTACTTGTGGCTACGGCCGAAACTGGTGCTGCCGTCCCAGCGGACAGAGGCATCGACATTGTACTTACTCTTGTATGAGTAGTGGACATTGCCGTAGAAAGTCTGGTTTCTCCATTCATTGGTGCCGGAGCTTGCGGCGCGGAGCAGTGCCACAACGGTGGGATCGGTAATGCCGTTAGGAACGTTCCAAAGGCCAAGCAACTGAGAGCTACTGCTACCGGTTGCCATCTCGAAGCGAACCAAGGCACCGAGGTTGTGGTCGGTATTCTTGAATGCAGAATAGTAGCGCAAGTCATGGCGAGTGGTGAACTCGAGCGACTTGTACTCATCGTTGCTGACGTAGTTACGTTCGTTGGATGTCAGCTTTGCGGAGTTGTCGCCGCCCCAAACCCAGTCCATCGTACGAAGCTCGCTGGGGCAGTACTGGTCGTTGCTGGTGTTGTAGATGTTGAGCTGTACGTCGCCGACATAGTTCAGGCGATGCTGATCGTTCTCCTTGCCCAGCAACTTGTACTCGATGCTGAACTGCGGAGTCAGGTTGTACTGCTTCTGGTTCCACCAAGCCTTCATGGCGCGTGCCACGGGGTTGCCGTTGATGAACATATCGTTGAGGTCGTATGACGTATAGAGATTTCTGTCATAGTTGCTCATGCGGGCTGTGCTACCTGTAGAATACACGGCTGCCAAGGGGAGCATGTTGAAATAGTTGTCCGTGCGGACGGGATTTCCTGCATCGTCCAAGCGGTATTCATAGACACTCATGTTAGGCATGGCGTTGTATGCGCGAGCCAGGATGTCGTTGCCGTAGTTCTTGTGGTTGGTAGTGAAAGCCAAGTTGATGTTGCTCATGAACTTGATGCGGTCGCTGACCCAATAGTCCAGGGCTGTGGAAGTGGTGAAGCGGTTGAGCTTCTGCCCGATAACAGAACCTGTACTCTTATCGTAGTTGGCACTGATGCGGAAGGTAGCCTTTTCGCCACCGCCGGAGAGGGCAACCGTGAACTTATGTTCCTGACCGAACTGCTGAACTTCCTTCACCCAGTCTGTGTTGTGACTGAAATGGCTGTAGACGTAGGGCAGTTCCTGGTTGTAGTCAAGCTCAGGCAGGGAGGTGTTCTGATGGTGAGGATTGTAGTATGCTTCCTTGAGCATCATGGTATATCCGTCGCCGTTGAGCATCTCGTAGCCGGAGGGCTGCCATGTTCCCTTGAACTTGTAGGTGAAGTTGACGCGTGTGGGACCACGAGAGCCGCGTCGTGTCTTGATTTCAATGACACCATTGGAACCTCTCATACCCCACTTGGCGGTACTGGAGGCATCCTTCAGGACGGTGATGCTCTCGATGTCCTCGGGATTGACGTTGAGCAGCGTTGAGAACTGCTCCTCGTTGTCCATCGTCTCGAAGTTGATGTCCTGAGCATCTTCGGGGAGTTCGAAGATATGGTCGTTGACGACAATCAGAGGCTGTGCGTTGCCATTAATAGTAGTAGTACCGCGCAGGCGCATGGTGGTGCCTGAGCCGAGGTTACCGGAATTAGGCACGATGTCGAGACCTGCGATCTGTCCTTGCAGAGCTTGGTCGACCGACTCGAAGGCAAGACCTTCCATGTCGTCCATCTTGAAGTTCTGTACTGCACCAGAGTATTCGCGGGCAGGGATTTCGAGGCCTGTGGTGGGAGCCATCTTCTTGGCCTGCACTGTGATTTCCTGGATGGTCTTCGTGTTGTCTTGAAGTTTGATGGAGAACACGCTCTTGCCGCTTCCTATCTTCTGGCTCCAAGGCTTGTAGCCGATGTAGGAAACCTGCAGCGTATTGTTGGGGTCCTTGATATTCATGGTGAAGTTACCATTCATATCGGTGATGGCCTGGCTGACAATACGGTTGTTCTTGTCTATCTCCTTGACGTTGGCACCAATGACGACGTCAATATCATCAGAAACGGTACCCGAGATACGCCGTTGCTGTGCGCTTGCGGGCAGTGCTACGAGAGCTGCTACCCAAAGCAATAAAAGCTTAGTTATTATATTCTTCATAGTCGGATGATTTTATCGGATATCACGGATAGCATATCTCTGTAAATACCTCTTAGCTTTGATGGTGGACGCCCATGTGTTGTCGTGTCTGCCATCGATGACTTCTGTGTGGTTCAGATAGCCGTCGATGGAGTGTATCACGGCAGCGCTGGAGGACTTGATGACGATACCCTTCATCTGGATGCCTACGGGAGGCACGGGCGTGTTGCTGTTGTTCTTGCCGCAGGAGATGTCGCGTGCCAGGACGTTCTTCTCGCCGACTGTGACGAAGGGTTCGGGACCCATGCTGTTGCCGTTCTTCTTCCATGTCACGTCGTCGCAGACGCGGAGGTCTGTGCCGTCGCCATTGGGCACGCGGTCCACATGGATTTTGCAGAACAGCTCGAGTTCCTTGTCGTAGCTGGATGTCACCATCTCGTTGGGTGCGAGCACCGTCTTGTCGGCAAACACTGAGTTGTCGGCGAAGTGGTAGCGCACGAAGTTGGTCAGGTAGGTGATTTTGGCAGCGATGCGCACGCTGTCCTCGTAGGTTTCGAGCGAGTCGGTGTAGACAATCTCGCCGTCCGCGTCGTGCTTCACCACCCATGCCGTGCCGTCTTCGTTCTCTTCCATCTCGGGCTTGCAGTGGGTGCGGAAGTCCTCGCGGATTTCGTCCCAGGTGGGCAGGCCTGCTTCGATGGCTGCGCGCACGGCCTCGTTGCTGGGGACGAAGATGGTGTAGCGGTAGTTATTGAAGAACTGCACGTTGTAGTCCAGGCCGCCGTCGCTGACGAAGATTCTGAACTTCTTGAGTGCCGACTCTCGCTGTGTCTTGTTGAGGTTGCCGTTCACGAGGCCGCATCCGATGATTTCGGTGTCGTAGCCGTCGGCCGTACAGAGGTCGTAGAACTCGCTGTAGGGCGTCTCGCCGGCTGCTTCCTTGTTCAGGTCGTAGTCGTTGGTGAAGATGCTGTAGACGCTGCGGTATGTGGGGACGAGGGGTGCGTTGAGGACATAGGTGTGACCGTTGTCCACGTTACGTGTCTTTGTGAGCTTGCAGGAGAGCACTCCGCGCTCTGCGTTGGCGGGGTCGAGGCCTTCCTTCTCGAAGTAGCGTTCGTTCTCGAGCTGGAAGCCGCCCTTAACGGCGATGACGCTGTCGTTCTCGTCACGCACTACCTTCACGGCATTGCCGTTCTTGGAGAGGTAATACTCGTCGAGGGGAGTGGAAGTGTCGATGCCGTAGTAGAGCTGGTCGGCGTGTGTCATGGGGTTGGTACCGTCATGCACGATGGTATGGCTCTCGAGGATGTCCTTCAGGCGGTTGGTGACCTCTTCATTGTCGTAGAGGTTGTTGCCGGGGATTACACCCTTGATGGTGCCGACGTCGCCCTTATCCTTATTATATGGGCAGTAGTAGTTTCTGAACCTCAGCCTTATGGGGTTGTTGCCGCCCACGTAGTAGAACTCGATGGCACGGGGTGTGCGGCTCTTCATGCTGGCGGGGTCGTAGTAATAGAAGAGGGCGCTGTCGCTGGGCAACAGGAAGGTGAACTTACTCTGCATGGCCTTGAGGTAGGCATAGTAGTTCAGGTTCATGAAGGAGCCGTAGATGGCATTATACATTATTTTATTAGCCTTACTGATGACAGCGGGTGCTGTGACGGCACGGTAGTCGGCTGTGACGCAGGTGTGGTCCATGATGTAGACGATGCCGTTGTTTGCCACCAAGCAGGTGTCGAGGGTTCCGATGGCTTCCTCCACGTTGTCGAAGAGAGGCTCCATGGCGTCGTCGGTCAGCTTAGACCATTTGCTGGGAACGGAGCCGACGAACGAGCGCTGCATCATGTTGTTGACGAGCTGGCCCAGTGTGCCGACGGGGATAGCGTCTATCTGATGATAGAGTTCCTCGAGGGTTGTTGCCTTGACGAAGGGGATTTCCTTGTCGGTACCTTCGTTGGCATAGAAGGCGCGGAGGAGGTCTTCGCCGGCGTTCTGGAAGTAGTGCCACATCTCATTGTCGCTGGGCACGAAGATGGCAGCCATGTCCTTGCGGACGTCCACCTCGTCGTAGTAGCCGTTCCATCCCGGGTCGAACTTCAGACCTGTGATGATGGTGCCTTCGTTCTCGCCGCCGACAGAGAGATAGGGGTTATAGGTTTGGTATGTGCCTCTGGGTCCCGGCTCGAAGAGGGGTACGGAGCCGTCGGTGGCGCGCACGTAGCCTCCCTTCACAGAGAAGTTGTTCGTGGAGAAATATCTCTTGGTGAAGATGGAGTCGGTGAACTCAGGATGGAGCACTTTGTAGGCTTCGGTGATGCGATGGCAATAGAACGGTGCACTGAAGCGGTCGAGGATGTGGCTGAAGATATTGGTCTTGCCGTTGGTGCGGATGAGCTCTGCCATGTTCGAGACGGGGCAGAGGGGCTTTTCCGTAACGTTGACATAGCCGTTCTCGCAGACGCCGTCCTTGTCTTGGAGCAGGGCGTCGTAGATATGCACGTCGCTTGTGTTTCTGTTGCGCCCCATGAAGAGGGCGAAGTCCTCGTCTTTCACGGTATTGCGGGAGAGGTGCTCGGAGGTGAAGTGGAGCATCATGGGCAGCGTGGAGTCGGTGACGAGGTAGATGCCCTTGCCTCCGTGCTCCTCACGGAAGCGCCTCCAGTAGTCTTTCTCGATGGTCGAGTAGCTGAAGGGCAGGTCCTTGGCGGGAAGGAATGTGATGGAGTCGGTGGCTTCCACGTCGGTGTAGCGACGCATGTACTCGCCTCTGGTGGGCGACTCCGTTCCGTTGGACTGGCTGCTTGCCAGGTTTTCCATCACGATGGCGTTGTTGAGCATACTGGTGTGTATCAGTAGCTTCTTCTGAGCCTGGCTCAGGTTCTCATAACTTGTGGCATAGTGCCACGGATTGCCTTCCGGCAACGAAGCATTGGCGGCAAAGAAGGCGTCCCAAGCTTTGTCGTCTGCCACGAAGACGGTTTTCGAGCCGGTGCGCTGCAGCACGTCGGTGAGCGGGCGCATACCTTCGGGATTAACGTCTTTGTCGGCAAGCAACCTTAGATAGGTTCTAAAATTGCCTTTCTGCTCCAGGCTTTCATATATACTTGAGTTGAGCCAACTGGGCTTTTCGTCGTCCAGTACGAACTCATCCTTACAAGCATACATCATCCCGCAAGCCGCCAGCAAGCACACTACGCGTGAGGAATGCCTGCTCCATTTGCTTAAATGGTTTGTCATACGCATTTGTTATTATTTGATGTTTTTGTTGTTTTTTAACCCTATTTCGTGCATTTATACGCACTCAACAGAGCAAATTTACATTTTTTTTAACTAATCGTGATTTATATCAAGGATAAAGCGTCCTTTTTTAAGGATATTTAACACAATTCGGTTAATTTTATTCAACGAAAGGGAACTTTGGGAGTCATTTTACCTTATTTCATGTTCAAAAAGATCCTTCGGACTGGCTGTCGAAAAAATGTGTTGCCGAAGGAGCCGTTTCGGGGGCAAAATGGACCCGGGGAGGTGCCTTATTTTGATCGGAAAAGAGGCTTCGGGCAGAACCCTTTGGAGTTTTCGGGATAACCCGACGGGGTTTTGGACGGAACGCCGTAGGGTTATCGCAACAACCCTGCAGCGTTTTCGGCAGATGCCTGACGATGGTGGGAAAGATGCCGACGGGCTATGCGGCGGAGAGGCACGGAGGAGGGCGACGAACGGCGTTCTTTAGGCAAAGAAACTGCCCGTCGTTCAATGGTAAAAAATGCGACATTATTCCCGAAGGACATTGGCAGCGAAGGACAACAAAAGAAGCGAGGCCCGGGGAGTCTGTCCCGCGAGCCTCGCTTCCTCATTCCGTATGATTGGGAACGCCTCAGCGTGCCATGTAAGTCTTGCCGTTCCGGATGTAGAGTCCGCGCTTGGGAGCCTGGAAAATCCTGCGGCCTGCGAGGTCGTACATTTCGCCTTCCGATGCGGTCTGGACGGCCGTTTCGCTGATGCCGGAAGCGATGTCGACATCCATCCATTCGGTCCAGTCGGAAGTACCGTCTTCGCAGACTGCCTGAACGCGGTAGAAGTACATGTCGCCATCCACCTCGCTGACCACAAAACTGGTGGACGTCAGTCCCTCATAGAGCGTGGTCTGATAGCCGGCACCGCTCATGTCCATAATGTTGACATCATAGAGATAGAGACGCTTGCGCCTTTTGGTGGTCTCGAACTGTACTTGGCACCCGGAAGGAATGTCCTCGAAGGTGAGGCTATAGGTGGTGCGGTCGGCCGACAGCTCAACGGTATCCGTGGCAATCACCTCGGAGTTCTTCAGCACGGAAACGACGATGCTGCTGCCATCAGTGTTGTAGTATGCGGCGTCGAACTCGACGATGAGGTCGCCGGCGCGGTTGTCGATAACAGGCGTGAGCATCGATCCGATGATGCTGGCCGAACCGAGTCGGGCCGAAGCGTCCTTTGTGCCGTAGATTCCGCTCACGGTCCAGCCCTCAGCCTGCGTGTATTTGTCGATGACGCTGTTGCTCACCTGCGCATCGGCACCGGTTGCGGCGAAACCCGAGAAGTCTTCGGCAAAGACCGTCGCAGCGCTCTCCTCGCCGGTCATGACCTCTACCTCCAGATTGTAACTCGTCGCTCCGTCCACAGGCAGCCAGTTGGCGGTGAAGGAGTCGGCCAGGATGTTGGTGGCTTCGGCAATCTCGGGTGTGGAGAGCACACGGTAGTCGCCGTAGATGAAGCTGATTTTTCCGCCACCGCTCTCCCTGATGTCGTGAATGAGGTTGGGATGCTTCTTCGTGCCCCGCCTCTCTGCCACATACCATGTGAGGGTAGGCACGCTGTCCACTTTCGTGATGCCCGGGAAGGGGTCGCCTGCCTCGTCATCGGTCGTCACTTCGTAGTAGTACCCTTCGTAGTCAGAGCCCATGAGCTCGCCCACCTGTCCATCGGCGGGCACGAATGTCATGCGCTGGCGGTCGGCATCGGAGTTGACCGTATTGTTGGCCCAGGCAGAACTGTTGTAGTCGACGTGCCAAACCATGAGTCCATGTCCGTGGTTATAAGTGCCGAAAGTCTTCTGCTGGCGGTTCTCGAGGATATAATATTCGTTGGTGTTGCCCGAGTTCTTAATGACGTAAGCCACGCCTTCCTCGTTGATGGCAGGCATATCCGTCACCTTGCATGGCTCAGAGAGCGGGATAAGATCGATCCAACCCGCTATCCAACGCTCGTAAGCGGTATAGGGTGAGGGCACTTCGCCAATGTGCCGGGGACCGTTGTAGCAGCCGCCGTCGAGTACATCCCAGTTCTGTGCAGCCGTTCCTCCCATGTAGCTCGTGTCGTAAAAGTCGGGATAGCCAAGGCAATGGCTGAACTCATGGCAGGCTGTGCCAATGCCCTCAAGGGTGGTGGAGTTGGCAAGTTCGTTGGAAACGGCGTAGGTGTCGATGTAAACATTATCGAGCCTCTGGGTGCCACCCCCGCATCCGTAATACTGACCGGCAGAGAGGCTCCACTCATGAGGCCAGATGTAGCCTTCGGTAGCGTACTGCGTTATGCCTGCATAGATGACGTAAACTTGGTCGACATACCCGTCGCCATCCCAATCATAGTCGGCATAGTTGACCTCAGGGTTAGCGAGTTTGAGGGCTTCAATCACCATCTCCGGAGCTCTATCGTCAAGCTCGTCGTTGGGAGCCGAACCGTAATACTGTCGAGTCTTAGAGAGTGTGAGGGGACCAACCACGTCGAAGTCGATGGTGAGCAAGCCGTAGCTTTGCTCAATGAAGTAGTCTCGGACGGAACCAATATGGCTGTTCAGGGAGTAACCCTGCTGGTTGAAGCGATTGTCCCACTGCTCTGCGGCACCGGACTTCAGTCGGCTTCCGGTGTCGGAGAACTGGACGAGCAGTACCAGCCCGCGCTTTGTTTCGGCTTGTGTCTTGGCTTTCCATGGACCTTGGCGGTGGCGGAGAGCGATATTGGCCTCGCGCATTTTCTCGAGGCGAGCAAGTCGGCGCTCGTTCACCCCAGGCAATCTGTGGGTATGGTGCGGGCGGCGCGCATAACCCTGTCGGGTTGGCAGGGCACTGGCAGTGATGCAGCAAAGAAGTGTTGCGATGATGGTCAGAAGATTCTTTCTCATACTATAATATATTATAATAGGTATTACGGATAATTTCTTTTTTGCGGCTGCAAAGGTACATAAAAATTCCGATACTTCTGCTTTTATGCGGAGAAAAATATCAAGGCCGTGGACTTTATCGCCTCTCGGTTGCCTCAGAATAGGCTTTCATGACGCGAAAACCGAAGTCGAGCAGGACTGCCGACTCACTGAATCTGGAGACTTTGCCACGGCTTCCCAGCAGGACGAGGTGAAGGGTGGTGCCGTCACGGGTGGCGGCGCAGGCCAGACAGCCCGAGGCCTGACGTGTGTAACCCGTCTTGATGCCGATGCAGCCGGCGTAGGTCGTGAGCAGACGATTAGTGTTGAGGCAAGGCAGATGGCGTCCGTCGGTGAGCGGAAGGTCAGCCTCTGCCGTGCCCACGATATCGGCAAAGACGCTGTCGGCCATGCAGTATCGGGTGAGACGGACGAGGTCTCTCGCACAACTGTAGTTGCTGTCGTTGGGCATCCCGTTGGGATTGGCAAAGCGTGTGCTGTCCATGCCGAGGTAATGCGCCTTGCCGTTCATCATCTGGCAGAAGGAAAGTGTGTCGCCGCCAACGTGTCGGGCCACGGCACAGGCTGCATTGTTGTCGCTCACGAGCATCATTTCCCTGACGAGGTCTGCCAGCTTATAGCAGTCGCCCGCTTTCACTCGGGAGTCACGCGTCGGGCAATCGGCCGGAAGGATGCAGACCGTGTCGGACATATTGCCGTTCTCCAGGGCGAGGAGGCAGGTCATCATCTTCGTGAGGGACGCCATGAAGCGCTTCTCGCCAGCATTTTTCTGGCTGAGGACAAGGCCTGTGGAGTCATCGACGAGCATCCATGCTTCGGCAGAGAGTGCGGCGAGGCGGTCAAAGCCAGGGATTGTGTCGGGGAGGACACGGTCGGTGAGCGTGGTGTCCAGGTGGGTTATCCTCTGCAAGCGCTGTTCTTCGGGCGTGAGCGGCACTTTGCTTCCGAACAGGGAACACGACATGATGAGCAGCGACGCGGCTGCCGCAAGAATCAGGAATGGTCTTTTCATGCTGCAAAGGTACGGCTTTTTCGCCGAACATCCGTCCTTTTCTGCCGAAAACTTCTTGCCTTATTGCAGAAAGGCCAAGGGTTATCTCTGCAACGCCCTGCTCTTCTGCACGGAAAGGCACGTCCTTCTGGCCATAACCCTTCTGATGTTTCGGGACAAAGGCAGGCGGGCAGCAAAATAATCCTCCGTTTATTTGGCTTTTTGCTTGGTTCTTCGTACCTTTGCAGCAAAAATCATTTGCAACATGATACTATCAATGACTGGATATGGCAAGGCCTCGGCCGAATTCCAGGGAAAGAAAATCATCGCAGAGGCAAAGTCGCTCAACAGCAAAGCGCTCGACCTTGTGACGCGCATCGCACCCATCTACCGCGAGAAGGAAATGGAGGTGCGCGCCTTTCTGTCGCAGAGTCTGGAGCGAGGAAAGGTGGAGTTCAGCCTATGGACCGAACAGTCGGAATACACGGAGGCCTGCCCTATCAACGGAACTCTGGCGGCTGCCTACTTCCGACAAATAAAAAGCCTCTCGGCAGAACACGGCATTCCCGAGCCAACGGACTGGTGGCAGACCATCATGCGTATGCCCGACGTGCTCTCACACAGTGAATCGACGCAGGAACTTTCAGAGGAAGAGTGGAAAGTGGCCGAAGAGGTCGTGCGCCAAGCCACGGAACGTCTGCTTGCATTCCGACGCCAAGAGGGCGAGGCCTTGCAGCGTAAGTTCCAGGAAAAGCTCGACAACATCGGTGCATTGCTTGCAAGCATCGAGCCATACGAAACGCAGCGCGTGGAGAAAATCCGTCAGCGTATCGTGGAAGGGCTCGCCTCCATACCCGACGTGCAGTACGATCGCAACCGACTCGAACAGGAGATGATCTACTACATCGAGAAACTTGACATCAACGAGGAGAAGCAACGCCTCGCCAACCACCTTGCCTACTTCCACAAAACGATGGAAGAAGGGCACGGACAAGGCAAGAAGTTGGGCTTCATCGCACAAGAGATGGGGCGGGAAATCAACACCACGGGCAGCAAAAGCAACCTGGCCGAGATGCAGAACATCGTGGTCCGGATGAAAGATGAGCTGGAGCAAATCAAGGAACAAGTGCTCAACGTGATGTAAAAAGCCTCTCCCCTGGCACAGCCATACGGCAGGCTTATAGATAAAAGAATGGTCGAATCACAAAAAACAGTAAACCGCAAATTGTCAAACCGTAAACTATTGATTGTTTCCGCCCCTTCCGGGAGCGGGAAAAGCACCATCGTCAACTTCCTAATGACGGAGCATCCCGAGTTCAAGCTTGCTTTCAGCGTGAGCGCAACGAGCCGTCCGCCACGCGGAAAGGAGCAGGACGGCGTGGACTACTACTTTCTCTCGGCAGAGGAATTCCGCAGGCATATCGAGGCTGACGACTTCCTTGAGTACGAAGAGGTGTACAAAGGTCGGTTCTACGGCACGCTCAAAAGTCAGGTGGAAAAGAAGCTTGCCGCAGGGATGAACGTCGTGTTCGACGTAGACGTGAAGGGTGGCATCAACATCAAACGCTACTACGGCGACAGGGCCTTGAGTGTGTTCATCCAGCCACCTTCCATCGAGGCACTCCGCGAGCGTCTGATAGCAAGAAATACCGATGAAATGGGGCAAATTGAACAGCGTTTGGCGAAGGCAGCATACGAAATGTCGTTCGCCCCGCAGTTCGATCGCATCATCGTGAACGACGATCTCGACGTAGCGAAACAGGAAGCCGTGGACATCTTGAGGGCGTTCCTTCAAGACGGCCCTACGACTCTCGGCGAACAGGACTCTTAATCGCAGCACGCGGAGATTGCCATCGCAGCACGCGGAAATCCTCATCGCAGCACGCGGAGATTGCCATCGCCCCGTGCGGAGATTTCAGTCAAAGCCAAGCATCCTATCCTATGAGACACACGACAGGCATCTACGGCGGCAGCTTCAACCCCATCCACTCCGGGCACGTCGGCCTGGCAAAGGCGCTCGTTGAGAGTGGAATGGTGGACGATATGTGGCTGATGGTCTCGCCTCAAAATCCTTTCAAAGTGAATGCCGCGCTGCTGGACGACGCGATTCGGCTGCACTTGGCACGCATTGCCGTGCGCGACGTGCCGGGTGTGGAGGTCTGCGACAGGGAGTTCTCCCTGCCACGCCCTTCCTATATGTATAATACGTTGTCCGCTCTCGCGCAAGAGCACCCCGATCGACGCTTCACCCTTGTCATCGGAGCCGACAACTGGGAACGTTTCCACGACTGGTACAGGGCCGAGGACATCCTCGCGGCCTACCCTATCATCATTTATCCAAGGCCTGGCTATGCGATTGGCAAGGTGCCTCGTGGCGTAACCGTGGCCGACACGCCGCTACTCCCAGTGAGCAGCACCGAGATTCGCCGTCGCATCGCCACCGATCCCTCTTACCAGGGACAAGGACTCCCCCACCCTGTCTGGCAGGAGATTAAGACCCGAAGGCTCTATCGGAGTGCCTCGGATGCCGACACCTAACCCCAAACACTTCTATTTTGTTGATAATTGCTGATTTCTTTTGGCGTTTTCAATGCTTCGTCGTATCTTTGCAGACCAAAAAGAACGAAACGATGTCCTACAAAGTCTTTACTGCCATCGTCTGCATGGCGCTCGCTCTGGGCGCACGGGCAGAAGAGGAAATGGTGAAGTTCGGTAACTTCGACTCATGGATTACGCGCTCTGTCAAGGAAAGTATCCTCGTTGGCGGCCGCACCCAAACGCTCTATGAAGTGGGGCCGAAGGGAAAGTTCGACGGAGCCCGAGCCTACACCAACCAAGGGGGCTCGCCCTGGGCCAACAGCAACGTTTATGCAAAAGTGGCAGGGGTGGTTAAGACAAACGTCAGCGTCTTCCCCGACAAGCACCAAGGCGGGCAGTGTGCCAAGCTGACCACGCACATTGTCAGTGCCAAGGCCATCGGTGTCATCAACATCAGCGTGCTCGCCACCGGCAGTGTCTTCCTGGGTACGCTCATCGAGCCAGTCACCGGTTCCAGCAACCCCATGAGCAAAATGAGCATGGGCATACCCTTCACGAAAAGACCGAAGGCCGTGAAGTTCGACTACAAGTACACTTCGCCCGGCACCGAGCGCATCCGCGAGACAGGATTCAGCCGCACACAGAAGGTGAAGGGCAAGGATATGGGGCAAGCCACATGCCTGCTGCAGAAACGATGGGAAGATGCCGACGGCAACATCCACGCCCTGCGCATCGGCACCATGCGGCATCGCTTCAGCCAGAACACGGAGTGGCGCGAAGGACAGACCTTCGATATTCACTACGGCGACATCACCGGCGAGAGCTTCTACCAAGGCTTCATGGGGCTCCTGAGTGGCTCGGAAACCTTCTACGCCCTCAACAGCAAGGGAAAGAACGTGCCCGTCCTGGAAGAAGGATGGGCCTCGCCCGACGAGACGCCCACACATCTCATCCTGAAGTTCGACAGTAGCCACGGAGGAGCCTACGTCGGCACCGTGGGCAACACGCTCTGGGTGGACAACGTCAAGCTCGTGTACTGAACACCTCCCGCCCCCACCCAACAGGAACCTGACAGAACACCCCTAACTTCAACCAAACAGAGAACACAAGTGCGCCCCTACTACCTCGTCCAGGAGAAACTTCTCCGCAGAAATCTACAGCTCATCAAGCACGTTGCCGACGAAGCCGACGTGGAGATAATCCTTGCCTTCAAAGCCTTCGCCCTGTGGCGCACTTTTCCAATTTTCCGCCATTTCATCGAGAAAACTACAGCAAGCAGCCTTTGCGAGGCACGCCTCTCGCTTGAGGAGTTTGGCTCCCTTGCCCACACCTATAGTCCTGCCTATGAGGACGATGAATTCCTCGACATACTCCATTGCAGCGGCCACGTCACGTTCAACTCCCTCTCGCAGTTCGAGCACTTTTTGCCAAAAATGTCCCATTTCACCGAGCATTTTGTGTCTTACGGCCTTCGCGTCAACCCCGAATACAGCGAGATAGAAACCGAACTTTACAACCCCTGTGCCCCCGGCAGCCGCTTCGGTGTGCTGGCAGAACAACTGCCCGACGTGCTGCCTCCCAGCATCGAAGGTTTCCACTGCCACTGCCACTGCGAGAGTCCGGCCACGGCTTTGGAGCACACTCTCGCTCACCTCGAGGAGAAGTTCGGTCGATGGCTGCCACAACTGAAGTGGCTCAACCTGGGCGGCGGACACCTGATGACGAGGAAGGGCTATGATGTCGAACACCTTATTAATATATTAAAGGGCCTTCACCAACGCCATCCTCACCTGCACATCATTCTTGAGCCGGGCAGTGCCTTCGCCTGGCAGACAGGTCCGCTGGTTTCCGAGGTGGTCGACATCGTAGAGAACCACGGCATACAGACGGCCATCCTCAACGTATCCTTCACCTGCCACATGCCCGACTGCCTGGAGATGCCCTATCAGCCCGACGTCCGCGGAGCCGAGAGTCTGCCCTTCGAAGCGGCATCCCTGCCCGACGCCAAGCAGAAGAACATCTACCGACTGGGCGGAAACAGCTGTCTGAGCGGCGACTACATGGGCTCTTGGCGTTTCCCCGAACCGCTCCGAGTGGGGCAGGAAATCGTCTTCGAGGACATGATTCACTACACGACGGTGAAGACCACGATGTTCAACGGCATCATGCACCCCTCCATCGTCCTTGAGCACGAGGACGGCACGCGCGAACTCCTCCGCCGATTCACCTACGAGGACTACCGCGACCGCATGGACTGACCTCCGTTCCCACGTTTAGGGTTTTTCCCCTCGCCTTTAGGAGAAATCCCTTTCTCCACTATAAGTTTTGTCGTACCTTTGCAGCAGAATAAGATGTTAAACGACTTAAAAGATACGACTATGAAAAAGCTATTCCTTTCCCTGATGCTCTCAATGGCAGCCTTCGTCGCAGCCAATGCAATGAGTTTTGAACGCGCCCGGGCCGAGGCTCTCTACCTGACGGACAAGATGGCGTATGAGCTGAACCTGAACGACCAGCAGTACAACGACGCATACGAGATCAACCTTGACTACTTCCTGCGACTGGACTCCCCTTCCGATGTCTATGGCAGCTATTATGACTACAGGCTGTACGATCTGCGTCACATCCTGCACGACTGGCAGTACAACCTCTTCGTGGCTGCCGACTACTTCCTGCGCCCCGTCGTATGGCGTGCCAGCGGATGGTACTTCCCCATCTACGGTTACTACGACCGCAGCTACTTCTATTACAGCCGTCCCGTAGTGTGGCGGACGTACTACGGCGGACACAGTCGGCACTATTACCACGGTGGCTACTATGCCAACCGTCGTCCTCACTGGAACGGAGGACTTCGTGGCCACGACATGTACCGTCCCTCCGTCGGCAGGCACCACTCTTCTACGGGAAGAAGCCTTCACGGAAACGGCTATCACATTGACTTCGACAACCATCGCAACGCTGGTAGCCACATGAACCACAGCAACGGTTACGGCAACGTGAACCATGGTGGCAGCCATAGCAGCGGCAATGGTTACATGGGCAGCAGTAGCGTGAACCACGGGAACGGCAGCGGCAGCATGAACTACGGCAGCAGTCATGGCGGAAGCAGCTATGGCTCAGGACGCTCTCACTCTGACGGTGGCAGCATACATCGCGGCAATTCCTTCGACGGAAGCAGCTCCAGGATGAGTGGTGCGAGCCGTGGCAGCAGCATAGGCGTGAGCCGTGGCGGTGCAAGCTACGGAGGTTCCAGCCGAGGCAGCGCAAGCTATGGCGGCTCCAGCCGAGGTTCGTCGAGCATCGGCGCAGGCAGTCGCGGCGGAGGCGCAAGCAGTCGCGGCGGAAGCGTGAGCCGTGGCGGTCGCAGATAAACACAAACGCCGCACGCAGAGAATTGAATCCTCGCGTGCGGCGTTGTCATTTCCCGCGTGCGGCGATGCCCATCACCGCACGCGGCCTTTTTTATTCCTCCACAGAGCAAACCGCTTCACAGCCCGCCCCGTGCGAGTTCATCAGCCCTAACGTTTTAACTTTTTATTTTTTTAATTTTTCAACTTTTCATCATTGCTTTCCTCCGCATCCAGGGCACCAGGGCTTGAGCTGCTTGAAGAAGTCGTTGCCCTTGTCGTCCACGAGGATGAAGGCTGGGAAGTCCTCTACGGTAATCTTCCAGATGGCTTCCATACCCAGCTCGGGATATTCCACACACTCAATGCTCTTGATGCTCGACTGCGACAGGACTGCTGCCACGCCACCGATGGTGCCGAGGTAGAAGCCGCCGTGCTTCTTGCAAGCGTCCGTCACCTGTTGTGTGCGGTTGCCCTTGGCTATCATCACCAACGAAGCACCGTTGGCCTGGAACTCATCGACGTAGGGGTCCATGCGGTTGGCCGTTGTCGGTCCCATCGAACCGCAAGGATAGCCTTCCGGCGTCTTGGCAGGACCGGCATAGAGAACGGGATAGTCCTTGAAGTACTGCGGTAAACCCTCGCCGGCATCGAGGCGTGCCTTGAGTTTGGCGTGGGCAATGTCTCGAGCCACGATAATCGTTCCCTTCAGGTTGACACGGGTCGATACGGGATACTTGCTCAGTTCCTTGCGCACGGCGTCGATGCCCTTGTCGAGGTCAATTTCAATGCCCTTGCCACCCTCGCCCGGCAGACGCAACTCCTCGGGAATGAGTTCGCTTGGACAATCGTCCATCTTCTCCAACCAAATGCCGTCCTTGTTGATCTTCGCCTTGATGTTGCGGTCGGCCGAACAGCTTACGCCCATGCCGATGGGACAGCTTGCGCCGTGACGCGGCAGGCGGATGACGCGGATGTCGTGGGCAAGATACTTACCGCCAAACTGTGCGCCGAGGCCAATCTTGTGGGCTTCTTCGAGAAGTTTCTTTTCCAGGTCGATGTCGCGGAAAGCACGTCCCGTCTCGTCGCCCGTCGTGGGCAGGGAATCGTAGTATTTGATGCTGGCAAGCTTGACCGTCAGCAGGTTCTTCTCTGCCGAGGTGCCGCCAATGACGAAAGCGATGTGGTAGGGCGGGCAGGCTGCTGTGCCGAGGTGCTTCATCTCTTCCACGAGGAAGGGCAGCAGCGTGCCTTCGTTCTGGATGGTGGCTTTCGTCATAGGATAGAAGTAGGTTTTGTTGGCGGAGCCGCCGCCTTTGGCAACCATCACGAAGCGATACTCGGCACCCTCCGTTGCCTCGATGTCAATCTGGGCAGGCAGGTTGCACTTCGTGTTGACTTCGTCGTACATATTGAGCGGTGCGTTCTGCGAATAGCGAAGATTGTCCTGCGTGAAGGTGTTGAAGACGCCGCGCGAAAGGGCTTCCTCGTCCTCGAAGCCTGTCCAAACCTGTTGTCCCTTCTCGCCATGAATGATGGCTGTGCCTGTGTCCTGGCAGAAGGGAAGGATGCCCTTGCATGCCGTCTCGGCGTTGCGCAGGAACTGGAGGGCGACGTACTTGTCGTTCTCGCTGGCATCGGGGTCTTTAAGAATTTGAGCCACCTGCAGGTTGTGCTCGCGGCGCAACATGAACTCCACGTCGTGGAAGGCTTGCTGAGCCAAAAGCGTCAGCGCCTCGGGGGAAACTTTCACGATTTCCTTTCCCTCAAACTCACTTACGGTGACGCCTTCCTTCGTCAGGAGGCGGTACTCTGTCTTGTCCTCGCCCATCTGGAACATTGGGGCATACTTGAATTCTGTCATTCTATTCTTTTTATATGTTAATACTATATATTATGCTATAGATAACCGATTGGCCATTTCGTTGAGTGCCACAAAGTGATAACGCTGGGCTGTCGCAGGAATGGGTGCATAGCTCAAATGGCGTGCCTCTGCTTTGCGGCGCAAGGTTCCCTCGACGGCTGACTGGATGCAGGCATCGAGGAAAGCCTGTTCGGTGGGTTCCAACAGCAACAGCTGCCCTTTTGAACATGCCTCGAAATAGACGCCACCGGGTTTGTAGTAGCGTTCGTGAGGCGAGCCTTCCTTTGGAAATCCGTCGTTGAGAAGGACGACCAACGGGAAGCCTTGCTCGCGCAAAGCTCGGGCAATGCGTTGCTCGCCCTTGCTGATGGCTGCCGTATAGGTGACTGCCCCGTCGTGAGCCGCCGCCATTGCCGTCCGAAGCCTTTCTTCCACCTGGTCGTCAGTAGCGCTGCGCGACATTTCCACCACTTGTCGTTCAGGCCAATCGAGGAGGAAGTGGTTGCCCATCGAGGTGAATGTCAAGCCGGCGGCCTCTGTGCGTCTGTGCAGACGGAAGAGGTCGGGGCTTTTCGTCTTGAGCCAAAGGCGGCGAGGATTGTCTTTCACATAGTCAATCATCCGGCGCAACTGACCGGGAGCATGAAGGATGCGCTCATGGTAATGGGCAGGGTCCTGCTGCCAGATGCTGCCCCTGCCTGCAAAAATGCGGGCAAAATGCACCAGAGCCTTCTCTTCCTCTCCGTGCACTCCAGCGGCATCCTTGCCTTCAGGGGAAGCCCCTTCTCCGTGCACTTTAGCGGCACCCTTGCCTTTCGCCTCCCCCTCTCCGTGCACTTTAGCGGCGTTCTCGCCGCTACAAAAATACTCCTCCTTGTAAACCTTCGTGCATGCGCTCTTGAATCCACGCACCACCGCCCCGATGCTTTGCGGCAGCGGCTCGAGCACCTGAATCACAAAATGGACATGGTCGGGCATTACCATCTGTGCCAACACCTTCAGGGCATACCCCTTGCTTTCGTAGAACTGTGCCAGCCCGCCCAGCATCTTGCACACCTGCCGACCGAAAGGATTAAGCTTGATGAAAGCCTTTTCTGCGCTCTCACCCGCCAGGACGCCAAACAGCGGATAGCGTTCCTCCACAGGCAGCGTGAAGTGATAGATGGCACGACCTCGGTAGTCCCACCCGTTTTCACGGTGGTGCCGCATGGTATCGACCGGCCGTCGTTTCCCTTGAGTCTTGTCCATTGCCTGTGGATTTTATAGGTTATAGTTTTATGATTTAATAGCAGGATGCTTCTCTTTCCTTAGCCTTGTTAAAGTCTTACCTTGATAGCTGAAATAGTCTGGTCCCCGATATGTATTGGATTGTGTCCGCCTTTCTTCAGGAAGGAACTCCTTGCAGAACGTCGTGAGTCTGTATTCTTTTCCTTTATAGATTATAGTGTTGTCACTTGCGACGCTCACTTCAATGTTTAACGAATCAAATACCACCGTGTCACCTGCTTTAAGTCCTATCATCGAGAATCTGAAAGGAGCTTCAGGCATCCTGCTTTTCTTGGGCTTTGTGGACACGTCCTGATGTCTCTTGGTCTTGTCAGGAACGTTATCTTTTATTGAAGCATTGTTGAAATGTTGTTCGATGTATTGTCTTAGGGATTTGAACTTGTCTTTTGAAAGCCTTGTGGTTGACGGGCGCTTGCCTATCAGCCCTGCTTTATACATTGCTGCATGCTTGAGAGCTTCGATGTTCTTTTCCTCCAGAGGACGTACAAGGAAATAAGTGTCTTTTCCATCCTTGGGGTTTGCATATCCCTTTTTCGAGAACTCATCTTCTGCTGCCATAGCAGATGAATATGGAATCTGGCTTTCTATAACTTCCACTTTAAAGCGGACGGCGCTGACGGGACGATTGGCATAAAGATAGGCGATGTCACCTTTCTTTACGTTTTGAAGCCCTGACTTGTGCTTCCAAAACACCTGTCCCAGCTTCTTGAAACAGCTTTCAACGTCAAAGTTCTTATTGTCGTAGCATATAAGCCACGTGTTGTTGCCGGTATTTTCCTTTGTTCCGACGCCTTGTCCTTGCGTGTCAGGTTTGGGAGACGTGATTACGTCCTTTGGCGCAGATGCCCTTTGTGTTCCTGTTTGGGCAGCATCTCTTGTGTTTATAATCTGGAACTTAAGGACTGATTGCAGCTTTTGGGAAACGGCTTTCGGGAGTTTGAAAGCGTCGATCACCGCGTTGTAGAGTTCCTTTTCTCCTTCTTTTGTCTGCCAAAGACGCACATAATTGTTTACCTCAATGTTGTCAAGACAATACTTTGTAAAGGTTTCTTTGTCGTAGTTGTCGTATTGAATAAGGTTCAGCAAGTCTTCTGCGGCAGGATTATTAGGGATAAAGTCTATCTCAACAACGCTGACGGCCTCAAAGTCGTCGCCTTTAGGCTGACGGTAGAAGACTTCAAGCTTTTCTCCAATGTAGAGACCAAACCTGCAGCCATAGCTTTTTAGGTATCTTTCCAATTGTTGAATGTCCTTTTGCTTCTGCTTGTGCTCGGGACGTTTCAGCTCGACTACGATCTGTCGATCTTCTTTGTTGTTTTTCGCGTGAAGAAAGAAATCAGCCCTGTCTTTTCCTTTATAGACACTCTTCTGTTCTTCCAGATTTTGTAAATAGTCTAACCAACGTAATGCTGAAAGAAACTTCCTGACGACATTTATTTCGAAATCCATTTCCAATGCGTCTTTCGACTTCTTTGCTTGCACATCGCGGCAAAATTCATTCCATAGTTGTTTCATGTTTTCAGATGTTTTGTTACTCAGGAAAACTAATTCTCCTCGTAGTGCTGAAAGAGGAAGTCGTTGTAGGGATACTTTTGGACGTGGAGCTCGCGCACTTTGTTGTAGAGGACTTGTTTGAGGGTGTCGAGGTTGGTGCGCTCTTGGGCTGAGATGAAGAGGCAGTCGCCCTGGAGGCGGGACATCCATGTGTGGATGAGTTCCTGCAGGGAGACGTTGCGCGCCGTGGCGGGAGTGAGGTCGTCGGCATCCTTTTCCTCCCATGTGTAGGCGTCTATCTTGTTGAAGACAATCATCTGAGGCTTCTCGCTGCAACCCAGTTCGGAGAGCGTCTTGTCCACTACTTTTATCTGATCTTCGAAGTCGGGATGGCTGATGTCCACGATGTGAAGCAGGAGGTCGGCCTCTCTGACTTCGTCGAGTGTGCTTTTGAAGGAGTCGACAAGGTCAGTTGGCAGCTTGCGGATGAAGCCGACGGTGTCGCTGAGCAGGAAGGGAAGGTTGTCGACAATGACCTTTCGGACGGTGGTGTCGAGCGTGGCAAAGAGTTTGTTTTCTGCAAAGACGTCGCTCTTGGCAAGCAGGTTCATGAGCGTGCTTTTGCCGACGTTGGTGTAGCCGACGAGTGCCACGCGAATCATCCGGCCGCGGTTGCCTCGCTGAGTTGTCTTTTGCTTGTCGATTTCGGCAAGCCTTTGCTTGAGCAGACTCATGCGGTTGAGGATGATGCGACGGTCCATTTCGAGCTGTGTCTCGCCAGGTCCGCGCAGTCCCACCGAGCCTTTGCCGCCGCCGCTACCAGAGCCGCCGCCCTGTCGTTCGAGGTGAGTCCAGAGGCGTTGCAAGCGGGGGAGCATATACCTGTATTGTGCCAGCTCGACCTGTGTCTTGGCATTGGCCGTCTGAGCGCGCATGGCAAAGATGTCGAGGATGAGCGTCGTGCGGTCCAGAACCTTGACTTTCAGCTCGCTCTCGATGTTTCGGAGTTGCTTGGCCGACAGCTCGTCGTCGAAGATGACCATGGAGACTTCTCGCTCGGCCTCCTCTTCGGCTTCGATGAAGGCGCGTATCTCCTTGAGCTTGCCTATGCCGAGATAGGTGACGCTGTTGGGGCCGTTCATGCGTTGTGTGAAGCGTCGGATGGTCTTTGCCCCAGCCGTCTCGGCCAGGAACTCCAGTTCGTCGAGGTACTCGGTGGTCTTGCGTTCGTTCTGTGCAGGCGTGATGATGCCGACGAGGACTGCAGTCTCGGGCGAGTCGTCGATGACGTTGTGGAACTTCGTGCCCGTCATGCCGTCCTCGAAAGGCAGCGACGAGCGCGAAGAGTTGTAATGTTTGCTGCGGGATGTCTTCACAATTTACTATTCGGCAATATACAATTTACAATTTATGTACTATTTAGTAATTTATCTGAAGCTTCGGGAATTTTCTCCGCAGGCTCTGTGGAAATCGCCGCACGCGGAGTTTGCCATCGCCGCACGCGGAGTTCGTCATCGTCGCACGCGGAGTTTGCCATCTCAGCGTGGAGCATTTCGTCGGTTGCGACTTTCCTTTTCCTGTCACATTGTTTAATGTGCCCTTTGGAGCAGGGGTGCGGAGGCGTTTCCCACCCGGGAGACGCCTCCCGAAACTTCAATAATTTAACTCTTCACCTTTATTCCCCCTAAAGGGGGTTAGGGGGTCTCTACTTTACAAGCACGACGAGGTATTTGCTGACGCTCCAGAACTTCTTGGGGTCGGTGATGTGCAGCTCGTACTGCCCCTGCTTGTCCTTCACAAGTTGGTATGTTCCGGCCGGATGGGTGGAGAGAAGCTGGGCACTCTTGCTGTAGAACTTGATGTCCTTGTCGTAGCGGATGTCAATCTTGGTGAAGTAGTCCTTGTTGAAGTCGCTGCTCTTGAGCACATCGCCTTTAGCAAGAATCTTCTGCTCCTTCAGCTCGCTCTTGGTGCCGAAGACGAACCAAGCGCTGTTCAGCTCCTTGTCCTGCTGCTGCACCTTCTCGGCCTTCTGCTTGTTCTCTTCGGTGAGTGAGACCACGTCGTTGCTCAGTCCGGCAATGGCATCGCCCTGAGCCTCGATGAGTGCATCCTTCTCTGCCAGGCTTGCCTCCAGTTCCTGAATGCGTGCGGCCTGTGCCTCAATCTGAGCTTGCAGGCTCTCGATGGTCTTCTGCATCTTTGTTCCGCGGATGCTGCTGTTCTTGAGTTTCTCCTGCAGTTGCGCTATCATCTCGCGGTTCTGCTGCATGGCCTGCTTGATGAAGTCCATGTTCTCGCGGATGACTTCGCGGCTGCTGGCCTTCTCAGGCCCTGCTTCGGCAATCGTGACGCGTCCCTCGGCCTCGTTGATGCGGCGGATGCCGTCCTGCACTTCATTGAAGACACCCAGGATGTCGTCCAGCTCCATGTCTTTCTCGTTGATGATGCGCTGCAGGGAATCGCGCTGCTGCTGCATAGCATCCTGTTTCTCACCCTTTGTCATGTCGCAAGCACTCATGCTGAGAGCGCAGGCAACTAAAATAAGAATCTTTTTCATCATGGTTATTTACTATTTGACGATTTACTATTTACTATTTATTTACTATTTTTTTATTTATTTTTGGTAGGCTGATGTCGAGGGGCGAAGGCAGAAGGCATTACTGTTGCTGCCCCGACAGACGCCGTCGTCCTCTGTCTTCTTCATGTTTCTTTTCCCCCTACCACTATGACGAATTCGCCGCGAGGCTCAGTCTCCGTGAAGTGGGCAAGCACTTCCTCGAGTGTGCCCCTCACGCTCTCTTCGTGTATCTTGCTTATCTCGCGGCAGACGCTCACCTGTCGGTCGGGCCCGAACACTTCGATGAACTGCGTCAGGGCTTTCACGACGCGATGGGGCGACTCGTAGAAGATCATCGTCCGCGTCTCGTCCTGCAGGGCCTGAAGGCGCGTCTGCCGTCCCTTCTTCTGCGGCAGGAAGCCCTCGAAGCAGAAGCGGTCGGAGGGCAGACCGCTGCTGACGAGCGCCGGCACGAAGGCTGTGGCGCCGGGCAACGTGATGACCTCCACGCCGGCACGAATCGCTTCGCGCGCCACGAGGAAGCCCGGGTCGCTGATGCCCGGCGTGCCGGCATCGCTCACCACGGCAATGGTCTGTCCGGCCAGAAGCCGCTCCACGATGCCCTGCACCGTCTGATGCTCGTTGAACTTATGGTAGGAGAGCATGGCATTCCTGATGTCGAAGTGGCGCAGAAGATTGCCGCTCGTCCTCGTATCCTCAGCCAAGATGAGGTCGGCCTCGCGCAACACACGCAGTGCACGCATCGTGATGTCTTCCATATTGCCGACTGGCGTCGGCACCAAGTAGAGCGTCCCCATACCTTATTATTATATATATATCGCGCTTGCAAAGTTACAAAGAAAGAATGAAGAATGATGAATGAAGAATGAAGATTTAATTGTTTTTAGTGTTTTTCTTGTTTCAGGGCTCTCCATTTCTTAATTTCTTTGTATATTTGTCCCTGAAAAACGCAATAAAGAATATGAAAGACGTAGGTTCAGCAGGCGGCGAGATGATGCGCCGCGGCAGAGTGGAAGTGGTGTGCGGCTCGATGTTCTCGGGCAAGACAGAAGAACTGATCCGTCGCCTGCGCCGTGCACAGTTCGCCAAGCAAAGGGTGGAAATCTTCAAGCCATCCATCGACGTGCGCTACAGCGACGAGGAAGTTGTCAGTCACGAAGGCAACAGCATCCCCTCCACGCCCGTCGACTCCTCGGCCAGCATCCTCCTGATGGGACAGGAAAGCGACGTGGTGGGCATCGACGAAGCACAGTTCTTCGACGAGCACATCGTGGAGGTTTGCAACGAACTTGCCAACAGAGGCATCCGCGTCATCGTGGCCGGACTCGACCTCGACTTCAAGGGTGTGCCCTTCGGCCCCATGCCTCAGCTCTGTGCCATTGCCGACGAGGTGACGAAGGTCCACGCCATCTGCGTGCGTTGCGGCGCCTTGGCCTACGTCAGCCACCGCATCGTGGCAGGCGACAAGCAGGTGCTCCTCGGCGAGAAACAGGAGTACGAACCCCTCTGCCGCGAGTGCTACGCCAAGGCAATGGGAATGAGAGAATAAGAAAATAAGATAATAAGAAACTTAGGAAAACGTCGGCAGGCCCCTCTTGTCGTCGGCTTTCCATAATATATAAATGTAGAAGTTATGTTAGACAAAGAAATCACCTTCGACCGTGTGGCGCGATGGTTCATCGTGGCACTCGTGGCAGTGGCTGCCGTGCTGCTTCTGAGCCGCCTCTCAAAAGTGCTGCTGCCGTTCTTCATTGCCTGGATTCTGGCCTACATGATTTATCCATTCGTCATTTTCCTCGAGAAGAAATGCCGGCTCAAGTACCGCGTGCTGAGCATCGTGGTGGCACTGCTCGTGGTGTTTGCCGTGCTGACGCTGGGCGCTTTCCTCGTCGTGCCGCCCATCGTGGAAGAAAGCATCCGCATGGCAAACCTGATGACCGTGTACTTCAACGACACGCTGGCATCGTCCGAACTCTTTGCCAACCTGCAAGCCATGCTGCAAAACTACGCCAGCAACGACTCGCTGATGAACATCATACAGCACAGCAGCGTCATGGACTTTGCCGAAAACCTGGCTCTGAAGGTATGGGAGTTCCTCTCCGGAACGCTCAACTTTGCCATCGGACTGCTCGGCAGCCTGGTCGTCCTGCTCTATCTCTTCTTCATCCTCATGGACTATGAAAAGATATCAGAAGGCTGGATACGGCTGGTGCCCGAAGGCAAGCGAGGCTTCACAAGCATGGTGGTGCAGGACGTGAAGAACGGCATGAACGCCTACTTCCGCGGACAGTCGCTCATCGCCCTGCTCGTGGGCATCCTCTTCAGCATAGGCTTCCTCATCATCGACTTCCCGATGGCCATCGGCCTCGGCCTCTTCATCGGCCTGCTCAACCTTATCCCCTACCTGCAACTCGTCGGCTTCATCCCCACCATCATCCTCGCCATGGTCAAGGCCTCCGACACCGGACAGAGCTTCTGGCTCATCATGCTCTGCGCCCTGGCAGTGTTCGCCGTCGTGCAGACCATACAGGACGTCTATCTCACACCCAAGATCATGGGCCACGTCATGGGCCTGAACCCCGCCATCATCCTGCTCAGCCTCTCCGTCTGGGGCAGTCTGCTGGGCATCATCGGCCTCATCATCGCCCTGCCCCTCACCACATTGCTCATCTCCTATTACCGGCGGTTTATCCTCAAAGAAACAGACATCGACGCGCCAAAACCGCCCGCCGAAGAACAAAAAGCAAAGGAAAACAAATAATTTTTCATTTTTCATTTTTCATTTTTCATTTTTATTTGTACCTTTGCACCGCAATTCCCGGAATTGCACATAGGTTGACTCGCTAGCTCAGTTGGTAGAGCATCACACTTTTAATGTGGGGGTCTTGGGTTCGAACCCCAAGCGGGTTACCAAAAAGAGAGGCTTCATGGCCTCTCTTTTGTTTTCCGCTTGCGGATCTCACCCAAGGGTTGACATCCGTCGAGCTAAAGCTTCTTCGCTAATGCTCAGGCGGCTTTGCCGGAACGAACCCCAAGCGGGTTACCAAAAAGAGAGGCTTCATGGCCTCTCTTTTGTTTTTCCGCTGGTCACCAAAAAGAGTTATCGTAGAGCAGCCGCACCCATCCATGTAGGTACGCACCGTGGCGCGTCCGCCAAATCCGCACGAACAAGGCGGCGCGGCGTTCTGTCGGATTTGTAATCCGACAGCATCGAATATAAGCATTTGTAATGCGACAAAAAACGTGAGTTGAGGGGAAATTAAAAACTCCGCGTGCGGGAAATGGAAATTCCGCGTGCGGAGTTCGTCATCGCCGCACGCGGAGATGGTCAACGCCGCGTGCGGAGTTTGCCAGCGCGGGCTGCCTTTTATACGGCAGCCCGCAATAAATGAATCAAATTGTCAAATGAATCGAATGCGTGCAAAGCACGCGGTGGACGTTTTCGTCAAGCCAGATGCCCAAAGCAAAGCCCGTTTGCTTTGGCATGGCAAGAAAACGAAGAACGAAGTTCAAGGGTTAGTCTGAAACTGGACGCACCGTCTTCCCGTAGTAGCGGTCGTTGAGGTTCGACGGATTGACGTACGACGAGTAGAAGAACAGGAAGTAGGCGTTGCTGGCATCCGACGCGTTGAGCGACGAGGACCAGTAGAAGCCGCGCGTGCTGCCAGAGTAGATTCTCGTGTCGTAGGCGAAGCCGGAGGCGGGGAAGAAAACTCGCTTGCTGATGTCGCTCGCACTCACAAAGAGTAAGCCTGCCACACCCGTGTAGGCAGACTCGATGGTCTGCGTGCTGCTCAGCCAATAGATGCCGCCCGACGTAATGGTGCTGGTCAGCTCGACGGGTGCCTGGCCGTTGCCGTCGCTGCCCGAGCAGGCCTTTGCCAATGCCTCAAACTCCGCCTTGGTCGGCGTGCGCCATGTGCCGCCCCAGTTCGCAGTGGCTGCATCGTGGGCTGCATCGAGCGTCGTGCCTGTGTAGGTGGGCCAGTTGTCATCGCTGTAGCCGCTGCTGTAGCCGTTGCGCCAGGTGAAGGAGGCGTTGGTGCCCGAGCGTGTGATGGTCATGTAGCGCGGCTGCGTCTCGCCACAGGCGTAGTAGTCGCCGAAGCAAGTCTCATAACTGCCTGCCACGGTTGTAGCCCCCACATTCATCGTGGCCCACTTCAGGCCGCCTATCTCAACATACTCATGCCCGTAGGTGCCTGACTGCTTCACCGTCACCTGGCACTCGCCCTTCACGCCGCTGCCGTCCTTGGCTGCGCAAGTAATGACGCAGGTGCCTTCGGCTTTTGCTGTGATGCAGCCGTCTGCGCTCACCTCGGCCACCGCCTCGTCGCTGCTCGTCCACTCCACTTCCTTGTTGTCGGCATCGGAGGGCAAGACGGTGGCAGTGAGGGTGCTCGTCTCGTTTGGCTGAAGGCTGAGCGATGCAGGGCTGATGGTGATGGAGGCAACAGGCTGTGGCGGCTGCTCCTTGGTCAGCAGGGCAAACGTATCGCCGCCCCACTCGCTCAGCACGATATAGTCTTGCGTCACCTTTGGCACACGAAGCAGCTTCATCGGCTTGCCCGCTGCATTGAAGAGAATCAGCGTGCCCTGATAAGGCAGGAACTCGTAGGTGGCACCGCTGACATAGTCCGTCGTGCCGTCCTCGTTGAAGGTTACGGCCTCATTCCTCGTCTTGTACCATGTGCCGACGATGCACTGGTTGACGGGCGTGAAGGGACCGAAGTCTTGGTCCGAGCCGATGCCGTCGTAGAAGACGATGCTGTCCGTGCGGAGGCTGAACTGCATGATTGTGCCGTCACTCTTGTAGACGCGGAAGCCCTGCCCCCACGCTGTCTGCAAGCCCGCCACCATCAGAAGCAGGGCTGCAAGGATAGTTCTCAATTTCATATTGGTTTTTATTTAGTTAATAAAATGATTTGTCGTGGGATTTATGAGGATGGCGAATCACTTCTTAGCACTGACCGTTTCATCACATTTACCTTTTACTCTGTCACAAAGGTACTACTTTATACCCTTTCTGCCAAACTTTCTCACACTTTTCTACAAAAAAAGAACCGCAAAGCTTTCGCCTTGCGGTTCTTAATTATACTCCCTCTGGACCCCCAGACCCCCTTTAGGGGGAGGAGGGATGGGGAAGGTCTTTTAATAGATGTCGTCGCCGTAGTCGAGCAGTGTCTTGCGGCTGGCAAGGGTACGGTCGTATTCCTCGCGGCTGGTCACGACAATCTTGTCGAACTCGCGCAAGCCGGTGCCGGCAGGGATGAGGTGTCCGCAGATGACGTTCTCCTTCATGCCCTCCAGATAGTCCGTCTTGCCATTGATGGCAGCCTCGTTGAGCACCTTGGTGGTCTCCTGGAAGGAGGCAGCCGAGATGAAGCTGCTGGTCTGCAATGCAGCACGCGTGATGCCCTGCAGGATTTGCTTCGACGTGGCCGGACGTGCATCGCGCACCTGGACAATCTTCTTGTCCTGACGCTTGAGGTAGGAGTTCTCGTCGCGCAGGCGGCGTGCCGTGACAATCTGTCCGTTCTGCATGTTCTCGCTGTCGCCGCTGTCGGTGACTACCTTCTTGCCCCAGATGTTGTCGTTCTCCTCGGCAAACTCGAGTTTGTCGACAATCTGCTGAGAGAGGAAGCGTGTGTCGCCGGCATCGTCGATCTGCACCTTGCGCATCATCTGACGGACGATGACCTCGAAGTGCTTGTCGTTAATCTTCACGCCTTGCAGACGATAGACGTCCTGTATCTCGTTGACGATGTATTCCTGCACAGCCGTCGGGCCTTTGATGGCCAGGATGTCGGCCGGCGTGATGGCACCGTCGGAAAGCGGCGTGCCGGCACGGACGTAGTCGTTCTCCTGCACAAGTATCTGGCGGTTGGCAGGGATGAGGTACTTCTTGACAGCCTCTTCGCCACCCAAGCGCGGCGTGATGATGACTTCGCGGTTGCCACGCTTGAGCTTGCCCATCGTGACCTCACCGTCGATTTCGGCAACCGTGGCGGGATTGCTCGGGTTGCGAGCTTCGAAGAGCTCCGTCACGCGAGGCAGACCGCCCGTGATGTCGCCGCCACCACCGATGACGCGAGGAATCTTGACGAGCACATCGCCTGCCTTCACTTCCTGTCCGTCCTCGATGGCAATGTGGCCGCCGATGGGCAGGTTGTAGTGGCGAAGGATGTCGCCGTTCTCGTCGAGGATATGGACTGTGGGCACCTTCATCCTGTCGTGCGACTCGATGACGATGAGCTCTTGCAGACCTGTCTGTTCGTCGGTCTCAACCTTGTAGTTGACACCTTCGATGACGTCCTCGAACTTCACCCGACCGGGCATTTCCGTCACGACAACTGCGTTGAAGGGATCCCACTTGGCAACGATCTCGTCTTTCTTGACCATGTCGCCCTCATTCTTATATAATGTACTGCCGTAGGGCACGTTGGCCGTGAGCAGGACAATCTCTGTGGTGGGATCGACGAAGCGTACTTCTGTCAGACGGCCCACGACGACCTTGGCCGGTGTGCCAGCCTCGTCGGTGATATCGACGGTGCGCAGTTCCTCGAACTCGAGGCGTGCATCGTACTTTGCCACGATGCGAGCGTTGGCAGCGGCATTGCCTGCCACACCGCCGGCGTGGAAGGTTCGCAGTGTCAGCTGTGTACCAGGCTCGCCGATGGACTGTGCTGCAATGACTCCCACAGCCTCGCCCTTCTGCACCATGCGACTGGTGGCAAGGTTGCGGCCGTAGCACTTCATGCAGACGCCCTTCTTGCTCTCGCAAGTGAGCACGCTGCGTATCTCGACGCTCTCGATGGGGCTGTCCTCAATCTCCTGCGCCTTGGCTTCCGTAATCTCGTCGCCCGAAGCACAGATGAGCTTGCCCGTAAGCGGATGGATGATGTCGTGGACAGACACACGGCCGAGGATGCGGTCGTAGAGGCTGCTGATGACTTCATCGCCATTCTTCAAGGCAGAGCATACGAGGCCACGCAGGGTGCCGCAGTCCTCCTCGTTGATGATGACGTCGTGGCTGACATCGACAAGACGACGTGTCAGGTAACCGGCGTCGGCCGTCTTCAAGGCAGTATCGGCAAGACCCTTACGGGCACCGTGGGTGGAGATGAAGTACTCCAGCACGCTCATGCCTTCCTTAAAGTTAGAGAGGATGGGGTTCTCGATGGTATCGGGCTCGGCACCTGCCTTCTGAGGCTTAGCCATAAGGCCACGCATACCGGAGAGCTGACTGATCTGTCCTGCACTACCACGGGCACCGGAGTCGAGCATCATGTACACAGCATTGAAGCCTTGGTCGGCCTCCTTCATGGTCTTCATCAAGGCCTTGGAGAGGTCGTTGTTGACGTGTGTCCAGATATCGATGACCTGGTTGTGACGCTCCTTGTCGGTGATGAAGCCCATGCCGTACTCACCGCTGATGCGCTCAACCTCTTCGTTGCCCTTGCGGATGAGCTCTTCCTTCTCCTCGGGGATGATGATGTCGCCAAGGTTGAAGGACAGACCGCCCTCATAGGCCAGACGGTAGCCGAGGTTCTTGATGCCGTCGAGGAAGTCGCAGGCACGAGCCACGCCGACAGTCTTGATGACATCAGTGATGATGCCGCGCAGCGTCTTCTTGGAGATGACGTCGTTGAAGAAACCTACCTCCTTGGGAATAATCTCGTTGGCGATGACGCGGCCAACCGAAGTCTCCACGAAGTTCTTGCCAATGGTGCCGTCCTCAAGCTTATCGTCGACCATGACCCAGACAGGAGCATGGACGTCGACACGCTTCTCGTTGTAGGCAATGATGGCTTCCTCGGGACCATAGAACTTCAGGCCTGCGCCCTTTGCTCCGGGGCGAAGCTTGGTGATGTAGTACAGACCGAGCACCATGTCCTGCGAGGGCACGGTGATAGGTGTGCCGTTGGCAGGGTTCAGGATATTGTGCGACTGGAGCATCAGTATCTGTGCCTCGAGGATAGCCTCGTTGCTCAGAGGCAAATGCACGGCCATCTGGTCGCCGTCGAAGTCGGCATTGAACGCCGTACAAGCCAGAGGATGCAGCTGAATAGCCTTGCCTTCAATCATCTTGGGCTGGAAGGCCTGGATGCCGAGGCGGTGAAGCGTCGGGGCACGGTTCAGCAGAACGGGATGTCCCTTCATGACAAACTCGAGGATATCCCAGATGACTGGGTCCTTGCGGTCAACTATCTTCTTGGCGCTCTTCACGGTCTTCACGATGCCGCGCTCGATGAGCTTGCGGATGATGAAGGGCTTGTAGAGCTCAGCTGCCATCAGCTTGGGAATACCGCACTCGCCCATCTTCAGCTCGGGGCCGACCACGATGACGGAACGTGCAGAATAGTCGACGCGCTTACCGAGCAGGTTCTGACGGAAGCGGCCTTGCTTACCCTTGAGCGAGTCGGAGAGAGACTTCAGCGGGCGGTTGCTCTCCGTCTTGACGGCACTGCTCTTGCGGCTGTTGTCGAAGAGGCTGTCGACAGCTTCCTGCAGCATACGCTTCTCGTTGCGGAGGATGACTTCGGGAGCCTTAATCTCGATGAGTCTCTTGAGACGATTGTTGCGGATGATGACGCGACGATAGAGGTCGTTGAGGTCGCTCGTGGCGAAGCGTCCGCCATCGAGGGGAATCAGTGGACGAAGCTCGGGCGGGATGACAGGCAGGGTGCGCATAATCATCCATTCGGGCTTGTTCACCTTTGAGCTCAGTCGGAAGCTCTCGACAACCTGCAAGCGCTTCAGCACATCGTTCTTGTGCTGCTGTGCGTTCTCCTTGCTGGCCTCGTCGCGCAACTGATTGGAGAGGGAGTCAAGGTCAAGCTCCACGAGCAGGTCGTAGATGGCCTCGGCACCCATCTTGGCGATGAACTTGTTGGGGTCCTTGTCGTCGAGATTCTCGTTGCCCTGGGGCAGACGGTCCATGATGTTCTCGTACTCTTCCTCCGAGAGGAGGTCGAGCTTCTGCACGGGAATGTCCTTGTTCTTTGCCATCACGCCCGGCTGAATCACGATGTATCGCTCATAGTAGATGACGGCATCGAGCTTCTTGGTGGGTATGCCGAGCAGATAGCCTATCTTGTTGGGCAGGGAGCGGAAGTACCAGATGTGAGCCACGGGCACGACAAGCTGGATGTGTCCGCTGCGTTCGCGGCGCACCTTCTTCTCCGTGACCTCCACGCCACAACGGTCGCAGACGTTGCCCTTGTAGCGGATGCGCTTGTACTTGCCGCAATGGCACTCGTAGTCCTTGGTCGGACCGAAGATGCGTTCGCAGAAGAGACCGTCGCGCTCGGGCTTGTAGGTTCGGTAGTTGATGGTCTCGGGCTTGAGCACCTCGCCGTAGGAGTTTGCGAGAATTTCCTCGGGGGATGCCAGACCGATTGTTATCTTGGTAAAGTTCGTCTTTACCTTATTATCTTTCTTAAAAGCCATGTTTCGATATCCTTTCTAAAAAAGCGATTCATTTATTCCAAACTTACACGCAATCCCAGTCCGCGCAGCTCATGGAGCAGCACGTTGAGAGACTCGGGGATGCCCGGCGTGGGCATGTGCTCACCCTTGACGATGGCTTCGTATGCCTTGCTGCGGCCCACGACGTCGTCGCTCTTGATGGTGAGGATTTCCTGCAGAACGTGCGATGCGCCGAAGGCCTCGATTGCCCAGACTTCCATCTCACCGAAGCGCTGTCCGCCGAACTGTGCCTTACCGCCGAGGGGCTGCTGCGTGATGAGAGAGTACGGGCCGATGCTGCGGGCGTGCATCTTGTCCTCGACCATGTGGCCGAGCTTGAGCATATAGGCAACGCCCACGGTGGCGAGCTGGTCGAAGGGTTCGCCTGTTGCGCCGTCGTAGAGCTGTGTGGAGCAATAGCGAGGCAGGCCTGCCTTGTCGGTCCATTCGCAGAGGTCGTCGAGCGAAGCGCCGTCGAAGATGGGCGTGGCAAACTTCACGCCGAGCTTCTTGCCTGCTGCGCCGAGCACGGTCTCGAAGATCTGGCCGATGTTCATTCGCGAAGGCACGCCCAGCGGGTTGAGCACGATGTCGACGGGTGTGCCGTCGGCCAGGAAAGGCATATCCTCCTGGCGAACCACCTTGCTGACGATACCCTTGTTGCCGTGGCGTCCGGCCATCTTGTCGCCGACACCTATCTTACGCTTCTTGGCGATGTAGACCTTGGCGAGCTGCACGATGCCGTTGGGCAGTTCGTCGCCCAGGCTGATGGCAAACTTCTTGCGCTTCATCTCCGTCTCGAGCAGCTTGTACTTCTTGAGGTAGTTGATGATGAGCTTGCCGATGAGTTCGTTGATGTGTTCGTCGTTAGTCCAGCCGCTGAGCTGCACGGTAGTGTAGTCGATGCTGCCAAGCACGTTGGCCGTGATGCTGCTGTTCTTGGGGATGAGGCTTACGCCCACGTTGTCGACGATGCCCTGGCTCTTCTTTCCCTTCGTGAGCTCCATGAGCTTGTCCACGAGGATGGCTTTCAGGTCGTCCACCTTGCTGTTGAACTCCTCGTCGATGGCGGCGAGGCGCGGCTTGTCCTGAAGCTTCACCTTGCCTGTCTTGGAGGCCTTGGTGAAGAGTTTCTTGTCGATGACGACGCCGTTGAGCGAGGGGCTTGCCTTGAGCGAAGCGTCCTTGACGTCGCCTGCCTTGTCGCCGAAGATGGCGCGGAGCAACTTCTCTTCGGGACTGGGGTCGCTCTCGCCCTTAGGCGTAATCTTGCCTATCATGATGTCGCCGGGAGCGACACGGGCGCCGATGCGGATGATGCCGTTCTCGTCGAGGTCCTTGGTGGCTTCCTCGCTGACGTTGGGGATGTCGGCCGTGAGCTCCTCCAGACCGCGCTTCGTCTCGCGCACCTCGAGGGAGAACTCCTCGACGTGGACGCTGGTGAGGATGTCCTCGCGGACGACACGCTCGTTGAGTACAATGGCATCCTCATAGTTGTAGCCCTTCCAAGGCATGTAGGCCACGAGGAGATTCTTGCCGAGTGCCAGCTCGCCGTCCTCGGTGGAGTAGCCCTCGGTGAGGATTTGTCCCTTGACAACTCTTTCGCCCTTGTTGCAGATGGGGCGAAGGTCGATGGTCATGTTCTGGTTTGTGCGACGGAACTTGGGTATGCGGTACTCCTTGAGTGCAGGCTCGAAGCTGACAAACTCCTCGTCGTCGGTGCGGTCGTAGAGGACGCGGATGGTTGTAGCGTCAACGTATTCGATTACACCGTCGCCTTCCGCAGTAATCATGGTGCGGGAGTCCTCGCAGACTTGGCGCTCGATGCCGGTGCCGACGATGGGTGCTTCGGTGCGCATCAAGGGCACTGCCTGGCGCATCATGTTGGAGCCCATCAGTGCACGGTGGGCGTCGTCGTGCTCGAGGAAGGGGATGAGGGCGGCGGCGATAGAGGCTATCTGCTGCGGAGCGACGTCCATGAGGTTGACCTCGGAGGGCGGTACGACGGGATAGTCATCGTCCTGACGGCACTTCACCTTGGAGCGGATGAAGGTACCGTCGTCGTTGAGCGGGGCGTTACCCTGACCGATGATGAGTCCGTTCTCTTCCTCGGCGGTCATGTAGCGCACGCCTTCGGGCGAAAGGTCAACTTTGCCGTCCTCCACCTTGCGGTAGGGTGTCTCGATGAAGCCGAGGTCGTTGATCTTGGCATAGACGCAGAGCGACGAGATGAGGCCGATGTTGGGGCCTTCGGGCGACTCGATGGGACAGAGACGTCCGTAGTGGGTATAGTGCACGTCGCGCACCTCGAAGCCGGCACGTTCACGAGAAAGACCGCCAGGGCCGAGGGCTGAGAGACGACGCTTGTGGGTGACTTCGGCCAGAGGGTTCGTCTGGTCCATGAACTGGCTCAGGGCGTTGGTGCCGAAGAAGCTGTTGATGACACCGCCAAGGCTCTTGTTCGTCAGCAGCTCGATGGGCGTGAACACTTCATTGTCGCGGACGTTCATTCGCTCGCGGATGGTTCGTATCATACGAGCCAGGCCGATGGCGAACTGATTGGCGAGCTGTTCGCCGACGGTGCGCACGCGACGGTTGCTCAGATGGTCGATGTCGTCGACGCTTGCCTTGGAGTTGACAAGCTCGATGAGGTATTTGATAATCTCGATGATGTCCTCCTTGGTCAGCACACGCACGCTGGGATCGGTGTCGAGGCCGAGCTTGTGGTTGATGCGGTAGCGTCCCACTTCGCCCAGGTCATAGCGCTTCTCGCTGAAGAAGAGGTTAAGGATGACTTCCTTGGCGCTGGCATCGTCCACGGGGTCGGCGTTGCGCAGCTGCTTGTAGATGTAGCTGATGGCCTCCTTCTCGCTGTTGGTGGCGTCCTTCTGGAAGGTGTTGAAGATGATGCTGTAGTCGCTGGACTGCGCATCTTCCTTGTGTACGAGGATGGAGGGCACGTTGCTTGCCATGATCTGCTCGATGGCATCCTCGTCGAGCAAGCTCTCGCGCTCCAGAATGATTTCGTTGCGCTCGATGGACACCACTTCGCCCGTGTCCTCGTCGACGAAGTCTTCGATCCAACTCTTCAGCACGCGGGCGGCAAGCTTCTGTCCGAGATGCTCCTTGAGGTTTTCACGAGTGGCCTTAACCTCCTCCGCAAGGTTGAAGATCTGCAGGATGTCCTTGTCGTTCTCGAAGCCGATGGCTCGGAGAAGGGTGGTGACGGGCAGCTTCTTCTTGCGGTCGATGTAGGCATACATCACGTTGTTGATGTCCGTGGCGAACTCAATCCAGCTGCCCTTGAAGGGGATGATGCGGGCAGAATAAAGCAGTGAGCCGTTGGCATGGACGCTGCTGCCGAAAAAGACACCGGGCGAGCGGTGCAACTGCGAAACGACGACGCGCTCGGCACCGTTGATGATGAACGTGCCGTTGTCCGTCATGTAAGGGATGAAGCCAAGGAAGACATCCTGCACCACCGTGGCGAAATCCTCGTGGTCAGGGTCGTCGCAACTCAACTTCAGTTTAGCCTTCAGGGGCACACTGTAGGTAAGGTCGCGCTCCAGACACTCCTCTATGGAATAGCGGGGAGGGTCGATGAAGTAATCGAGAAACTCCAGATTAAAGTTGTTGCGCGTGTCGTTAATCGGGAAGTTCTCAGAGAAGACCTTGTACAAGCCATCATTCTTCCTCTGTTCGGGAGGAGTGTCAAGCTGGAGGAAGTCCTTGAACGACTTCAGCTGCACTTCCAAGAAGTCGGGGTAAGCCAACGGACTCTTTACGGAAGCGAAATTAATTCTCTGGTTCTTTTTATTAGCCATCTAAACTCGATATTGTTTTCTCGTGAAAATGAAATATGTCTCAACAGCAAACGGGCCGGCCGGAAACACGGCACGGGGAGATTGTCATCGCCGCAGGCGGCATTGCCCATCGCCGCAGGCTGTGTTCTGCATCACAGCACAGGGCGTTTTCAGCAACCGCTCGGGGGCTTTAGTATCACCGCTCAGGGTGTCTTGCATAACCCCACGCCCTTCCTTGCACAACCGCACAGAGTGTTTTCCGTAACTCTGCGCCGTGTCTTATTTAACCGTACGCCGTGTCTGGCAACGCACTGGATTGCGGCCCGCAGCACCGATAAGGATAAATCTGTTTATAGACACAAAAAGGCAAAGAACCCTCTACCAGAGGATCCTTTACCGTTTGCCCTTTTCTCAGGGGAGAAGATTACTTCAGTTCGACTTCTGCGCCAGCCTCCTCGAGGGTCTTCTTCAGAGCCTCTGCGTCGGCCTTGGGCATGCCTTCCTTCAGCACGCTGGGAGCACCGTCGACCATTTCCTTTGCTTCCTTCAGGCCCAGACCGCAAGCTTCCTTGACAGCCTTCACAACCTGCAACTTAGCAGCACCTGCGCTCTTGAGGACAACGTCGAAGTCCGTCTTCTCCTCAGCAGCAGCGCCACCGCCTTCGCCACCTGCAGCAACAACTACAGCAGCAGCAGCGGGCTCGATGCCATAAGTCTCCTTAAGTTCATTCTTAAGATCAATTACTTCCTGTACTGTGAGCGCTACGAGCTCAGCAGCAATAGCCTTAATATCAGCCATTTCTTTAATGTATTTAAGTTGTTATTATACTTTGTTAATTACTCTGCCGCAGGCTCTGCGGCGGCTTCTGGTTCTGTTGCAGCCTCTGCTGCGGGAGCAGCCTCGGGAGCCTCGGCATTCTCCTTGTTCTCCAGAGCGCTCAGGACGTTCATAATCGGAGACTCCAGGGCAGCGATCACGTCTGCAATCAGTTCGTTCTTGCTCTTCAGAGCGGCAAGAGTATTCAGCTGGTCAGCACCCACATAGAGAGCACCCTCGGCGTATGCAGCCTTGAAAGCCGGCTTCTCCTGCTTCTTTCCGTTCAGCTCCTTGATGAGCTTTGCAGGGACATTGGCAGTCTCAGTCAGGATGAGGGCAGTCGTGCCCACCATCACAGGCTTCAGCTCGTCGAAATTCTCCTCAGCTGCCTCAAGTGCCTTCGTCATCAGCGTGTTCTTGACAACGACCATCTTCAGGCCCTTCTCAAAACACTTGCGACGCAGGCTGCTCGTGTCGGCAGCATTCATGCCCTCAACGTCTACCAAGTAGAAGTGAGGATACTGTTTCAGATATTCACCCAGCTGCGCAATAATTGCTACTTTATCTTCCTTTCTCATGATGTTACAGCTTTTTTAGATTTCCTCAGTAGCCTTTGGATCAATCTTGATGCCACGGCTCATTGTACTTGAAAGATAAATACTCTTGATGTATGTGCCCTTGGCAGCAGCAGGCTTCAGCTTGATGATGGTCGAGATGAACTCCTTGGCATTCTGCGCAATCATGTCGGCGGTGAAAGACACCTTGCCGATAGAAGTATGCACGATACCGGTCTTGTCGACCTTGAAGTCAATCTTACCCTGCTTCACCTCGCGGACAGCCTTGGCTACATCCATCGTTACGGTTCCACTCTTGGGGTTAGGCATTAAGCCACGGGGACCGAGCACACGACCCAGAGCACCAATCTTGCCCATGATGGAGGGCATGGTGATGATGACGTCGATGTCCGTCCAACCACCCTTAATCTTCTCGATGTACTCATCGAGACCTACATAGTCAGCACCTGCTTCCTTGGCAGCAGCTTCAGCATCCGGTGTGCAGAGGCACAGCACGCGAGTCACCTTGCCCGTACCGTTGGGCAGAGAGACAACGCCGCGAACCATCTGGTTAGCCTTCCTGGGGTCGACGCCCAGACGCACATCGATATCAACAGAAGCATCAAACTTGGTGGTCGTAATCTCCTTCACCAAGGCAGAAGCTTCCTTCAAGGTGTATGCCTTCCCTGCTTCAATCTTATCAGCTACCAACTTCTGATTCTTTGTCAGTTTACTCATTGTGTAATTGAAGATTAGATTATTTACCGGGGAACTCACCCTTGACAGTGATACCCATACTTCTGGCTGTGCCTGCAACCAAAGTCATTGCAGACTCTACTGTAAAGCAATTCAGGTCAGGCATCTTGTCCTGGGCAATCGTGCGAACCTGGTCCCAAGTAATCTCGGCAACCTTCTTACGGTTGGGTTCCGCACTGCCGCCCTTCAGCTTGGCAGCCTCCATCAACTGTACGGCTACGGGAGGAGTCTTCACAACGAAGTCGTAAGACTTGTCCGTATAGTAAGTGATGATGACAGGCAACACCTTGCCGGCACGATCCTGCGTTCTGGCGTTGAATGCCTTACAGAAATCCATGATGTTGATTCCCTTAGAACCCAATGCAGGGCCTACTGGGGGAGATGGATTTGCAGCGCCTCCTTTAATCTGTAATTTGATTAATCCAGCAACTTCTTTAGCCATTTGATTATACTTTATTATTTATTTATAATGTGAAACCTCGAGGCACGTAACAGAATGCCTCAAAGCTTCTCGACTTGTGTAAAACCAAGCTCAACGGGCGTCTTGCGTCCGAAGATCTTGACCATTACCTTCAGCTTCTTCTTTTCGTTATTCACTTCCTCGACCACGGCATCGAACCCGCTGAACGGGCCGTCGGAAACCTTGATGCTCTCACCGACCTCGAAGGGGATGAATACATCTTCGGGAATCTCTGCCATCTCGTCGATTGTCCCAAGCATCTGGCTGACTTCAGCAGGTCTCAGAGGCATGGGGGTGTTGCTTGAACGCGAATCATTGAGGAATCCCATCACATTGGACACTTCGCGCAGACGAGCCTGAGTCTCCCCCACAAGCTCTGCCTCAACGAAGACATAGCCCGGGTAACGATTCTTCTCCTTAATCTTGCGCTTGCCTGATGTGACGGTAACTACCTTCTCGGTAGGAATCAGCACTTGGGAAACGTGCTTGGCAAAATCGGGCTGATTGTTAATCAGCGCATCGATTACCTCCTTGACTTTTCCCTCTTTTCCACTGATAGCACGCAGCACGTACCATTTCATTCCAGCGTCTGCCATTTCCTAAGGGGATTCTTTATCGCAGCAAACCATAGATGACTTCCATTCCAGACTGGAACACGAAGTCCATAACGAAAACTACCAGTGCTATGCATAGGGAAGCAGTTAATACTACAACAGCACTGTTCATAAGTTCTGAGCGTGTGGGCCAAGTTGTTTGGTGCACAAGTTCATCGTATGATTCCTTACAATACTTCTTTATCTTTTCGATCATAACTATTGCTTTTTGGCACGGGAAGAGAGGCTCGAACTCCCGACACCTGGTTTTGGAGACCAGTGCTCTACCAACTGAGCTATTCCCGTATATTGGGTGAGCAGAGAGAGTCTGCTCACCCAATCTTATTGTCTTTGAGGTTTTGCCTCAAAAGCGATTCGCTTGTATTAATCGAATACCTCTGTAATCTGGCCAGAGCCTACGGTGCGACCACCTTCACGGATAGCGAAGCGGAGACCTACGTTGAGGGCTACGGCGTAGATGAGCTCAACCTTGATCTCGACGTTATCGCCGGGCATTACCATTTCGATTCCATCGGGGAGGTGAATCTCACCGGTGCAGTCCATGGTGCGCAGGTAGAACTGAGGACGATACTTGTTGCCGAAGGGAGTGTGACGGCCGCCTTCTTCCTTCTTCAGGACGTAGATGGAAGCCTTGAAGCCCTTGTGAGGTGTGATGGCACCCGGGTGGGTGATGACCATACCGCGCTTCACTTCGTTCTTGTCGATACCACGGAGGAGCAGACCTACGTTATCGCCAGCTTCGCCTTCGTCGAGGATCTTGCGGAACATCTCAACGCCTGTGATGACAGACTTCTTATCTTCGCCGAGACCGAGAATCTGTACTTCGTCGCCTACCTTTACGACACCTGTCTCGATACGACCGGTGGCAACTGTGCCACGACCTGTAATGGAGAATACGTCTTCGACGGGCATGAGGAAGGGCTTATCGATGTCGCGAACGGGCTCCTGAATCCAGTTGTCGCAAGCATCCATCAGCTCCATAACCTTGTCTTCCCACTCCTTAACACCATTCAAGGCACCAAGAGCAGAGCCGCGGATGAATGGAGTATCCTCCTCGAACTCATACTGAGCGAGAAGTTCCTGCATTTCCATCTCAACGAGTTCGAGCATTTCCTCGTCCTCGACCATGTCACACTTGTTCAGGAACACAACCAGACGGGGAACGTTCACCTGACGAGCGAGCAGGATGTGTTCACGAGTCTGAGGCATAGGACCGTCAGTTGCAGCAACTACGATGATAGCGCCGTCCATCTGAGCAGCACCAGTTACCATGTTCTTCACATAGT
>CAMVDV010000014.1 GCA_947166305.1 uncultured Prevotellaceae bacterium | reverse complement strand
CTTGAAAACCGGCGTGCTGAGAGGCACCGGGGGTTCGAATCCCTCTCTCTCCGCAAGGGAAGGGCAACCGAGGGGTTGCCTTTTGCTTTATTGAGGCTTGTTGTCCTCGGGGTGAGGTTTCTGGTGCGGGTCGGGGAAGTGTTTGTCGCCGCCTGAGATGGCTTCTTCCCAAGGCTTGATGGTCTTGAGTTCTTCGGGGTGTTTGTCCTTTATTGTCCAGTAGCTTGCCATATCCTTGTGGTTGGGTTTCGTGGGCAAAGTTATGAAAAAATGCGGAAGCAGGGACTATTTGTGCTAAGAAATGCGGTGCGGAGGCGAGATTTTTGTTGAAAATGGTTGCAGAATTGACGGGTAATCCGTAACTTTGCATTTGATAGTTAACCTTAATTACAAATTTAATTCATAGTTTATCATGAAAGCAATCAAATTTTTTGTTGCTGCGATGGCGATGGCTTTTGCAGTGAACACGAATGCACAGGCTCCTGCTGAACTGAATCAGAACTACAATCGTCTGCACGTGGGCTATGCTCCCACGGACTTTTCTGCGGCTTTGGGCGAAGCGAGGCTCCATGGATTCAGTGCCGGTTGGTTGGGCGGCTACAATGTGACAAAGGGCCAGCTGCCTCTTTATGTCGAGACGGGCTTGACGATGAACTTCGTGGCGGGCGAACTTCGTTCGGACTGCGACAAGATGCTCAACTTCGAGGTGCCTGCAAACCTGACTTATCGCTACAGGATTCCAAAGACTCAGGTGCGTCTTTCGCCTTATTTCGGGTTCCACTTCAAGGTGACTGCCCTTGCGATTGACGATGATGCTCACAGCTATTACAACTTGCCGGGCACGCGTCGCTTCCAGTTCGGGATGCAGGTTGGTGCTAACGTGGAGTTCAACCGCTTCTATGTGGGTGCCGGATGGAACAAGGATTTCATGCCGCTCTGCACAGGCAGTTTCCCTCTGGGCGAGGTTAAGACGAGCGGCCTGCGCGTGAACATCGGCGTCGTCTTCTGACGGCTCCGGAAGAAAAAGTGTTTCTTGTGTCGGGGATTGTCCGTTTCGGGCAGTTCCCGATTTTGTTTGCGTCGGGAGGTTTGCCTGTAAAAAATGCGACAACATTTTTGTGTCGTGAGCTCGGACTGCATGAACTTTGAGCCAACTTCAAAGGTGAAGTTTTCCAACTATACACGTTTAGTTGGCCAACTAAACGTGTATGATTTCTTTTCTACACACGTAGATTCGGGCGAAAACTCATGCCGATTTTTGTCCTTTAACAGAGGTTTCCTGTCCTTTTTCGGAACAATTCTTCTTTTTGATGAAATGTAAGCGGCTGAAGTTCAGCTGTGTTGTGAATTTCCGAAAAATGCGGCCAAGAGGCTACTCGGGTGCATCCGTGGTAAAAATCGCGTGTCGAACGGGTGCGTTTTGGGAAAAACTTTGACAAAACTTTGATGGCTCGTGCGGCGGCAAGATGGTCTTTTTGGCCGGTGATGATGCACGGACAGGGTATGTTTTTCGGGATTGCAAATCCCTATATTCGTTGCGTGCGGATTGCAAATCCGCACGGACGGGGTATGTTTTTCGGGATTGCAAATCCCTATATTCATTGCGCGCGGATTAAAAATCCGCACGAACGGGGTATGTTTTTCGGGATTACAAATCCCTATATTCATTGCGTGTGGCTTACAAATCCGCACGAACGGGGCCGAACCTTCGTCGCAAAAACGGACGCGCCACGGCGCGTCCCTACGTGCGGCGGGTTCGACTTCCATCTGATGAACGGCATTCTTTTAGCGGACAGCAAAATTTGTTTTACAGACTTTTGCTTCTGACAGCCACGGAGTTCTGCTTCGGGCTTCGTGGTTTTCGATGCCTTTCGGCGGACGTGCCACGGTGCGTCCCTACATTTTTCACTTTATACTTTTCGCTTTTCACTTTTTTTTCGTACCTTTGCACGCAAAATGATATCAGACTTATCACAGACATGAGCAACCAACGCTATATGATGCGCGGCGTGAGTGCCGCAAAGGAGGATGTCCACAACGCTATCCGCAACATTGACAAGGGCATCTTCCCGCAGGCTTTCTGCAAAATCATCCCCGACATCCTCGGCGGCGACCCGGACTTCTGCAACATCATGCACGCCGACGGGGCTGGCACGAAGTCGAGCCTCGCCTATATGTATTGGAAGGAAACGGGCGACCTTTCCGTCTGGAAAGGCATAGCGCAGGACGCACTCATCATGAACACCGACGACTTGCTCTGCGTGGGGGCGGTGGACAACATACTGGTCTCGTCCACGATAGGCAGGAACAAGATGCTCATCCCTGGCGAGGTCATCTCCGCCATCATCAATGGTACCGACGAGCTGATGCAGGAACTCAGGGACATGGGCATAGGTATCTATGGCACGGGAGGCGAGACAGCCGACGTGGGCGACCTCGTGAGAACCATCATTGTGGACTCGACCGTCACCTGTCGTATGCGGCGGAGCGACGTCATCGACAATGCTAACATCCGCCCGGGCGACGTTATCGTAGGCCTCTCCTCATGCGGTCAGGCCACCTACGAAAAGGAATACAACGGCGGCATGGGCTCGAACGGACTCACTTCAGCACGTCACGATGTCTTTGCCAAATACTTAGCCGAGAAGTATCCTGAGAGCTACGACCACGCCGTACCTGAGGAGCTGGTGTATAGCGGGAAGTATAAACTGACAGAAGCCCCCTCCCCGCTTCCCCTTTGGGGGAGTGCTTCGGATGCGGACAACACTCAGCAAAGGCTTGGCGGAAATGAGGCACTCCCCCAAAGGGGGAGCGGGGAGGGGGCTTCTATGGGCAAGCTCGTCCTTTCACCCACGCGTACCTACGCCCCGGTGGTCAAGAAGATGCTCGACGAGATGCGCGCCGACATCCACGGCATGGTGCATTGCACGGGCGGAGCACAGACCAAGGTGCTCCACTTCGTAGGCGACAACTGCCGCGTCGTCAAGGACAATATGTTCCCCGTGCCGCCGCTCTTCCGCATCATTCAAGAGCAAAGCCAGACCGACTGGGCTGAGATGTACAAGGTCTTCAACATGGGCCATCGCCTCGAAGTCTATGTCGCGCCGCAGGACGCAGAGCGTGTCATAGCCATAAGCAAAAGCTTCAACATCGACGCACAAGTGGTGGGCCGCATCGAAGAAGGCAGGCGAAGCCTCACCATCAAGAGCGAGTTCGGAGAGTTCAACTACTGATGTGTCCGTCATGAAAGACATCAAGATCACCAACTACACGACGAAAGACTGGCTCAAGGGAATGGGCAGCATCTTCTGCTTTATCTTTCTTGGGAATCAAGCCGTTCGTTCTTTCATCGAAGGCGACTGGCTTCACGGCCTCATGTTCAGCCTCGGCGCCCTCGGATGGATGCTGATCTACCTCCGCGTCAACAAGGAAATACGCAAAAAGAACCCTCAAGAGGGGGATGTTCACTATAAAGAAATGTAAGTTATGGAGTATATATTATTAGCAGCACTACTCGTCGTCATGGTCTTCGCCTGGCGGCAGTTCTACATCACTCACAAGAAAAAGAACCACAAGCATGGCAGAAAGTAACACTTTGCTCGACAAACTCGACGGACTTGTCAGCCGTTTCGAGGAGGTGAGCACGCTCATCACCGACCCTTCGGTCATAGCAGATCAGAAGCGCTACGTTAAGCTCACCAAGGAATACAAGGACTTGGGCAAGATCGTCGAAGCAAGAAAAGAATACATCGGCTGCCTGCAAAACGTGGCCGACGCAAAGGAAATGCTCGCCATCGAGGAAGATGCCGAGACGAAGGAAATGCTGCGCGAGGAACTCTCCGAAAGCGAAAAGCGCATCCCCGAGCTTGAGGAAGAAATAAAACTTCTGCTCGTTCCTGCCGATCCCGAAGACGACAAGAACATCGTCCTCGAGATTCGTGGCGGCACAGGAGGCGACGAGGCAGCACTCTTCGCAGGCGACCTCTTCCGAATGTACTCCAAGTTCTTCGAAATGAAAGGCTGGAAGATGACCGTCAGCAGCTACAGCGAGGGAGCCGTCGGCGGGTATAAGGAGATAGTGTGCTCGGTGACAGGCGACGGCGTGTACGGTATCATGAAATACGAAAGCGGTGTCCATCGCGTGCAACGCGTCCCAGCCACGGAGACACAGGGACGTGTCCATACGTCGGCTGCCACGGTTGCCGTATTGCCAGAGGCTGAGGAGTTCGACGTAGAGATAAACGAGGGCGCCATCAAGTGGGATACGTTCCGATCGAGTGGCGCAGGCGGTCAGAACGTCAACAAGGTTGAGTCAGGCGTCCGTGCCCGATACATCTGGCGCAACCCGTTTACCAATCAAGACGAAGAGATACTCGTGGAATGCACCGAGACGCGCGACCAGCCGAAGAACAAGGAACGTGCTCTCGCCCGCCTCCGCACCTTCATCTACGACAAGGAACATCAGAAATATCTCGACGACATTGCCAGCCGACGCAAGACGATGGTGTCCACCGGCGACCGCTCTGCAAAGATTCGCACCTACAATTATCCTCAAGGACGCATTACAGATCATCGCATTGGCTATACCATATATAATCTTCCAGCCTTCATGGACGGCAATATCCAAGACTGCATCGATCACCTCATCGTGGCAGAAAATGCCGAAAGATTAAAAGAATCGGAACTTTAAGGATAACTAATATAAGAGAGAAAACAATGAGAGCACCCAGAAACAGGACCATAAGCCTAACAGAAGACGAGAAGAGAGAACTCAGTTTACGTCTCTATTCCTCTAATGACATAAGTTGTAGCGGTTCTTTCCTTAATCATACAATACATGCAGACTTGTTGGAAGTCTTGCCTCTGCTTCCAACTGAGTTTGCAGACCTCATCATCATTGATCCTCCTTACAATCTAACAAAAGATTTCAACGGCAATATCTTCTCGGCACGTTCCAATGCAGAGTATATTAATTATGTACGCGAATGGCTTCCTTCTGTCATCGCCAAACTAAAACCCACAGGATCGCTATATCTTTGCGGAGACTGGAAATGTACGGCGGCACTACAACAGGTACTCTCCGAAAATATGCAGATAATTAATCGCATCACCTGGCAACGTGAAAAGGGACGTGGCGCTCTGCATAATTGGAAGAACGGAATGGAAGATATATGGTTTGCGGTTAAAGACATCAATAGATATTATTTCAATGTGGATGCTGTAAAAGTCCGTCGTCAGGTCATTGCCCCCTACCGCGTGCAGGGACAACCTAAGGACTGGGAAGAAACTGAAAGTGGCAACTTCAGAACAACCTATCCTTCCAACTTCTGGGATGACATAAGTATTCCGTTCTGGTCAATGCCGGAAAACACAGACCATCCTACGCAGAAACCAGAGAAACTTATAGCTAAGCTCATCCTTGCATCATCAAAAGAAGGTGATGTTGTCTTCGATCCTTTCTTAGGAAGTGGGACGACAAGCGTAGTTGCAAAGAAGCTTCGTCGCAGATACTGCGGAGTTGAAATAAATGAAGAGTATTGCTGTTTGGCAGAAAAAAGGTTGGAAATGGCAAATACAGATACAACGATTCAAGGATACACGAATGGCGTATTTTGGGAACGCAATACGCTAAATAAGCAAACGGCTGAAGTTCCTTCACACAAAAAGCGAAAGGAATTTGCTATAGCTACAGCTACAACACAACTGACATTATTTTGAACTATGGATTATATTAAGCTATTGCATCAGACTGAGTTTGCGGTATTGCATCTTTTGCAAGAAAAAGGACAAGATATTGTACAAGGACGCTCTCTGCAATCACCTAGAGCCGTGGGTGATGCTGTGCAGATGTTTTTGAGTGAACAGGGTGGGATGAGGCAGTGCATTCCTTCGACAGCATTAAAAACATTTGAGAACGATTTTGAAAGGCGCTCAATGGAAGACATGGCATTCTATGACAATGAGAACAGGTATTATGCAGTGGATTGCAAAACTCACAATCTTTCTACTGCATTCAATATGCCTAATCTCATATCTGTGCGTCGGATAGCTAATTTCTACAAGAATGAATCAAATTCCTTTTGTATTCTTATTATAGAATATAGAATCGAAGACAACCGCATTAGATACAAAGCCTGTCACTTCAAGCCTATCGAAGCTTTTTCTTGGGATTGTCTGACGATTGGAGCTTTGGGGTGGGGACAGATACAGATTGCTAATGCCAATGTATTAAGGTTTAACAAGAAACCCAATCGAAAGGAATGGATGCTACAGCTTTGTGACAAGCTAGATGAGTTCTATGACGAGGAGATAGGTAAGATTGGCGAGCGTAAGTCATGGTTTGAGGACATTCGGGATTTTTGGAATAAGAAATAGAACGACAACAATATATGCCTTCATGGACGGCAATATCCAAGACTGCATCGATCACCTCATCGTGGCAGAAAATGCAGAAAGATTAAAGGAATCTGAACTTTAAATACACGGAAACTCTAATCTAAGCAAACGATAATCATAAACAAAGCAAACGATATGGGATTTATTGACGAAGTAAAAAAGGAATGGACGTGGGAAGGATTCAAGGCCTCCCTGCGCGAGGATTGGGACAGCCTGCTGGCTATCTTCCTGGCAGCGATGCTGACGAAGCCCATGATGAAGTGGATGGGAATGGAAGACAGCGGTTGGCGTTTCTTCTTGACCTACACGCTGATTGCCATCGCCTTCGTGGTCGTGATAGGAATTGCTAAAGGAATAATGAAAAGATACTACAGATGAACAGACAAGAACTCGTAGCAAACATACGGAGGAAGCAGTCGTTCCTTTGCGTCGGCCTTGACACCGACATGGAGAAACTGCCTCGGCACCTGCTCTCGGAGGCTGACCCGATATTCGCTTTCAACAAGGCTATCATCGATGCCACTGCGCCCTATTGTGTGGCTTTCAAGCCGAATCTTGCTTTCTACGAAGCGGCCGGCGTGAAAGGACTCATGGCGTTTGAGAAGACGGTGAAGTACCTGAGACAGAAATATCCCGACCAATTCATCATTGCCGACGCTAAGCGTGGCGACATAGGCAACACGAGCAAGATGTACGCCCGCACCTTTTTCGGTGAATACGACGTGGATGCCTTGACCGTGGCGCCTTACATGGGAGAGGACAGCGTGACGCCTTTCCTGAGAAGCCCCCTCCCTGCTCCACCTTTGGGGGAGGGCTGCAATCTCGGTGAAGGCAGGAATCATTGGGTTATTCTGCTGGCATTGACGAGCAACAAGGGTTCGATGGACTTCCAACTGACGGAGGATAAGCAAGGCGAGCGCCTGTTTGAAAAAGTTATCCGCAAGAGCCGTGAGTGGGGAAACGACGAGAATATGATGTACGTCGTGGGCGCTACGCGTGGCGAGCTGTTCCGCGACATCAGAAAGGCTGCGCCGAATGCCTTCCTGCTCGTGCCGGGTATCGGTGCACAGGGCGGCAGTCTGGAGGAAGTATGCAGGTATGGCATGACGGAGGACTGCGGCCTGCTGGTGAACAGCAGCCGTGCCATCATCTATGCCGGCGCTTCGGAGCGCTTTGCAGAGGTGGCGGCGGAGAAGGCAAGGGAAGTGGCTGAGCAGATGAAAGGTCTGCTGAGATGAAATTTAGAAAATAGGAAAATAAGAAAATTAGAGAGTCCTTCCCATCGGATGAGAGAGTGAGGACGTAAATCGTAAATTGCTAAATAGTAAATATAGACGTGGAATTCAGTGCACAACAGATAGCGGGACTGATAGGCGGCAAGGTCGTCGGCAATCCCAATGCCGTGGTGAATGACTTCGCAAAGATTGAGGAGGGACGCCCCGGCTGCCTCAGTTTCCTGTATGACGACAAGTATGAACGCTTCCTCCGCGACACGGAGTGCAGCATCGTCCTTGTCAGTGAGAGCATCCGGCCCAAGCAGGAAGTGCGGCCGACGCTTATCCTGGTGCCCGACGCACGGCAGGCTGTGGCCAAACTCCTGCAGATATATGAGAGCATGAAGCCAAGGAGGGAGGGCATCAGCGAACTGGCTTATGTCGATCCCACCGCTAAGGTCGGCCAGCATTGCTACGTCGGTCCGTTCGTCGCCATTGGCGAGGGCGTGGAGATAGGCGATGGCTGCGTGCTGCATCCGCACGTCACCATTGGCAGAAACGCCCGCGTGGGGGCCAATACCGAAATATACAGTAATGCCGTCATCTACCACGATTGCCTTGTCGGACAGCGCTGTGTGCTCCATGCCGGCTGTGTGATTGGTGCCGATGGGTTCGGCTTCCAGCCTACTTCAGAGGGCTACGAGAAGATTCCCCAAATAGGCATCGCCATCATAGAGGACGACGTTGAGATAGGCGCCAACAGCTGTGTGGACCGAGCCATGATGGGGGCCACGGTGGTACACAGTGGCGTGAAGATAGACAACCTGGTGCAGATTGGTCACAACGACGAGATAGGCAGCCACACGGTGATGTCGGCTCAGGTGGGCATCGCAGGCAGCACGAAGGTGGGAAGCTGGTGTATGTTCGGCGGACAGGTGGGCATTGCCGACCACGCCGTGATAGCCGACCGCGTGATGGCAGGGGCCCAGGCAGGTATCCCCAACAGCATCAAGAAGGAAGGTGCTGCCGTGCAGGGCGCTCCGGCCATTGATGCCCGCAACTTCTGGAAGAGCAGTGCCATCTTCAAGGCATTGCCTGATATGTGGGCCGACCTGAATCAGATGAAGAAGGAACTGCGGAAACTCAAGGAAGAGCTGGGGAAAGCCGAGGACTGAACCAGCCGCAATGTATTGTCGCGCCGTGTCGCGTCCATACAAGCGGAACATAACCGGCAGCAAAAACGAGCATCCTTGTAGGGACGCGCCGTGGCGCGTCCGCCACACAGAATGGGGATGGCAGAGGGCAGAAAGTTGGCTGCCGGCGCATCCGTGCTTCGGAATCCACGCGAATCCCTCTTTATGACCTTTTTCACTCCGTTTTTACAAAGTGTCAGCAAACGACCGTGTTTGCTGACACTTTGTTTTTATGTGGAGCGAAATGAAGGCCGTCGGAATGCCCGGACTGCTCGGCGAGGCAAACCGAGGCCTATTTTTCGCGTTTTTGCAAACGGTTGATACTGAGCCTTCTGTGTTTCAAGAGAGGAAAAACCCTGTCGAGAATGCGACATTGAGGCCAAGGATAACGACATAAAGCACACGGAGTTTGGCGCGCCGAAGCATAGGGTGGGGGAGGAAACCCTGTAGGGTTATGGCAAACACCCCGTGGGGCGTTGGCCGACACCCCGTGCCGTGTTGCCGAAAACCGCGTGGCGCGACCGAAAATTTGGCGTGCCAAACCGGAATTTACGCTATTTTGTGTCGGAACACGCCCTGTTTTGTTCTGACAAAAAGAAAGTAAATCGGTGCTTTTCGTGACAAATAGAAAGCGGAAGGATGGAACGGCGAGGCTGGAAGAAGTAAGCTCGGAGGGCGACAGGAGGGCGCAGGGAGCGTTTTTTCGGGAAAAGCTTTGGTTTATAACAAAAAAATGCGTAATTTTGCAAAGATAAAGTAGAATGAAAGACAAATGCTAAAGCAAAATACCCTCAAAGAAAGCTTTTCGCTGAGCGGCAAAGGGCTTCACACGGGCCTGAACCTGACGGTGACGTTCCTCCCCGCTGAGGCTGGACACGGATACAAAGTGATGCGCACCGATCTGCCCGGGCATCCCGTGGTGGATGCCATCGCCGAGAATGTGGTGGACACACAGCGTGGCACCGTGCTCGGCAAGGGAGAAGTGCGCTGCAGCACCGTGGAGCACGCCCTCGCAGCACTCTATGCGCTCGGACTCGACAACGTTCTCATCCAGGTGGACGGGCCTGAACTGCCCATACTCGACGGCAGTGCGGCACCCTTCGTGCGCGAGATACAGCGCGTTGGCATTGCCGAGCAGGACGCACCCAAGGACTACTACTACATCACGAAGAAGATGGAATTCCGCGACGAAGCCACCGGCGCCTGCATCACCCTGCTGCCCGACGACGAATTCTCCATCACGAGCATGATAGCCTTCGACGGAAAGGTGCTAAGCAGCCAGTTCGCCACGCTCGACAACATGGACAAGTTCGCCACGGAGGTCGCTCCGGCACGCACCTTCGTTTTCGTCCGAGAGATAGAGGCTCTGCTCCAGGCCGGACTCATCAAGGGCGGAGACTTGGACAACGCCATCGTCATCTACGAGAGGAAAACCACTCAGGAGAACATCGACAAGCTCTGCAAGCTGACAGGCGCGGAACATCACGATGCCGACGACCTCGGCTACATCCAGCACAAACCCCTCGTCTGGGACAACGAACCGGCCCGCCACAAACTGCTCGACATCATTGGCGACATGGCGCTCATCGGTAAGCCGTTGCGCGGCAGGATTATCGCCACAAGGCCAGGCCATACGGTCAACAACATGTTCGCCCGCATGATGCGGAAAGAGATTCGCAAGCACGAAGTGCAGGCCCCTAAGTACGATCCCAACATGACGCCCCTCATGGACGTGGGCAAGATACGCACTCTGCTGCCGCACCGCTTCCCCATGCAGCTCGTGGATAAGGTGATAGACATCAGGGACAACAGCATCGTGGCCGTGAAGAACGTGACGAGCGACGAACCCTTCTTCCAGGGACACTTCCCCGACGAGCCCGTCATGCCCGGCGTCCTCCTCGTGGAGGCCATGGCCCAGACGGGCGGACTGCTCGTCCTGCACGACAAGGAGCACCCCGAGACCTACAGCACCTACTTCCTCGGCATCGACAACGTCAAGTTCCGCCAGAAAGTAGTGCCCGGCGATACGCTCATCTTCCGCGTCGAGCTCGTGGCACCCCTCCGCCACAGCATCGGCACCATGCAGGGCTACGCCTTCATCGGCGAGAACTGCGTGGCAGAAGCCACCTTCACCGCGCAGGTCATCAGCAACCGTAGCTGACAAGACAGCAAACTATAATATAGTAAATCGTAAATCGTCAAATCGTAAAGGCCTCCGTAATCCCCTTTAATGGGAATAAAATTACTAAATGATAAAATCGTAAATAAATAGTAAATAGTAAATCGTCAAATCGTAAATCCCATGGTAAGTCCCCTGGCATACATTCACCCCGAAGCCGTCATCGGCCAGAATTGCGAGATAGGGCCGTTCTGCTACATCGACCGGGGCGTCGTCATCGGCGACAACAATACCTTCATGAACAGCGTCACCGTGCTCTATGGCGCACGGATAGGCTCGGGCAACATCTTCTTCCCCGGTGCCGTCATCAGCGCCATCCCGCAGGACCTCAAGTTCCAGGGCGAGGAAAGTACGGCAGAAATCGGCAACAACAACAAGATAAGGGAAAACGTCACCGTCAACCGCGGCACGGCTGCCAAGGGCAGAACCATCGTCGGTGACGGCAATCTCCTCATGGAAGGCGTCCATGTGGCACACGATGCCCACGTAGGCAACGACGTCATCATAGGCAACGGCACAAAGCTCGCCGGCGAAATCGTCATCGACGACCACGCCATCCTCAGCGCCAACGTGCTCATGCACCAGTTCTGCCGAGTGGGAAGCTACACCATGGTGGGAGGCGGAACACGCTTCTCGCAGAACATCCTGCCTTTCAGCCTCGTGGCACGCGACCCCGCTGCATTCTGCGGACTCAACACCATCGGACTCCGACGCAGAGGCTTCGACCGAGACCTCATCAACAATATACACCTGGCCTACCAGATTATACTCCAAGGCACAGGCAAGCTCGGCGACCTCCTCGCACGGGTGGAGCAGGAAATACCCATGAGTCCGGAGATAGAATACATCCTCGATTTCATACGCAACAGCGAGCGAGGCTTCATAAGATAAACACCACTAAGACATGACCCTCAAGCTTACACTCTTCAGCCAAGAGAAAGACGACTTCGTCCGCGAGATACTCATCGACAGCGACGCAAGGTTCTCCGAACTGCACCAGCTCATACTCTCCGATTGCCAATACGCCGAGCACCAGAAGCAATGCTTCCTCATCTGCGACGAAGACTGGCGTGTCCGCCAACGCATCAACCTCCAGGAACGGGAGGACGTGGGCTTCGACCAGGACATCAACCTCATGCAGGACACCCGAGTGGGCGATTTCCTCGAGGACGAAGGGCAACGGATGGCCTACATCTTCGACCCCGACGGCAAACGCTTCTTCCTGATGGAACTCACGGAGAACGTCTTCGGCCGAAAGGAACCCCAACCCATCGTCAACCGCCGCCACGGACTCCCGCCACAGCAGTCGGTGAGCACGGCAGGAACGGCCGCTTCCGCCGAACAGGAAGCAGACCTGCAGGAAGAAACCCTCGAGGAAACCTTCTACGGCGACGACGGATTCGAGGCAGACGAACTCGACCTCGAAGGCTACGAAATAGATGAATAGATGACACTCTACGTCCTGCTTGGCCCAACGGCCGTCGGCAAGACAGAACTTGCCCTGCAGATGGCCCAGAAACTCCGTAGCCCTATCCTGAGTTGCGACAGCCGTCAGATCTACCGAGGCATGGAGATAGGCACGGCAGCCCCCACACCGGAGCAGCAAAGGCAAGTCAGGCATTACTTCGTCGGCACGCACCGCATCGGCCAATACTACAGCGCTGCACAGTATGAGCAGGATGTCCTCGCGCTCGTCCGGCAGCTTTCCGCCGCACACCCCGCTTCCTTGCTCCTCACAGGCGGAAGCATGATGTACATCGACGCGGTCTGCCATGGCATAGACGATATCCCTTCGGTCGACAGCGAAGTGCGCGAGACGCTCCGACGCAGGCTCCTCGACGGAGAAATCGACAAGATGCGGGGCGAACTCCGTCTCCTTGACCCGGACTACTACTTGACTGCCGACACACGCAACCCGAAGCGAGTGGTACATGCCTTGGAAGTGTGCTACACCACGGGCCGCCCCTATTCCTCCTTCCTCAGGAATGAACCCAAGCCACGACCCTTCACGACCGTCAAAATAGGCTTGAGACGCGACCGCGACGAACTCTTTTCCCGCATCAACGAAAGGGTGGATGCCATGATGAGTGCAGGATTGCTCGATGAGGCAAGGCGTCTCTATCCCTATCGCCACGAGAATGCACTCAACACCGTGGGCTACAAAGAGCTTTTCCGCCACCTCGATGGCGAATGGACGCTCGCCTTTGCCGTAGAAAAGATAAAGAAGAATACGCGCGACTACGCTAAGAAACAGATGACATGGTTCGCCCATGATGCCGACATCCACTGGTTCCATCCCGATGAGCGCGAGCAGATTCTCCAAATGATAAGTTAGCCAATGAATCACATGAAAGCCCCTTTTGCCGCCCTCGGCAGGCTCCTCAGCCGCATATACTCCGGCCCGTGGTACAAGAAGACAGCCGTCTGGCTTGCCACCGCCCTGCTGTTTCTCGTATTATTTTTCGTGGCGGTGGACTGCAACTTCTGCTATCTCTTCGGTCGCTCGCCAGGCTTCGACGACATAGAGAACCCCGTGGTCAACGAAGCCTCGGAGGTCTATACCTGCGACGAAGTGCTGATGGGGCGCTATTTCAACGAGAATCGTACTCCCGTCGCCTTCGAAGACATCTCACCCGTCATGGTCCGAACGCTCATAGACACTGAGGATGAACGTTTTTATCAGCACAGCGGCATCGATGTGGTCGGGCTCTTCTCGGCAGCGAGGGACATCGTGATGGGCAGAGCCCGCGGCGCCAGCACCATTACACAACAGCTGGCAAAGAACATGTTCCGTGTCCGTACGAAGTACTCGACAGGCTTTCTCGGCCGTTTGCCCGGTATAAAAATACTGGTGATGAAGGCGAAGGAATGGATCGTGGCGTTGAAACTCGAGTGGATATTCACTAAGGAAGAGATACTGACCATGTATCTTAATACCGTAGACTTTGGGAGTAATGCCTATGGAATCAAGACTGCTGCGCGCACATACTTCGGGACGACGCCCGACGCCCTCAGCTATGAGCAGGCGGCCACCCTTGTGGGTTTGCTCAAGGCCACCAGCTATTATAATCCCCGCCTTAACCCCGAGAGCAGCAAGATGCGGCGAAACACGGTGCTGCAGCTCGTCTTTGACCATCATCATATTCTTTTCGACGGACGGGAGGCCACGCCTGCACAGTTGGATTCGCTCATGAATCTGCCCATCACGATGCGTCCCCGCACCTCGGAAAGCTATCAGGATGGCATGGCACCCTACTTCCGTGAGGCGCTCAAGAGCTACATCGGCAGCCTTTGCAGTGCAGGGCTTGTGCCGGGATACGATGCCATCAATGCCCTCGACCTTGACGCCGACGGCCTCAGAATCTATACTTCCATCGACTCGAGGATGCAGGCTTATGCCGAAGAGGCGGTGAGAAAGCAGATGCGGGAGGTGCAGAGGAGGTTCAACGAGCATTGGGGGCAGACGAATCCCTGGCAGAATGCAAGCCATCAGGAAATTGTCGGCTTTGCAGAGGACATTGCCCGACGCTCGCCATACGGCAGGTATCTGCAGGCAAAGTACAAAGATATGCCCGACTCCGTTGACTTTTACCTCCGCCAGCCTCATGCGGCTCGCCTTTTTACCTACGACGGTCCGGTGGAACGCCAAGTGAGCACCATCGATTCTGTGCGGTATATGCTTCGGTTTATGCACGCGGGTTTTGTTGCCATCGAACCCGATACGCGCTTTGTGCGAGCATGGGTCGGCGATATTGATTTCCGGTCTTGGCAGGTGGACAACGTCCGGGCTGTCCATCAGCCGGGCTCTACGTTCAAACTCTTTGTATATGCCGAAGCGATGAACCAGGGGCTTAATCCCACCGACCATCGCCTCGATGCCTACGTCGCCTACACCGATACCATTGGCGGCAAGCCTAAAGTGTGGGCACCGCACAATGCTAACGGCTACTTCTCGGACTGTGAGGTCTCTCTGAAAAGTGCCTTTGCCATGAGCCTCAACAGCGTGGCAGTGCGAGTGGGCATGGAATGTGGCGTACACAACATTGCCAAAACAGCTTATGCCATGGGCATCAAGACGAAACTGCACGAGACGCGGTCCATGGTGCTGGGCAGCAGCGAGGTCAGCCTGCTGGAGTTGGTGAACAGCTACTGCACCGTTTGCAACGACGGACAGTACTGTATGCCGATGCTCGTGGAGCGTATCGAGGACCGCGACGGCAACCTCATCTATCAGGCACGTCCCAAAACGAAGAAAGCCATCAGCTATCGCTCTGCCTACCTCATGCAGAGGATGCTGGCAGGCGGGCTGTCCGGCACGTCGGGCAGTTTGTGGAGATACATCCGCCCGTTCTATGCCGACACGGAGTTCGGGGGCAAGACGGGCACAAGCAACAATCATGCCGACGCATGGTTCGTGGGTGTCACGCCAAAGCTGGTGGGAGGAGCCTGGGTGGGCGGTGAATATCCGAGCATACACTTCCGCACTGGCGCTCTCGGGCAAGGCAGCAAGACGGCTCTCCCCATTTTCGGTGAGTTCATTCAGAGTGTCCTCTCCGACGAGAACTTTGCCCGTTACCGCGAGAAGTTCCCGCCGGCCAAGGGACTCGACCCGAGGCTTTGGACGGGTTCGGGCTACTCCTATCACCGCCCCGACACGACGGATGCCAGCTATGACTTCTCCACGTCGGCCGACCAGGAAGAGGCTGACATCAATCTGACCGAGCCTTCCGCCACGACGGAAACGGACGGGCAAGAGCCTTCGCCTGCCGATGAGGTGGAGGACGACGTGGCGGAATGAACAACGCCGCACCCTGCGACCTCCATCTCTGCACGCTGCGATTGCCATCGCCGCACCCTGCGATTGCCATCGCCGCACCCTGCGATAATGAGGACAGCACCCTATAGTCTGTCCCTATATATATAATAATGTATAATAATACCATTATGATGAACACAAAACATCTTTTCCTCGGCCTCGCCCTGCTGCCTCTCATGGCAGACGCGGCGCAGGAACCGAAAACTTCCGACGGCTATCCCTATAGCCAAGTGCCTTTCACCGCTGTCAAGATTGCCTCCGGCTCTTTCTGGGGCGACCGTCTGCAGGCAGCGCGCGACGTTACCATCCCTCTGGCCTTCGCCAAATGCAAGGAGACGAACAGGTATCGCAAATTTGAAATGGCTGCCTACACATTGCAGCACCCGGGTCACGAAGGACTGAAGACCGATGAGTGGAACATGGCGAAGGGACCTTGGTGGAATCCCTTCGACGACACCGACGTTTACAAGACCATTGAGGGCGCGAGCTACATCCTCTCCACCGAAGACGACGGCCCCGAGCGCCGCAGGCTTGTGGCCTACATCGACAGTGTGCTCGACATTGTGGCGGCAGCCCAGGAGCCCGACGGCTATCTCTACACGGCCCGAACCATCAACCCCGAGCATCCCCACTCATGGTCGGGTTCCGCGCGATGGCAAAAGGAGGAGAACGACAGCCATGAACTCTATAACCTCGGGCACATGGTCGATGCCGCTTGTGCTCACTATCAAGCCACCGGCAGCACGAAGTTCCTCGACATCGCCCGCAAGTTTGCCGACTGCGTGGTGAAAGAGGTCGGCCCTCGGCAGGGACAGGCTTGCGTTGTGCCCGGACATCAGATTGCTGAGATGGCATTGGCTCGCCTCTACACGCTCACGGGGAAGCGCGAATACCTCGACGAAGCGCGTTTCCTCCTCGACTACCGTGGCAAGACCGAACACAAGGCACTCTATTCTCAGAGCGACAAGCCCATCGCCGAGCAGAGCGAAGCGTGGGGACATGCCGTGAGGGCCGGATATATGTACGCAGGCATCGCCGATGTGGCAGCACTCACCGGCGATAGTGTCTACATCCAAGCCATCGACCGCATCTGGCAGAACATCGTGGGCAGAAAGTACTACATCACCGGCGGCGTGGGCGCACGTCATGCGGGAGAATCCTTCGGGGCGGACTACGAACTGCCCAACCTGACGGCCTACAACGAGACGTGTGCTGCCATTGCCATGGTGTACCTCTTCCAGAGAATGTTCCTTCTCCACGGCGACGCCCGCTACATCGACTGCCTGGAGCGCACGCTCTACAACGGCGTCATCAGTGGCATGTCGGTGGACGGAGGCAAGTTCTTCTATCCCAACCCTCTGAGCTGCGATGCCAACTACCGCTTCAATTCCGAGCGCTCGCTGACGCGCCGGCCGTGGTTCGGCTGTGCCTGCTGCCCATCCAACGTCTGTCGTTTCATCCCATCCATGCCGGGCTATGTCTATGGGCAAAGGGACGACCGGCTCTACGTCAACCTCTATGCTGCCGGAAGTGCCGACATCATGCTGCACGGCAAGCGCGTCGGCCTTGTGCAGGAAACGGACTATCCCTGGCAGGGCGACGTCAAACTGAAGGTCACGCAGAACCGTGCCGGCACGTTCAGCCTGATGCTCCGCATACCGGGCTGGGCGAGGAACCAAGTCGTGCCGAGCGATCTCTACGCATACGCCGATGGCCTGACGCCTTCATTCAGCGTCATGGTGAACGGAAAGGCGGTGGATGCCTCCAGACTGGTGCAGGGCTATCTGCGCATCGAGCGTAAATGGAAGCGTGGCGACGTAGTGTCTGTCCACTTCGACATGCCCGTTCGCCTCGTCAGCGCACACGCCTCGGTGAGCGACGACAGAGGTCGCGTGGCCGTGGAGCGCGGTCCGCTCGTCTATACGGCCGAGGGTGTGGACAATCCCAGCCTTCCCCTCGGCCATGTGCTCATGCCCAGGAAGCCACAATTCAGCGTCGAGCCGTCGTATGTCATACGGAACACCGAGGCCGACGGCGCACCGTCCTTCAGCGTGACGGCTGTCCGGGTGCCCGTAGAGGCAGCCGACATCGACGGCGAGGGACACCTCAAGGTGCAGAAGGGCAACCTCCTGCTCATCCCATACTACGCCTGGAACCATCGCGGCGTCAGCACGATGGACGTCTGGCTGCCTTGCAGTCTGTCCGCACTCCACGACTGATGCTCCGCTATTGCTTTTCCTCAAACACGGACGCGCCTCGACGCGTCCGTACACGGCGAGCTATATGCGTGTGAATGTCCCGTCGTCCAAAAGCAATCCCCCTCAGTCGAAATGTGGCGCGTCCCTACATGGCGGGCTCGACTTTCATCTGACGAACTGCATTCTTTTAGCGGACTGCATAAAAAATCGTCACACTGCAGCACGCGATGCCGACAACGTCAGCCCCGTCCGTCGACATCGCGTGCTGTGTCATTGCAGGCCATAACCCTTCTGTCAGAATGGTACAGGGTTCTTGCAAGAAGGGCAGGCCGTTTCCTCTGGAACCCTGTACCGTTTTGACCGAAGGGCTTGTTGTGCCTGTCAAAACCCTGCTTCGGACTTTGCCGGAGCGTGTGGCGTGCCTGTCAGAACCCTGTTTCGGGCCTTGTCGGAGCGTGTGGCAAAACGGAAGGCGGGGGCAACGGGAGGAAACCGAATGGTGTTTCCTGTCCCGCTGCCCCCGCCGGGTTAGGTCGTGCCGAAGGGCACGGTCTTACTTCTTCTTCGAGAGGTCGAGCACGCGAATGTTACGGAACTTCAGTCCAGCGCCGTGGCCGCAGAAACCGATGTGTCCGGTCTTGTTGAACATACCCGGGTGGTTGCGGTGGTCCACCGTGTAGGGATTGTTGTTCGAGCCGTCGGGTGCGACGTTGTGTCCCTTGCAGGCTTCCTTGATGTCGCCGTCGACGATGACTTCACCGTTCACGGTTACCTTGATGTGGTTGCCCTTCACGACGATTTCCTCCTGGCTCCATTCGCCCAGAGGCTTGTGCTTGATGCGCTTGGCGGGAATGACGCCATAGACAGAGCCGTGCACTTGGTACTCGCGCAGGTCGGCGTAGATGGGGTCATCGTGGTCGAGTATCTGCACTTCGCACATGGCATCGTAGGCAGCATCCACGCCCATCGGAGTGCGGACGCCAATGCCGTTGTTCACACCGCCGCGCAGGAAGCAGAACTCAAAGCGGAAGATGAAGTCGCGATACTCTTTCTTCGTGTAGAGATTGCCTTCGCCTTCGAAATTGTAGTTGGCCGTGACGTTGATGGCACCGTTGATGGGGACGTATCCCACCTTGTTGCCCACGAAGTTGTCGAGGTTGGTTCCGTCGAACAAAAGCTCGAATCCTTGCTTCTTCTCCTCGTCGGAGAGGACGTAAGGCTCCACGGGTTTCAGCTCCGAGAGCTTCTTCTTCAGCTCGTCCACTGCGTAGCCGTCGTCGGCATCGCCCGTGGCCTTGAAGATATTGATGCACTTCTCGAGGCTCTCCTTCACGGCGCTGTACTCAATCTCCTCGCCCGTCTTGCCGATGATGTTCTTGGCAGCGGTGGCAGCGGTGTAGGCCAAATCCTTGTCGCCAAGCTGCTTCGAGGCGGTGAGGAAGGCGAGGCGAGTGGGAGTCTGACCGAGTTTCGTCAGGATGTCCTTCTTGTTCTCCGTGGTCTTGGCAAGGGTGAATGCCTCACTGAGCTTTTGTGTGCGGTTGTTGAGATTGCCCTCCTTGGCGCTGACGAGGCGGGCATAAGACGTAAGGGCACTCTGGTCGCCCTTCTTTGCAGCAGCCAGCAGCGCACCGGCGGCCTTATAGTTGGGGCTCGTGCCCAACGCTTCCAGGGCTTTGGCATCGCCTATCTTCTCCAAATCCTTCACCGAAGCATCGGTTCCCGTAGCGGCCAGCAGCTTGTAGAGGCGTTCCTTTCCGCGCATCGAGGGCTGGTTCACGAACGCACTGAGCTCTTTGTATTGGTCGTCGGCCGAGAGGCTTTGCAGGCTTGCGGCACAGGCTTTCTGCCATTTCTCGGCACGGCTTTGGTCGGATTCTGCGGCGAGGGCACCAATCAGCGTCTTCGTCATCGAGGAAGTAGCCACGCCGGGGAGGGCATCGATGGCTGCCGTTCCGTACGTTTTGTCGCTCGTGAGCTGGAAGATGTCATTGGCAATGTCGGTGCAACGGCGTGCGGAGGCAAGCTTCAGGATGGAGAGTTTCTTCTCTCCCTGTGCAGCCTTGAGGGCTTCGCCGAGGTTGAGTTTGCCCGGGAAGGAGCAGAGTGCGCGGAAGGCCTCAGCGTTGTTCTCGCCGCCAAGCTGTTCGATGAGCACTTTCTCGGCAGCGTCTCCGCCGATTTTGCCGAGGGCTTCGATGGCAGCCTTGCCGGTCTTTCCGCCCTTGGCGGCAACGGTTGTGAGCAGAGCCTGCTGCGATGCTTTCTTGTTGTCGCCGAGCCAATAGAGCACATCGCACTTCGCGTCTTCGCCAAGCGACTTGTATTTCTTCGCCACGGCAGCGGCAAAGAGGTCGTTGGCAAGGCCGTTTTCGGTGGCGAACTTGAGGCCTTGCACTCTCAAGGCGTGGTCTTTGCTCTTCAGGGACTTGAGGATCGTCTTGCCAGCGCCTGCCCCGAGTTGCTTAAGCCTGTCGTATGCCTTTGCATAGGGTTCGGCCCCTGTCTGCTCGACGTAGGCGACGTCGTTCTCTTTGGAGAGGAGTCTCAGCTCATTCTCGAGGAATTGTTTGGCATCCTTGTCGCCCTGTGCGGCGATGGCCTGCTGGAGTCCTTCGCGAACCTTAGCGGCCCATGCCTCATTTGTGCTGGCAAAAGCCACGGCACCGTGTATGGCGTACTCCACTTTGGCGTTGACATGTTGCACAGCGGGCTTGAGCATTGCCGCGAGGGCTGTGATGGATTTGGGCGCAGCCTGCACGAGGGGTTGCATCTCGGCGTTGAAGTCTGCCTGTTCCTGTATGGGGACAATGGCGAGGACGTCTTGGATGATGGTCTCCGTGGAGCGCTGCCTGGCATCCTGCGCCGTGGCGTTCATGGCAAACAGGAGTGCTGCTATTATTATATACAATGTGCGTTTCATTTTTTTTGTTTTTTATGAATTATTTTTTAAGGTGCGGTGTGTGTGTTTCCCTTTTTCTCTTTTCACCTTTTTCACCTTTTCGCCTTTAGATATACTTGCCCCATTCTCCTCTCATGGGTTGGTCGATGAGGCGGTTGGCTGCGTCGTCGCCGATGAAGAGTTGCGTCTTCGGGTCGAAGTGGAGCGTGCGGTTGAGCCTGAGTGCGCACACGCCCATGTTGACAATCGTTGCGCTGTGGTAGCCGTTGCTTTCGTTGAGGGCGAAGGTGCGGCGTGTGCGTACGCAGTCGAGGAAGTCGGTGTTGCGTTCTTCAGGGTCAGGGAGTTCGTTGATGACCTGCTGGATGTTGGGTATGGTGCACTCGAATCCTTTGTAAACCTTGCCCTTGGGTCCCTCGATGTATGGCACTTTGCCTTTGCTTTCGTAGCCTTCTCCTTCGAGAATGATTTGGCATCCGTCGGCATAGGTGTAGGTGATGTTGCGCCAGATGCCCACGGCGTCGGGATGTTGCTGCGGGGCATCTATCTCAACCTTTACGGGGAAGTCGTCGTCCTTGCCGAGGATGTACTGTACAGGGTCAATGTAGTGCTGTCCCATGTCAGCGAGTCCGCCGCCATCATAGTCGAAGTATCCGCGGAAGGTTTGGTGTGTGCGGTGAACGTTGTAGGGCTTGTAGGGAGCCGGGCCGAGCCAGAAGTCGTAGTCAAGCTCTTTGGGGATGGGCTGAACCTCGAGGTTTTCCTTTCCCACCCAGTAGAATTTCCAGGTGAAGCCTGTTGCTCCTGAGATGCGCACCTTGAGGGGCCATCCGAGCAGGCCGCTTTGTACGAGTTTCTTGAGCGGTTTTACTTCGGTGCCGAGGCCGTAGAATGTGTCCTTGAAGCGGAACCATGTGTTGATTCGGAAGATGCGGCCATTGCGCTTGACGGCTTCCATTACGCGCTTACCCTCGCCGATTGTTCGTGTCATCGGCTTTTCGCAGAAGATGTCTTTGCCTGCCTTTGCTGCCTCCACGGCCATGATGCCGTGCCAGTGAGGCGGTGTGGCGATGTGGACAATGTCGACGTCTGCGTCGTGGATGAGTTCGCGGAAGTCGTGGTAGGCCTTGAGGTCGTCGCCCCACTTCTGCTTGGCTGCGCTCAGGGCAGAGTCGAGGTGTTTCTGGTCGACGTCGCAAAGTGCAACAAGACGGCAGTTTTGGTCGCTGATGAAGTGGCTGCCTGAGCGGCCGATGCCGCCGACGCCTATCAGGCCACGCGTCAGCTGATCACTCGGAGCGATGTAGGAGTTGTTGCCTCCCATCTTGCCAAGTACCTCGCGGGGCATGATGCTGAAGAGCGCAGCGCCTGCCGCGCCCTTAGTGATAAAGGAACGTCTGTTTAATTTCATGGTGATTAATTGTGTTAATAAAAGTCGTTTTCGACCACAAAGTTACTGCTTTTTAGTGAAACTGCCAAGCATTTTGTCGGAAATCTGTGCAAAAGTTTCGAGTGTCGGCACAAAGTGCCTGCCGACGTGCCATTGGATGCTTGCCAGAACCCTACAGGGTGTTGATTGCATGGTCATGACCGTGCAATTGCAACATCATGACCATGCAATTGCAGCATCATGACCCTGCAATGAACGCGGCGTGCGGGGTGGACCGATGGGGCTGGGGGGTGGGGGAGAAGGGACACGGGGAGGCGGCTGCAAAAAAGCGGGGAAAGTGTTGCAAGGGGCGGAAAAAAGCCGTAACTTTGCGGCCGAATGCAGACGAAACTACCAGATGATTTCGTGCTACTCATGCACGAACACTACGACAGGGCCACGGCCGACGGGCTCTTGGAGGCTTTGACGACGACGGAGCCGGAGGTCTCCGTGCGCCTCAACCCCCGTAAGCTTTCGGCCGAAGAGCTGCTCAGCCATCGCCCGGGCCTTGAGCCTGTGCCATGGTGCCCCGGTGCCTTCTATCTGCCCGAGCGTCCCGTTTTCACCTTCGACCCCCTCCTTCATGCCGGAGCCTACTACGTCCAGGAGGCCTCGTCAATGTATGTGGCAAAGGTGCTGCGCGAAGCATTGGGCATCGCCGTTGGGGATGACAGCGAAAATCCGGCTTCCTGCTCCTCCAATGCCCCCTTGCTTGCCCTCGACCTCTGCGCCGCTCCCGGCGGTAAGAGCACGCTCCTGCAGAGCTTGCTGCCCGAGGGTTCGCTCCTCATCAGCAACGAGGTGGTGGCCAAGCGCGCACAGATTCTCTCGGAGAACATGCAGAAGTGGATGAAGGGGCAGCCGCCGCAGGCACCCAGGGTGGTCGTCACGCAGAACCGACCCTCCGACTTCGGCCGTCTGGCGGGCAGGGTGGACGTGCTCCTCGCGGACGTTCCCTGCTCGGGCGAAGGGATGTTCCGCAAGGACGAAGTGGCCGTGCAGGAATGGAGCCTCGGGAATGTGGAGATGTGCCGGCAGAGGCAGAGGGAAATCCTCGGCGACATCTGGCCCGCACTCAAGCCCGGAGGACTGCTCATCTACAGCACCTGCACCTTCAACCGCTACGAGGACGAGGACAACGTGCGGTGGTTGTGCCACGAGACGGGTGCCACGCTCCTCTGCGAGCGACACTTCCTGCCCGGTCGCGACCGCGGCGAAGGCTTCTATGTGGCTGCCCTGAGAGCGCCGAAGCCTTCCGCAGGAGAAGACTTCGCCCGAGGTCTTTCCGAAAAGGACTGGCAGGTGGACCGCTTCGGACTGCATATCCTTCCCCCGGAACAAGCCATGCCGACGGCCTCCGAGGAGGATTCCGACCCGCACATCGAGCTGACCTACGACCAAGCCCTGCAATACCTGCGCCGCGAGGCACTCCGCATCGACGCACCACGCGGGCCCCTCACCCTCTGCTACCGTGGCCTCATCCTCGGCAAAGGCAAGGGCGTCGGCTCACGAATCAACAATCTCTACCCCGAAGCCTGGCGCATCCGCACCACCTACACGCAGCCTTTCTCCCTGCTCGAAAGGGTGGAAAATGTGCAACAAAACGCCCCTTTCTGACGAATTATTGCAAATAAGCACATTTCCCGCCCTCTTTCTTTGCTCATAACCTGCAAAAATACTACTTTTGCAAATCTTTATAATAAATAATGTATAGGCTATGGCAGAGCACAATCACTTGGTAATAATGGCAGGCGGCGTAGGAAGCCGCTTCTGGCCCATGAGCACTCCCGAAAGACCAAAGCAGTTCGTCGACGTGATGGGCTGCGGACGAACACTCATACAGCTGACCCTCGACCGCTTCAAGGCCGTCGTTCCCCCAGAGAACACCTGGGTGGTCACCTCGGCAATGTACGCCCAGACCGTCCGCGAGCAATTGCCCGAGGTGCCGCACAGCCACGTCCTGCTCGAACCGTGCCGCAGGAATACCGCTCCATGCATAGCCTATGCCAGCTGGCGCATCAAGGCAGAAGACCCCAGAGCCAACATCGTGGTCACACCAAGCGACGCCATCGTCATCGACACCGCCGAGTATCAGCGCGTCATCACCTCTTGCCTGAAGTTCGTCGACGAGTCCGATGCCATGGTAACCCTCGGCATGAAGCCCACCAGGCCCGAGACAGGATACGGATACATACAGGCCGACCTCACCTACTCGACAGCCCGCAACAAGGAAATCTTCCGCGTGGATTCCTTCAAGGAAAAGCCTGATATCGACACCGCAAAACGCTACATCCAGCGGAACAACTTCTTCTGGAACGCAGGCATCTTCATCTGGAACGTCGGAACCATAGCCAATGCCCTGCGAATCTACCAGCCCTCACTCTCGCAAATCTTCGAGGACCTGCTCCCAATCTACGGCACCGACAAGGAACAGGACGCTATCAACAAGGTCTTCCCCAACTGCGAGAACATCTCCATCGACTACGCCATCATGGAGAAGGCCGAGGAAATCTACGTCTTCCCCGCCAGCTTTGGATGGAGCGACCTGGGCACCTGGGGCTCCCTCCGCGAGAACTCACAGCGCGACGTCCACGGCAATGCACTCATCGGCGACGGCATCGAAGTCTATGAAACCACCAACTGCATCATACATGCCACGCAGGAGAAACGCGTCGTCGTGCAGGGTCTCGACGGATACATCGTGGCAGAAAGCGACGACACCTTGCTCGTTTGCCGCCTCGACGAAGAGCAACGCATCAAACAATTCAGCGAAAACAAATAGACAACCCCTATACATTTTATATATTATGGAAAGAAAAGTAGCGCTCATCACGGGCGTCACAGGACAGGACGGCTCCTTCCTCTCGGAGTTCCTCCTCGAGAAAGGTTACGAAGTACACGGCATTATTCGCCGCTCATCGGTCGATTTCCGCGAACGCATCGCACACCTTGAGGGAAAACCACACTTCCATCTCCACTACGCCGACATGGGTGACTCCATGTCACTCGTTAAGCTTGTCGGCATAGTCCAGCCTTCGGAAATCTACAACCTTGCCGCCCAAAGCCATGTCCAAGTGAGCTTCGACTCACCGGAGTTCACGGCTGATGTCGACGCCGTGGGCGTTCTCCGCATACTCGAAGCCGTGCGCACCAATCATCTCGAGCAGTCATGCAAGATATATCAGGCCTCGACCTCAGAACTCTACGGCAAGGTGGAGGAAGTGCCGCAGAATGAGAATACACCCTTCCACCCTTACAGTCCCTACGCCGTGGCAAAGCTCTACGGATTCTGGATAATTAAGGAATACCGCGAAGCCTATAATATGTTCTGCTGCTCAGGCATCCTCTTTAACCACGAGAGCGAACGCCGGGGAGAGACCTTCGTGACGCGCAAAATCACCCTCGCCGCGGCCCGAATCGCACAGGGAAAGCAGGAAAAGCTTCTCCTCGGCAACCTCGACTCCCTGCGTGACTGGGGTTATGCCAAGGACTATGTGGAATGTATGTGGCTCATTCTGCAGCACGAGACGCCCGAAGATTTCGTCATTGCCACAGGTGTCCAGCACTCGGTGCGTGAGTTTACCGACCTCGCCTTCCGCCATGTCGGCATAGAACTAAGGTTCGAAGGGGAAGGAATCAACGAGAAAGGCATCTGCGCGAAAGGCCCTGAGCACTTGATAGGCAAGACCCTCGTGGAGGTGAGCAAGGACTTTTACCGTCCAACCGACGTCGTCAACCTCTGGGGCGACCCGACAAAAGCCAAGGCAAAGCTCGGCTGGAATCCTGCAAAGACGAGCTTCGAGCAGTTGGTGGAACTGATGGTCAAGCACGATATGGCAAAGGTTGCAGGCGAAGGCGCAGCCGCCAAGGTCCGCATGAACCTTGCCGAGTACCTCGAAAAAGGCGTCGTGAAGTGATGAGGAAAGGTCCATGTTATAGGACGTGGAGCTGAAATCGAGGCGCAAGCCTCTGTTCTTTATACTATAATCTAATAGAAATGCTTGACATACATTCAAAGATTTACGTTGCAGGGCATCATGGTTTGGTTGGCTCTGCCATTTGGAACAACCTGAAGGCAAGGGGGTATGACAATCTTGTCGGGCGAAGTCATCGGGAACTCGACTTGCTGGACCCTGCCCAGGTGAAGGATTTCTTCGACAAGGAACAGCCTGATGCCGTGGTATTGGCTGCCGCTCATGTCGGAGGAATTATGGCTAACCTGCAATACAGGGCGGACTTCATCTTCCAGAACCTGCAGATTCAGCAGAACGTCATAGGCGAAAGTTGGAAGCACGGCGTGAAGAAGTTGCTCTTCCTCGGCAGCACTTGCATCTATCCGGGGCAGGCTCCGCAGCCGATGCCTGAGGATTGTCTGCTGACGAGCCCTTTGGAATACACCAACGAGCCGTACGCCATCGCCAAAATTGCCGGGCTGAAGATGTGCGAAAGCTTCAACATTCAGTACGGAACGAACTACATTGCTGTGATGCCGACCAACCTTTATGGACCCAACGACAACTTCCATCTGGAGAACAGCCATGTGCTGCCTGCCATGATAAGGAAGATTTATCTGGCTCACTTGCTGGAGGATGGCGACTGGGAGGGCGTGCGTCGCGACGTCGGCCTGCGTCCCGTCACGATGAAAGCGACGGGGATGCGCATCGACAATGGTTCGCCGGAGGAGGACATCCTCACCGTCCTGGCCAGCTACGGCATACGTCCCGGCGAGGTAACCCTTTGGGGCACCGGTGCGCCGATGCGTGAGTTCCTGTGGAGCGAGGAGATGGCTGATGCCAGTGTCCACTGCCTGCTCAACGTCGATTGGCAGGACGTGGTGGAGAAGACGGCGTTCGTGAAGAACCGCGACGGCATTGAGGAGGTCCGCAACTGCCACATCAATGTGGGCACAGGCAAGCAGCTCAGCATCAAGGAGTGTGCGGAGAAGATTGTCGCAGAGATTGGCTTCCGTGGCAAATTGCTGTGGGACAAGTCGAAACCCGACGGTACGATGCTGAAGCTGACCGACGTGACGAAGCTCCACAGCCTTGGCTGGCACCATAAGATCGAAATTGACGAGGGCATACATCGCCTCTTCGAGTGGTACAGAGAGGGCATCTGCATCAACCATAAGGATGCGGACTGATTTCCGAAGCTCCACTTTATCCCTTAAAAGTTGATATTTCCCGATGAAATGGGTGGTTTTTGCTTCTTTGCTTTTAGGTTTGGCTGGTAAGGCGTCGGCGCAGAGCCTGAAGGAAGTCTTCGCCAAGGATTTCCTGATGGGCGTCTCGCTGAGCGGGCGGAATGTGCGCATCGATGCGGAGCGCGACCTTATCAAAAAGCAGTTCAACAGCGTGACGTGCGAGAACGCCATGAAGCCGGCGTCGCTCCATCCGGCACAGGGTGTGTGGCATTGGGACGAGGCCGACCGCATCGCAGACTTCTGCCGTCAGAACGGAATCAAGATGCGTGGGCACTGCCTCGTCTGGCACAATCAGTTCTCGGACTGGATGTTTACCGACGACGCGGGCAACCCTGTGAGCAAGGAGGCCTTTTATGCCCGGCTCAGGGAGCACATCCATGCGGTGGTCTCTCGCTACAAGGATGTCGTCTATGCTTGGGATGTCGTGAACGAAGCCATGAGCGACTGGGGCGAGAACCCGTATCGCGAGTCCAGGCTCTACAAGCTCTGTGGCGACGAATTCATCGCCAAGGCCTTCCATTTCGCCCGCGAAGCCGACCCCAAGGCTTTGCTCTTCTACAACGACTACAACGAGACGAACCCTCGCAAGGCGCGCAACATCTACGAGATGGTGCTGCGAATGCGTGCCAATGGCGTGCCCATCGACGGCATCGGGATGCAGGGTCACTACAACATCTTCGGGCCGAGCGCGGAGGAACTCGAGGCGGCGCTGAGGCTCTACGCACCGCTCGTGGAGCATATCCATGTGACGGAGCTGGACGTAAGGGCTGGCCAGGAGATGGGCGGACAGTTGCATTTCAACAAGGAAGGCATGGAGATGACGGACACGCTCCAGGCCCTCCACGCACAGCAGTACGAGCGTCTGTTCGGCATCTTCCGCCGGTATCGCGACAAGATAGACTGCGTGACGTTCTGGAACCTGCACGACGGCTGCTCGTGGCTCGGGGAGAAGAACCATCCGCTGCTCTTCGATAAGTCGCTCAGGCCCAAGCTTGCCTTCTATCGCGTCGCTGGCTTGCGCTGAACCGTCCGCAGCCCGACGGACAAATCCTTTCTTCCTTGACGTATAAAAACGCCCTTCCTTGTAGGGACGCGCCGTGGCGCGTCCGTGTTTGCCGCGAAGTAATTGCGGGTGAGAATGCAGCGCTGATGGCGGACGCGCCACGGCGCGTCCCTACTTTGCGCGGTTGTTCCGACGCTCGGAGGCATCGTTTCCAGTCATCTGCCACATGATGCTTCGCAAAACCCTGTGGGGTTCTCATTGCAGCATCATGAATCTGCAATTGCAACATCATGACCCTGCAATTGCATGGTCATGACCATGCAATGAACGCCGCGTGCCGCGTCGGACAAGACGATGTGGGAGGTGGGGAGAAAAAGGCGACCGTGGCGGTCAGGACGGACGGCCGTGGCGATAGAGTTGCCACGAGTTGTAGGCGTTATGCCAGATGCTGTAGAAGCCTCCCGCCAGCGAGGTGAGAGGGTTGAGGAACGTATAGCCCACCCAGATGGCGAGGATGGTGTTCTTCTGTCCGCAAGCCTGTGCGCCGCTGATGCCGTCGGCGTAGCGACTACCGACCAGCCGTCCCAGTGCAAACTGCGCGACGCAGGCGGCCAGACTCCCTGCGGCGATGGCCAGGAAGGCCGTCGTCGCCACCTCGGCATGAACGATGATGCGTGTGGTGACGGCTATGGCGAGCGAGAGAGAGACAATCCAAAGATTGAAGGGGAGGTCGGACTGTCTGGCCAGGAAGCCCGTCAGCCTCGGCCACACCCTGCGCAGCGCGACAGCCAGCAGCAGCGGACAGATGAGCAGAGGGAACACCTTCTGCACTATCATCCAGAACGACATCAGGAATCCAAGCCCGCCTGTCGGGTTCACAATCGGTATGAATGTGGGGAAAAGCACCGCCGCCAGCAGGTTGACAAGTATGGTGTAGGCCGTCAGAGAGCCAGGGTTTCCCCCCAGTTTGGCCGTCACCACCACCGCAGCCGTAGCGGTGGGGCAGAGGAAACAAAGCATCGCGCTCTGCAGCAGCAAGCGGACTTCCTCCCCGCTCGCCACTTGATGCAGCCAGCAGAGCAACGCCCCCATGCCCGCCTGGAAAGCCAGCAGCCACCATTGCCACACTCTCAGACGCATGTCCTCCAAGCGGATGCGGCAGAACGTGAGCAGCAGCATCAGGAAGATCAGCGTGGGCTGTACGTAGCCGACACCCTCCACGACAGCCCTCTTCGCCTCCTCCGGGAGCGGCAGACTGCGGCCGAGAAAGTAGGCAGACGCGCCTGCCATCATGCTCAGCGCCAAGGCCCAGTCCCTCACCAACCTGCGTATGTTCGTCGATTGCTTTGCCATAATTGGGCACAAAATTAGCCAAAAACTTTCGCATAGCACGTTTTTGTGGCAGGAAAATTTCGCTATGTGCAGTCTTTTCACTAATTTTGCGCCGCAATACAGAAAGGGAAAAGTGAACAGTGAAAAGGAGACCCCCTCTGACTCCCCCTTAAAGTGGGAGAATCCAAGCTAAGACTTCCTCCCTCTAAGGGAGGGTTGGGGAGGCTCCAAACAGTATAATTGTCAAATTGTTAAATTGTCAAATCGTAAATTCCTCGATGAATCTTTATCTCAGATACTTTGATGATGAGACGCTCGTCCACTCCGTCGACGAGGCTCTCGCCTTCCTTTCCACCCTCGACGACGTGGAGGTGAACAACAACATGCGTCAGGAGCTCGAGAAATTCATGCAGAGCAGCGCCATGTACCCCAAGCACGTCAAGGTGCACGCCCGCTCCTTCTTCATCGCCATCAAGACGACTGCCGCCACAATGGAGGAGTTCAAGGCAAAGGGCGCAAGCCAGAACAAGGCCGAGAAAGCCGCCCAGAAGGAAGCCCTCGCACAGTTCGCCGCTCCGCAGCCAGGATGGTATGCAGCCAAACTCACCTTCAAGCGCGTCATCCAGATGCCCGACACACTGAAATCCCACTACGTCGACACACCCTTCATCTGCAAGGTTAAGGCACAAAGCACACAGGATTGCTACGAAAAGGTGGTGGCTCACCTCCGCAGCCGTGCAGACATCGACCCGCGAAGCCAGTATCCAAGCATCAAGAGCCCCAGCTTCGAGTGGAATTTCCTTGGTTGAGGAGCCTCCTCCTAAGCGCCCTTCTCGTCTGCGCAGCCAGCGTTTCTGCCGACAAGAAGAAGGGTAAACCCGTGGAACCCATCTACGCTCTGCCCGAACCCGATGCCCTCCCCACGGCACCCCTGCCCGACAACCGTCTGCCCGGCGCGCCCGAACTGCGCACCATCATCAGGCATACCGTCAGCAAGCAGCAGGGTATCGACGTATCCCACTACCAGGGCAACATCAACTGGGAACGCGTGGCACGCGAAGACAACGTCCATTTCGTCTACATCAAGGCCACGGAAGGCGCAGGCCTCGTGGACGATTGCTACCTCCGCAACCTCTATGGAGCCAAACGCGTCGGCCTTCCCGTCGGCTCCTACCACTTCTTCAGCCCCTCGGTCAGCGCCCTTGTGCAGCTACAGAACTTCCGTTCCAACGTCGACCCACGTCAGCAAGACCTCATACCCATCGTAGATGTGGAGAAAAGAGGCAAGGGAAGCCTCGCTGGGTTCCAGCGAAGTCTGCGAGAATTCCTCATCGGTGTGGAGAAGACCTACGGCGTCAAGCCCATCATCTACACCGGTGTGAACTTCTACGCCAAGTACCTCGAAGGACAATTCACCGGCTATCGCTTCATGGTGGCACGCTATGCCGAGGAGTTCCCCGGGCTGTGCGAAGACGTGCCCATCGTCCTTTGGCAATACAGCAGCACCAGTTACGTCGACGGCATACGCGGCCACGTTGACCGAAGCGTTTTCCTCGACCGCTACTCCGTGGCCGACATCATGCTCCCCACCTCCGGCAGAAGGTAAAGGCAAAGCCATGGCACTTCCAAAACCCGCTAATTGGCGGCCATCTGCAAAAAAGTGGCAAAACGTTTTGCAGAGAACAGAAAAAAACGTAACTTTGTGGGGTCATATACCAAAGATGTACATTGCAATAGCCGGAAACATAGGCAGCGGCAAGACCACGCTGACCGAGATGCTCGCACGTCACTATCACTGGGAACCGAAGTACGAGCAGGTGACCTTCAATCCCTATCTCGAGGACTACTACAAGGACATCCACCGATGGTCGTTCCCCATGGAGGTGTTCTTCCTGAAGGAACGCTTCCGCGACTTGCTCGACATGCAGCAAAGCAGCCGCGACGTCATTCAGGACCGCAGCATCTACGAGGGCGTCTATGTCTTTGCAGCCAATAACAAACGCATGGGCAACCTCAGCGACCGCGACTTCCAGACGTTTATGGAGCTCTTCGGACACATGACGCACATCGTGCGTTACCCTGACCTTATGATCTACTTGCGCGCCAGTGTGCCACACCTTGTCCACAACATACAGAAGCGTGGCCGCGACTGTGAGCAGTCCATACAGCTTGAGTACCTCAGCGGACTGAATGAGCTCTACGAGGACTTCATATATAACAAGTACGGAGGAAAGGTGCTCACCATCGACGTGGACGACATCGACTACCAGCACAACCCAAAGGACTTCAAAGACATCACCGATAAGATAGACGGCCTGCTCTTCGGTATGTTCCCGCTTTAAGGGAAAAAAGACCCCCTCTGACTCCCCCTTAGAGGGGGAGGACAAGAAGTTTCCCTTTAAGGGAGATTTAGAGGGTCTGTAAATCGTAAATAAATAGTAAATAGTAAATCGTCAAATAGTAAATTAGAATTATGCACATCGCCATTGCAGGAAACATAGGGTGTGGCAAGACCACCCTCACCAAGCTGCTCGTCAAACGCTATGGCTGGACGCCTCGCTTCGAGCCTGTCGAGACCAATCCTTACCTCGACGATTTCTATCAGGACATGAACCGATGGAGCTTCAATCTGCAAATCTACTTCCTGAACAAACGCTTCCGCGACGTTGTGGAAATATCAAAAAGCAAGGAAACCATCATCCAGGACCGCACCATCTTTGAGGACGCACGCATCTTTGCACCGAACCTCCATGCGCAAGGGTACATGAGCGACCGCGACTTCCAGAACTATTCCGACCTCTTCGACCTCATGATGTCGCTCGTCGGCTTGCCGGACTTGCTCATCTACATCCGCAGCTCCATCCCCAACCTCATTGCACAAATCGCCAAACGAGGCAGAGACTACGAGCAAAGCATACGCATCGACTACCTCACAGGCCTCAACGAACGCTACGAGGAATGGATAAAGAACTATCCCGGCAAACTTCTCATCGTGGATGGCGACACGCTGAAGTTCGAGTCGGACATAGCCGACTTCCAGCGCATCACGGAGCAAATCGACGCCAAGCTCTACGGCCTCTTCCCAGAAGTATAAGGGATGTTGCCAAACTAAACGTGCTTAATTGGCAAACTAAACGTGCCTAATTGGCAAACTAAACGTGTTTAGTTGAGAACCTTAGCGTTCTGCATAAGTTAAGATACAATTCATCTCAGCATTGTCCCTCATTTCTACTCATGAAACGACTGCTTTTCCTCGTGCTTTTGCTTCATGCCATTATCTCCTTTGCTGGCGACAATGTCCTGCCACACTGGGCGATAGGTGGTTTCACACGGCCTGAAGGCAAAAACCCCATGGTGAGTCCCATCGCGGAGAACTTCTTCCTTTGTCCCATGAAGAAGACAAACGTCCGATGGGAATGTGCCGACACATTTAATCCTGCTGCTGTAGTGAAGGACGGCAACGTCTGCATTCTTTATCGTGCGGAGGACGACCCCGATGCAGGCATTGGCAAACGGACTTCGCGCATCGGCTTGGTGGAAAGCAAGGACGGAGTCACGATAGATGCTCGCTCGCCGTGGCCCATCATGTACCCCGACACGTCGCCTGTCTCGCAGGAGTTTGAATGGCCGGGCGGCACGGAAGACCCGCGAGTGGTGGAAGCCGAGGTGGACGGCGCGCCACTCTACGTGATGACTTACACTTCATGGAACAGAAAAACGGCCAGGCTGAGTGTTGCAACAAGTCGTGACCTCAGGAACTGGACGCACCACGGACCGTGTTTCCGCACGGCATACGACGCCAAGTTCTCTGACTTGGCTTGCAAGTCGGGTTCCATCGTCACAGAAATCAAGGACGGACGGCTGCAGGCGGCAAAGGTGATGGTGAACGGCGAGAGCAAATACTTCATGTATTGGGGCGAGTATTGGGTTTGCGGTGCAACAAGCGACGACCTCATAACGTGGACACCCGTCGTGGATGAGAACACGGAACTCCTCTATCTTGCAAAGCCAAGGAAAGGTTTCTTCGACAGTATGCTCACGGAATGTGGTCCGCCGGCGGTCATTACAGAGGATGGCATCGTACTTATATATAATGGTAAGAACGCAAGTGGCAGCAATGGCGACGGCAGCTATGCGGCAGGCACCTATGCAGCCGGGCAGATGCTCTTCAGTAGGGACAATCCGCTTCAGCTCATCGACCGGCTCGATAAGCCCTTCTTCCGTCCCATTGCCGACTTTGAGAAGAGCGGACAATATGCTGCCGGAACAGTCTTCACCGAAGGGCTTGTGTGGCATCAGGGCAAGTGGTTCCTCTATTATGGTTGTGCCGACTCGTTTGTTGGCGTTGCCGTGTGCGACCCACAAGCTTCGCTTCATGAGGGCGACCCTATCATCACGGCACAAGTTCCCGAAGGTGTCATCAACCAACGTACAGCCCTCGGAACGGGGAAAATGACCTGCTTTGTCAATTCGTGCAGTGGCTTTGCTGCCGACGGCGAAAGGCCTTCCAACATGAACATGAGCTACATCTATCCTGGGCGCAAGTGGTGCGATACGAGCACCGAGCAGCCTTGGCTCGTGATGGAGTTTACAGGCATCTACGAAGTGAGCCGCCTCGTCTTTCGTGACGTGGACAATCGCGAGGCGAACTGTGGCAATGTGCCTGAGTACTGGGTGTATGGAAGAACAAAGACAAACGAAGATTGGGTTCTCCTTGCTCATGAAGAGAATGTAGGCGACAGGGGTGAAAAGGACATCAGCTTCAGTCCGACCGAGGTTCGCTATCTGAAGCTCGTCTTCCGCCGTGGCATTCGTCCAAGCGGCGTGGCAGACAATGCCATTCGCCTCTATGGTTGCGACATCTACGGACGCTTTGTGAGCGAACTGTCGAGAAGCGATGGCAACGTCAGCATCGGCAAAACCATCCTCGCAGCTCACGATACGCCCGACGCGACTTGTTCTGCACTCAATCTTCTCACAGGCTTGCCTGCAGCAGAGCGTCCATGGAAGTTCACGACGCCTGTTCAGAGTACGGATGCTTATCGCTATGTCATCGTTGACCTCGAGCATACCTACGACATCAGCCGCCTGATTCTATGGGATGCAAAGAGCATTGATGCCGACGCCACGAACATGAATGCCTATCAGATGCTTGTCAGTCAGGAGAAACCCGACTTGAGTCTCATTACAAAGTCGGGCGACGGCAACACTTGCTGGACTTTGGTGGCCGACAGAAAGAATGCGGGTCGGGTGAACAAGAAGACCGTAAGCCTCTCATCGCCAGTGCGCGGACGCTATGTCAAGCTTGTCTTTCCTCGCGTTTCTGCCGGCACGACGGGTGCAGAGCAGTCTGCTCTCTACGCATTCCATGTCTATGGCACGCTGGTCCCTGAGGAAGATGGAATCGCTACACCTTATTATATATATAAGGAAACCGACGCTTCCGTCTATGACCTGATGGGCATCAGACAGGAGCGTCGGTCGCTGAAGCCAGGACTTTATATCATGTCCGGGCGAAAGGTTTTGGTTCGCTGACGCTTAGAACTTGAAACCGAGCGTGCAGGTGATGGCCTGACGTGTGAGGTTGACGTCGACGGGGTCGATACTCCTGTCGGCAAGGTCTGTTCCGTTGATTTGGTTTTGTCTGAGGAAGACAGGGTCTCCGCTCACGCTGTTGGTGAAGTTTGTGTCAAAGGCATAGAAGTCTGCCTTCTGGTTGCGCAGCTTATAGACGAGGTCGATGTAGAATTTCTTGGCACGATAGCCCATGCCGAGCGAAAGGATGTTGGTGTTGCCCAGACGCATGTAGCTTGTGCTCGTAGCGTAGTCCATCGCTGCGCTGTTGATGTTGTACTGATCGAAGCTAATGTCCTTCTTGTATGCCGACGTGCTGAGGTTGTAGCCCAGACGGAAGGCGAGGTTCTTTGTTGCGTTGGCTTCGAGGCCGATGCGAAGGGTGTGCGTTCCGCGCAGGGTGTTGCGGGTGAAGTCGTTCATGGCCACGTCCTTTGTGTTGCCCGACGTTGAGCCGTTCCAGTATTCATTCTTTGGGTAGCCCTGGCTTGTGCCTGCGTAGGCGGCAAATTCATAGTCGACGTCCCATGCGAAGCTCGAGCCGATGGTGCTGCCGATGCCTGTGCGTACCTTCCACGGCGAGCGGAGATTGAACTTCAGCCTGCTCTCCCAGGGGTCAGACTCTATGCCCGGGCGGAGGTCAAACAGGGTGCTGTTCTTGAGTTTGTACCATGTCGGTGTCTCCACGACAAGGGCAAAGCGGAGGGGATTGTCTGCGATGGGGCGGACGATGGTGCCGAGTTTGACGTTCACGCCTGTCCCTGTCACCTGTACGTCGCGGTTGAGGTCGTAGCTGGCGTTGTCTTCCATGTTGTACTCCCTGTAGTATGTCCATCCGCGGTAGCGCATGTTGTCGATGCCGACGGTGAGGCCGAGGAAGACACGGTCTTTGATGTTCGTGCTGAGATTGAGGTCGAAGGCATGGAGAGCGCCTTCGCTGTGGTGCGTATATTCGTTGCGTGAGGAGGAGATGTCGTTGTAGAGTTCGCCGTTGCTGTCTTTCTTGAAGTAGATTCTGTCGTTCCCCTTCTTCTCAGCGTCCGCATCGATTTGCATAGCCATGCCTGCGAGGTTGTTCTGCCAGTCTTCGTCGAACTGTGTAAGCTCTGCCACTTGGTCCATCTGGCTCAAGCCTCCCAGGTTGGGATTGTCGGCGTAGAAGTTGTGGTTGAAGTTGATTTTCTTCTGATAGTTGAAGGCGAAGTTGAAGTAGGGGCATGTCTCGCCGCCTGTCTTGAAGTTGATGACGATGCCTCCCTGGTCGAAGGTACCTGCGCCGCGGCTTTCCTCTTGGATGCTCGACTTGCCCCAGTGTCCGCCGAAGGTGATGGCGAGGTCGTTCTTGCGGTACAGTCCGATGCCTGCCGGGTTCCAGCTTATGACGCTCATGTCTGCGCCGAGTGCGCCGAGAGCGCCGCCCATTCCGACGTAGCGGGCTGTGCCGATGACGTCGCTGGAGCTGTTGATGAGGCGTTCGTTCATGTAGGTGTCCTGTGCCTGGGCTGCGATGGCAGCGGCAAGGAAGGGGAATAAGATATAGCGTTTCATTTTCATTTCTTCATTCTTTTGTTTCTTCATTCTTTCATTCTTTACCTGCGTCCGCCTCCGCCGCGTGAGCCTCCGCCACCTCCGCCGAAGCCTCCGCCGCCTCCGCGCGAGCCTCCTCCGAAGCCACCGCCTCCGCTGAAGCCGCCGCCGCGCGAGCTTCCGCCGCTGAAGGTGCTTGAGCTTCGGCTTGAGCCTCCGCTGTAGCTGCCGCTGCCGCGTGAGGAGCCGCCGCTATAGGTGCTTGAGCCTCGGCTTGAGCTGCCGCTGTAGGTGCTGCTGCCGCGTGTGGTGCCGCCGCTGTAGGTGCCGCGTGAGGGGCTTGTGCTGCTTCCGCGCGATGTGGTGGCGCCGCGGGTGACGCCTGTCTGGGCGTTGCCTCTGGAGGGATATTGATAGGTGCCTCGGGTGCCGGTGCCTCTGGATGATGGTGTTCCGGCCGAGCGTGTCGAGCCTCTCGATGCGCCTGTGGCCTGCGAGCGGGATGGGCCTCCGCGTCCATAGCTTGACCTGCCTCCGCCTGAGCGACCGCTGTAGGTGGCGGAGCGCTGTCCGTAGTTGCGCGATGCGGTGGTCAGATGCCGTCCGCCATGCCAGCCGTAGCCGCCATGATAGTAGCCTCCGTAGTAGTGAGGATGGTGCCATCCGCCGTACCAGCCGTAGCTTCCCCAGCCCCAGCCCCAGCTTGTCCAGCCCCAGTAGCCGTAGCGATAGTAGGGGGCATACCAGCCGTACCAGGGATCGTACCATGGGTCGTACCAGCCATAGCAGTAGTCCCAGACGTAGGGGTCATAGAGTCGGAAGCTGCGATAGCGTGCCAGACGGGAGGTATAGTAGAAGTCTCCGTCCACGAGGCCGTCGTAGTATCCGTCGTCGTAGCCTGCGTCGTAGCCCGACAGGCTGCTTCCTGCGGGTGCATTCTCCACGAGGAGTGTGTCGCCCCCCAGTCGGTAGGAGGGGTTGTCGCCCTGCTGTGCGGGTCCTCGGCGATTGTACTCATCCACGTCGCGGAGCTGCCCGGTGTGGTAGTCGGCGTTGGCATCGCCCTCGTCGTCGCTGTAGTCCGGGGTGACCTGGCGTGTCGTGGTATAGGCTGACTGCTGGGTCTTCTTCTTGGAGGAGAAGGAGTACATGTCGTCGTCCTGTGCTGATGCGCTGAAGCAAACAGCCAAGAGCATCAAAAGGGTAATAACGTTTGCTTTCATAATGCGTGGTTCGTTTTTTCGTGGTTAGTGTTTTCTGTCGGTTTCTCTGTGCTTTTTGCCTTTCTGAAGGGGGCTTTTCAGCTTTATGTGATGCAAAGTTACGGAGTTTTATGCAATATGCAAAAGGGAAACGCCTATTTTGTTGGGGAAATTTCCCCATTTGGAAAAAAAGAGCTATCTTTGCGGGGAAATGACCATCGGCACACCGTGTCGGCTGCCACGGCATCGGGTGCCCCATAACGCCGCACGCGGTGTTCATTGCAGCATCATGACCCTGCAATTGCAACATCATGACCCTGCAATTGCAGCATCATGACTCTGCAAACAATACGGCACAGGGTTTCGGGAAACATGAAATATAATTCAACTGTCAGATGTCAAGTAGATATAAGAAGATAAAGGAAGTTATGTCGCTTTCAGCGGCGAAGATAGAAGACAATACATTTGGGGGAACAAACGTCCTCTATCTCCTTCTATCTTCTTCTATCTTCTTCTATCTCCGAAGGAAGCAAGGCTTCCGAAACTTATATAATATAATGTATAGCGATGAAGTATTTTGAGGTGACTTGCGAGGTGCGTCCTTTCAGCCCGGAGGCTGTGGACGTGTTGTCGGCGATGCTGGCCGAGATAGGGTTCGAGTCGTTCTCCGAGACTGAGAGCGGCCTGCTGGCCTACATTCAGCAGAGCGCGTGGAGCGAGGAGGCGATGCAGGGAGTGGTGCAGGACTTTGTGCTGCCCGGAGTGGAAATCCGTTATGCCGTGGCCGAAGCGCCCGACGAAGATTGGAATCAGCTCTGGGAGGAAGAGGGCTTTCAGCCTGTGGTCATACAGAAACCCAACTCCGCAGACGCCCTCATCGTGGTCCACGACGTGAAGCATCAAGACGTTCCCCCGGCCACATACGACATCGTCATCACGCCTCGCCTTGCCTTCGGCACCGGAAGCCACCAGACCACACGCCTCATCCTGCGCACCCTGGCCGGGCTCGACCTGCAGGGTAGGGACGTCATCGACGCCGGTACGGGCACAGGCATCCTGTCCATCATGGCCGCAAAGCGCGGGGCAAGGAGCGTCTTCGCCTACGACATCGACGAGTGGAGCGTGGAGAACACCAAGGACAACTTGCTCCTGAATGGAATCAGGACCCTCTCTGACTCCCCATCAAAAGGGGAAAAACAAAAAAACTCCCCTTTAAGGGAAGGCTTGGCAGGGGCAGTTACGATTGTCTGCGGCGACAGTTCCGTGCTCCAAGGCCAGCCCAAAGCCGACCTCCTCATCGCCAATATCAACCGAAACATCCTGCTTCAGGACCTGCCACGCTTTGCCGCGTCCGTCAGAACCTCGGGCCGTATCATACTGAGCGGCTTTTACCTCTCCGACGTACCCGCTTTGACAAAAGCCGCCATGGAGCAAGGCTTCAGCCTACTCCGCACAGAGAATGAAGGGGAATGGGCAATGCTCCTACTCGAAGCGAATGCTCCGGGCAGGCAAGATGTGTGAAACGACAAAGCTCGGAACCACCATCGCCAGGCTGCAAAGCACGAGGGCACCCACGTCGATGCCTGCCACCCAAAGCCAATTCACGAGCACCGGCACGCTCTCCACATAATAGATTTCGGGGTCGAGGCTCACGATTCCGAACTGCTTCTGCAAGAATATCAGCACGAAGGCCAGCACGTTTCCCAGCACGATGCCTCGCAAGATGATCAGCATCGCCAGCCCCAGGAAGAGCCGACGCACTTGGCTGTTGCGCGCACCCAGCGCCTTCATGATGCCTATGAAGTTCGTCCGTTCCAATATGATTATGAGCAATCCACTCATAGCCGTGAAGATGGAGACGCATATCATCAGTATGAGAATGACGGCAACGTCCATGTCGAGCAGTCCAAGCCAAGCGAATATCTGCGGATGCTCCATGCGGATGCTCATGCTGGAGTAGTATTCTCCGTAGGCATCCTGCTGCCTGTTCACCTCGTTCACCACGTCGTTCAGGGTCGCATCCAGCATCCCGAAGTCCTTCAGCCTCAGCTCCGCACCCGCATATTGCTGCGAGTCCCAGCCCATCAGGCGGTGGATGGTGAAGATATCCGTGTAGGCAAAGTTCCGATCGAAATCGGTGAGATTGGTCTGATAGACTGCCCCTATGGTAAACTTCCTTGCCCTCACCGTCTGTTCGAAAAAGTAGGCATAGACGACATCGCCCACGTCCACCTGCATCTCCCTTGCCGTCGCCTCGGATATCACCAGCCTTCCCGAGCTGGCAGAGTCCGTGAAGAGCGGCATATCCCCCCTCTTCAAGTGGTTTTCGATAAAGCTCTTGTCGTAGTCCTGGCCTATGCCTTGGATGGCAATGCCACGGAAGTTTGCCTCAGTCTTCAGCATTCCCGGCTTCACGCAAAAGCGGGCTACGGACGCCACGTTAGGGAGTGCCTGCAATCGCCCAACGAGGCTGTCGTCGACAACGATGGGTGCGTATTCCTGTTTGCCGAGGCTTTTGTAGTTCATCACCTTGATGTGAGCGCCGAAGCCCAACACCTTGTCCTGCACTTCGCGCTGGAATCCTTGCACAATTGCCACGCTGATGAGCATCACAGCCAAGGCCACGGCAACGCCCATCGTAGCGATGCCCGTGGCAAGGCGCGAGGCGCGTCCGCCGCTGCCGCCTTCCGCGAAGAGTCGTTTGGCAATGAAAAACGTGAACAAGTGCAGTTAAGAATTAAGAGTTAAGAGTTAAGAATTAAGAATTAAGAGTTAAGAAATAAAGATTCTCGCGTTGTGTTTTGGTGGACTTGAAGCTGAGGTCTCCAAATAATGCAAGTTCGGAGATAAGAGATTAAAGATAGAAGTGGTGTCTTTCTTAACTCTTAATTCTTAACTCTTGACTTTCCCGGGATATGCTTCCAAAGCCTTTCTGAGCACGAACAGCGCGCGGTTAAGGTCTTCTTTCTTCAGGACGTAGGCCAATCTGACCTCGTTTTTTCCTATTCCAGGCGTTGTGTAGAAGCCGGCAGCGGGTGCCAGCATGACCGTTTCTCCCTCGTATTGGAAGTCACTAAGACACCATGCACAGAACTTTTCGGCGTCGTCTACGGGCAACTTGGCGACGGTATAGAACGCACCCATCGGGATTGGACTGTAAACACCGGGTATCCTGTTGAGTCCATCGATGAGACATTTTCGCCTTTCCACATATTCATCATAGACTTCACGGCCGTACTCGTCGGGTTCATCGAGACTGGCTTCGGCTGCTATCTGCCCGATGAGTGGGGGGCTGAGGCGTGCCTGACAGAACTTCATGACAGCCTTTCTGACCTCTATATTCTTGGTGATGAGGGCGCCGATGCGTATGCCGCACTCGCTATAGCGCTTGCTCACGCTGTCGATGAGCACGACGTTGTTCTCGATTCCCTCCAGGTGGCAGGCACTTATGTAGGGGCTTCCCGTGTAGATGAACTCGCGATAGACCTCGTCGCTGAACAGGTAGAGGTCGTACTTCTTGACGAGGTCGCGTATCTGGTTCATTTCCCTGCGGGTGTAGAGGTAGCCTGTGGGGTTGTTAGGATTGCAGATAAGTATGGCTCGCGTCTTGTCGTTGATGAGCTCTTCGAACTTCTCGACCTTAGGCAGGGCGAAGCCTTCTTCGATGGTTGTAGTGATGGTTCGGATGACGGCGCCTGCGGAGATGGCAAAAGCCATGTAGTTTGCGTAGGCAGGCTCCGGCACGATAATCTCATCACCGGGGTTCAGGCAGGCCAGGAAGGAGAAGAGAACTGCCTCGCTTCCGCCGCTTGTGATGATGATATCGTCGGGCGTGAGGTTGATATTGTACTTCTGATAGTATCCGACCAGCTTTTTGCGATAGCTGAGATAGCCTTGGCTTGGGCTGTACTCGAGGATGGTTCGGTCGATGTTCTTAATGGCATTGATGGCCGCACGGGGTGTGGGGAGGTCCGGCTGGCCGATGTTCAAGTGGTAAACATGTACGCCTCGCTCCTTGGCGGCGTAGGCCAGGGGAGCAAGTTTGCGGATGGGTGATTCGGGCATCTCAATGCCTCGAACGGATATCTGTGGCATGAAGTGATTTACTATTTAACGATGATCGATTTACAATTTCGCGTGCAAAGATACGAAATTTAAGTGAAAAGTGAAAAGTGAAAAGTGAAAAATAACGCATCGAGGCACTTCGTGGCAGCAAATGCTCTGCTTTTGGCCTGGTCGTGCGGCCGTGTGTCCCTGCAATTTTGACGTGCCGTCGACAATATTTTTCTGTTTTATGTCTTCAACTTTCAACTTTTCTTCGTACTTTTGCAGCAGCGAAAAGACGAAACAACGATGTCGGGTCAGATACTTCACCTGCTTTGCTGCGAGGGCTCGCTCCGTTTGCATTTCTCCGGAAGGGAGCACGAGCTCTCGTCGGGCTGTATGCTCATAGCGATGGAAAGCCATGTGGCTGGCCTTCGTCCGTCGGCCGATTGCCGGCTCCATCGCCTGCTGCTTCCGGCCGAGGAACAGGCCTCGCTGATGCCTGCCGGCAGCTATGGCACCTGCGGATGGCTGCACCTCTTCATGCATCCCATCTTCAAGCTCGAGGGCGAGGCCTTCGATGTTGTCCGTCACGACTTTGACGATGTCCTTTTCCGCCAAGCCCATACGCCCGTCGCCTACCGCCACGAGGCCGTGCTGCAAGGCATGAGAGCGCTCTATCTCGACGTGATGAATGCCCATGCCCTGCTCTATGAGCACGAGGAGACCACGCAGAGGTCGGCCGACATCATGTCGAGATTTATCCGAATGCTGGAGGCCGGCTCCTATAGGAAACAACGATTGGTGGCGTTCTATGCAGAGGAATTGTGTGTCTCGGCAAAGCATCTCCACAAAGTCTCCTGCCAGGTGAGCGGACGCTCGCCGAGCTATTGGATCAGACAGTTCACCATGATGGAGATTCACCACTTGCTCCGCCACCAAGGCCTCACGGCGAAGGAGGTGGCAGACCGCATGAATTTCGACAGCGTATCGCACTTCAGCCGTTACATCAACGGGCCGAGGCAGTAGAAACCCTGTAGCGTTTTGTTTGACCCATGCGCATGGAACCATTGACCCATGCGCATGGGTCCATCGTTCCATGCGCATGGGTCAAACCCCGGGGCAGGGGATTGTGGAGAATCCGGCGTGCCTTACCTTATTTATATATAAGGAGAAAAATCGGTAGCAGAGTGCGAAATCTGGGCTTGGCGGCTGCGGAGATTGTCCGTACCTTTGCAGGCGAAAACGCAAACAAAGTACCTAATCAACAGACAAACGATGAAAAAATCAGGATTAACGCTCTTTGCGGCAGGCTGTTTCGCCCTCTCCGCAATGGCTGAAAACGCGCCGATGGACTCCATCAGGCTCGACGAGGTGGTGGTCACCGGCACCCGTAATGCCACGGACCCGAGGCTCTTGCCACTCACCGTCACCAGCATCTCGAACGAAAAACTCAACGAAAACTACCGCTCCTCCGTGCTCCCCACGGTGATGGAGCAGACGCCTGGACTCTTTGCCACGAGCCGCAGTCTGCTGGGCTACGGGGTGAACACGGGCGCAGGCGACTTGATGGTGCGCGGCGTGGGCAGCGGTGCCAGGCTTCTCGTACTGATTGACGGACAACCACAGTACGCCGGTCTCATGGGACACCCCATCGCCGATGTCTATCAGACGTTGATGGCGGAGAAAGTGGAAGTGCTGCGTGGGCCCGCATCGCTGCTCTATGGCAGCAATGCCATGGGCGGCGTGGTGAACATCGTCACGCGACAGATGCAGGAGGACGGCAGCAAGACCAACATCCGGCTGCAGGGTGGCAGCTATGGCACTGTGCAGGCCGAGGGCGTGAACCGCACCAGGATGGGAAAGTTCAGCAGCGTTGTCGGCGCACAATACCAGCGTAGCGACGGACATCGCGCGGACAGCAAGTTCGAACAGTTCGGCGGCTATGCCAAGCTCGCCTACGATTTCTCCCGCCAATGGCAAGCAATGGCCGACGCAAACGTCACACATTTCAACGCAAGCAACCCGGGGACGGTGGATGCCCCCTTGCTCGACAACGATGCCCGAGTGACCCGAGGACTGGCAAGCATCAGCCTGACCAACAACTACGACCGCACGAGCGGCACACTCCGCCTCTTCTGCGACTGGGGACACCACAGCATCGACGACGGATACAACCTCGGCGGCACACCACGCACCGCGCTCTACAAGCACGATGACTACATCGCGGGCATCACATGGTACCAGAGTGCGCATTTCTTCGCAGGCAACACCGTCACCATCGGCCTTGACTGGCAGCACTTCGGAGGCAGCGCGTGGAACGAAACCCGACTTTCCGGCGACAAGACTTACCTGGTGAAAGATGCCGAGGGCAACGTCGTGGAACGTCAGCACGCCGACGAAGTGGGCACTTACCTCGATTTCCGTCAGGACATCTGCCGCTGGCTGAGCATCGACGCCGGACTGCGTGTGGACTGGCACTCCGTGATAGGAACGGAAATCGTGCCGCAGGGAGGACTCTCATTCCACCCGACCAGGCACGCCGACGTCAAGGCCTTGGTGAGCAAGGGCTTCCGCAATCCCACTATCCGCGAGATGTATATGTTCCCACCCGCCACGACGGATCTCAAACCCGAGCGCATGATGAACTATGAGCTTGCCTATTCCCAGCGCATCGGCACGCGGGCCCGCATCGGAGCCAACATCTTCTACATCAAGGGCAAGAACCTCATCAACACCATCCGCGTGGGTGGACGTCCGCGCAACGTGAATACCGGCGACTTCGAGAACTGGGGTATTGAGCTTTCGGCAGACTATAACATCAGCAAGCACTGGAGCGTCAACGGAAACTACTCGCATCTCCGCATGGCAACGCCCATCGTGGGTGCGCCTCAGGGCAAGCTTTACGTCGGAGCGAACTACCATGACAGCAAGTGGAGCGTGGCAGCAGGCCTGCAGAACGTCAGCGGTCTATACATCGACGCCGACCAAAAAGAGAACTTCACCTTGCTCAACGCGACCGTCAGCTACAGGGTTCTTTCCTGGCTCACAGCCTTTGCAAAGGGAGAGAACCTGCTGGCCGAGCAATATCAGACCTACGCGGGCTATCCCATGCCCAAGGCCACCTTCATGGGCGGCGTGAGCTTCGACTTCTAAGGGAGCGCATAATACGAGAATTGCACGAACTTCACGAATCACTTTGCCATTGGATGAGGCAAGAAAGTGTTCGTAAGGTTCGTGCAATTCTTGTTGAGAAAGAAGTATTTCTCTGTGTCTGGAGAGTGATTACTTCATTCTGTCAGCCAGGACTTTCATCCAGTATCCACCGATGACGGAGCGGGCCTTGAAGCCAATCATGCGGCCTGTCTTCGTGTCGTGCCAGTCGCTGATGGGCACACGGCTCGGCGTTTCGTTGATGTACTTGTAGAGCGGCATCACGAAGGCTTGGAAGTCCTTGTCATTATCGGCCATTGCTGCGCTCCACATGATCCAGTCACTCTTCGTGTAGTCCTTGCGTACGTCGAGCGGAAGGCCGTACTTGTTCTGCTTCTTCAGGTAGTATTTCACCTCGGTCTGCATGGCATTGTTGGGAATGATGCCCGTCTTCCAGAGCTTGTCCCACACCATATTATATTTCTGGCTCCAGGTGTCCTTGCCTGCACCATAGGCGAGTTCGTAGTGATCCTTCACCTTTGTCTCCTTCTCCCAAGCGGCTGCCATCTCCTTTGCCTTGGCGTTGTACTTGCTGTAAACGTCGTCCTTGCCCATCATCTTGGCGATTTCGGCATAGCCAGCCACGCCCATGATGGCCTTGATGGCGAGGTTGCAGTTGCCAGCCCAGTGGCCGGCGAAGTCGTCCGTGCAGAGCTGGTTGGCAGGATGCAGGCCGTTCTCCACCAGATAGTCGGCCCATGTGGTCATCGTGTCGAAGTATTTCTCCACATACGACGTGTTGCCATCGAGCATACAGATGGTGGCGGCGAGCGTAATCATGTTGCCAGCCTCCTCCAGGGGCATGTCGCCACCATAGACTTGGCCGTTGGCTCGGGGATAAGTGCCCAGGTCGTGAGCGGCAAAAGGCTTGGTCCAGCGTCCGGAGAGGCTGTAGTCGAAGATGGAAGTCATCATGGCTTTCTGCAACTCGGGGTTGTAAACAAGGAAGAGGGGTGCTTCGGGATAAGTGAGATCGACGGTGTTGACGCAGCCGTTCGAGTTGTTTTCCTTCGAGAACCAAAGCAGGTTGCCGTCTTTGTCCTCAAAGAGTTTGTGGGCAGCCATCACGTGTCTGTAGGAACCGCTGAGGATTTCGGCATATTCCTTGCCTCCGGCGCTGAATCCGTCGTCGTATATCATCTTATCGAACTGGCGGCAACGCTGCATGATGCCTGCGTAGCGGCTCTGCATGCTCTTGAATGCCTGGAAGATGCTGACGCTTCCGCCGTGAGCCCAATAGCCTTTGTAGCGATTGTAGAAGTATTCGATGTCCTCAATCTCGTCGTATCCCATCATCATGAAGCTCGTTGCGGTCTCCACGTTTCCGAAGTTGTGGGTATAAGCCAGCGTTGGCATGTCGGCAGCCTTGCGGGCCGTGATGCCACGACCCCAGCCAAAGCCTCTGCCACCTCTGCCTCTTCCGCCTTCCTGTCCGCGCTGCGGGAGGATATTGCCATTCTGTGTGAAGGCATTCTCAATGTCGGAGGGGGTGCCCATCATCACCTGTCCGTTGATAGCAGGCAGGTAGAAGTAGCCCCAGTCAATGCAGATGTGGTCGCCAGTCTTGGCGAGGATGGGCTGCTCGATGGTGCCTGTGCGGACAAAGCGAACGCCTTCCTCGTTGCCCATCGTCGTGATTGTGGCCTGAGTGTCCTTGTTGACAGAAATAAGGGGAGAGGCTCCGAAGTAGATCTGCACGTCGTGCTTCTTCCCGTCGGTTGCCCTTACCTGATAGGAAACGTAGTTGATGGGCATAGAGATGAGGTCGTAGTCGTCGATGAGCATGGGTGCCGTGAAGACGAGGTCAAGCTCGACGGGGCCACACGAGAAGGTATAATAGGTATTCGTAGCGAGTACGTCGATACTCTTCTGCTCTGCCAGCCGGATGTCTTGTCCCTTGGGCTTGACATTCTTGTAGAGTCCGAAATCGGCGTAGGCGCCTCCGGTGGTATTGTGGCAGTGTGCGGCGATGGTATTGCTGCCGCTGCGGAAGAGTTTCTTGAGGTCTCCGTCCACATGGAGCACGACGCCGTTGACCCATGTCTCGCCTGTGTCGGCAACTTTAGTGCCATTGACGTAGAGCTCAAAGACATCATCGTGGCTATACTTCAGATATAAGTCTTCCTGGAGGTCGGCTTCGCTGAGATTGACGTTGCGTCGGATGTAGATGTCGCTGCCTGCACGTCCCCAGCGGCTGTTGATGTTCTCGCCTTCGCTGCCCCATGCGGCTTTTTCTGTCTTCCATGAGCTGTCGTCGAACGAGGGCTTTGTCCAGCCGTCGCCGCTTTGTTTGTCGCGGAGGACGCGGCCTTCCCATGCTTCTTCATCGGACATCGGGGCGAGGGAAGAAAGGATATACTCTTGCTGTGCGCCCATGAAGCGATAGGTGTTGCCGTCCACGCGGAGAAGGCCGAGCAGTGGCTTCTCATCATTTGTCCAGTGACGTGTGGTACCGTCTGTGAGTTTGTCGTAAGGGCTCCAGATGGAGAAGTAGGGGTCATTGACAATCAGGGGCACGGAGGGCAGCCTGAGGTCGGTAGCCTTGTAGGGCTTGAAGAACTCGGCTGTTTGTGCACAGGCGGTGGCAGCTACTGCCACGAGCACCGAAAAGAACTGTTTTCTCATTTGATTTATTGGTTAGTGTTATCTGATTAGTCTGATTATTCTGATTACTCTGAGTTTTCGGAGTATTCGGAGAGCTCTGATTTCGTTGAAATCTTTATCTCATTGGCGGGAAGGCGCTGATGCGGAGCCTTGCGGCGCCCATTGGGATGAGCGTGAGGGGCTGGGATTTGCCTCGTGGGGCATCGGCGTCGGGGAGCACTTGGCAGAGGCCTGTGGCATCCATGCCCCAGCCTTCTACGAGTGCGCCGCGGGCTTTGATGGTGATGGGTGTGCCTTCGTGGTTCCAGGGGTAGTTGTTTTCGGGCCAAGGCTTAAGCTCTACCTTCATGGCGTCGAGGTTTCCGGAGAGAGCGAAGTTCCATGGCGAGTCGGCGTAGATTTCGTAGGTCGGCCACTTGCCCGGGTCGGCTGTTGCCTGCCAGTGGCTGTCGCCGATGGCAGTCGTGCGGCTGTCCTTCTCTTCGTAGCGTTCCTTTATCTTGAGGCTGAAGGTGAGCGGGCCGTAGTTGACGGAGATGGAGTTCTTGTTGAGTGCCCAGACGCGTTTCGTGAGGCGCATGGGGAAGTAGAGCTTCACTTGGTCTCCTTCTGCCCACTGGCGGTTGATGCGGAGCAGGCCGCTGGTGACTTGGCAACCGACCGTTTCGCCATTGACCGTGACGTGTGCGCCGTCGGTCCATGTGGGGATGCGCAGATAGAGGGGGAAAGCGGCCTTCTTCTTCTTGAGGCCTGAGATTGTGACCTTGATGTCGGGGCTGAAGGGATAATGTGTCTGCTCTTCGAGCTGGATTTCCTGTCCGTCGGCCACCTTGAGCTTTGCCTTGCAGTCGCCATAAATGAGGATTGCCGCTCCACCGTCGGCGCTTGCCAGCACAAGGTTCTCGGCATAGTAGGGCCAGCCCATGGAATGATTGTGCTGGCAACAGCGTGAGCTGAAGGGATTCATGCAGAAGAAGGGACCACTGTTGTCGACGCCGGGATGATGGTTGTGGGAGTCGGCCTGAACCTGGTTGGGGCAGGTGAGGTAGCGCAGGGCACGCATGTCCTCGGTGAGTGCGGCGGGGTAGTCGTTGAAGGCGACATCTTCCAGATTCTCCATCCAGAGGAGGTCGCCGGTCTGCGCCATGAGGATTTCATCGGAGAGCATTTGCTCCACGAAGCCGCAGGTCTCTGTGCCCTGACGCGGGTCGATGTATCCGTGACGGCAGTTCTCGTCGCTTCCGAACATACCGCCAGGCACCTGCCCATAGATGCGGCGGATGAGCCAGAAGTCGTTGTATGTGGCCTTGAGGGCTGCTTTGTCTCCGCTGACGAGGTACCATGTGGCTGGCTCGCGGAAGCACTCTGCCACGTTGACATTATGCCAGTTGGGCAGGCTGCTCTCTTGCATCCAGTTGGCCGTGCAGCGGTGTATCTTCCCAGCAAGCTCGAGGAGGAAGGGCTCGCCGGTGCGGTTGTAGAGCCAAATGACGGAGAGAAGGTTGTCGCCGCCGCGGGAGTTCTCCCAGTAGTCGCGCAGGAACTTCTCGTCGGGGTACTGGAGTTGCCACTTGTAGTAAGCGGTGAGCACCTTGATGACGCGCTCGTCGCCGCACCACTCGTAGTAGTCTTGCAGAATCTGGAGCGCGAGCATATTGGCCCAGAGCTCGCGCCGGCCCTTGTTCTCGTTGACGGGTCCGAGGAATCCGTCGGCCTGACTGCTGCGGAGGATGCCTTCTATCCAGAACTTTGTCTCGTCGAGCATGGCCTTGTCGTCGAGGATGTAGGCGAGGTTGGCATAGCCTCGGAGCCAGTAGGGCACTTCCTCCCATCCGTGACCGCCGCCGGGTTCGAGCCATGCGTTGCCCTTCTTGTCGAGCCAGTCGCTGATTTCTCCGAGCTGACCGCTCAGTCCGTTCTTCTGCCGGGTGAGCATTTCGCCTACCCATCCACGGGGTGTGACGGCTGCGGGGGGCAGCTTGATGAAGGGGTTGGCAGGCAGCGGGGCGCGGTTGTTGACGTAGAGCGTGCCGGTGGGGTTGATGTCGGCGGCCGACACCATCTGTGATTCCTGTGCCCTAAGCGGCAGGAATGGCATCAAAAAGGCCAGAATAGATACAAATTTTGCTTGCATGGTGTTGAATTTCGCTATTTCGCGCTCAAAGGTACGACTTTTTTTGCAAAGAAGCAAGCATCAGGCATGATTTCTTGTCGAAAGGCCTGTTGGACCGATGCTCTGTAGGATGTGCGGTATTGTTCTGGCGGATTTGCAATCCGCCAGCATAGAATATAAGCATTTGCAATGCGCTATTATAATAATGTCGGGATTACAAATCCCTATATCCGTAGCGGGCGGATTGCAAATCCGCCCGAACAAGTTAGTAACACCGCCCGAACAAGCTGTGGAAATGCCCGGATGTTGTCACAAATTCGCCCGAACAAGTTAGTAACATCGCCCGAACAAGTTAGTAAAACCTCCCGAGCAAAGCGGCCTCATTGGCGGCTGTTCGTCCTGAAGCCCAGGCTTCTTCGGCAAAATCGGGCTGCGTCGCTACGGAATACCCTACAGGGTTTTCGTTGCTGCATCATCATGAAGCAATTGCTTATACATGATGCAGCAATTGCTTTATCATGATGAAGCAATCAACTTCGCCTGCCATGTCAGCCAACACATAGGGCAGAGTCTCCCTGCGCAACCTTGGAAAACGACGCATCCGAGCGGCGTGACAGCGAGTACGGCCAAGCCCTGCCAGTCTTGACCCTTTGCAGGGAACAGGCATACCGGCAAAGTCGGGCATTGGCGCAAAGGGCTTCCGGATGCCCGGAAGCGGCGGTTCCTATGATACAGAAAGAGGGCATGCCTGCTTGAGGCACGCCCTCTCTTTCATTGAGGATGAGGTAAGACGGTGTCTTACTTCTTGATGATCTTCTTGCCGCCGATGATGTTCACGCCCTTCTGAGCTTTGCTCAGGCGCTGGCCGAGCATGTTGTAGATGCTCTTGTCGGCGCTGAGAGTGTTGCGCTTAATCTCGTCGGATTCAATACCCTTGATGGCGTCGGGATCAATCTCCTCGCCTCCGTAGTACTTCAGGCGCCAGTTGTCCATCACGCACCAGTCGCCGCGAACCTGATTGTCGGGGTCTTCGTCGTAATCCTTGAAGATACCGATGTTGACGTAACCGGGCTCCTCGAGTCTGAAGGCAATCTTGTTCCAGTAGCAGCCAACGGGGAAGTATTCCATGGCAGCCTGTGCGCAGGCACCAATCTGTCCGCTGTATGTGCCAGGCACACGCATCTGCTTGTTGGCGTCGGTCCATCCGATGCCGGGAACTTGGTTGGATGCGATGTGGATGGGAGCGAGGGCTACCTTGGCATAGCTTCCTTCAAGATCCTCGGGGAATTCGCCTGCATAGACATAGGCGCGCTGCAGAGTGGGCTGACCGGAGAGATACTTCTGGGCGTGGGCACCTTCGTTGCCGTCACGATAGTAACCCTGAACCTCCAGCATGTAGGTACCTGCGGGCAGGAAGGTCTGGCCGCTGAGGGGGCTGTCTTCAAGCTCTGCCACTGTATTCATCTTGCGGAAGTCGAGCTCCTGGAACATGGAGAAGAAGCTTGCGTCGTAGGCCTCGAAGGTGAAGTTGCTGAAGTTGTTATTACGTCCCCAGATGTTCACGTTGCCGCCGTCGTTAGAGAACTGCCAGCCTTCTATGGTTGACTCGTTCCAGTCGGAGAGTTCGCTGAGAGGCAGACGCTGGTCGTAGCCCGGGTTGACCATGAGGAATGAGAGGTCCACGGGGTTGTCCTCGCTTGCAGTAGCTGCAAGGGCGAGCATCTCTTCGCGTGTCACGAACTTCCACTGGTTGGTCTCCAGCTCGGCAGTCTTGTTGTCGGTGTCGACGATGTAGTAAGAAGGCTCAAAGGCATTGTCGCCGCAGCGCAGGCCGAGGTACTTCTTGCCGCCGCCCGTTACGACCATCTCGCCGTCTTCGGTGAAGGTGGTGTCCGTAGCAAAGGTCTGACCATACTGGGCGATGTTGAAGACATTCTCCTTGCCAGGCACGGGGATAATCTCCCATACGTTGTCGCCGCGGTTCACGTCGATGAAGCCGTTCCAGCCCACGAAGTCCATGTCGCCGTAAGCTCCGTTCGGACGGAAGGACTCGATGAAGTAGCCTCCTTCGATAATCTCGTCCTCAAGCCAGTTGCCTTCCTCGTCGAGGATTTCCTTCTGGGCCTGGATGAGCATCATCGGGTTGGAAACATACTCTACGGCGAGGTGTGTACCCCAAGCTTCGCCGGCACCCAGGAAGTTCTTGGCGCCTACATTATATAAATAATACTTTGGACGGGTGTCAAGGGTCAGGAGGTTGCCTGTCTCCTCGTCGTCATACTCGTAGATGTAGTCGCCCATTTCCTCGCCTGCCTCGTAGATGGTGACAGACTTAGGTTCTGCCACACCCACATACTTCTCGGTGTGAACCTCCATGTTGGCAGCCTTGCGAGCATCGCGCAGACCGTTGAGAGTGGCTGTCCACTGGCTGGGAGCGGTGCAGGTGTCGAGAGCAGCAACAGCTGCGTCGAGGAACTTCGTCCAGTATCCGGTGACGCCTTCCCTGCGTGTGATGTCGTAAGTGTCCTTCAGCAGCTTCACATCATTGCTGTAGGCAAAGATAGAATTCACTCTGGGAGTGATGGAATCGCGTGCATAGCTTCTGAGCTCGGCAGCATCGTTTCCGTTCTCGGCAAAGAACTGCTGAGCCCTGTCGATGATGCTCTGCACGTCGGCCTTCATGCCGTTGGTCAGCAGAGTGTCGGTCTGAGCATAAGCCAGAGCGTCCTGGAAGAGCTTGAGGCACTCGTCGTAGTTCACCTCGGTCACGTTGATGCCGCAGTCATAGAAGTATCCGCCCCAGTTCTGCTGGATGTAGGTGGCGATGACGTTCTTGCCGATGTTGAGGTAGCGGGCGGGGATGTGAACCTGCACGGGGTTCTTGCCGTTGGTCCAGCCCACGTTCTTCTGCAACAGGTGTCCGTTGACGTAGGTTTCGTAAACGTCGTCGTGGCAGACGTTCAGCTCGTAAGAGAGCTTCTCGTTGATTTCTTCCAGTTCGAAGTTACGACGAATCCAATAGTTGGAACTCCATTCAGTGCTTTCCAGTGTACCAGAGGGCCAGATGGTCTGCAGTTCGGGCATATAGCCTGTACTGCCGGTGGGCATCATCTGGTCGTCCCACATAGAGTCGTCGAAGTCGGGCAATGTCCAGGCCAGCGTCTCTGTGCGACCAGTCAGCTCGGGAGCGTCAATCTCCTCATAGCCGTAGACGATGTCGGCATTCTCTCTCTCCTCGTCGGTCACGGCTTCTCTCTGATAGTCTTCGCCGTTTTCATTGACGTCCCAAACCATATACTTCACGACACCCTTGTGCATGTCGAAGATGTTGAAGTAGTGCGTGCCAACCCAAAGCTCTTCGCCCTCTTCGGATTCTGTCACGTCGGTGAGAGAGATGTCCTTGATGGTGATGGCTGTGGTGTCCTGACCTCCGCTGAAGTCGAAGACGGCCTTGAAGTTGTTGAGTCCATCCATACCTTCGAAGAAGATGTCGATGAGTGTGCCTTCGTAGCTTTCCTCCTCGCCTTCTGTGGGAGCCTCTATTTCCATTTCTTCATAGGCAGCTTCCAGTGTCTCGTCGTCGTTGTCGCAAAGCTGGATGATGAAAGCGGAGAAGGGCTTGTCGGCGAGCACTCTTGCCGTGAAATGGTAGCTGCGCTCGGCTTCAATCTTGATGGGAGTGCGGAACTCCAGCTTCTCCCTGCCCGGCTCGAACCCGTCGTAATTAGGATCGGAAGAACCATTCAGCGTGAACGAATACTCGTCGCCTTCCTGAGCTTCATAGAGCTTCGACCAGGGGTGACGGGGATTGTTGCTGGGGCTTGCTCCGTCGCGGTTGTAGCCGCCGGCGTTGTTGAAGAGGACCTTGCCTTCCCAGGGAGTGGTGTAACCCATGTCGAGGCCGCCCTCAATCTTCGTGTAGAGACCGCCGTCGGCAAAGGCACCGCCCCAGTTCTGGTGAACGTGGAAGGCGAGGACGTTCTCTTCGCCGTTAAGCTTGATGAGTTCCTTCTGCTCATCGGAGAGCATGACATACTCGGAGTTGTTCCATCCGTCGGTTACGACGAATACGAGCTCACCGTTGAGGTAGTATTCGCCAGGAGCATCGTCGTGTCCGCAAGCCAGATAGACGGGACCGCTGAGCATCTGCCCTTCTGGAATGGTGAATGTGCGGCGCACATAGATGTCGGCCATGATGTTGTAGGTCGTCCACTGATAGGTCGGGCGGCCACCCCATGTGGGATCGCTGCAGAAGGGAGCGGTGTGCTCTTCCCAAACGATAGGAGTTTCCAGGCCGGTCTCTTCGTCGATGACGTCATAATTGACGTCTCCTTCTTTCGCACTCATGTCGAAGCCCGGCTCATACCAGAACCTTCCTTCGGCATCACGCTTCGGTCCGTAGTTGTCCTCTTCGTCGGGGATACCACAAATGAGGTTGTAGTTCGGGTTCTCAGTGTTGTAGGGGTCACCATAATCCAAGCCGGATTTGTAAACCCAGGTCCAAGCCTTCCACTCAATGTCGTTGTCATAATAGGTAGAAGGCAACAAGATTACATTTGCACCGACGGCTGTCAGTCCGTCGGCTGCACTTGCCAGCAACGAGCACATCATTGCCGAGCAGAGAAGTAATGTTTTCTTCATGTTGTTAATAAATTAGGTTAATACTTTTTAGTCTTTCGGCTACAAATTTATTGTTTTTATCTATATCTTCAAAACAAAAATGCATAAAAGTTTGCTTTGTTTGACATTTTTTTCTTAACTTTGCCTTGAAATTTGACAAAAAGGATGAAATTCGTATCACTTGGCTCAGGAAGTAGCGGCAATTGTTACCTGTTGCAGTCTGGCGGGACTTCAGTTCTGCTCGATGCGGGCATCAGTATGCGTTCCCTGAAGAAGCATCTCAAGGATTTCGGCCTTAGCTTGGAGAACGACGTGGCGGCGGTATTCGTCACGCACGACCATGCTGACCACATCAAGTCTGTGGGAAACATCGCCTGCGACTGTGGCAAGACCATCTACGCCACTCAGCTTGTTCACGAAGGCATCGAGTGCAATCGTTGCCTGAAGACAAGGGTGCCGGCCGAATGCAAGGCGATTGTCGAGAAAGGCGTCACGGTGGAGATGGGAAACTTCCGCATCACGCCGTTCGATGTGCCGCACGATAGCCGCGACTGCGTGGGCTATGTCGTGGAAGCCGACGGCGTCCGCTTCTGTCTCATCACAGACATCGGGCACGTCACCGACACCATTCGCGAGCAAGTCGGCCTGGCTAACTATCTTGTGCTTGAGGCAAACCACGATGTCGATATGCTCATGATGGGGAAGTATTCGCAGTTCCTGAAGGATCGCATCAGCAGCGACCGCGGACATCTGAGCAACGAGCAGGCTGCCCGCCTGCTTGCAGAGTATGCCACGCCCAGGTTGCGCCACGTCTGGCTGTGCCATCTGAGCGAAGAGAACAATCATCCTGTGCTGGCACGCAAGACGGCAGAGGCCGTACTTCGCGGCCACGGCATCATCCCGGGAGTGGACTTCGGGCTGGACATCCTCAAGAGGAAGTCGCCCTCCGAACTCTACGACCTGATATGAGAAAGACAGGATGTCTCAGAGCTCAAAAGGGTGGAAGAAGAAGGAAAAACCGCATGAAATGAAAAAAAGTAGCCAAAACATTTGGCGGAATGGAGAAAAGTTCGTACCTTTGCACCCGCAAACAACAAAGAAGATGCGTCCTTAGCTCAGTTGGTAGAGCAATTGACTCTTAATCAATGGGTCCAGGGTTCGAGCCCCTGAGGGCGTACAAGGAAAAAGGATGGGCTGGATGACAGTTCATCCTTTTTTTTACCCCCTAAACCCCCTTTAGGGGGAAAACAAGCAAATGGAACTCTCCCTGAAGGGGGTGGGAGGTCTTATATATTATATATAATGTATAGAACAAAAACATGCGGCGAGCTTCGCCTCGCCAACGTAGGAGAGAGAGTCACCCTTGCAGGCTGGGTGCAGAGTGTGCACAATCTTGGCGCGCTCACGTTTGTGGACCTGCGCGATCGCTATGGCATTACACAGCTTGCCTTCAACGAAGATGCCAGCGAGGAGCTTCGCCAGCAGGCCGGACGCCTTGGGCGAGAGTTTGTGGTGCAGGCAACGGGTGTCGTTGCCGAACGCTATTCCAAGAACAAGAACCTGCCGACGGGCGACATAGAAATCCTCGTCAGCGAGCTGAACGTGCTGAATGAGAGCCTCACACCGCCTTTCACCATCGAGGAAGAGAGCGACGGTGGCGACGACCTCCGCATGAAGTATCGCTACCTCGACCTGCGTCGTTCCTGCGTACGCAAGAACCTTGAGCTGCGCCACAAGTTCGCCTTCGAGGTTCGACGCTATCTGGATCAGCACGGATTCCTAGAGATTGAGACGCCCGTGCTGGTGAACAGTACGCCGGAGGGTGCGCGAGACTTTGTCGTACCCAGCAGGATGAATCCCGGACAGTTCTACGCTTTGCCCCAAAGCCCGCAGACTCTGAAGCAACTGCTCATGGTCAGCGGCATGGACAGGTATTTCCAGATTGTGAAATGCTTCCGCGACGAGGACCTCAGGGCCGACCGTCAGCCGGAGTTCACGCAGATAGATTGCGAGATGTCGTTCGTGGAGCAGGAGGACATCCTACAGATGTTCGAGGGCATGAGCCGTCATCTCTTCAAGACACTCAAGGGCATTGACATTCCTGAGCTGCCGCGCATGACGTGGGCCGACGCTATGAAGTACTACGGAAGCGACAAGCCTGACACTCGCTTCGGCATGAAGTTCGTGGAATTGAAAAACCTTCAGCCCGACAATGCTTCGCGCGAGACGGTGGAGAGCATCTTCCCCGCCGGCTTCCAGGTGTTCGACGAGGCTGCTTACATCGGGGCCATCTGCTGCGAAGGGCAGGCCGTCTATACCAGAAAGCAGCTCGACCAGCTGACGGACTTCGTGAAGCGTCCGCAGGTGGGGGCTAAGGGTCTGGTCTATGCCCGCGTTCAGGAGGACGGAACCGTGAAGAGCAGCGTCGATAAGTTCTACGGTGCGGAGACGCTCGAAGTGCTCCGCGAGAAGATGGGGGCCAAGGCTGGCGACCTCATCCTCATCCTTTGTGGCCCGGATGCCATGAAGGTGCGTGCGCAGCTCAGTTGCCTCCGCCTGGAGATGGGCAGCCGTATGGGACTCCGGCCGAAGGATAAGTACTCTTGCCTCTGGGTCATCGACTTCCCGATGTACGAGTGGAGCGACGAGGAGCAGCGCCTCATGGCCATGCACCATCCGTTCACTTCGCCCAAGCCTGAGGACATTCCTCTGCTCGACACCGACCCTGCCAGCGTCCGCGCCAATGCCTACGACATGGTGGTGAACGGCGTTGAGGTGGGAGGCGGCAGCATTCGTATCCACGACGCCAAGCTTCAGCAGAAAATCTTTGAGATACTGGGCTTTACCCCTGAACAGGCTCAGCAGAAGTTCGGTTTCCTAATGAATGCCTTCAAGTATGGTGCGCCCCCACACGGAGGCCTGGCCTACGGCTTGGACCGCTTCGTGAGCCTCTTTGCCGAGCTCGATAGCATCCGCGACTGCATTGCCTTCCCCAAGAACAACAGTGGTCGCGACGTGATGCTCGACGCTCCGGGTCCCATCGACCAGAGCCAGCTCGACGAACTTCACATCAAGTTGAAGGGCTGAGCCAAGGCTTCGACAAGAAACATTTAGTAACCATGAATTGCACGAATTACACGAATTGTATCTGAAGAAAGCATCAGAAAACGATTAGTGCCAGTCGTGTAGTTCACGGAAAGAACAGAGAAGGGGATGTGTCAGTCTGCTATGACACATCCCCTTCTGCTTTGTGTGACCACGGACGGAACAGCCTGTTGGAATCCATCGCGTTGGCTGACCGTAAAAACCCTGTGGCCTTCCTGCCGAAACCCTTTGCCCTTCTTGCCGAAACCCTGTGGGCTTGTTTTCATGACGGACGGGGAAGGCATTTGTTTTGCCGTGAGGTTCATCTGTGCGCACAAGGGCGAGATTTCATCCCAAACGCTTGCATATCTCACTTTTTTTACGGAACTTTGTAGCGAAGTTCTGTATGTTTAGGGGTTTATCCCGATACATTATACCTGAAATACTATGAAGAATAACACACCTCAGAGGCGGATTCGGCTCATCGCTCCGCTGCTCATCCTCGGTCTTGCCGTTGGCGCAGGCTTCACCCTCGTGCAGGCAAGGCAGACAACTCCTTCCCCTTCGACGGCTCTCCCTATTGAGAGCGACGGTGAAGACCAGCCGAGGGAAATCGACTGGGAAGTGCCTCTGCTCGCAGGGGCAAGGTCGGGCGACCAGTATTCCATCACCTATACGAAGTCAAAACCGACCGGCGGCACCGCTTGGACTGAGCTTTCCTTCGACGACAGCCGCTGGCGGAAAGGCCTCGGGCCCATCGGTAGCACGGGTGTGGGCATTCCCAATGCCTCGGCACCCCTCGGCACGGCATTTGCCGACGTGAACAATGGGACCTACAACGTCTGGTTCCGACGGACGTTCACGCTCACGGAAGACCTCTCGGACCGCGACGTGTGGCTCACATGCGGGCACGACGACGAGGGAGCCATCTACCTCGACGGCGTACAGCTCGTGGGCTGGGGAAACGAATACAACAACGCTCTCTGCCTGATGCTCACGGCTGAGCAGACAGCCCTGCTCACACCCGGCGAACACGTACTGGCCGTGTGGGCAAAGAACAACAGCGGTGCGTTCTACTTCGACTGCGGTCTCTACGGATGCCAGGGCGACGAGAAGTCCAGCCCTGCCTGCAGCGTCGAGGCCGACTTCTCCACCTGGGAGGAATATCCGCTCGTCAAGAAGATAGGCCTCTACCAATGTCCCCTGACCTTCAAGCGATGGCTTCGCCGCGACGTGCCTAAGCTGGCAGAACTCGAGACGCGGAGCATGCGCTACGAGATGGCTTGGGGCAAGGACAACCTCTATGGGCAGCCCGCCGTGCAGGGAACGGCGGTGGAACCCACTTGCGACTACGCCGACATCGACTTCTTCTTCGGCGGAGTGGTGGAGAATTGTCCGCAACTCATCATTTCCCAAGGCTACAGCCCTTCTATCATGAACAACGGAGACTGGCAGGCTCCGCCCGCCGACTACGACTGTTGGGCCAAGGTGAACGCACAGGCTGCCAGACATTGGGCTGAGGTGGGCTACAGGAACCACTACATCGAGGTGTGGAACGAACCGGACCTCACCGGCGTCTTCTTCACCGGTACGCAGGAAGACTACCTGAAAATCTACCAATATGCAGCCCCTGCCATCCGCGAGGCAGACCCTGTGGTGAAGGTGGGCGGGCCTGCCGGAGCATCCACCGCCTGGCATTCCGCACTCGTCAAGCGCGCCAAGGCCAATGGATGGCCGCTCGATTTCCTCTCAGGCCATGCCTATGGCGACCCCACGTCGCAGCTCAACACGATGCGGACGAACCTCACCACCCTGGGAAACCGCGAGGCCGAGATGCTGATAAGCGAGTATGCCCCCTACACCACGGGCGCCAACACCCATGCAGGCGGTCCGGTGGAGAAGGCAGAGGCTGCCATGACTTTCTTCAACGCCCTCCCCAAGTTCCTGCAATACGGCGACTTGACGCACGTCAGCTGGGCACAGTTCATCGACGCAGCCGACATGAACGCCGGCACCACGCTCCCCTTCGGCCATGGCGACAAGATGGGAGCCATCGACGGCAACACGGGTCAGCGCAAAGCACTCTTCAATGCCTTCAAACTCTACGGCATGATGCCTGCCACGCGCTGCAAAGCCACCGTCAGCGGCGAGCCTATCCATGTCCTTGCCTCAAAAAATGACGACGCCGTAGCCCTCGTCGTCTGGAACACAAGCCTGCTCGGTCGCACCCTGCAGCTCGACCTCACCGGCATACCCTTCAGCCAGGGACATCTCAAAGCCTACCGCATCGACACGGAGCGCGGCAGCTACTACGAGACAGGCAGCGACGAACTGGTGCCCGAGGCAGAGCATGAGGTGACGATGGACGGAGGAAAACTCAGCTACCAAGGGCTGGTCAAGCCCAAGGGCGTGTACTTCATCCTGCTGAGCAAGGAGGCTGAGCCGACCATCTTCCCCGAAAACCGCTTCGCCACCGTCGTCAAGACGCGGCAATGGTACGAGCTTCGCAACGACAGGGCGCCCTATGCCTACTTCGACCCCAAGACTTGGACGGCTCGCCTCTCGCTCAATCAGACGGCAACGGGGCGCGCCATGGTGGGAATCGAGGCGGAAGACCTGCCGGAGTATGTGCGTGTGGAAGCCAAGACGTCGGGCGAAATGAAGGATACGCGCACCAATTCGGCCCTCTGCCTGCGCCTCGATTTCCAGTCGGAAGCAGGACAGTACGTCAGCTCCGTGCTCTTCCACGGCGGACTCTACAAGGAGGAGAACACCTTTGCTCCCAAATGGGGCACAGGGCGCAAGCCCGATGAGGTGGTGCGTGTGGACAACTTCGGCAAATTCTTCTTCCGCCTTGCCGACTATGCACCCGCCGACTTCTCGGGCCGCGTGCTCGTCACCTTCGAACTTGCTTCCACCGGCCTTCACACGAAAGCCGACATTCAGCTCTTCAGAACAGACGAGGCCACGGGAATCCACGGCGTAGCGGGAACATTCGCCAGCCAGTCGGCATCCTACCTCGTTCCGGAATGGGCGGCAGAGGCTTCTCTCTCCGATGATGCAGAGGGCGGCGACAAGGCTTCCGATGCAGTCTATGACCTGCAAGGCCGTAGGCTGACGTCGGGCTCCGCACAGGATGGAAACGGCCATCGCCTGCAGCGAGGCATTTACATCGTCGGGGGAAAGAAAATCCTGGCACGCTGAGTTGCCAATCTTCCCAGCCTGTGTTTGGGATTTCCCCTGCCTGTGATTGGGAATTCTCCAGCCTGCGTTTGGGAATCTTTGCATGAGGGTGGTTTCACCCTCCATGTAGGGACGCGCCGTGGCGCGTCCGTAATTGTTGATATAAGGTGCGACGGAGTACAATGACCTGCGTATGGCGGACGCGCCACGGCGCGTCCCTACAGGCGGAACACCTTCCTTTTCCCTTTGGTCTTACCTGTTTTCCTTGGGCTTGAAGGCCTTGAGCCAACTGTCTCCACGGAATCGGATGAGGAAGATGATGCCTCGGAAGGTAAGCTCCACAGCCATTGCTATCCACACACCGCGCAGTCCCATCGTGGAGGCAAGGACGGTGGCCAGCGTGATGCGCACCACCCAGATGCTCGACAAGTTCATGGCGCAGGGAATCAGCGTGTCCCGCGCGCCGACGAAAATGCCGTAGCAGACAATGCTCGCTGCGAACATGGGTTCGGCAAAGGCCTCGATGCGCAGAATCTGCACCGTCAGGCGTTGCACCTCTGCATCGGGCGTCATGATAGTCATCAGGGCTGGCGAGCAACAGTACATCACTACGGCCATGAGCGTCATGAATGCTATGCCCATGGAGAGCGTGATGCGCCCAAAGCTACGGGCCAGCAGGCGTCGGCCTGCTCCCAGGCTCTGCCCGACGAGCGTCGTGGCGGCATCCGAAATACCATAACCCGGCATATAGCAAAGCGCCTCCACGGTGATGCCAAAGCTGTTGGCGGCAATTGCCACCGTCCCCAGAGGCGCCACGATGAGCGTGCTCACAATCTGGGCACCGCACAGGATGACGTGCTCCACGGCGATAGGCGCGGCGATGCGGAAACTTTCGCGCAACGTCGAAAGCTGCGGGATGAAAGTCCCGCTTTCCTGCCTGAGCGAAAGCTCCTTGCTCCGCACCACCGTGAAGTAGCACATCAGTCCGGAGCAAACGACAAAAGCCAGAGCTGTGCCCAGCACTGCGCCCACCACGCCGAGGCCCGCGCCGGGTACGTTCATTGAACATTGAACATTGAACATTGACCATTCATAGGTGCGGGAGGGGAAGATGAGGAACCAGTTGAACAATACGTCGAGAAGGCACATCCCCACGTTCAGAAGGCTCGGTATGTGCATGTTGCCACTGCATCGGAGCATCCCGGAACACAAGGAGTTGAGCATCGAAAAGGGCAGGCACATGGAGAAAAACATGAAGTAGAGGCTCGCATCCCTGCAGATGTCCTTGCCTCCGCCCAGCCAGTGGGGGAGGGAACTGCTGATGCCTACGCCGATGCAGCTCAGCGTCAGGGCAAAAAGGATGCAGGCCATGAAGCTTTGCCTCAGTACGCGTCGGGCTCCGGCAAAGTCGTTGGCACCGATTCTGTGCGCCACCTGCACATAGAATCCCACGCTGGCTGCCGAGCAAAGGCTGCCGAAGAGCCATATCGTGGTGCTCACCAGTCCGATGCTCGCACTGGCCTGCGCCCCGAGGCTCCCCACCATGCTCGCGTCGATGTACTGCATCAGGATGTGCACTACCTGCGCCAGCATGCTGGGGAAACTGAGCAAGGCGGTAAGCTTTGCCTGATTCTTCCAGTCGAGCTTGCCGCCTTCGCGTATGAGCGAGAGCAGTTTGTCCTTACTCTGCGTGTACTTCATAGGTCAGACCCTCCCCGATGCGGGGAGAGGAGATGATACCTTCCTTGATGGTGACTGCCTTTTTCCCGGTAGGGGAGAGGTTCTGTGAGAGTCCTGCCAGCACCTTCTGGTTCTCGTCGAAAATGATTTCCCCGATGTGGCCTTCCACGGTGATGTTGCCGCTCATAGGGTTCTTGATGCTATGCACGTCGCCCTTGATGCTTGCGCGGACGGTGCTGTATTCCAGGGCGAGGTTGCAGTCGGGACCAAAAGTGCAGTCCACCAGGGTGAGGTCTTCGCAATAGCACAACGGCTGCTCGCCCGTGATGTGGCATCGAATGAGGGTCAGCCCCTTACTGTACCAGCCGAGGTATTCACCGTTGACCTCGCTGTCCGTTATCGTCACGTTCTCCGTCTCCCAGAAGGCATCCTTGCTGTTCAGCAGGGAGTCCTTTATCTCCACATTCTTGCTGTATTGGAAGCCATAGTTGCCTTCGAGGTGCAGTCGCTCGATGTTGACGTTGTCCGTATGCATACCGAAATAGTCAGCATTCCCGATGAAGCAATCGCGGATGCTGACGCGGTCGCAGTCCCACAGCGTCTCTTGTGCATCGGTGAAGCGACAGTCCTGCAGTTCGATACCCTTCATGCGTCGGAACATCTTGGGCGCATCCACATGGCAGCGGACAAGCCGACCGTTCGCACTATACCATAGGGATGAGCGCGCCGATGTCTTGAAGAGGCAGTCCTCGGCAAGGAAGCCCCGGCACTCCCAGAAGACGTATTTGCCCTCGAACGTGCAATTGTATGCCTCAATGTTTCCGCTTTCCTTGATGCTCGACTCGCCCAGATGTATCGTCACCCTTTCCAGTCGTGCATCATGCAATGTATAAAGCGGCCTCTCGCCGCCAAACTCTTGGTCTTTTATTTCTGTCATAATATGTTTGTCCTTCAGTTCCTCCCTCTTGGGGGAGGTTAGGAGAGGGCCGTTAGTCTTCCATCAGCTTGCGGTAGCGGATGCGCTTTGGCTCTTCCAGCCCGAGGCGTTTCAGCTTGTTGGCCTCGTAGTCGGTGTAGCTTCCCTCGAAGTAGAAGACGTTGCCGTCGCCTTCGTAGGCAAGGATGTGTGTGCAGATGCGGTCGAGGAACCAGCGGTCGTGGCTGATGACAACGGCACAGCCGGCAAAGTTCTCAAGGCCTTCCTCGAGGGCGCGCAGTGTGTTGACGTCGATGTCATTGGTCGGCTCGTCGAGCAAGAGCACGTTGCCCTCCTGCTTGAGCGCCAAGGCCAGATGCAGACGATTGCGTTCGCCGCCCGACAGCACACCACACTTCTTCTCCTGGTCTGCTCCGCTGAAGTTGAAACGACTCAGGTAGGCACGGCAATTGACGTCGCGTCCGCCCAGACGCATCAGTTCGTTGCCCTGGCTGATGACCTGATAGACGCTTTGGTCCGGCTTGATGTCCTTGTGACTCTGGTCAACGTATGAAATCTTGACCGTCTCGCCTACTTCAAATGTTCCTGCATCGGGCTGCTCCAATCCCATTATCATGCGGAAGAGCGTCGTCTTTCCTGCGCCGTTCGGTCCGATGACTCCCACAATGCCTCCAGGAGGGAGCATGAAGTCGAGGTCCTTGATGAGTGTCTTCTCGCCGAAAGCCTTGCAGACTCCGTGCGCTTCAATCACCTTGTTGCCAAGGCGAGGGCCGTTGGGAATGAATATCTCGAGCTTCTCTTCGCGCTCCTTCTGTTCTTCGTTGAGCAGTTTGTCGTAGCTGTTGAGGCGAGCCTTGCCCTTTGCCTGACGTGCCTTGGGCGACATTCGAACCCACTCCAACTCACGTTCCAGCGTCTTGCGGCGCTTGCTTGCCACTTTCTCTTCCTGCTCCATGCGCTTCGTCTTCTGCTCGAGCCAGGAGGAATAGTTGCCTTGCCAGGGAATGCCTTCGCCTCGATCGAGTTCCAATATCCAGCCGGCCACGTCGTCGAGGAAGTAACGGTCGTGCGTCACGGCGATGACCGTGCCCTCGTATTGTGTGAGGTGTTGCTCGAGCCAGTCGATGCTTTCGGCATCCAAGTGGTTGGTCGGTTCGTCGAGCAGCAGCACGTCGGGCTTCTGAAGGAGCAGGCGGCAGAGTGCCACGCGACGACGTTCGCCACCGCTCAGCTCACGAATCGGTTGGTCGGCCGGCGGACAGCGAAGTGCATCCATGGCGCGTTCCAGCTTACTGTCCAAGTTCCATGCGTCGGTGCTGTCGATGATGTCCTGCAACTCACCCTGCCGGGCGAAGAGTTGGTTCATCTTGTCCTCGTCCTCATAGTATTCGGGCAGGCCGAACTTCTGGTTTATCTCTTCGTATTCAGCCAAGGCATCCACGATGTGCTGCACGCCTTCCTTCACCACCTCGATGACCGTCTTGTCGTCGTCGAGCTTGGGGTCTTGCTCAAGGTAGCCCACGCTGTAGCCCGGACTCCACACGACGTTGCCCTGATACTGCTGCTCGATGCCGGCAATAATCTTCATGAGCGTGGATTTGCCCGCGCCGTTCATGCCGACGATGCCTATCTTGGCGCCGTAGAAGAAGGAGAGGTAGATGTTCTTGAGGACTTGCTTTTGGTTCTGCTGTATGGTCTTGCTCACGCCGACCATCGAGAAGATAATCTTCTTGTCGTCTGTCGTTGCCATAGATTCACTCCAGTTTGTCGTCGCTGAGCTTCATGGCTTTGTAAGCCTGCTGAGTGGTGATGACTGTCTTGAACTTGGCGTACCATTTGCGTTGCAGGGCCGGTTCTTTCTCTTCCTGCTTCTGCTTTGCCTCGAAGAGTTTGTCGCACTGTGCAGGGGTGAGCTTGTTGGCGTCGATGGCATCCTGCAGTTCGTCCTTCATGGCTTTGTAGGGGTCCTTTAGGTCGGAGAGTTCCTTGAGATAAGCTTCGAGCACTGGCTTGAACTTTGCTTCCACGTCGCTCTTGAGCCTAAGGTTCTTCAGGACGTAGGCAATGCGTGCATCTCTCTTCTTGCCTGCCTGGGCAGAAGTGGGCATAGTGACGGCCAGACAAAGAGCCATGGCCGCAAGGAGCATGAAATGTTTCATAGCGGTGTGTATTTAATATATATATATAATGTATAGTGTTATTTGCTGGTGAGGTTGCTGTAGATGACTTGCATCTTGATGGGGGTGGCCTTTGTGCCGCGCACAAGTTTCGTGCTGCAAAGACTGAGGTCTTGGTTGACGGAAACCTGCGAGGTGTTGCCGTTGGCATCTGTTGCTGAGGCGATGGTGACGGGTACGAGTACCACGCGGTTCCAGTCGGGGTGGGCGGCTTCCCATTGTTCCTCGGTCATGCCTGACGACCGGAGGCCTGCCTTCTTCTCTTGCTGACAGTAGGTGATGAGCTGTGCGATGTTGGCGAAGGTGTAGCTGTTGTATGTGGGGATGAAGTTGGTGGTGTAGGATTGCCGCGAGTCGCTCACCTGATGTTTTGCGAAGAATGTGTCCATGTTCTGCTTCCTCACGAGCAGCAACTGCTGGGAGATGCCCAGTGCATAGGCGTCGTCCTGTGCGTCCTCGTCTTGGTTGTTGATCCGTGTGAGGGTGATTGAGGCTCGGGTGATGCTGTCGTTCTCGTGCCCTTTGTAGATGTCGTTGACGGGCAGGACGAGCTCTGTGCATATCCCGGCCGGGGTCTTGAGCATGGTGTATTGTTCGTTGCCGATGAGTCCCTCGAGGTTGCTGCTTTCGAACTGCGTGCATTGCATCACCTCGGGCGTGGCGGCGAAGCGGCAGAGGGCTGAGATGGTGGAGTCGGGGTAGGCGGGGTTCTTGTAGCGGAAGCTGAGGTTCATGGTGCAGACTTCGAGGTTGAGCATTGTGCCTGTGCCGCTGACGGTGCGGAAAAGGAAGCCCGGGCAGACGTTGCGGATGAAGGTGTAGGAGTCGCGGAAGTGGGCTGGGTTGCTGTAGTAGGCCTCCATGATGTCCTGTCCTGTTTCCTTGGGGAGCACGATGCGGACGTTGTCGGTGTAGGTCCTGCTGGCTCGCTGTGCGTCGCTCACGGCGTAGTCTGTTGCGGTGAAGACTTTCGTGGCGAGGGGGCCGTCGGTTTCGTCCACGAACTGCCAGAGGTCGGTGTTCGTGAAGAGGCTTTCCGACTCCTTGAGCAGTTTTCCTTCGTCGCGGCTGAGCGGCCATACTTCCAGTTTCATGGGGTTGCTCTTGTCGCCGAAGGTGTTCTTGATGAAGAGACGGAGCTCGACGGAGTCGCAGAGGAAGCCGTCGTCGCCGATGATGTATTCGCGGTTGGGGAAGGTGTAGTTCTCGAAGGTGTGGAACTGTGCGGCGAAGGTGGCGGTGATGGCTTGGTCGGTCTCGGGGTCGATGACTTTGCCCAGGAAGCTTGTGGTGCTGCCTGCGGGGACGACGGCATTGAGCATGTCGAAGGAGAGGACGTCGAAGGTGGACGTCGACGTGTTGAGTGCATCTTGCTGCGGGTAGATGCCGAGGGTGCCGGTTCCTTCGTCGCAGCCGGTGAGGGCAAAGGCTGTGGCCAGCACGAGGGCTGCCCAGGCCGTGGAGCTATGTTTCATTGTCTGTGGTGTGTTCTTGCTTAGTGTGCGTTCTCCTCCTCTTCTTCTCTGCCAATGTTCCAGATTGTGTCGTAGAAGGCAGGGTAGTGTATGCCGTAGTCTTCTGCATCGACGGGGCCGAGGCAGGGCTTGCCGAGCCCTTCGGCGTACTTTGCGAGGTCGGGATTCTCGGCCAGCAGACCGATGCCGTCGGCATATTTCACGCCAAGCTTGTTGAGCATCGGCATGAGCTTCTTCTCTCCGAGCCCCCGCGTGGCAGAGATAGTGGCGTTGCGGAAAGCGATGATGCCGTCCATGTTGGATGGCACGGGCGAGGTGAGCGTCTGCGTGGAGGGCGTGAAGATGACTTTGCAGTCGCGGAAGGAGGGTTCCTCGGCGTAGGCAGTCTTGACGTAGAGGGGGATGATGCTGCCTGTCCAGCCGAAGCAATGGATGATGTCGGGCGTCCACTTGAGCTTCTTGATGGTCTCCAGGACGCCGCGTGCATAGAAGGCGGCGCGCTCGGCGTTGTCGTCATATTCCTTTCCGTCGGCATCGAGAGCCATCTTGCGCCCGGCAAAGTAGTCGTCGTTGTCGATGAAGTAGATTTGCATCCTGGCTGCAGGGATGCTTGCCACCTTGATGACGAGAGGGTGGTCGGTGTCGTCGACCACAATGTTGATACCGCTCAGCCTGATGACTTCGTGCAGTTGGTTCCTCCGCTCGTTGATGATGCCCCATTTGGGCATGAAGGAGCGTATTTCCCTGCTTTTCTCTTGAACAGCCTGGGGCAGATATCTGCCCATCGTGGCCATGTCGGTCTCCGGCACAAACGGCAGCATCTCTTGTGTGACGAAGAGTATCTTCTTGGCTTTGGTCATCTCTGTTAATGTCTATAGTATCCGTGCAAAGGTACGATTTTTTTTGCACTCGGCAATGTTTTTCGCCGTCTTTTCACACTTTTTAGAATAAAAATGCGACAAATGCTTTCCTAATTCATAAAAACTGTGTTACTTTGCACGATTTTAAGTGCAATATATGGAAACAGTTAACAGTATAAGTCTGCTTCGCGAGCTCTTGGCGCAGCGTCGCAGCGAAGGGAAGAGCATAGGCTTCGTGCCTACGATGGGTGCCCTCCACGAAGGCCACGCATCGCTCGTGCGCAGGAGCGTCGCTGAGAATGACGTCACCGTGGTTAGCATTTTTCTCAATCCCACTCAGTTCAACGACCCGAAGGACCTGGAACGTTACCCCAGGACGCTCGAGGCCGACTGCCGCCTGCTCGAGGAGTGCGGGGCGGACATTGCCTTTGCGCCCACGGTGAAGGAAATCTATCCCGAGCCTGACACAAGGCACTTCAGCTATCCTCCCACCGACTCTGTGATGGAGGGAGCCATGCGTCCGGGCCACTTCAACGGCGTCTGCCAGATTGTGAGCAAGCTCTTCACCTACGTCGAGCCGGACCGTGCCTACTTCGGAGAGAAGGACTACCAGCAGATTGCCGTCATCCGCCGCATGGTGGACGACTTGGGATTCAAGGTCGAGATGGTGCCTTGCCCCGTGGTGCGCCAGCCCGACGGCCTCGCACTGAGCAGCCGTAACAGCCTCCTCACCGACGATGAGCGCCGAACGGCAGCCAACATCTACCGTGTGATGAAGGAAAGCCGCGGGCTCGGCCTTTCGGTGCAGCAGACGCACGACTACGTTGTGGAGCACATCAACGCCATCCCGGGCCTGGAGGTGCAGTATTTCAGCATCGTGGACGGCGACACGCTGGCCGACGTCGCTTCCTGGGACGCCGCACCGAGCATCGTGGGCTGCATCACCGTCTTCTGCGGAGAGAAACCCATCAGGCTCATCGACCATATCAGATACAAATAAATTTACGATTTCACTATTTACTATTTACGATTTATTTACGATTTCGCTATTTAGTAATTTATGAATAAGGACGAACTCCGCGAGCGTATGACCGACTTTGCTGTCCGCATCATCAAAATGGTGGACGCTTTGCCGTCCAGCATATCGGGAAATGCGGTGGCACGGCAGATTGTCCGCTCCGGCACGTCGCCTTCGGCAAACTACAGGGCCGCGTGTCTTGCCAAGTCCGACAAAGATTTCATAAACAAACTGAAGATGGTGGAGGAGGAACTCGACGAGACTTCTCATTGGCTCGACATCATCATGCGTTCGCAGATGCTCAAGGAAGCGCGGCTCAAGCCCTTGCATCAGGAATGCTGCGAACTGCTGAACATCATAGCCAAGTCAATTGTGACAACTAAAACGAGGATGAATGCCGATGAAATAGCTAAATCAAATAAATTGTAAATAAAAAGTAAATAGTAAATCGTCAAATAGTAAATAATAAAACAGGATGTTGATAGAAATCTTGAAGTCTAAGCTGCACTGCGTCACGGTGACGGAGGCAAATATCAACTACATGGGCAGCATCACCATCGACGAAGATCTGATGGATGCCGCAGGGCTCATTGCTGGCGAGAAAGTGCAGGTGGTGGACAACAACAACGGCGAGCGCTTCGAGACGTATGTCATTCGCGGCGAGCGCGGTTCGGGCTGCATCTGCCTCAATGGGGCTGCGGCCCGCAAGGTGCTCGTGGGTGACACGGTCATCATCATGGCCTTCGCTCACATGGACCCCGACGAGGCCCGAGCCTTCCAGCCCAAGGTCGTCTTCCCCCGCGACAACCGCCTTTAACCCAAATCGGTCATTAGAATTTTAGTCAGCGTGCATTTCTTCTTAGAGCAGGTTTTCGTCTTATGTAAGGGAGCAATGCGGGCATTGTGACCGCACATAAGGCGGAAAGATGCCAAGAAGAAATGTGCGAGGAATAAAATAGAAGTTCTTAGATTCATATCTTTGAGTCCTTCGTTCTAATGACCGATTTGGGTTTAACCTCAGATTTGTATGCTCCGGCAGCCAACACCGCAGGCGGAGTTGTTTGCATGGTCATGATGCTGCAATTGCACGGTCATGATGTTGCAATTGCATGGTCATGACCATGCAATCATAACCCTGCAGGGTTTCTGCCATCACTCTGCGAGATATGCCGGAAAAGGCTGTGCCCTGTGCACCGTCACCCATCGAAATTCTCTTTTGCATATAGCTGTCCGCAGAAAACAGCAGCCTGTAGGGACGCGCCGTGGCGCGTCTGCCATCCGCGAAACATTCTCATCCTCGCCACTTGTCCGTGCGGATTTCAAATCCGTACGCAGGGAATATAGGGATTTGCAATCCCGCAACAAATGTTTTATCGCATTGCAAATGCTTATATTAAACCCAAATCGGTCATTAGAACGAAGGACTCAAAGATATTAATCTAACGTGAGTTCGACGAAATTGATTCAGAAGAGAGTAAGCTGATTATCAAGTACT
>CAMVDV010000013.1 GCA_947166305.1 uncultured Prevotellaceae bacterium | reverse complement strand
GAGGGCTTCAGCCTAATTTTTATATCGAGAAAAAAGTTTTAGCGGACAGCAATAACTAAAATTCTAATGACCGATTTGGGATAATAAAAACGACGGATTGAACGGACTGAACGGATCAGCATTGATTTATGCTACGCAGGCGATTAGCATAGCAACCTCATCCGTTCAGTCCGTTCAACCCGTTGTTGTAAGCTATGAAACATCCTCCGTGGGAGGACGAAATGTCAGAAGTGCAGTCGGCAATCGAGGCCGAATTGCAGCGGTGTGCCACGTTGTGCGAAGGCCTGTCCACGGGTGTAGAAGCTGAAGGCGTCGTAGTGAGTGGCCGTCAGGTTGTTGCCCCAGAGGCTCAGCTCAAGGCCTTCATGCCGGACGGAAAGGCGTGCGTCGAGCAACGCATAGAAGGGTTGCGAGAGGTCATTCTCGCGTGTCCAGTAGATACGCCCGTTGCCTTTGCCGCCGGTGTAGAAGGTGATGTCCTGCATCCATCCGCGTGTGTGCCAAGTATATTGTGCTCCTACGGACATCGTGTGCCTCGGTGCGAAGGGGACACGCACGCGATGCTCCGTGCCGTCGGGCTCCTCGAGAGTGGCAATGGCGTGCGTGAAGCCATAGGAGGCATTGATGGAAAGGGCATCGGTGGGGTTTGCGAGAAGCGATGCCTCGAAGCCTCTGCTGCGACTCTTGCCGGCATTGATGGTGATACGGCCCATTCCGCTCTCTGCCATCTGACTGATTTGCAGGTCGCGCGTCTCAATCCAAAAGGCTGCAAGGTCGGCCTTCAGCTTGCCGTCGAAGAGGTTTAGGTGCGAACCTATCTCATAGTTCCACGAAGTCTCGGGCTTGTAGAATGTTTCCGTCGGCACATCAGGCGACTGGACCTTGGGCATACCGCCGCGTATCATTTCCATTATCATATCGACGTGTCCGGCAGGAACGTAAGGGTTGTGGGCAAAGAGGCGCGACAGGTATTGTTCCGTCCCGGCATCAATGGCCGACATCATCTCGCGGCGAAGCTCTGTCTGGAGCAGGTCGCTGAAGAGCTGGACATTGTATCCGCCCAAACGATAGCCACGGCTCACCGATGCGTAGAGACATGCCTTCTCTCCGAAGTCATACTTCAACGCTGCCTTCGGCAACACATGGAGGTGGTCGTCGCTTGTCTTTCCCTGTAGCGTCGGCTTGGCGTTGAGGTCGTTCAGCAAGATATTGTTGCGCGGATTGCTGCTCAGCATGGCGAAGTCGAAGTCCATGTTGCCCGGTGCATCGTAGTTCATTTTGTAATGCTCGTAGTCGAGACGGATGCCAAGGGTAAGAGAGAGATTGTCTATCAGTTCGACGGTGGATTGATGGAACAAGCCTGTGTTCAGCGTCGGCGTACGGAAGGTTCCTCCCATTGGCAGTACGGAGTTCTTCAGGCTGATGCTCATGGCGCCAAGGCTCGGAGAGACGGCAGAGAGATTTGGCAGACTACGGTTGATGAGGCCGGACAGCCAGTCGATGCCTTCCTGATAGAACGTGACGGGAGCTTCCGTCCGCAGCCATTGGTACTGGAAGTTGATGCCGCTCGTCCACTGCCAGCGTCCCTTGTTCTTCGACCTGACAGCGATTTCTTCGCTCAACACCTTGCTCAACTGCTTCTGCTGGAGCGAGAAGAGGTCCTGACGGGAGAAGTCCTGATCCATGAACATATCGTCCTTCAAGAACTGGAATCCTGTGATGCTGCTCAGCATGACGCGGTCGAGGTCATGCTCTGCCTTGAGTCCGACGGAAAGGTTGTGCCTCAAGTAGCTCGACGGCCTGTTGTATGCCACCTGACCTGCATCGCTGCCTTGCTTGGCAGCATACGGATAGGCACCTTGCTTAGTCCATTGATAACGGGCAGAAAGGTCGAGGCTCACCTTCTCCGAAGGCTTGTAGATGCCTCGCAAGCGAGCTGCAATGTCGTCGCCTCTGTCAACGTGTTTGCCTCCGAGAGCTTGGTTTCGGAAGAAGCCTCCCTGATGCTCATAACTGATGCCTGCGCTGAAGGCCAACTGCTCGAGCGGATGGTGATAGTGCGTCACGCGGGCCCGGTAATTGTTGTGCGTGGCTGCTCTCAAGGCGATGTCCGTCCCCTGATAGTTCATGGGGTTCTTTGTATAAACGCGGAAGAGTCCTCCTATAGTGTTGCGCCCATAGAGTGTACCTTGCGGTCCACGAAGGACGTCGATGCGGTCGGCGTCGCTCAAGTCCTGGTCCAAGCTGCTCATGTTGGCCAAAGGAATGTCGTCGACATACATGCCGATGGCCGGCGTACCGATGCGGCTGCCCACGCCACGCAGGTAGATGCTGCTGGTGAGGCGGCTTCCGTAGTTGGGGATGAAGAGCCCTGGAATGTGTGCAGAAAGGTCTTTGATGCCGGTCACGTCCTTTTGCTCGATGAGTGCCGTGCCGAGCGATGTGGCCGAAAGCGGCTGTTCGCGCAGCTCGGTGTGCTCTTTGGCACTGGTCACGACGACTATTTCGTCCATCTTATGCGTGGTGAGCGTGTCGGCTTCGCCTGCATATATATATAATGTAGGAGTGAGGAGGAGTGGTGAGAGAAGTTTCAAGTTCATGATTTGATGCTCTTTTTATTTTCGAGCGCAAAGGTACGGCAAAAGTCTCGGCCTTGCCTTAAATTTGCCTTAAGATTGGTCAGAAGCCATTGGAATTGTCAGTTCGATGCCCATGATGTCGCCTTCTGCCGTTCGGCGATTGCCCATGCGAATGGGGATGCCGAGGAAAGCAGCCTGCTGGCGCGCCGAAGCGAGAGGAGAAAAGTCGGGTGCCGTGCCGGTGGAGATGAGGGTGAGCGTGTATTCGCGCAGGGTGAGTTGCGACGCTATTTCCCATCGTGCGTCGTTGGGAGCGGCTTCAAGGAAGAAGGAAAAGACGTCGGAAAAGATTTGTCGAAGCGTTGACTCATCCACGGCTATCTCATAGACGAAAGGTGAAAGCCTGAGGTAGCAGCGAATGTTTTTCCTTCGGAGTGCATCCTCGTGGAGCATGAGGAGCTCGCGCAGGAAGGTATCTATCTTCACCACCTGCGATGCTGGCGCTTCGTGCAGCAGTATGAGTCCCACGCCTCTGACGGCACGCACCGGTCCATCCTTCGTCCATCCGAGCTTGCGGCGAAGCGAAGAGAGGTGCACGTCGAGCGTTCCCGTGTCGTAGAGAAAGCGGTCGCCCCAGACGTTCTCTATGATGTCGTTGCGCTTGCACACAACACCTTGATGCCTGAGCAAATAGAGAAGCAGCCGATACTCTGTGTCGGTGAGTGCGACGGCCTTGCCTGCCTGCCAGACGTCTCGTTGCGATGTGCCGACAAGAAGGTCGGCATATTGGATGGTTTCCTGCATAAGTAAGGTGAGATGCCCGCTGCCGACTTCCCTTCTTAGAGAAGAAGAAGTCTCCTCTCGGGGGAGATGCAGAGGGGCTTTTTAGCGTTTTGGCGTTTAATCGTGACGGTGAAATAACGTGATGACGTCATAACGTTATAACGGATTCCCCCTTTAACTTTTTAACTTTTTAACTTTTCAACTTTTTACTTTTTCACCTTTCACTTGTAGTCTTCCTGCTTAAGGGTCAGCTCGATGAGGACTTTCCCCGAGGCTTGGCTGATGTAGACGTAGCGCATGCTGATGCCTTCGTCCTTGTATGCCTTCAGCTGCAGGCTGTTCTTCACGTCCTTCAGCAACGACTCGCGCAGGTCGTTGCGCACGTCGTCTGTCAGCAGAGAGTCGTTGTCCAGCGTGCCCGAGAGCGTGTAGAACTCGCTTCGTGTGCGGCTGCCGATGTCGTAGGAGAGGCTGTCAAGCACGATGCCCTCCATCATTTCCCTTGGGCAATCTTTCTGCGTGTACTGCTCACATTCGCGCCTGAAGCGTTCGTCCTTCGTCTCTCGCTTGCAAGCACCGAGCAAAACCGTGGCGGCTGCCATGACGACCAAAACCTTCTTTCCTTGCATAGTCTGTTCTCGTTTTTTCCATTAAAAATCGTGCAAAGATATACTTTTTCACGAAAAAAAGAAGCATTTCACTTGATAAAAGTCAATAATATGCCCCAAAAACATAAAAAGTGGAGTGGAAAAGTGCGAAAAAGGAAGAAATTGCCGTATCTTTGCCGACGGTTTGATAACATAAAGTACAAACTTAAAACACAAAAACAATGACTGAAACAGTTGGAACATGGGCTGGTGCCGTATGGACTGCCCTCAACGAGAATGGAACGCTCAATGCAAAGGACTTGAAGAAGGCTGCAAAGCTCAAGACCGACAAGGAATTGTACCTGGCTCTTGGCTGGCTGCTCCGCGAAGACAAAGTGGAAGTAGTTGAGGCCGACAAGGTGATGACTGTCACCCTGAAGTAAAAAGGTTCCCTTCGAGTCTTCGCCTCGTGCGGAGACATTATGAAGTGCATTGCTCTCCGGAAGAACTGACTCCCGAAGGGCAATTCTTTTTTATGGAGCATCGGACTCATGCTGTTTAGTTGCTCAACTAACCACGTTTAGTTTTGGAATTAACCACGTTTAGTTGGAGAAGTAAACGTGTTTAGCCATTTCGCTTGCAGCTTTCAGTTTTTTGTCGTAACTTTGTGGCCTGAAAACTTATAAGCATGAAAGACTTTAGCGAACTGATTAAGACGCGCCGCTCCATGCGCCAGTTCACCGACGAACTGCTGAGTGGCGACGACGTGAAGCTGCTCCTGCGTGCCGGACTTATGGCTCCGAGCAGCAAGGGACTGCACAGTTATGAGTTCATCGTGGTGGAAGATAAGGAGATGCTCACAGCCCTCAGCCGGTCGAAAGCCGTGGGGAGCGATTTCCTTGCAGGCGCTCCGCTGGCCATCGTGGTGCTTGCCGACCCCAGGATAAGCGATGTCTGGACGGAAGATGCCTCTGTAGCAGCCACAAACATCCTGCTTCAAGCCGAAGACCTCGGGCTGGGTGCCTGCTGGATTCAACTGCGAGAGAGGCAGGACGCAGAGGGCCGACCCACCGAGGACATCGTGAAGTCCCTGCTCGCCGTCCCCGACGAGATGAGGGCCGTCTGCATGATAGCCGTCGGACACAAAGGCATGGAGCGCAAGCCGCAAAACGAAGACCGACTGAAATGGGAGCGCGTACATATCGGACAGTACTGATAGGTGCAGGCAACGTCGCCACATTCCTTGCCCACAACATCAGGCCGCCTTTCATGCTGACGTGTGTGGGCGGACGCCAAAGGACGTGTCCCGTGCCCCGAGATGCCGACCTCTACATCATCGCGGTCAGCGACAGGGCAATAAAGTCTGTAGCAGAGGAACTTAAAGATGTCAGCGGGCTTGTGGTCCACACGGCTGGCAGCGTACCGATGGACGCACTCTGCCAGCGGCGTCGTGGCGTGCTCTATCCCCTGCAGACGCTCTCCAAGAGTCGCAGCCTCCCTGCCTCGCGCGTACCTTTATATATTGAGGCATCGCAGGAAGCGGACGTGGCGTTGCTCCGGGAGCTTGCCGAAAGCATGGGCAGCAAAGCGGAACAGATGGATTCGGAGCGAAGGAAGTATCTCCACCTCGCTGCCGTCTTCTGCTCGAACTTCGTGAACCGCCTCTACGGCATCACAGCCGAATTGCTCGCCGACCACGGCATCCCCTTCTCTTCCATGCTGCCGCTCATCCACGAGACGGCCGACAAGATGGACGAACTGACGCCCCACGAAGCCCAGACAGGCCCGGCTGTCCGGTGGGACGAGCAGGTGATGGCGCAGCAGATGGCACTCCTCGACGACCAGCAGCGCCAGCTCTATCAACTATTCAGCAACAGCATTCATTATGATAAACTACGACTTGAAGAAAATCCGAGCACTCGTCTTTGACGTGGATGGCGTGTTGAGCCAGGAAACTATCTGCACGACGACCACTGGCGAACTGCTCCGAACGACCAATACAAAAGACGGTTATGCGCTTCGGTTGGCTTCGATGAGCGGTCTGCACGTGGCCATCATCAGCGGCGGACGCGAGGAAGCCATCCGGTTTCGCTACAGCAGAATCGGCGTCGAGGACATCTTTCTCGGCAGCTCTGTCAAGACAGAAAAGTTCATGCAGCTGCTCGAGAAGTATCACTTGGCAGCCGACGAAGTGCTTTATATGGGCGATGACATCCCCGACTACGAGGTGATGAAACTTGTCGGCCTACCCTGTTGTCCGCGAGACGCCTCGCCTGAAATCCGGGAAATCAGCACCTACGTCAGTCACAAGGACGGCGGCAAGGGCTGTGTCCGCGATGTCATCGAGCAAGTGCTCAGGGCGCAAGGCAAATGGATGGCAGACGAAAAAGCATTCCGCTGGTAAGGGAAAAGGGAATAGTGAAAAGGGAATAGTGAATAATTTGCTGCCGCCTTAAATTGTAAAATTGTGTAATCGTAAAAATTGTAAAATCATAAATCTCCATGAGGATAATCTTAGCAAGTAACTCGCCGAGGCGCAAGGAATTGCTCTCCGGCCTTGGCCTCGAGTTTGAAGTCCACACGCTGAAGGGGCTCGACGAGAGCTATCCGGAAGGGCTTTCGATGGAGGAAATTCCGCAATTCATCAGTCGGAAGAAGGCTTCGGCCTACACCATCGGGCCCGACGAACTGCTCATCACGGCCGACACCATCGTTTGGCTCGACGGCGAAGTGCTGGGCAAACCCAAGGACGAGGCTGAGGCAAAAGCGATGCTCCGCAAGCTCTCCGGCCGGACGCATCAGGTGGTGACGGGCGTCACGCTCAAGACCGGCCCCCTCCTCGCTCCCCCTTTGGGGGAGTGCCTCATTCCCGCAGAACAGGGACAGGAGAGGGGCAGGGGCAATGAAGCACTCCCCCAAAGGGGGAGCGGGGAGGGGGCTGGCCTTCTCTTCTCTTTCTCCAGCGTCTCGCAGGTGACGTTTGCAGAGCTTTCGGCAGAGGAAATCGACCGATACGTCGAGCGTTATCGCCCACTCGACAAGGCCGGAGCCTACGGCATTCAAGAATGGATTGGCTACATCGGCGTGACGCGCATCGAGGGTTCCTACTTCAACGTGATGGGCCTGCCGGTGCAAAGGCTCTATTCAGAAATGAAACGACTGGGACTGATATAAGTGAAAACTTATAAATTCAAAATTCAAATTGAGTAAATTCAAAATTAATAAATTCAAAATTCAAAATTAATAAATTCAAAATTCAAATTGAATAAATTCAAAATTCAAAAGTCGAATTGAATAAAATCAAAATTCAAAAATGAATAACTTCAAACTACAAAATGCCATTCTTGTCTGCCTGCTGACGGTGTTTATGTTTGCTTGCTCGAAGAACGACTACACTTCTTTCTGCCCGACGTGGCAGGGCTTCACCTACACGATTGGTGCGCGGCCTAACGACGTGGCAGGCAATCCCAGAAACATCGTCCTGCATCCCGGCGACTCCATCCACCTCACGGCGCATCAGGACCAGCGCGGCAAGCTCATCAACAGCACGGACTACACCTGGACCCTCTGCTTCGACACGCTCGACGCCGACGGTCAGCGCGTCCATGCAACCAAGACTTACTACAAACATACCAACTACGACGGCTATGCCGACGGCGCCGACGACCCCGTCGGTCACCTGCTCTTGCCACCAAACACCCTGCCGACGGAGTTCGGCAAGACAGACACCATCAAGTTTGTTGCCCGCTACAGTTACAGCGGACAGGGCGTGATTGTGGAGAACGGAAACATCGTGGAGAACACGAGCTACAGCGGACGCATCACGCCGCAAAGCGGTCCGACGGGCGGCGGAGCAGCAGGATACTTCTACTTCAGCGTGCAGACTCCCTGACCCTGCCTCAGGGGGAAATTTTTCCCCGCAGACGATGGCTCAAAACATCGCGTGCGACGATGGCAAACATCGCGTGCGGCGATGGCAAACTTCGCGTGCGGCGATGGCAAACTTCGCGTGCGGCGATTGATGTTTCCGCGTGCGACGTTTTGAGTCCTTCCGTTGGAGTCTTGACGGCCCCGCTGACGCCGTGAACAGAAAAAGCGAAATAATTTGTGCAAAATGACAGAGGTTTCGCTTTTTCTTCGTATCTTTGCACGCGAAAAATAAAGCTGAAAAAGCGAAAAGGTAAAAAGAGAAAAGGTGAATTAGGAAATTAGAAATTTAGTAAATCAGAAAGGAGAAACGATGGCAGACAAGCTTTTTATTTTCGATACGACACTTCGCGACGGAGAGCAGGTGCCGGGATGTCAGCTCAACACGGTAGAGAAAATCCAGGTTGCCAAGCAGCTCGAAGCCCTTGGCGTCGACGTCATCGAGGCTGGTTTCCCTATCTCGAGCCCGGGCGACTTCAACAGTGTGATTGAAATAAGCAAGGCCGTGACGTGGCCCACCATCTGCGCGCTGACCCGCGCCGTGGAGAAAGACATCGACTGCGCTGCAGAGGCTTTGCAATATGCCAAGCACAAGCGCATCCACACAGGCATAGGTACGAGCGAGAGCCACATTCGATACAAGTTTAACTCCACGCCAGAGGAAATCATCGAGCGCGCCGTCCGCGCCGTGAAGTACGCCAAGAAGTATGTGGAAGACGTGGAGTTCTATGCCGAGGATGCAGGCCGCACGGACAATGAATACCTTGCGCGCGTCATCGATGCCGTCACCAAAGCAGGTGCCACCGTCTGCAACATTCCCGACACGACAGGCTTCCGCACGCCCTACGAGTACGGCGAGAAGATAAAGTACCTCTACGAACACGTCGATGCCTTCGCGGCAGGAAAGAGCATTCTCTCCACCCATTGCCACAACGACCTCGGCATGGCGACTGCCAACACCGTGGCTGGCGTGCTGAACGGGGCAAGGCAGGCAGAGGTCACCATCAACGGCATCGGCGAACGTGCCGGCAATACGTCGCTCGAGGAGATTGCCATGATATTCAAGATTCACACAGACCTGGGCATCGACACCAATATAAATACAACGAAAATCTACCCGACGAGCCGCATGGTAAGCTCGCTCATGAACATGCCCGTGCAGCCAAACAAGGCCATCGTGGGCAGGAACGCCTTCGCTCACAGCAGTGGCATCCACCAGGACGGCGTGCTGAAAAACGCCTCCACCTACGAGATTATGAACCCGAAGGACGTGGGCATCGACGACAACGCCATCGTACTCACGGCCCGCAGCGGCAGGGCTGCACTCAAGCATCGCCTTAGCGTCAACGGCATCGACATCGACGGCGAACGCCTCGACAAGGTCTATGAGGAGTTTCTCAAACTGGCTGACAAGAAGAAAGAAATCACCGACGACGACATCCTCGTGCTGGCCGGTGCCGACCGCTCCGCTTCGCATCACATCAAGCTCGACTATCTTCAGGTCACCACGGGCAAGGGTGTCCGCAGCGTTGCCAGCATCGGACTCGTCATCGCAGGCGAGAAGTTCGAGAGCGCAGCATCGGGAAACGGTCCGGTCGACGCGGCTATCAAGGCGCTCAAGACCATCATCAAGCGTCAGATGACGCTTCGCGAGTTCACCATCCAAGCTATATCCAAAGGCTCCGACGACATGGGTAAGGTCCACATGCAGGTGGAATACGACGGAAAGGTCTATTACGGCTTCGGTGCCAACACAGACATCGTCACCGCTTCGGTTGAGGCATATATCGATTGCATCAACAAAATGACCCCCCACCCCCTTTAGGGGGAGCATTAAGTATGGCCTACAACCGTTTTGCCTATCAAAATGCAAATCCTCTGTACTATGCTCAACTGAAAGAGAGGGCAAAGGAAATGAGGTCTCATCCAACTGAGGCAGAAGCAGTACTGAGGGATTATGTTAGGGCGAACAACCTCGGACATAAATTTCTATATCAGTACATCATAGGACAATTCATAGTTGATTTCCTATGCCCGGACTGCAAACTGATAATTGAAGTGGACGGAGGTTATCATTCTGAACTGGAACAACAATACGATGATGAGTTGAGGACGCAGATGCTCGAAGAGCTGGGTTATCATGTTATCCGCTTTACCAACGAACAGGTGTTGTATGATATAGATAATGTAATAAAAGAGATAAACAGTCATTTACAATGAATAAATCAGAATCCAAAGCTAACAAAAGGTTCCCCCTAAAGGGGGTTAGGGGGTCATCCTTATTCGACAAAATATGGGATAAGCATGTAGTGCAGAACGTTGACGACGGGCCGACACAGCTCTACATCGACCGCCTCTATGCCCACGAGGTGACGAGTCCGCAGGCTTTCGACACGCTTCGAGACAAGGGCATCAAGGCTTTCCGCCCCGACCACATCGTCGCCATGCCCGACCACAACACGCCAAGCGACCAGCAGCAGCGCATCGACGACCCCGTCGGCCGCAAGCAGGTGGAGACACTTGCCGCTAACTGCAAGGAGTTTGGCATCCGACATTTTGCCATGGGCACGAAGGACAACGGCATCATCCATGTGGTCGGCCCCGAGAAAGCACTCTCACTTCCGGGCATGACCATCGTTTGCGGCGACTCACACACCAGTACCCACGGAGCTGTGGGAGCCATCGCGATGGGCATCGGCACAAGCGAAGTGGCACAAGTCCTTGCTTCCCAGTGCATCCTTCAGCAGAAGCCTAAGACCATGCGCATCAATATAGAAGGGCAACTTCAGCCTGGCGTGACGGCCAAAGATGTTGCCCTCTACATCATGGCACAAATGACAACAAGCGGCGCCACGGGCTATGCGGTGGAATATGCTGGCAGCACCATTCGCTCGATGTCGATGGAAGGAAGGCTCACACTCTCCAATCTTTCCATCGAGATGGGCAGTCGTGCCGGCATCATCGCCCCCGACGAAACGACCTTTGCTTACCTTAAAGGACGCGAATATGCACCGAAAGGCGAGGCTTGGGACAAGGCCGTGGAGGAATGGCGAAAGCTAAAGAGCGACGACGATGCTGTTTTCGACAAGGAAGTGACCTACAGAGCCGAGGACATCAAACCGCGCATCACTTACGGCACAAACCCGGGTGCAGGCATCGCCATCGACGAATGTATCCCTTCGCTCGAGAGCATTCCCGAAGCCGACCGCGCTCAGTTCCTTGCACAGCTCGACTATATGCAGTTCAAGCCTGGGCAAAAGCTTGAAGGAACGCCCGTTGACTATTGCTTCCTCGGCGCTTGTACGAACGGTCGCATCGAAGACTTCCGGGCCTTTGCTTCTATAGTGAAAGGACGAAAGAAAGCCGAGAACGTGGTGGCTTGGCTTGTGCCCGGAAGCTGGTTGGTTCGTCAGCAAATCATCGACGAAGGCATCGACAAGGTGCTGGAAGAAGCAGGCTTCGAGCTTCGCTTGCCCAGTTGCTCCAGTTGCCTCGCCATGAATCCCGATAAAGTACCTGCAGGCAAGCTTTCCATCTCTACGAGCAATCGCAACTTCGTCGGCCGCCAAGGTCCCGGAGCACGCACTGTTCTCGCCTCTCCGCTTGTCGTGGCAGCTTCTGCCATCACGGGAGTAATCACCGACCCAAGGAAAGTAAAGATTTAAGCACTATGGCAAAACAGAAATTCGACATCATACAATCTACTTGTCTTCCCATTGAGATAGACAATTGCAACACCGACCTCATCATTCCGGCACGCTATCTTGCCAGCACCACGCGCGACCCGAAGTTCTTCGGCGACGCCTTCATGCACGACCTTCGATACGACGCCGAGGGCAAACCCGTAGAGGACTTCGTGATGAACCAACCCGAATATAGCGAAGCGCCAAGGAAAGGAGTACACGAAATCATCGTCGGCGGACAGAACTGGGGCTCGGGTTCAAGCCGTGAACATGCAGCTTGGGCAATAGCAGGTTATGGCGCAAGAGTGGTCATCAGCAGCAGCTTTGCCGACATTCATCGCAACAACCTGTTGAACTGCTTCGTGCTTCCCGTGGTCGTGAGCCGCGAGTTTCAGCAAGAACTCTTCGATACCGTGAAGAAGAACCCGAAGGCTGAGGTGAAAGTGGACGTGCCGAACCAAACCGTCACCAACCTCACGACTGGTCGCAGCGAGCAGTTTCCCATCAACAGCTACAAGAAATACTGCTTGATGAATGCCTACGACGACATCGACTTCCTCCTTTCAAACACAGACAAAATAGAAGCGTATGAAAAAGGAGACCCCCTCTAACTCCCCCTCTAGGGGGAGAATACCCTCTCTCACTACCACTATGGGGGGAGAACAAAAAGAAAACTCCTTCCCCATAGAGGGGGAAGGGTTTGGGAAGAGGGTCTGTTCCATTGAGATAATGGACACGACGCTGCGCGACGGCGAGCAGACCAGCGGCGTCAGCTTCATGCCTCATGAGAAGCTCATGATAGCGCGCGCCTTGCTGCAAGATGTGGGCGTGGACCGCATTGAGGTGGCAAGTGCCCGTGTGTCGGAAGGAGAGATGGAGGCTGCCAAGAACATTGCACGCTGGGCACGGCAGAACGGCAAGCTCGACAGGGTGGAAGTGCTTGGCTTTGTCGATGAGACAAAGAGCGTCGACTGGATTGTCCAGAGCGGACTGCAATGCATGAACTTGCTCTGCAAGGGAAGCCGCAAGCACCTTGAAGGCCAGCTCCACAAGACGCTCGAGCAGCACATCGCAGACATACGTCGCACCATCGACTATGCGCAAACAAAAGGCGTCAGCGTCAATGTCTATCTCGAGGACTGGTCGGGTGGCATGAAGGAAAGCCCCGATTATGTTTTTGCGTTGATGGAAGGCCTTGCCGACCTGCCCATCCGACGCTTCATGCTTCCCGACACGCTCGGCATCCTCAACCCGATGGAGGTCAGTCAGTACATCCATCAAATGGTAAATAGTAAATCGTCAAATGGCAAATGTTTTGACTTCCATGCCCACAACGACTACGACTTGGCAGTGAGCAACGTGCATGCAGCAGTGAGTGCCGGCTGCATGGGCATACACACGAGTGTCAACGGACTTGGCGAGAGAGCGGGCAATGCACCGCTTGCCAGCGTGCAGGCCGTCTTGAAGGACCATCTCCATGCGCTCACCCACATCGACGAGAGCCGACTGGGCGAAGTGTCAAGGCTCGTGGAGAGTTACAGCGGCATTGCCATCCCACCCAACAAACCCATTACGGGCGAGAGCGTCTTCACGCAAGTGGCAGGCGTACATGCCGACGGCGACAACAAAGCCGGGCTTTATCAGAACGCGCTTCTGCCCGAACGTTTCGGACGCAAACGCGAGTATGCGCTCGGCAAGAACTCGGGCAAAGCCAATATCCTCCGCAATCTCGAAGAGCTCGGTCTTGAGCTTTCGCCCGAACAGACACGGCGCGTCACGGAGCGCATCATTGAGCTGGGCGACAAGAAAGAGCTAGTCACGCAGGAAGACCTCCCCTTCATCGTGAGCGACGTGCTGAAACACGGCGCGCCCGAAGAGCACATCAAGTTGCTCTCCTACGTCGTGACCACGGCCTACGGGCTCAAACCGCTTGCGAGCGTTCGGCTCGAAGTGCACGGCGAGACCTACGAGGAGAGCGCTAAGGGCGACGGACAGTTCGACGCCTTTGTACGCGCCATCCGCCATATTTACAAAGACCGTCTGGGACGCAGCTTCCCGTGGCTGACGAACTACACGGTGAGCATCCCGCCAGGCGGACGCACCGATGCCTTGGTGCAGACGGTCATCACATGGAACTGGAACGGACGCACGCTCCGCACGCGCGGCCTCGATGCCGACCAGACAGAAGCTGCCATCAAGAGCACCATCAAGATGCTCAACCTCATCGAAGACGAGGATTAGCGGATTACTGAATTAGGGATTAGGGATTAGGGATTAGGGATTAGGGATTTGAGTCGATTGGCTCAGGCTCCGGCACTTCCACCGTGACGGTGCATTCGGCATAGACGCCGCTGCCGTCGTGGGTGCGGCAGGTGATGGTGCAGGTGCCTTCCCAGTAAGCTGTGACCAGACCGTCGGGACTTACCTGCGCAACTTCCTCGTTGCTGCTCTCCCACGACACGTCGCGGAGGAATGCATCCAGCGGCAGCACGGTGGCTGTGATGCTTTTCGTCTCTCCCGATAACAGATGGAGTGTCGATTCGCTCAAGGTAATCTTGGACACAAGCACGCGAGGCATCCTTTCGACGCGCACGGGCCGGACGTTCTCGCCCATGTAGCGGCGGTCGGTTCCCCACATGGTGCCGCTCCATGTGTGCGCGAAGTCGTAGGCATCGCGCGGGGCATCCACCCTGAGCGAACGTGTCCAGAAGGAGCCGAAGTTGTCTCTGCGGGAGATTGACGTGCCGTTAGCGAACCCCGATGCCGGCAGGAATATCCAGTTGCCGTTCCTTTTGCTCGTGATCTTCGTGCCGTAGAAGTCGTTGAGGCTCGTCCACTTGGAGGTGGTAAAAAACGTGTCGGTGAGTTCCTCCGCTTGTTCCCTGGAAGGCATTTGCCAGTCGGAGCCCCAGTTGGCAGTAGCGGCATCGTCGGCAGGGAGGAGCTCAATGAGGTCGTCCGTCATGCCCCCTGCGCCGAAACCACCGACGGTGCAATACTTCGTCATCATGCCCGAGCCTCTGTTCCACTTGTAATTGCTTGTGTCGTAATAGTTTTTCGGCTCCGTCTCACCCCAAGCGAAGTAGTCGCCATACACTTCGGGATTGTCGGAACCCACGTTGCAAGTGGCCCAAAGCGTGCCTGAAGGCAGACCGAGATCCACCCAATTGTGTTCGCCCTCGACGGGTGGTTCTTTCTCCTCAAAGACAAGGCTGTCCAGCTCGGCGACGTTGTACTTGACGACCGTGCCGTTTGCCTTGTAGAGTACGACCCGTTGTGCCCAGGCCGAAGGCAGTGCCGTCAGCATCAGGATCATTGCCGCGGCGAATGCTTTTCTATGTGTCATAGTCGTAGAAGGTTAGTTTACAGAGCACAAAGGTACGATGTTTCTTTGGAAATTCAAAATTTATAAATTCAAAATCCTAATCAATTTACAATTTAACGATTTACTATTTACTATTTATGTACTATTTATTAATTTAGCTATTTCCAGCGCGGCAGCAAATTATTCACTTTTCACTATTCACTTTTCCCTTCTCTCCCTGAAAGGGGGTTGAGGGGTCCTTTCAAAATTCAAAATGAGCCGTCAGGAAACTTCTCGTGAGGATATGGTAAACTTCTCGTGAGGATATGGCAAACTTCTCGTGAGGATATGGCAAACTTCTCGTGAGTCGTTTGGCATCGACACACGAGTAATTTGGCCACGACACACGAGTAATTTGGCCACGACACACGAGTAATTTGACCACGACACATTTCATGTTGATTTTCTTATAGTTATCTTACACATTTCGGAAGCTGTCGGCAGATGGGGTTTCTAGCGACGTTGTCTAGGACGATTGCTTTTTCTGCGTGCTGAAATGCATTTGTTTCGATGCTATTTCTATTAATAAAAGTTAAAATCAGGCTGATGCCGTCACTTTTCAAGGGCAGGAAGGTGTCTCGAGTTTCTATTTCGCCTACATTTGCACAAAAAAAACGACGAACATGAAGACGAACAGACGAGAAACCATCTTGAGCAAGACGGAGTACGACATCATGTCCATCATTTGGGACATCAACCACTCCGTTTCTGCCCGCGAGATTTACGAACAGCTCGACCCAAAGCCTGCCTACACGACGCTTGCCACAGAGATGCGAACGCTCTACGAAAAGGGGTTCGTGGACCATTTCAAGAAGGACGGCGAAGGCAAGACACATTATTATATAGCCAAGGTTGGCAAAGGCGAGTATGTCCGCAAGGCGATGCACGACGTGAAGAAGACCTTCTTCGGCGGCAGCCTGCGCTCCATGCTCAGCTACTTCATCCAAGAAGAGGAACTGACGGAAGAGGAACTCGTCTGCTTCCTGCACGACCTGGAATCGGGACTCACAGAAAACACATAGAGAAAGAAAACAACGGATTGAACGGATTAAACGGATTGAGATTTATTTCAACAACGAACCAACACAATGAGATATTATTTAACCACGAATTGCACGAATTTCACGAATTGGCTACGCCATCAGTTAGTTTAAATAATTCGTGAAATTAGTGTAATTCGTGGTAAAGAAAATAGTAAATCGTAAATAGTAAAATAGTAAATAATAATGTCAGCCTTCCTCATCTACGCCATCAAGTCGGCCATCTTGCTTGCCTTACTCTTCGTGCCAGGCATCTTCTTGATGTTCAAGGAAAAGATGTTCCGTTTCAACAGAATGACGCTCCTTGCCATACTCGTGCTGAGTCTTGTGTTGCCGCTCTGCAACTTCTCGGCTCTCTCGATGGACAACATGCCTGCCGTCCGTGCCATCGAACAAGGATTGATACAAGCAGGCATTCCAGTGGAACAGACCCTCTCTAACTCCCCCTTAAAGAGAGAGGACTCCCTCCCTTTAAGGGAAGGTTGGGGAGGGTCTTTCTCCTGGTTCTACGTCGTGAGCCTTCTCTATGGCATCGGCGTGATGACCATCCTGTTCATCCGTCTGCGCGAAGTGCTTTCCATGGGACGCATCATCCGTCGCGGAAGCATTTGGACAAAGGACGAAGCCGACGGCATCCGCATCTACTGCCACGCAGAGAACGTCGCTCCCTTCTCGTGGCTCCGCAACATCGTCATCAGCGAAGCCGACTACAAAGAGAACGGCCGAGAGATTATCCTTCACGAGAAGGCTCACATTCTCTACCATCACTCCCTGGACATCCTTCTGCTCACGCTGGTCGAGGCCGTGCAATGGTGGAACCCTTTCGCCTATCTCTTGGGGATGTACCTTCGCGACGTGCACGAGTACGAGGCCGACGACTATGTGCTTCGTCACGGCATCTCCTGCCATGCCTATTCAGAATTAGTCATAAGGAAAGCTGTAGGCGCCAATAGCTACACCTTTGCTAATAACTTCAATCACAGTTTAACTAAAAAGCGAATCAACATGATGCACAAGACAAAACCCAAAGGGAGCCGACGCAGCCGCGTGCTTTACGTCCTCCCCATGATTGCATTGGCGCTGAGTGCCTTTGCCACACCAGAGTTCAGTAAAGCAAGTTCTGTCATCGAAGACGTAGTACAAACACCTGCCAAAGATGATGAAGGCATAGTCATTGACTGTCACATCAACAGCAAACATGAGGTTACCATGTTTACCTATAACGGGAAAGAAATGGACCCTGCCGAAGGAGAAAAGATTTTGAAAGGTCGATTGCGCGAAGGTGAAAAGGCAACAGTAAATATCACCTCCGAGATAAGATTGCCAAAGGTGGAAAGGGATATTAACAACCCCTCGAAGCCCACGAACCTGAAAATCAACTACAAGGTTGTTCCACCTGAAAGCGAATCCAACAAGCAGACCGTCATCGACATCCACATCGACAGCGAGGACAAGCTCTCCTGCGGCATCAATCATGCCAAGCCGGAACCCATCTCACCCAAGGACATGATGGAGTTGCTCGCTGGGCACAAGGGCGAGCCCACCGTCATCAACATCACTTCGGAGAAAGAGCTCGACGGGATGGAACACATCGTCCGCGAGGCTTGCCGCAAGGACGGGCACCTGAGGATAAACTACGAAGTGAAGCGCGACTAAGAATCACAGGTCTTAGAAGTTAATAAATCGGTGCACCACACAGCTCCTGCGTCGCGACGGCGCGGGAGTTTCTTTTGCTCAAAAACCAGCACAATGAGATGTTATTTAACCACGAATTACACGAATTGGCTACGCCCTCAGTTTGCTTAATCAATTCGTGTAATTCGTGCAATTCGTGGTTTAATAAATAAGGTTTACACGTCGAGTGAATACCCTTCGCGGTACTTGTAGTGAAGCAGCTTCGTGGCCTCCGCGTCGTCCATGAACTTCTGTACGATGGGATTCCAGCGCACCGGACGTCCCAGCTGCGTGGCGATGTTGCCCAAGGTGCAGACCGTGCACGAGGTGTGGCCCGTCTCCACCGGACAGTTCGGATCGACGTGCGCTTTCACGGCATCAATCCAGAAACGACGGTGCGCCGACTGCGACTCGTAGGCTCCCTTTTCAACGCCAAGGTCCATCTTCTCGAACTTCTTGTCCGACGCACGAAGCGAACCTCTGCACACCTTCAGCCAGCCGTTCTCGCCATAGATTTGCAGTCCCTGCTCACCTCCGTTATAAGACTCTTCGGTCAGGATGACCCCGTTGTCGTATTCAAACGTCAGATGCTCGAACGGTCCATAGCCCGCGGGACTCACCTTCATGGGTCCGCCGTTGCCGTCCTTGCCCATTGCCCACTGGGCGATGTCAAACATGTGTGCGCCCCAGTCCGTCATGAGTCCGCCGCCCGTTTCCTTGTACCAGCGCCAAGCGCCCCAGAACTTTTCGTTCGTCTTTTCGTCGACGTATGGGTCGAGCTCATTGTTGTACCATATCGACGTGGGTAGCGGGCCAAGCCACTTGTCCCAGTTCAAGCCTGCCGGCACGTCTTGCTTTGCCAGATTGTACGGGACGGGCGATGCGCCGTTCGGATTGGTAGCGTTTCTTCCGCAGTGCACCTTTATGCGCTCTATCTTGCCAAGCAGTCCCTCTCGGCACAAGGTTGCAGCGTGCAAGAACTCTCCGCTGCTGCGCTGCTGGCTGCCGACTTGCAAGATGCGGCCATATTTGCGGACAGCCTTCACGAGCTGCTGCCCCTCGTAGATGGTGAGCGTGAGCGGTTTCTCCAGATAAACATCCTTGCCGGCCTTGCAAGCAGCGATGGCGATGATGGCGTGCTGATGGTCGGGCGTAGCGATGACCACGGCATCAATGTCCTGCCTTGCCAAGAGGTCTTGGTAATCCTCATACACGTCCACCTTCACCTTCTTTTCGCCCTTTCCCTCGTAGAACGCTTTCACCCGACGTGTGAAACGGTCGCGCTTGACGTCGTACACGTCGCATCCGGCCAGCACTCGAACGTCCGGGAACTCCATGAAGGTTGCCAGCAGGTACATGGCTTGCTGACCAAGCCCGATGAAGCCCAAGTTAACTTTGCCATTTGCCGACCCCGCCGCTTTCGAAGCATTTGCCTTCGCGGGAGCCGCAGCCTGAATAAAACTTGTGGGCGCAGCCAGTGCAGCGGAGCCCAACACACTTGCTCTCAAGAAATCTCGTCTTTCCATAATGATGAAGTAAATTGTTTTTAATGGTTTCCAGCTGCACAAAGTTATAAAAAAGTTAAGAATTAAGAGTTAAGAGTTAAGAAATAATTCTTCATTCTTTTACTTTTCATCTTTTATCTTTACAACCTTTTAACTTTTTTCGTATCTTTGTGCCGCTAAAGCATTATTTTCCGCAAAAAAGCTAAAACAAAGTTCGACTTCCATGAAAAAACATCGCATAGTATCGTTCCTGATTTGTTTCCTTTCCCTCGGACTCGTTTATGCACAGAATGAGGTTACGGTCACGCCTGCAGGACGGATGGAACGTGCCGTCTCGGGCCATTTCGCTGGTATTGTCGATGGAAAGCTCAAGACCTGGGGCGGTTGCAACTTTCCCGACGTGCCCTGTGCCGACGGCGGACAGAAAGTGTTCTACCCCAAAGCCTACGGAGCAAGCGTCCAAGTCCCGGGTGAGACGATATACATTGGAGGCATGAATGAGAACGGGTCGGACAAGACTGTCAGCCCTGCTTCCCTTCCACCTCTTCCTAAACCTCTCGACAACTTTGCTGCCTGTTATGGTGTGGACAGAATCTTCGTGGCAGGAGGTCAGACAGATGGCGTGCCCAACAAGGATGTTTTTGCCCTCGACTGGCCTGACGGGAAGGAATGGGTGAAGTTGTGTGAGTTGCCTGACGATGGCCGCTTGCAACCTTGCATGGCAGTTCAGAATGCACCTGAAGGGAAAGCACTTTATATCTTTGGGGGCTTCCTCAAAGATGTCTATACTTATGGCTTGAAGCTTAACCTGAAGTCGTTAGAGTGGACGAAGACAAGTCCGACTGCCGGGCAAGCACTTGTTGGCTCTTGCTGCTCGACAAGCGGTTACAGCCACATCTTGTTCTTCGGCGGTGTGGATTATGAAATCTTCCGCGCAGCCATCAACGGACAGCAGGACAGCCTATATCTCCGCCACGAACCATCGTGGTACAAGTTCCGTCAGGACGTATTGGCCTATCATACCATCACCGACTCCTGGACCATCTTTCCCGGAGACAGTTTGCTGGCAAGGGCAGGCGCAGTCCTCACGCCCTTCGACGGCGGATGGTTCTACAGCGGCGGCGAGACGATGCCCGGCATCCGCTCGGACATGATTTCGCGCATCGACATCAAGCACGACACACATTTCGGCCTCGCCAACTGGACGGTGCTCATCCTCTACCTTGTAGCAATGCTCGGCATGGGCATTTACTTCATGAAACGCGAGAACGGAGCCGAGGATTTCTTCAAGGGCGGAGGTCGCATCCCATGGTGGGCCGCTGGCATCAGCATCTACGCAACCATGCTCAGCGCGATAACCTATATGGCAATCCCTGCCAAAGCCTACGCCACGGACTGGACCTACTACCCGATGCTGTGGATGATTCCCGTGGTCGGCTTCCCTGTCATCTGGTACTATCTGCCCTACTTCCGCCGCCTCAAGGCCGCGTCCGCCTATGCCATCCTCGAGGAACGCTTCAATCTTGCCACGCGCATGATGGCCTCCACGCTGTTCTGCATCTTCATGGTGGCACGCATGGCACTGGTCATGTACTTGCCGTCGCTCGCGCTGACCGCCGTGACCGGCATCGACATCTATCTCTGCATCGTGCTCATGGGCTTAGTTACCATTATATATTGTACGATGGGCGGCGTGGAAGCCGTCATCTGGGGCGATGTCGTCCAGGGCTGCATCCTCGTGGGCGGAGCCATCTTTGCAGCCGTTTACCTCTGGGCTGGCACGGAAGGAGGCTTCGCGGGAGCTTGGCAGTTGGCGATAGATAACGACAAGATGCGGATGTTTGTCTGGAGTCTCGATTACAGACGCGTCACCTTCTGGGTCGCAATCATCGGAGGCGGAATAGCCAACAACCTTATTTCCTACACATCGGACCAGACCGTTATCCAGCGTTACATGACCACGAAGGACGAGAAGAGCGCAGGCCGGAGCATCCTGGTGAACGGCTTCATGAGCGTATTCATTAGTGTTGCCTTCTACTTCATCGGCACGGGTCTCTACACATTCTACAAGACGCATCCCGAAAGCCTGGACATCACCATGCAACAGGGCGATGCCATCTTCCCATATTTCATGATGAGTCAGATGCCTGCGGGAGTCGCCGGACTGCTCATCGCTGCTATCTTCGCCGCCACGATGAGCACGATTTCGAGCAACATCAACTCCGTTTCGACGGCTTTTAGCGTGGATTTCGTCCAAAGGTTCAGGCCTTCTATCAAAGACACGACACTGCTGAAGACGGCACGATGGACGTGTGTCGTGAGCGGACTGATTGGCCTTGGCATCGCCCTCCTGATGGCGACGTGGGACATTGCCTCTCTGCTCGACTACTTCAACACCATCCTCGGACTGCTAACGAGCGGCCTGGGCGGACTCTTCGTCATGGCTGTCTTCTTCCCACGCATCAAGGGGAGAGCCGCCCTGACGGGTTTCATCGTCGGCGAACTCGTTGTCTTCCTCATGTACCTCTACACGGATGTCAACTTCTTCCTCTTCGGCGCAACGGGAATCGTAGTGAGCGTATTGGTGGCACTAATACTAAGCCAGGCCAGCCCCCTCCCCGCTCCCCCTTTGGGGGAGTGCCGCAAAGCCGCTGATAAATAAGTATGACTATGTTCGACAGACATAAAGCCAGCTACTGCTACTCGGACCCTGCTCTATATCCTATCCTTAAGGGACATGCCAAAAGGATGAGGAACCAACCGACTGATGCAGAACGTTTGCTGTGGATGAACCTTCAGCAGGACAAGTTAGGGAAACCCTTTCGGAGGCAGTTCATCATTGCTGGCAACATAGTTGACATTGTATGCTTGCCTGCACGACTGTTCGTTGAAGTAGATGGTGAGTATCACGATGACGTGCGACAACAATACCACGACCAGTTACGAACTGACGAGATAGAGAAATTGGGCTTTCGCGTAATAAGGTTCACCAACAAAGAAGTAATGACTAACATAGATAATGTATTAGAAACCATTAAACTTAATATCTTATGAACACAGATGCATTTAAGCACTCCCCCAAAGGGGGAGCGGGGAGGGGGCTTTTTTCCTCTCTTGCCGCTCAGTATAAGAGCGAATTGCTGGACAAGGTGATGCCCTTCTGGATGGAAAACAGTATTGACAAAGAGTTCGGCGGGTACTTCACCTGCATCGAGCGCAACGGCGAGGTGTACGACACCGACAAGTTCATCTGGCTGCAAGGCCGGGAAGTGTGGATGCTTTCTACATTATATAATAAGGTAGAGAAGCGACAGGAATGGCTCGACGCGGCCATACAGGGCGCCGAGTTCCTCAAAAAGCATGGCCACGACGGCAACCTCAACTGGTATTTCTCGCTCGACCGCCAGGGCCGTCCGCTCGTGGAGCCTTACAACATCTTCTCCTACACGTTTGCCGTCATCGCCTTCGGGCAGCTCTACAAGGCGACGGGCAACACGGAGTATGCCGACATCGCAAAGAAGACCTTCGACATCGTGCTTTCCAAGAGGAACAATCCGAAAGGCCGGTGGAGCAAGGCCGCACCCGGTGCACGCGCCCTGAAGGACTTTGCCCTGCCAATGATACTCTGCAACGTCGCCCTCGAAATTGAGGATCTGCTCGACCCGAAGTTCCTGCAGGAGACCATCGACATCTGTCTGTACGAGGTGCTCGACGTGTTCTATCGACCGGAGCTTGGGCTCATCGTGGAACACGTCAGCAAGGACGGCGAACTCGTGGACTGTCATGAGGGACGACTCTTGAATCCCGGCCACGCCATCGAAGCCATGTGGTTCATCATGGACTTGGGCAGACGTCTGGGCCGTCAGGACCTCATCGAGAAGGCTGCCGACATCGCCCTGCACGAAGCCGAGTACGGATGGGACAAGCAGTACGGCGGCATCTTCTACTTCATGGACCGACTGGGCCGACCCTTGCAGCAACTGGAGTGGGACCAGAAGCTTTGGTGGGTACACATCGAGACGCTCATCACGATGATAAAAGGCTATGAGCTGACGGGCCGCAAGGAATGTCTCGAATGGTTCCTGAAGGTACACGATTACGTCTGGAGTCACTTCATGGACCCCGAATATCCCGAGTGGTTTGGCTACTTGAACCGTCGCGGCGAGGTGTTGCTCACGCTCAAGGGAGGCAAGTGGAAAGGCTGTTTCCATGTGCCCCGCGGACTGATGCAGGTCAGCCAGACGCTCGAACGTATTGCAGAGAAAAAGTGAAAAGGTGAAAAAGTGAAAAAATGAAAAAGTGAACAGGCGAAAAGTAGGGACGCGCCGTGGCGCGTCCGCCCTTCTCGGATTTCTGATTAGGGATTAGGGATTAGAGATTAGGGCTTGGATGATTCGCCTGTAGGGACGCGCCGTGGCGCGTCCGCCCTTCTCTGATAAGGAGATTTAGGAATAAAGTACCTGAAATAAGAGTACAGGGTTTTGATTGCAGCATCATGACCGTGCAATTGCAGGTTCATGATGCTGCAATTGCATGGTCATGAACATGCAAACAACGTCGCGTGCGGAGTCAGAGAACAGCCACTTTCCTGCGCCTCGAAGACTCTATGTAGAGTCCGGGCTTGGGCCGCGTCGCTGAGACACGCTTGCCGCTCATGTCGTACCATTGACCATTGGACCACTGACCATTGACCATTTCGTTGCTGCCAAAGGGATTCAGGGGGTCTTTGCCATTGCCCACTTCATTTCCCCTAAAGGGGGTTAGGGGGTCTGTTGAACTCGGTATTCCCTTTATGCCCGTGGCGAGCGGTTCGAGCACGACCTCCACCATGACTGGCCGGTGATCGGACTGGCTGGGGGCGTTGATGACGCGGCGACTCCTCACTGCCTTGACAACCTTTCCGTAGGAAGCGATGTAGTCGATGAGAGTCGTCGGCTTGCTTGCGGGGAAGGTGTAGCTGGAGTTGACGGCGGTGACGCTGTTGAGAATCTGGAAGTCCTGCTTCATCGTCTTGATGAGGGAGGACGATGGCTTGTCGTTCCAGTCGCCGCAGATGAAGAAAGGCTTGACGTGGCGGGAGGCCTCCTCGATGATGATGGGGAGCGATGCCAGTCGGTTCTCCTCCTCAAGGTCGAGGTGAGTGCAGGCAAACACATACTCCTGAAACTCGCAGACGAGGAGTGTCCGCGCTTCAGCCCCAGGCAAAGGGATGTTGCGGACGGAGATTGGAGCCTCCTTGCTGAGGATGGCCACGCCATATTTCCCTCCCGTCAGCGGGATGGCTGGGCCGAAGGTGGCGTGCATACCGAGGGTTTGGGCAAGATAGCCTGCCTGATAGACTCTGTCGGAACGCTTCACCACGCTATCCACTTCCTGCAAGCCGACGACGTCTGCATCGACATTCCGGATGACCTCGGCCTGTCGGTCGAGATCGACCACATTGTCTGTGCCCGCCCCATGCTGGATGTTGTACGTCAGCATACGCAACGAGATGTAATTCGTCTGCCCATAGGTCGGCATGGTTGCCGCAAGAAGCAGACACCAAAGGAATTTCATTAGATGATGGTTCATAGTTGTTAGTTTTTTATTGACCCTCCCCTTCCGGACCCTCCCCAACCCTCCCTTAAAGGGAGGGAGTCTTCGCCTGAATTCTCCCCCTTTTTAGGGGGAGTTGGAAGGGGGGCGTGGGGGAAACGGGATGGCCTGTTACTTTCTTCCTTTATATATAAAATAGAGCACTACGGCTGCTCCGAGCACGAGCATCGCTATTTTCAGTTCACCGCTGTACTGTGCCACCTTCTCCTCGAGCTGTCCGCTGTAGAAACGCCCGATGTACCAGCCCATGCCGGCAAGGATGGAGTTCCAAAGGGTTGCGCCCAGCGTGGTGTAGAGCACGAAGCGGCCGAGGCTCATGCGGGCCAGTCCGGCAGGAATGCTGATGAGCTGGCGCACGGCAGGCACGAGGCGGCCGAAGAAAGTGCCCACGGCTCCGTGCTCGTCGAAGTAGCGCTCGGCATTCTCCACCTTTGCCTTGTCGATGAGACACATGTGGCCGAAACGACTCTCGGCGAACCGATAGACGAGCGGACGACCAAGGTAGCGGGCAAGGAAATAGTTGACGAGAGCGCCTATGCAAGCCCCCAGGGAAGCGAAGACCACGATGAGAAAGACGTTGAGCTCGCCCGTGGTGGCAGCTTTGTAGGCCGCTGGCGGCACAACGACCTCGCTGGGGAACGGAATGAAACTGCTCTCGATAGCCATCAGCAACGTGATGACCCAATAGTTGAGGTGCTCCAGGCACCAGGCAATGAAGGGAATGGATTGCATGGGTTATATGAATTTCTTTCGGAATATGTCTTTCTTCGTAAAACGCCACTTGAGCCAAGTCGAAAGCTTGTTGGCCGGCAGCCAAAGCATCAGCAGCGGCAGCAAGGACGGAGCGCGCCTCAGCCCCATAGCCACCGCCGTTGGCCGCAACATCAGCCACTGCACGACGCAAACGGCCATCCACATCACCACAAGGACAAGGCAGACAGGCAGGCTCTCCTGAAAGAGAAGTGCCGACACGATGGTGCCCAACGTGTAGAGAGGAAACGGCAAAAGGGTCATTGCCTCGGCAAGCCTCGGCAGAAAAGAGCGTCGGAGATGCCGGCGCGTCTCGACATTATACAGACGCTCGCGTCGCCATATATATAATGTAGGCAAGGGTAGCTTCACCGAAGCCTCGGGCAAGAGATTGACACGAAGGCGTCCACTGCCGACATTGTGGTTGACGAGCAGTTCCAGCGTGCCCCCTGCAAGCAGTTCGGGCGAAGCAAAGCCGTGGTGGGAAAGGAAATGGCTGCGCCGATAGCACACCATTTCCGGATGGATGCAGTAGGGAGCATGGTTCAAGGCATAAGGCATCCAGGCCATTTGCTCCCAGAGTCGGCTCCAACGTATCTTCTCTCCCAGCCATCCATAGCCAGACTCATAGCTGCTGATGCCCACGAATGCCTCTGCACCCTCGTCGGCGCATGACATAAAGTTCTGCAGCCACTGGTCGTCGGGCAGAAGCGTTTCGGCCGAAAGGAACAGGAGCCAATCGAAATTGGCAGCCTTGGCTCCAAGGGAAAGCGCAAGTCGCTGGATGCTGATGTCGCGGGCTGTGGGAGGACAGAAGCTGTGATGCAGTTGAGGATAGCGTGACTCCAAGTCCTCGAGCCATTCCCTTGTCTCCTTCTCGCCCAGCTTGTCCACGACGATCACCTCATACTGTCCGCCATATTGCTGCGAGAGCAACGTCGGCAACAAACGTCTGAGCTGACTCTGCTGCTCTTGGCAAGTGACGATGATGCTCACGTCTGGACTTCCGCCGCCATTGCCTTTCGGCTGAACCTGCTTGCGGGCAAGGCTCCAAAGCCTGCGCAAACGCATGGATTGCAAAAGGCATACGAGGCAAAGCAACCCCGTGACGGCAAGAACGATTTGAGGTATGAGCGGATTCATGCTTCGTCGGGACGTTAACTTAACAATTCCTCCAAGGTATAGGAGGCAGGCAATGCTCTGCAATTGTACTGGCTTGCCATCGTCTCGCCATAGGCTCCGGCAGAACGGATAGCAAGGATATGGCCGCGCCTCGTTTCGGGCAAAGGATAATCCTTGGCAAAGACATCGCTACTCTCACAGACAGGGCCGACAACGTCGTAGGTCTGCAGGGCATCATCGCTGCTGATGTTCTGGATGAGATGGTGGGCATCGTAGAGAGCAGGCCGTATGAGTTCCGTCATGCTGCCGTCCACTATGGCAAACTGCTTTGTCTTGGTCTTCTTCACATAAAGGCATCGTGTGATGAGCGAACCGCATTGACCGACAACCGCCCTGCCCAGTTCGAAGTGAAGATGTTGCCCTGGCCTCAGCTTCAAGTGCCGTGCATAAGTATCAAAGTAAGCCTTGAAGTCAGGCACAGGGTGCTTGTCGGGATCATCGTAGTCGATGCCGAGGCCGCCGCCCACGTTTATGTTCCTGACCTCCGCGATTCCTGCCGCCTCGAGCTTGTCTTGGAGTTCATTGATGCGGGAGCATAAAGCCTCAAAGTCGTCCATTTCGAGTATCTGGCTGCCGATATGGAAGTGAAGGCCAACAAACCTCACGCTCGAAAGCTTCTGACTGGTGCGAACAGCGCTCAGCATATCTTCCTTGGAAATGCCGAACTTGTTCTCGGCAAGGCCCGTCGTGATGCCGGCATGAGTGTGCGCTCCCACATCAGGATTAATGCGGAAACATACTTCGGCCACCTTTCCCATGCGCTTAGCGATGTCGGCTATCACCTCAAGCTCAGGGATGCTCTCCACGTTGAAATACTGGATGCCGGCTTCAAGAGCCAACTCTATCTCCCAATCAGCCTTGCCCACACCGGCGAAGACTATCTCGTCGGCAGGGAAACCATTCTGCAGGCAGAGCCTTATCTCACCGCCGCTCACGCAGTCGGCCCCGAAGCCTGCCTGCTGAATCATGCGGAGTATCTTGGGATTGGCACAAGCCTTCACCGCATAATGCAAATGGTAGCCTTCGTGAACGTCCGTCTCGCCCTTGATTGCAGCAAGCGTCTCGGCGAGCAACTGCGTATCGTAATAATAGAAAGGTGTCTGCCTGGTCTCGAAGCAGCCTTTAAGTTCGGATATATTCATAAACAATCTTTGTCCCTTATATACAAATATAATAATGTAGAAAAACAGAGATGCGCCGACTAATTGAAGAGAGTATTGCTGAGAGCCTGCAGCGTTCGCTTCTTGTCCTCAGCCCTTACGACAAACGAGATGTTGTGTGGCGAGCCTCCGTAACTAATCATGCGCACCGGAATGTCTTGGAGTGCATGGGTAGCCATGGTTTCAAATCCCACATTGCCACTTGCCAAATCGCCCACGACGCAGATGATGCACATGTTTTCCTCCACGCTTACCGTGCCATACTTCTTCAGTTCGTTGACAATATCATCGAGATGGCTGGGATTGTCTATGGTGACGCTGACGCCAACCTCACTTGTGCATATCACGTCGATGCTGGTCTTGTAGGTCTCGAAAATCTCGAATACTTTCCTAAGGAAACCATATGCAAGGAGCATCCGACTGCTGTTAATCTGTATGCAAATGTTGTTGTCGCGGGCAGCCACGGCCTTGATTGTGCCACGCTGGAAGTCGTTGTTGATAATGGTGCCGGGTGCGGTCGGATCCATCGTGTTGAGGAGCCTGACGGGAACGCGGGCGAACTTGGCAGGCTGTATGCAGGTGGGATGAAGTATCTTGGCTCCGAAGTAAGCAAGCTCGGCTGCTTCTTCGAAGTACAGTTGGCGGACGGGTTCGGTGTGCTCCACGAAGCGCGGATCGTTGTTGTGCATTCCGTCGATGTCTGTCCAGATCTGAATCTCCTCGGCTTGAATTGCTGCACCAATGAGGCAGGCTGTATAGTCACTGCCACCGCGGAGGAGGTTGTCTATCTCGCCGTATGCATTGCGACAGATGAAGCCTTGGGTGATATAGATCTGATAGTTTGGGTTTGCCTCGAGCACCTTGGATGTCTTCTCCTTGATGTAGTTCATGTCAGGCTCAGCGTTCTTGTCGGTGCGGACAATGTCGAGTGCGTTGATGAGCAAGGCCTTGATGCCACATTCCTGGAGGTAGTTGGTGACCATGTTTGTGCTGATGATCTCGCCTTGGGCAAGGATGACCTTCTCCTCGAAGGAGGTGAAGTGCACTTTGGTAAAGGAGCGCAGGTAGTCGAACTCTTCGTGGAGGAACTTCATCGTCTTCTGTTTCACTTCCTCGGTGCGGTAGAGATTCCCGACATGGCCGGCATATTTCTGTTCAAGCTGGTTGATGATGGTGTTGGCACCCTCGGGGTTTTTCTTGTAGAGATAGTCTGAGATTTCCACCAAAGTGTTTGTCGTGCCCGACATGGCCGAGAGGACAACAATCTTGCTCTGTCCGTCGGCTGTGATAAGCTTTGAGACTCCTTGCATTCTCTCTGGTGACCCTACGCTGGTGCCACCGAACTTCAGTACTTTCATGTTGTGATATTGTCTTTTGTTTTTAACTTTTCAACGTAATAGTTTTTCAGCATTTCATGAGTTTAGCTTCGCTGCATCGGTAGACAGTGCCTGGGAAGTATTCGGGCCACTGCAGGTTGTGCGTGCTGACGACCACGGCTGTGTGGTTCTGCCGGCGTATTTCGTCGAGGAGGGCAAGGATGAGTTCGCCGTTCTCGGCATCGAGGTTACCGGTGGGTTCGTCGGCGAGGATGACTTTAGGGTTGTTGAGGATGGCGCGAGCGATGCAGATTCTTTGCTGTTCACCGCCGGAGAGTTCGTAGATGAACTTTTCCTGTTTGTCGGCGAGCTTCACCATGTCGAGCACTTCGGCGATGCGTTGTTCGCGTTCGGAGAGTTTCTTCCAGCCTGTGGAGCGCAGGACGAAGTCGAGATTGCGATGGACTGTCCTGTCGCGCAGCAGTTGGAAGTCCTGAAAGACGATGCCCATCTGCCGCCGCAGGGCGGGCTGATGTTTCGTCTTGAGCCCTACCATGTTGAAGCCGAGCACTTCGGCTTCGCCTTCCCAGACGGGCAGTTCGCCGTAGATGCTCTTGAGGAGCGACGACTTTCCGCTGCCCACCTGACCGGTGAGGTACACCATCTCGCCTTCTTCCACGCAGAAGTTCACTTTGCCGAGGACAAGATGTTCGTCCTGATAGATGTCGACATCTTTGTAATTGAGTATCACCTTTAAAGACTAATTGTTTGAGGATTTACTATTATCTGTATTTCTGCCGGAGGATGCTAATGTTTCTTCCATCCCGGATTGTGGCGCTCCATGAGTTCGCGGGCCATGTCTTCGATGCGGAGACCCTTGCTCGTGAGGAGCACAATGAGGTGGTAGAGCATGTCGGAGCCTTCGTAGATGAGGCGTTCGTCGGTGCCGTTGGTGGCTTCGATAACGAGTTCCAGTGCCTCCTCCCCTACTTTCTGTGCCATGCGATTCAAGCCGTCGCGGAAGAGAGAGGTGGTGTAGCTGCCCTCGGGCATCTCGCGGTGTCGCTGCTCGATGAAGTCGCTCAGCTCGGAGAGGAAGAGCAGGGGATTGGGATTGTTCTTTTCTCCCCAGCAGGTGTCGGTGCCCTTGTGGCAGGTGGGGCCGTCGGGAGTGGCCTGAACGAGGAGCGTGTCGTTGTCGCAGTCGACTTTGATGTCGACCAGATGGAGGTAGTTTCCGCTCGTCTCGCCCTTTGTCCAGAGACATTGGCGCGAACGGCTGTAGAAGGTGACGAGGCCGCTTTCCTGGGTTTTGCGGAGGGCTTCGTCGTTCATGTAGCCGAGCATGAGCACAACCCTGGTCTTTGCGTCCTGAATGATGGCAGGCACCAGACCGCCACACTTATCGAAGTCAACGTTTAGTTCACGATTCATATTTCAATATTATTTATTATTTTGTCCTAATCCCTAATCCGCTCAGGGCGGACGCGCCACGGCGCGTCCCTACAGGCAAATCATCCAAACCCTAATCTCTAATCTCTATTCCCTAATCCGAGAATCCCTATTCCCTAATCCCTAATCCACTACAGGCGGACATTTATATTCTCTTTCCTCAGATACTGCTTCAGCTCTGGGATGCTTATCTGACCGAAGTGGAATACGCTGGCGGCGAGTGCGGCGTCGGCATGACCGCTGAGGAAGACGTCGCGGAAGTCCTCCAGCTTTCCTGCGCCGCCGCTGGCGATGACGGGGATGGTGAGCTCGGATGCGAGGCGGGAGAGCGCGTCGCAGGCAAAGCCTTGCTTCACGCCGTCGTGGTTCATGCTGGTGAAGAGTATCTCTCCAGCACCACGGTTGTTTGCTTCCCTTGCCCAGTCGAAGAGATTACGGTCGGTTGGGATGCGTCCACCATTGAGGTAGCACGTCCATCCTCCTGCGTCCTGCTTGGCATCGATGGCAACGACGCAGACCTGACTGCCGAAGCGTGTGGCTATCTCGTCGATGAGCTGCGGACGGCGGAGTGCGGCGCTGTTGATGCTGACCTTGTCGGCGCCTGCCGACAGCATACGCTCCACGTCGCTGAGCTCGCTGATGCCTCCGCCCACGGTGAAGGGGATGTCGGTCTCTGCGGCCACCCTCTGCACCATGTCGGTGAAGGTCTTGCGGCCCTCGTGGCTGGCGGTGATGTCGAGGAAGACCAGTTCGTCGGCCCCCTGCCTGCTGTATGCCTTGCCGAGCTCGACGGGGTCGCCGGCCTCACGAAGCTCGAGGAAGTTGGTTCCCTTGACGGTCCAGCCATCCTTGACGTCGAGACATGGTATGATTCTCTTTGCTAACACCTATTTTATTTACTATTTAACGATTTACTATTTACGATTTTGACGCGCAATTCCTAACTCTTAACTCTTAAATCCTAATTCTTAACTTCCTCAACTCCTAACTCCGTCAGGTCGATGTGTCCCTCGTAGAAGGCTTTCCCGAAGACGACTGCGGGGATGCCTGCCTTGTCGAGGGCAAGGATGTCGGCCGTGCTGCCCACGCCTCCGCTGGCGATAAGGTGGCACGACGGGAAGCGACGCATGATGCTCTGATAGAGCTCGATGGCGGGCCCTTGGAGCGTACCGTCGCGGCTTATCTCGGTGCAGAGCACATTCTTCGTGCCTGCCTCAATGTAGCGAGCCAGGAAATCCTCAAGCTCTGCGTCGGAGTCCTCCTTCCATCCGTTGATGGAGACACGTCCGTTCCTGATGTCGGCGCCCAGGATGAGGCGGTCGGCCCCGTACTGTCCGAGCCAACGGAGATAGCGTTCCGGGTCGGTGACGGCGATGCTTCCTGCCGTCACCATGGCGGCTCCGGCCTCGAAAGCCTGCTCGAGGTCGGCATCCGACTTCACGCCTCCGCCGAAATCGACGATGAGATGGGTGTGGGACGTAATGGCCCGCAGGACATCGAGGTTGACCACGTGCTTGCTCTTGGCACCGTCCAAATCGACCAGATGCAACCTCTTCAGCCCCATCCGCTCGAACTGGCGTGCCATCTCGAGCGGGTCGCCATAGACTTTCTTCGTGTCATAGTCGCCACGGGTCAGGCGTACGCACTTGCCATCAATGATGTCTATTGCCGGAATCAACTCCATTTGCTGTTTGACGATTTTCGATTTACGGTTTATTTAACGATTCAACTCCAGGAAATTCCTCAGTATCTGCTGCCCCACGGCACCGCTCTTCTCGGGATGGAACTGTGTGGCAAAGAAATTATCCTTCTGCATGGCAGCACTGAAAGGGTGGATGTAGTCGCAGACGGCTATCGTGTCCTTGCAGACAGGCACATAGTAGCTGTGGACAAAGTAGACGAATGGAGTCCCCTCCCTGCTCCCCCTTTGGGGGAGTGACTTGAACAGCGGAGCAGCGACGGCAGGAGATGTACTCTCCGACATGGGGAGCGGAAAGCAGGGGGAGAGGCTATTCCACCCCATGTGTGGAATCTTGTCCTCATGACGAAGGGGGACGAACCGCTTGACGTCGGCGTCGAAGATGCCCAGGCAGTCCGTGTCGCCCTCTTCCGAATGCCGACACATGAGCTGCTGCCCTATGCATATGCCCAGCACGGGCTGCGTCAGCGACCGTATCACCTCGTCCAGTCCGCGCTCACGCAGATAGTGCATTGCGCCCGAGGCCTCGCCCTGTCCGGGGAAGACCACGCGGTCGGCACTCCTAAGCTCTTTGGCGGAATCCGTCAGCAAAGGCTCCACACCGATGCGCTGCAAGGCGTGGACGACGGAGAAGATGTTTCCTGCATTGTATTTAACGATAGCAACTTTCATGCTCCCTGCCTATATATTTCGGGCGCAAAAGTACACATAATTTATAAAATAAGGAAACGAAAGGCAGGAAAAGAGTGCTTAATCAGAGAAAAATGGAAAAATCCCGTATGCAGCGAAGGCTGTTTGACGGGCTTGGCCGCAGGCTGGGACGACAAGCATCCGCCCTGTCGCCACGCAGAATACAGGCCGTCGGGACACAATCCCCGACGTCCCTGCCCGGAACGCATGAAATCTCCGCACGCGGAAACGCAAATCTCCGCACGCGGGAACGACAAACGCCGCAGCCTGCGTTTCCGAAGGCAGCAGGCAGCAGGCTTCAACAGCTCAGGCCGGACGTCAGGTCCTCAGAAGTCGAGGTCGAGCTTGATGGCCTCCTCGCCGTCTGTGCGGCCAGGCTTCTCTCCGCCTTCGCTACCTATGAAGCTGAAAGCATCGGACATCGCCTCGTTGAACTTCCCGAAATCCTCGGGGAAGAGAAACACCTTGTGCTTCTCGTAGCTCACCCCAGGCATGTCCTGCGGACCGCTCAGCATCTTCTTGCTCTCCGTGATGCACAGATACATCTCACCACGGCGGTTCCGCTTCACATCAATGTAGTAGATGCGCTGCCCCGCCTTCACTGTCCGCGAGAAAAGGATGTCGGCTTCGCGGCCTTCCGACTGTCTCTTGTCTGTTTCCATAACACATTTTTAATGCTTCCAGCCTACAAATTTCCTCATATTTCTGCTAACTTCCAAAAAAACACGAAGGAAATTGCCGCTTTTTGCGCGAAAATGTCTAACTTTGCAACCTCTATTAAATTTTCGACATGATAAACCGTGAACTCATACGCATCAAACTTGTACAGGTACTATACTCTTACATTCAGAAAGGACTCCACAATCCCGACGTCGCAGAGAAGGAACTCCTGCTGAGCCTCGACAAAGCCTACGACCTCTACAACTACATGCTCATGCTCATGGTGGAGGTGGGACGCATGTCGGTCAGAATGCTTGAGATGCGGCAGAACCGTTCCAAGAAACTCGGCGACGGCATCCTCTGGAGCCACAAGTTTGCCGACAACCGCTTCATACTCTGCCTCGAGTCGAACCGCCAGCTGCGCGACTACTGCGACGAGCAAGCCCTCAGCTGGGCCGACCAGGAAGAATTCGTGCGCGCATTATATAATAAGGTAGAGGAAAGCCAATACTACAAAGACTACATGGCAGCCCCCACATCGTCGTTCGAAGAAGACCGCGAGGTGTGGCGCCTCATCTATCGGAACCTCATCGCCAACAACGACGAGCTCGCCGACATCCTCGAGGACATCAACGTCTATTGGAACGACGACAAAGTCATCGTCGATACCTTCGTACTCAAGACCATCAACCGCTTCACGGAAGACAGCACCGCCTCGCAGCCACTGCTCCCCGAGTACAAAGCCGATGCCGACCGCGACTTCGCCATCAAACTTTTGCGACGCGCCCTCATCGGCCAGGAGTCCCTCTACACGCTCCTCAGCTCCAGCACGCAAGGCTGGGACTTCAAACGCATCGCACTCATGGACCGCATCATACTCCAACTCGGTCTGGCCGAAATAACGTCCTTCCCCGCCATCCCCATCAGTGTCAGCATCAACGAGTACGTCGAAATCGCCAAGATGTACAGCACGCCGAAGAGCGGCAAGTACATCAACGCCACACTCGACACGATTGCAAAGAAACTCATGGAAGAAGGCAAGCTCGTCAAGGACCAATCTGCCACACCAGCCTCACCACAATAAAAAAACAGCAAACAAAAAAATTTTTTATAAACAACGTAAACAAAAACTCAAAAAACCGTATATAACAATGATGCTAACATTTCTTCAGGCCGGAGGCGGCGGCAACATGTCGTTCCTCTTGATGATGGTGATAATCTTCGCCATCATGTGGTTCTTCATGATTCGTCCCCAACAAAAGAAACAAAAGGAAATCCAGAACTTCCGCGCTGGAATTACCCGAGGACAGCAAATCGTGACGGCCGGCGGCATATACGGCACCGTGAAGGACATCGATGAGGCCGCAGGCACACTCAAGGTGGAGGTGGCAAGCGGCGTCTGCATCAAGGTGGACCGCAACAGCGTCTTCGCCTCTCCACAGCCCACGGTGCAGTAAACCTCACCCTGTCTCCCCATGCCGAAGAGCAAGCGAAGCCTGCGATGGAAGGAAGTATTGTTCGGGACCAAAAGTCACGAACTGCTTGTCTTTTCCTTCTTCCTCGCCGTCTCCTTCGGTTTCTGGCTTCTCCAAGCCCTCAACGAAACGCTCGAACGCGAGGTGCAGTACAGCGTTGAGCTTGACGGTGTCCCATCAGACGTCGTTATCATCGATTCCCTTCCCTCAACGATTGGCGTCACGTTGCACGACAGAGGAGTCACCCTTGCCCGCCACAGCATCTCAAGCATCTTCCGTCCAAACAGGATCAGACTTGACTTCGCAAAATATGCCAAGGCCAAGAGCGATGCCGAGGTTGTCATTTCCCCCGCCGAAGTGCAGCGTTTGATACGCCGCAACCTTCTTGCCACCACGAGGATTCAGTCCGTGCGTCCCGACACTCTCCGTTTTGCCTACAACCACGGCCTTTCGCGCACACTGCCAGTCAAGCTTGCAGGAACGGTCAAGGCCTCTCGTCAAAACTACATCCAAAGCATACAAATTGTGCCGGATTCCGTGAGAGTATTTGCTCCAAAAGCCATGCTCGACACGATGAAAGCAGTCTATTCCGAGGAATTTTCGATGGAAGGACTGCACGAACAAGGCAGTCACACCATTATGCTACGCGAGCAAAAGCTCACGAAGTATGAGCCAGAGCAAGTGGACTTAAGGGTGAGTGTAGGGTATTACACGGAGAAAACCTTGCAAGTGCCGGTCATGGGGCTGAACTTTCCTGCCGAAAAGAAGCTGCGCACCTTTCCTTCAACCGTCAGCATTACGTTCCGCGTGGAGTCGGGTCGATACCATAAAGTCACGGCCGAGGACTTTGTGCTCGCCACGACTTACGAGGAACTCCTGCAGAACACTGAGAACAGCAAGCTGCTGCTTCACCTGAAGACTACGCCCGAAGGTGTCTCAAACGTCAGGATTTCGCCCCAAGAGGTGGATTATCTCATTGAACAGATGTAAAAACATCAACGAAAAGAGAACGAGACGATCTATGGCAGAAAGCAGGACGATAGGCATAACCGGAGGCATTGGCAGCGGCAAGAGCTTTGTCTCGGCAATGTTGCGGGAAGGGTTCGGCATCCCAGTGTATGATTGTGACGCGGAAGCCAAGCGGCTGACGGCTTCCGATGCAGAGATAAGGCAGAAGCTCATCAGTCTTGTCGGGCAAGAAGTGTTCTGCGGACAGAAGCTCAATAAACGCCTTCTTGCCGATTATCTTTTTTCGTCCCCCGAGAAAGCCAGCAGTGTCAATGCCATCATACACCCCGCTGTGCTACGCGACTTCATGGAATGGCGGACAGAGAACAGTGCCTCTCCTATCGTAGGCCTTGAGAGTGCCATCCTCTACGAGAGTGGCTTCGACGCTAAGGCCGATGTCATTCTCTTTGTTGATGCTCCCATAGACCTCCGCCTGCACAGGGCGATGCTTCGCGACGCGGCTTCTGCCGAACAGGTGAAGGCACGGATGCAGATGCAACAGCCTGAGCTACACCGCGCACAGGCAGACTTCATCATCGACAACAGTACAGACAATCCCACAAAGTTGCAGGAACAACTGGCAACAGTAGTGGGCCATATTGCAAAGCAAACCTCTCCCCTGCCCCGCACAAAGGGAAGGGGGAAAATAAAAAGCGAATAGTATTATAGTAAAAAGAAAACATTAAATTGTAAATTACCCATGCTTGAAACAGTATTAGCCATTTCCGGCAAGCCCGGACTCTACCGCCTCATATCGCGAGGCAACCGCAGTCTCATCGTAGAAACCGTTGACGCGCAGAAGAAACGCTTCCCTGCCTTTGCAGCAGACAAGGTCATCTCGCTGGCCGACATCGCCATGTATACTGATGAGAAGGAAGTGCCGCTGCGCCAAGTGCTGAACAGCATCAAGGAGAAGGAAAGCGGCAAGAAGGTTTCCCTGGACTACCGGAAGGCATCGAAGGATGAGCTGAATGCCTTCCTGGGCGAGGTGCTTCCCGACTTCGACCGCGACCGTGTCTATCCTTCTGACATTAAGAAACTCATACAATGGTACAACATTCTCATTGAAAACGGCTTGGACGACTTCGATGAGGTTATGAAGGAGACGCCGGGAGACAACGTGGACGACCGCAAGGAAGCCTGACGTTCTTCTCTCCGCCCCACGGGATTCCGTGGGAAGCGCACAATCTTATCGGTAAAACCATGCACACCCCGTTGCTCCATCGTGAGCGGCGGGGTGTTTTTTTTGCTGCCATGACGAGGAACGCCGCACAGGGTGTTGGCAATCGCAGCACGCGGTGTTGGCAATCGCAGCACGCGGTGTTGGCAATCGCAGCACGCGGAGATTGACGGAACGGCTGTGAGCATACTGAGGGACGGCACTTTTCGCAAACAAACACAATTAGGCGAAGATTTTCATGCGAAATGTTGTAGTTGTGAAAAAAGGAGTGTAAATTTGCAGCATCCAAGAGGGTCCGACAAAGCCATCGCTTGGGTACGGAACTGAACAATAGCATATTTTTCCCGACATGGACAGGGGATTTGACAATGACTAAACGCTGAATGCAAGATGAACAAAGTGATGCTAATAGGCAACGTCGGCAAGGAGCCGGAAGTGAAGTACGTCGATGCCGGCGTATGCGTGGCGAGCGTGACGTTGGCAACAACGGAGCGTGGCTACAAACTGAAGGACGGTACGGAGGTGCCGGAACGGACTGAATGGCACAACGTAGTGCTGTGGCGCGGACTGGCCGAGGTGGTGGAGAAGTACGTCCACAAGGGTGACAAGCTCTTCATCGAGGGACAGATACACACACGCAGTTACGAGGACCGCAACGGCATACGCCGCTATGTGACAGAGGTCTGGGCCGAATCGCTCGAACTGCTCTCGCCGAAACCTCAGACTCCAGCCCCCAACTCCTAAACCCCATTCCATTATAGCGGACGCGCCACGGTGCGTCCCTACAAGCCTAACGCTTAACCTCTAAACCCTAAATAAGGTAGTATGCTCAATTGGGAAGATATCGCAGACTCCATCTACAGCGTGAGCGTCCAGATGCCGACGCTCGGCGTCTGGATTGGCTTTGGCATCGTGCTTTTATTGCTGCTTTGTTCTGGATTTGTTTCGGCGAGCGAGATTGCATTCTTCAGCCTTTCGCCTGCCGACCGCAACGCCATCGACGAGGGAAAGCATCGCTCGGACAAGAAAGTCGCTGCCCTGCTCGACGACAGCGAACGCCTGCTGGCCACCATCCTCATTAGCAACAACCTGGTGAACGTGGCCGTCATCATCATCCTCACCTTCTGTTTCGACCAAACCATCAGCTTCGGGCGGGCCGTATGGCTGGAGTTCCTCGTCATGACGGTGCTGCTCACCTTCCTGCTCCTGCTTTTTGGAGAAGTCATCCCCAAGATTTACAGTGCACAGCACGCTCTGGCCTTCTGCCGATTCTCTGCCCCGGTGCTGCAAATGCTCAGCAAGATGTTCTGGCCCCTCAGCCAGTTGCTCATCCGCAGCAAGGTGATTACGCGCCGACTGGCCAACCAAGAGACGGACATGCTCACGGTGGACGACCTGGAAAAGGCCATGGAGCTGACGGACAAGAAGGACATTGCCGAGGAAGCAGGAATGCTGAAGGGCATCATACGCTTCGGCGGGGAGATGGTAAAGGAAATCATGACGAGCCGTGTGGACATTGTCGACCTCGACCTGAAGACCACGTTTGGCGAGGTGCTCGAGTGCATCGTGGCCAACAACTACAGCCGAATCCCCGTCTATCAGGACACGCAGGACAACATCAAGGGAGTGCTCTACATCAAAGACCTCCTGCCCCACCTGGGCAAACCCAAGGGCTTCCGATGGCAGACGCTCATACGCCCGGCATACTTCGTGCCCGAGACGAAGATGGTGGACGACCTCCTGCGCGACTTCCAGCAGAACAAAGTGCACATAGCCATTGTGGTCGATGAGTTTGGAGGCACAAGTGGAATAGTGACGATGGAGGACATTCTGGAGGAAATCGTGGGCGAAATCAACGACGAGTACGACGATGAGGAGAAGACCTACCAGCGTCTCAACCAGAACACCTACATCTTCGAGGCCAAGACGCTCATCTCCGACCTGACGAAGATACTTGGGCTGGACGACGACTACTTCGAGGACATCGAGGGCGAGGCAGAGACTCTGGCCGGACTGCTGCTGGAGATAAAGGGCGAATTCCCCTCGCAGGGAGAGCGCATCGACTACAAGCGCTTCACCTTCGACGTGCTTGAGGTGGACCAACGGCGCATCGTCAAGGTGAAAATCATCCTCCACGGAGAATAACGCTCCGCACCCTCCCGGCAGCAAGCTAACAGGGTTCCGGCGACAACCCCACAGCCTTCCGGCGATAACCCTACAGCCTTCCTTCAAAAACCCTACAGCCTTCCCGCATGGACAAAAAAGAGGCTTCGGCAGAAGACATCAGAATCTTCGGCCGAAGCCTTTTTCCTTACTGACAGACAGGGACATCCTGCGGCACGGAGAGGCCTGCCGCACGGTGCCTCACAGCCTATTTCTTGGCGTTGAGCAACTTGTCAATCTCCACGAACTCGTCGCCCAGGTTGAGGTTAAGATAGATGCGATAGAGCGGGGAAGCCCAGCGGTCCTGCCGCTCAGGCTGAAGCTTGCGCACCATCTCCATGCAGGGTCTGGCCTGCTGGTAAAAGCCCTGAGTGCGCTCCTTGTCAGCAAGATACTGCGGATTCTTGATATCCTTGCAGCTCATCTCCTGCGAGATTACCGCCTCATTCAAGAAGGCAATCCCCTTGTTGTAAAAGGCATCAGCGCAGTCGGCCTGCAGGGCTATGGCACTGTCGGCACACGCCACGCACTCGTCATATCTGTCCTCCGAGAGGTAACTCTTCGACTTGGCATAGTAGTGGATGGCCTTTCCGCCCGTGCGGGCAATGAGGTCGTCGGCCAGACGGCGCTCGGCATCGAAGTCACGCCTGCCCTGATACCAGTCGGCAAGCTGTACGAAGAAGTAGTCGTGGTTCGGATATGTCTCCACACCCTGCTTGAGCGAAGCCACCCAGGCCGAGTCGTTGCCCAGCCCGGCAAAGGAGCGCACCTTGTATTCGTGCAGGATGGCAGCCGTAGAGGGATTGGCATAGGAGATGGCAGCATCGGCGTGGCGGACGGTGCCCCCGTAGTTGTCCACCATGAAGGCCGAGAGCGTGGCCCAAGTCTCTGCCTGAGGAATGACGGAATCCACCACGGTCTGACCGCTCGCGGCAGCAGCTTCGTCGCTGTACGTCGTGTATAAATCGAGGAAAGGATACGCCGAGGCATAGTCCTTCTTAGAGAGGAAGAACCGTCCACCGCCAAGGATGTTGCGGCGATGCTTGAGCCTGAGCGACCGTGTCCGCCGCTGCATGTGCGGACGCACCCTGCCCTTCGCATCGGGAGCGAGGTCCACGCTGTCGCACAGGCGCAGCCGCTCGTACATATCCCGCAGTTTGTTGAAGAACACGGCCGTGTCGTACTTCTGCTTCAGGAACGCCTTGCGGTTCTCCACGCCGTTGAGCGACTCCTCGAGCAGCGCGGCATGGTAGTAAATCTTAGCCTTCTGCCTGTTCTTCAGCGCAGGCCGTGCCAGCGCACCGAGCAGCGCATCGCGGGCAGCATCCTGCCCGCTCTGGTTCTTCAAGGCATTGCGTGCGTTCTTGTAGAGCGTAGCCATCTTCTCCTGCTTAGGCTTGTCGGCCTTCTTCTGCTTAGCAGAGTTGACCGACAAGAAAGCAGGCATCATGAATGCGAGCAACAAGGCCCATCTCATAAGAGTCAAGAGTTAAAGGTTGAAAAATGTGGGGACGCACCGCGGCGCGCCCGTCTGTTAAGAGCTAAGAGCTGAGAATTGGAGCCCGGAGAATCAGAGCAGTTTGTCCATTTCGGCAGCCTTGGCAGCCTGACCCGTCACGGTGTAGCACTGACGAAGCTCGAAAGCCCACTTCATCGGTTCGTCGGGAGCGCACTCACGCGCTTTCTCGAAGAACGGAATGGCCTCGCCAAAGAGCGCCTTCGTCTGCTCCAGCGTCTTCTTGGCCTCTGTCTGATTCTTGATGGTGCTCACCTTTGCATTCAGCGCCAAAGCCTGACGGTACTTGCAAAGCCCGCACTGATACCAGGCATCGTAGTAGTCGCTCTTCAGCTCCGTACACTTCTTGTAGGCAGCAAGCGCTTCGTCGTACTGCTCACTCTCAAAGTATTTGTAGGCCTTGCCGTACTGTGCGATGAGGATGTTAGGGTTCTTGGCGAGCACCTCGTCAACGTATTGCATCATCTTGTTGCTCCCTTCGCCGGCAGCCTTGTCCTCCTTGAGGTAGTAGGCAATGAGCATCTGGATGTAAGTCTCGTTGTTCTCAGGCTCCTTCACGGTCATTTCGTGGACACGCTTAGCCCACAATGCCGTGTCACCCCTTTCGCGGAACGACTCAATCATCACCTGTTTCGTCACCTCGGCGTTGTCCTTGAACTGAACGGCCTTCTCATAGAGCGCATCCATCTTGTCGTAGAGCTTACCCTCGTGCGCCGCATGGAAAGCATAGTACGGGATTTGCTCCGGAGCAACCTGATATTGCAGCTGGTCGGCCACTTCGGGATAGAGCGTGGCGTAGTTCATTGTCGTCTCAAAGGCCTCCACTGCCTTGTCAAACTTCTCGCTCTCAGTGCTGAGCTGGGCAGCATAAAGATAGAAATTGACACACTGTGCCAGGCTTGCACGCTTGCCCTTGAGGTAGTTCTCGTTGCCCGTTTCGCCCTTCACGACCTTGGTGTTCTGGATCTCACCCTGCAGGGCTGTGGTCAGAACCTTGAGGTTGGAATAGAAATACGCCGTGTCGAAAGGCTGACTGTTCTGTGAGTTTCCAAGCATAATGTTGTTGGGGAACTGAGCAAGGTCAGCATAGATCTTGTAGGCTTCGCCCAGCTTTTTCTCGTCAATGCCACCGCCATTGATGGCTTTACGAATGAGGCTCTGGCCTTTTTTGCACTCCGAGAGGATCTCCGCTTCAGTGGCTGTCTTCTCATTTATCTTGGCTGTAATGGCATCATCTATCTTCTTTGCTTCAGCCATTTGAGCCTTTGCTTCCTTCTGAAGCATTTTGAGGGCGGCCTTATCCACCTGCCCGCTGATGGTACCGACACTGAGGAGCAGCGCCATCGAAATAAGAATCTTCTTCATATCCTATTTTATTATTAATGTATGAAACTTCTTTTATTTTAGTCTGAAACTTCGGTTGTTTTTGTCGGAAAGCTTGCTTGCTGCCGCCGGGGAGTTTGCTTATTTATTCCTCGACCTGCGGTTCCGTGGCTTCACCTTCTTCCTGGGCGGCCTCAGGCTCTTCGTCGGCACGCGGCACGACGCTGAGATGCGAGATGACATCATTGCGCTTCTTGAGCTCGATGACCTTCGTTCCTTGCGTCACGCGGTTCTTCGTTTCCTTAATGGCATCGGCATGCAGGCGGATGGTTGTGCCGCTCTTGTTGATAATCATCAGGTCGTCGTCGTCCTTGACCACGGTTATGGCCACAAGGTAGCCCGTCTTGTCCGTGATGTCAAGTGTCTTGACACCCTTGGCGTGTCGGCTTGTCTTGCGATAGACGTCTTCTTCGTCGCATCTCACCTTGGTGCGTTTGCCGAAACCGTTCTCGCTGAGCACCATGATGCTCTCCGTCTCGGGGTCATTGATAATGCACATACCGACGACTTGGTCGCGGGGATCGTCGTCAAGGACGATGCTTTGCACGCCGGTGGCAGTGCGTCCCATGGGGCGAACCTGGCTTTCGTCGAAGCGAACGGCACGTCCTCCTGCGTTAGCGATGATGATTTCGTTCTTACCATTAGTGAGTTCTACGCCGATGACCTGGTCGTCTTCGCGGATATTGATGGCGTTCACGCCGTTTGTGCGAACGCGGCTGTACTCGGTGAGGCAGGTCTTTTTGATGATACCTTGTTTGGTGCAGAACACCACGAAGTGGCTTTGGCAGAAATCAGGGTCGCCAAGTTTGCGGATGCACAGGCAGGTGCGGACGGCATCGCCCGGCTCGATGTTGAGCATATTCTGTATTGCGCGACCTTTGCCTTGTTTGTTGCCGTCGGGGATGTCGTAGACTTTGAGCCAATAGCAGCGTCCGCGGTCGGTAAAGAAGAGCATCGTGTTGTGCATCGTAGCAGGGTAGATCTTCTCGATGAAGTCGTTGTCGCGCGTGGAGCTTGCCTTGACGCCGATGCCGCCGCGCCCTTGTGCCTTGAACTCTGCGAGGGGGACGCGCTTGATGTAGCCCATGTGGCTCATAGTGATGACCACTTCGTCGTCAGCGTAGAAGTCTTCGGCGTTGAACTCTTCGGCGCTGGGCAATATCTCTGTGCGCCTGGCGTCGCCATATTGCTGCTTAATCTCGATGAGCTCGTCCTTGATGACTTTACGGCAGAGGCTGTCGTCGCTGAGGATTTGGTTGTAGTATTTAATCCTGTCGAGCAGTTCGTTATACTCATTGTGGAGGTCTTCCTGACGAAGTCCGGTGAGCTGTGCGAGGCGCATTTCTACGATGGCCTTGCTCTGCAGTTCGTCGAGTTCGAAGCGGGCTTCGAGGTTACGCTGTGCGTCGGCCGGTGTCTTACTGCCGCGGATGATGTGTACGACCTCGTCGATGTTGTCGGAAGCGATGATGAGTCCCTTGAGGATGTGTGCTCGCTCTTCGGCTTTACGCAGGTCGTATTTGGTGCGACGTATGACGACATCGTGCCTGTGCTCCACGAAATTGCTGATGAAATCCTTGAGGGTGAGGAGCTGAGGGCGTCCCTTGACGAGTGCGATGCTGTTGACGCTGAAGCTCGTCTGCAACGGTGTCATCTTGAAGAGCTTGTTGAGGACGACGCGGGCATTGGCGTCTCGCTTGAGATCGACCACGATGCGCATTCCTTCGCTGTCGCTTTCGTCGTTAACGTTGCTGATGCCTTCTATTTTCTTTTCGCCCACAAGCTGTGCGATGTACTCGATGAGCTGTTGTTTGTTGACGCCATACGGGATTTCGCTGACGATGATCTTGTCGTGAGTATCGCCGTTCTCTATCTCAGCCTTGGCTCTGATGACGATACGTCCGCGCCCTGTCTCGTATGCATCGCGGATGCCTTGCATGCCCATGATGTAGGCTCCCGTCGGAAAGTCGGGGCCTTTGACGTAGTGCATGAGGTCTTCCACCGAGAGCTCTCTGTTGTCGACGAAGGCGACGCAGGCGTCGATGACTTCGCCGAGGTTGTGAGTGGGGATATTCGTTGCCATTCCGACGGCGATGCCTGTGGCTCCGTTGACGAGGAGGTTGGGGATTTTGGTGGGCATGACGGTGGGTTCGCGCAGAGTGTCGTCGAAGTTGTTGGTCATGTCCACGGTCTCCTTCTCCAGGTCGTCCATCATGCTTTCTCCCATGAGGCTGAGTCTTGCCTCAGTGTAACGCATTGCTGCGGGACTATCGCCGTCCACGCTGCCGAAATTGCCTTGGCCATCGACCAGCGTGTAGCGCATCGCCCACTCCTGGGCCATGCGTACGAGCGCCATATATACAGAGCTGTCGCCGTGAGGGTGGTACTTTCCGAGCACCTCGCCCACGATGCGGGCGCACTTCTTGTAGGGACTGCTGTGGAAATTGCGGAGTTCGCGCATACCGTAGAGTATGCGTCGGTGAACAGGCTTGAAGCCGTCTCTCACATCAGGCAGGGCGCGAGCCACGATCACCGACATCGAATAGTCGATATAGCTCTTCTTCATCTCCTGCTGAATGTCAACTTTGATGATTCTTTCTTGGTCTTCCATTGGGGTTTAGTTTGGTTTTCTCAAACCATAGGTTTGTTATTCTGTTATTTTGGTGCAAAGGTACAAAAAAAATCCGAGAGTGGCAAGGATGGGACTCTAAAAAAAAGTAAAATTTCGGAATGCTCTGCCAGAAGTCAGCCGCTTGGTTGGTTGCAGAGGGCGTGGCAGGGAGGACGTCGGGCGGAACCCGAGGGGCGGAGCCCGGGCGATGGGCGTGGGCAAACGCAGCACGCGGAGATTGACATCGCAGCACGCGGAGATTGCCATCGCAGCACGCGGAGATTGCCATCGCAGCACGCGGCGTCTGCTCCCACCTCTGCGCCCGAAACCGACTTTTTCTGCCGCCGACACAGACTTTTCGCTCCGCTTTGCTTCATCTTTTGCAGAAAAATCGTAACTTTGCAGCGGAAAAGCACACACAACAATGCCACTCAGACTACCAGACCGACTGCCCGCCATCGAATTCCTGCGCGAGGAGAACATCTTCGTGCTGGGCGATGAGCGCGCCAGTGCGCAGGACATCAGGCCACTGCGCATCGCCATTCTCAACCTCATGCCACTGAAAATCACCACGGAGACCGACCTCATCCGCCTGCTCTCCAACACGCCGCTGCAACTCGAGATACACCTCATGAAGGTGAAGGCACACACGAGCAAGAACACACCCATCGAGCACATGCGCGCCTTCTACCGCGATTTCGAGGAGATGCGCAGGGAGAAGTTCGACGGATTCATCGTCACGGGAGCACCCGTAGAGCACCTCGACTTCGAACAGGTGACGTATTGGGACGAACTCTGCGACATCTTCCGCTGGGCCCGAACGCACGTCACCTCTACATTATATATATGTTGGGCGGCACAGGCAGGGCTTTACTTCCACTACGGCGTGCCCAAACACCCGCTGCCCGAGAAGATGTTCGGCATCTTCCCGCAGATTCCCCTGCAGCCACGCCTGCCCATCTTCCGCGGATTCGACGACGTCTTCCAGATGCCCCACAGCCGTCACACCGAAGTCCGCAGGGACGACATCGAGAAAGTGCCCGCCCTGACCATCATCGCCGAGAGCCCGCAGAGCGGCGTCTCCATGGTGATGGCGCGCGGAGGAAGAGAGATATTCATCACAGGCCACTCCGAATACTCTCCCCTGACGCTCGACACCGAGTACAAACGCGACCTCTCAAAGGGACTACCCATCCACAAACCACACAACTACTACCGCGACGACGACCCGCAAAAAGGACCCCTCGTCACTTGGCGCGGGCATGGGAACCTCTTATTCCAGAACTGGCTCAACTACTACGTCTATCAAGAGACACCATACGACATCGACGAAATACACGAATGAACCGTCAGACCGTGAAACCGTCAAGCCCCCAACCGATAGAGCTCCTCTCCCCGGCACGCAACCTGGAGTGCGGCATCGCTGCCATCGAACACGGTGCCGACGCAGTTTACATTGGTGCCGCACGCTTCGGGGCAAGGGCTGCGGCTGGAAACAGCACCGAGGACATCCACACCCTCTGCCTCTATGCCCACCGCTTCGGTGCCCGAGTCTATGTCACCCTCAACACGCTTCTCCACGACGAAGAGAAAGAGCCTGCCCGACGCCTTGCCTGGGACCTCCACCGTGCCGGAGCGGATGCACTCATCGTGCAGGACAACTACTTCTGCTCGCTCCCCGTCGGGGATGAGGACGCAGGATTTCCGCCCATACCGCTCCACGCAAGCACACAGATGGACAATCGTTCGGCAGAAAAGGTCGCACTCCTTAACAAGCAAGGGTTCAATCAAATAGTCCTGGCGCGTGAACTTACGCTCGAAGAGATAAGGGCTATCCACAAAGCCGTGCCCCAAGTGCGCATTGAGGCCTTCGTGCATGGCGCACTCTGCGTGTCGTACAGCGGCAGATGCTATGCCTCGGAGTATTGCTTCGGCCGCTCCGCCAACCGAGGCGAGTGCGCTCAGTTCTGCCGACTGCCTTTCAACCTGGAGGATGCCCACGGCAATCTTCTCATCAGCGACCGCTATCTGCTCTCACTCCGCGATATGAACCGGCTGGAACACCTCGAGGAGATGATGGACGCAGGCGTGAGGAGCTTCAAGATAGAAGGGCGGCTGAAGGACATAGGCTACGTCAAGAACGTCACCGCCGCCTACCGTCAGGCCATCGACGCCATTCTCCGCCGACGAACGGAGTACGCCCGTTCGTCCTACGGCACAAGCACTTACACCTTCCAGCCCGACCTCTCCCGCAGCTTCTCGCGTGGCAGTACGGACTATTTCCTCTTCGGCAGGACCCACGACCTTGCCGAACCCACCACGCCGAAAAGCAAGGGGCGCGAAGTAGGGCACGTCAAGGAAGTCCGCAGGGACTGCATCGTGGTCGCCTCCACCGAGGCGTTCTGCAATGGCGACGGCCTCTGTTTCTACGACAAGGAAGGGCGTTTGCAGGGCTTCCGCGTGAACCGTGCCGAGGGAAACCACCTCTATTTCAGTTCCGCCGCACAGAGTCCCGGCATCAACCTCAGGAAAGGCGACCGACTATGGCGCAGCTTTGACAAGCATTGGGAAGACCTCATGAGCGGAAAGACCGCTGAGCGTCGCATCAAAGCGCGTTTCCTCCTCGAAGAAACAGAAGACGGTTTCCGTCTGAATCTCAGTGCAGAAGATGGCATAACCTGTAGCAAGACTTTCACCGCGGCACACCAAGAGGCTCGCTCCGACCAGTCGCAAGGCATCAAGGACGTGCTCTGCAAGCTTGGCGACACGCCCTATGTCTGTCAAGACGTCGAGGTGCGCTTCTCGCAGCCTTGGTTTATTCCTCGCAGCCAGCTTGCCGAATGGCGCAGGGACGTCGTTTCCCAGAGCCTATGCCAGGCTTCGGAAAGAGCCACGGCAGCCGCCGAGAGCAACCGAAGCGCGGCGGGAGACGTTCCGCCAAACGTCGTGCAGGAAGGCGACTGCCTCATGACGTGCCGCTTCTGCCTGCGCCACGCCTGGGGACACTGCAAGAAGGAAACGGCAAAAGGCAAGGCCTCTAATAACAACCAACGACCAATGCTCAATGGTCAACGGTCAATGGTCAATGGTCAATGGTCAATGAATAACGGTCAATGGCAAGACCCGTTGTTCCTCGTCCTTGGCGACGGCCGCCGATTCCGCCTTGAGTTCGACTGCAAGAACTGCCTGATGCGGGTGCTGAAGAAGTGAGAGGCAGGAATCCCCGCGTGCGGCGATTGCAAACTCCGCGTGCGGAAACGGCAATCCCCGCGTGCGGCGATTGCAAACCCCGCGTGCGACGTTTTAGACTATAACTACAGAGATATGAAGCCACACCATTTGATTCTCCTGCTCGCGCTGCTCCTCTCCTCCTGCCACTATCGGGAGGAAGAGGCCACACTCTACGAGGTGGGCGACAACTTCGAGCTTTGTGTGGACAGCCTCGCGCTGCAAGGCAGCCAGCCACTCCACAACCTGCCCGTCGACACGCTGTGCGAGCAGCCCTGTGTCCGTCGCGGTAATCCACTCGTGGTGGCTGAGACGATTGTCATCCCCGAAGACTCTGTGGACAGCATCTGGGTGAAGCTTGCCCGCGACCAGTACACGATGGGATGGGTCCACGAGCGCGATTTCCTCGAGAGCGTAGTGCCCGACGACCCCATCTCGCTGTTCATCCACATCTTCAGCAAGTGCCATCTGTGGCTCTTCGGCGTGCTCTTCGCCATCTCGATGGCTGTGTTTCTCTGGCAAAGGCTCGCCCGGAAGCGTCACCACGTCTTTTTCTTCCGCGACATCCTCTCGCCCTACCCCACCTTCCTGCTCATCACGCTTGCCGCCTCTGCCCTGCTCTATGCCAGCATCCAGCATTATGTGCCCGAGACTTGGCTGTTCTACTATTACCACCCGACGCTCAATCCTTTCGGCCTCCCACCAGTGTTGAGCCTCTTCCTCTGCAGCGTGTGGGTGCTTCTGATACTGGCTTTGGCCACGCTGAGCGAGGTGTTCCGGCTGCTGCCTACTGCCGAGGCGGTGCTCTATCTGTTCTCACTCCTCGCCCCAGCCGTTCTCTGCTACCTCATCTCCACGTTGGTTGCAGTCAGTCCGGCTGTCGGCTACATCTTTTTCGCACTCTTCGCGCTCACACTCTTCCTTCGCTACTACCGCCATTCGCGTCCACGCTTTCTCTGCGGAGCGTGCGGCAAGAGGTTGCGCGAACTGGGCAAATGCCCATATTGCGGAGCAGAAAACAGATAAAATTGCTGCCAAAGCTTTGATTTATGTCAAAAAAGTATTAACTTTGCGCACAGAAAGTGTATATATATAATAAGGTATAAAGATATGAAAACAACGCGTTCACTCCTTGCTTTTGCTATGATGCTCGTCAGTCTCGGCAGCCAAGCCTTCGAAGACGGGCAGACCATCCGCCTCGTCAACCGAGGCAAATCCGTCATCGTGAAGAACTCTTCGCTCGATGCCAACGCAGAGGCCGTGCTCTGGACGGAGACCAATGTCAACTCCCAACGCTGGACTCTCAGCGAGAAGAGCAATGGGACATTCCTCCTCGAGAACGACTACTCCGAGCTTTTCCTTGCCGGACTCACCTCGGGCACCGCAGGGAATGTGGGACAGGCAAGCAGGACGGCAGCCAACACCAAAGGCTCCTGGGACCTTGTCCTCATTGAGGGAACCACCGACCAGTACCGCATCTATCAAGGCACGACCAAGCGCTATGCCCTTGCCGCAGCAGCAGAAGCGACAGAAGGGAGTGCCCTCACCCTCGTCAACACTGCCAGCCAGACCAGCATCGACACTGCCCGCATCACATGGACCATCGAGGCTGTAGAGCCCATGGCACGCCAGTTCACCAAAGACAAACGCGACGACATGATGGAAAAGTGGAAGGCGCGTTGCTACAAGAAAGCCAGTTCGGGATGGGTCATCGGCGGAGGAGGCTGGTGGGGCGACGCTGAAATGTTCGAGATAGTGCTCGACGCACTCGAGACCACCGGCGACCAACAGTACGCAACCATGTTCGACAATCTCTACACGAACTTCATTGCGCGCAACAAAGACACTTGGTATCAGAAAGGTGTCAGCGGCTACAACGAGTACAACGACGACATCGCTTGGATGTGCATCGCTTGTGTGAGGGCATACCTCCTCACCGGTCAGACCAAATATCGCACCACAGCCAAGAAGAACTTCGACGGAATGTTCCGCCGTGCCGACTGCTATGGCAACGACCTCCTGCAGTGGAAGCACAACAGCGGCCAAGGAACAAACTCCTGCATCAACGGCCCGGCTGCCGTCTGCGCCTGCTATCTTGCCATTGCACAGGCAGACACTTCTTATTATCAGAAGGCCAGGAAGACCTACATGGCAGAGCGCGGCCGCCTCTTCGAAATGTCGAACGGCAAGCCGACGGGTGCCGTATGGGACAGCTACGACCAAGGCTCGGGCAACTACAACAAGTGGTGTTCCACCTACAATCAGGGCACGAACCTCGGCGCAGCCATCATGCTCTACAATCACTACGGCGAGCAGATGTTCAAAGACGACGCCGATGCCATCATAAAATGGTCGGAAAAGAACTTGGCCAACTCGCATGGAATCATCAATGCCTGTCAGACGGTGAGCGGCGACCTGTGCGGATTCAAGGGCATCATGCTGCGATACCTCCGCATGTATGCCGAGTCGTTCGACGACCCCTCGCACTACGATTGGATAGCAAAGAATGCCTATCATGCCTGGAACAACAGGAATTCCTCCGGCATCACGTCGTCCGCATGGCTCACCAAAGCAGAGGAAGACTTCAAGCATCAGGAAGGGAGTGAACTCAAGAACTTCGGCAACGAAGGAAACATGACGTGCGTCTCGGCTGCATTCAACTGTCATCTCGGTGTCGTCGACAGCCACGATGCCTATGTCCGCAATGAGGCAGAGGACTTCAACTTCGTCCGTAATGCTTCCGTCGTGTATGAAGGCAACGAAGACGAAGACGGGGGAGGCATGGCAGGGCCAATGAGGTCGAACCACTACATAGGCTATCGTCGGGTGGACTTTGGCGACCAACCGGCATCGCACATCGAGCTTCGCACAAAGATAACGCTCGGACTGAGCGGCCTCCGCGTGTTCCTCGACCAGCCGAGCACCACGAAGGGAACCTTGCTCTGCGAGATAAAAGGCAACGAACTCGCTGAGCTCAAGGCATGGGACACCATCGAGAAGGCCATCAACGAACCCGTCACCGGCGTTCACGACGTGTATTTCCTCTCCACAGGCACCGGGCAGACCTTCATCAACTGGTGGCAATTCCACAGCAAAAACACAGTCTATGCCGACCTGACCAACGGGCAGGGAAAGCTCACCGCATCCTTCGCGAGCGAAGACCTCACGCCCCTCACCGATTGCGACGTGACATCTATGCTCACAGCCGACATCGAACCATCGGATGCGACGTGGCTGCAATACGAAAGTCCCTCGCCGATGCAGCTGATGGGCTATCAGTTCTTTAGCGGCGAAGCCAACGTGGGCAGTCCGAAAGGCTGGGCGTTGCTGGCATCGGACAATGCAGAAAGCTGGGACACCCTGCACGTCATGAGCGACGTGAGCATTGAAGTCCGCGGACAAGGCTTCAGTGCTGAGGTCACGGCGGACAAGGCATACACGCACTTCCGCATCCTCTTCGACATGGACGACACGCAAAACAAGTTCACGGCCTCTGAGTGGCAACTGCTCGGACGCTGCATCGACCAGACAGACCTCACTGCCGACGGAGGCACGACGAGCGAAGGCATGGAGTCCATCACTGACCACATCGGGCAGACCAGCACCGAGAGTCCCTTCATAGCGAGATATCAACCGGCAGGCTACAGCAAGCTCACAGCCTACAGTCTCACGGCAAGCGAGGCTGCGAAGGCTCCGTCGGCATGGAAGCTCGAAGGCTCAGCGAACGGAACAAGCTGGAAGCTCATCGACCAGCAGACGGAGGAAATCTTCCCCTTCGACGGCGCAACGAACGTCTATCGCGTCAGTCCCGAGGACGCTTACCTGCACTATCGACTCACCATTCAGGGCGAAGGCACCGAGCTGACGCAGTGGCAACTCTTCGGAGAGCCTGACTACGGCACCTTCTTTGCCGACGTCACCACCATCAGCACCATGATGAGCAGCGACGGAAGCGATGCTTTGCCACTCATCGACAAAGACGGAACGACCTCTTGCACACTGAAGGGCGAGGGCGCATACTGGGAAATCCTGTCGCCCATCGACGTGAAACTGCTCGGCTACTCCCTGCTCTGCAGCGACGACGAGGCTGCCTTCCCCACCGACATCACCATCTTCGGCGTTGACGACGGCGGCACTGAGACTCAGCTTGCCACCAAGGCCCTGAGCTTCCCGGCACGCGGCTCACGACTCACCTACACGACATCCACCACGAAGCTCTTCAAGAAGTTCCGCATCAAAGCCAGTGGCGAAGGCGAAAGCGTCAGTCTGGCCGAGCTGGAGCTCTACGGCACGGCGATTGCCGAGGAAGGCGACGATGCCCTGCACATGCCGAGCTTCGTGGAAGCCAGTGCCGAGGGATTGTCGCGCACCGAACTGATCGACCGTGTCTATGACTGCAACCGCTCTACGTTCTTCCATGCCGGCTTCACCGAACCCGTCAGCATCACCTATCAGTTTGCCGATACGACAGACATCTCCGTCAATGCCTACAGCATCACTGCCGCAAGGAACGAGCCTACGCGCGACCCGTCGGCATGGCTCATGGAGGGCAGCGACGACGGACAGACATGGACCGAAATCGACAGCCGCAGCGGGCAGACATTCTCCAATCGCTACGCCACACAGTTCTACCTCCTTGGCGAGGACACCCATTTCGCCTTCTACCGTCTCACCATCACCGACACGAACGGCGCCGACCAACTGCAGGTGGGCGAGCTTCAGCTGCTCGACATCCAGCCCATCGACCCGACGGGAATTGCTGAAATGAAGAGTGAAGAATTAAGAATGAAGAATGACAACAGCATCTTCGACCTTAGCGGACGCATGATGCCGAGCAGCAAGTTGCGCCACGGCATATATATAATGAATGGACGGAAAGTGGTGAAATGATGAAAATCTCCAATCATATCGGCCTGCTTGTGCTGCTTGTGGCAGTCGTGGCCATGCTCGTTCCGTCGTCTTTCTGCTGGATAGATACGTGGATTATCAACCCCATGCTGGGCATCATCATGTTCGGAATGGGCCTGACGCTCTCGTGGAAAGACCTGAGCATCGTGCTGAGCCGTCCGCGCGACATCGCCCTGGGATGCATGGCGCAGTTCATCGTGATGCCGCTTCTGGCATGGCTGCTGACGCAGACCTTCTCGCTGCCCAAGGATTTGGCACTGGGCGTCATCCTGGTCGGCTGCTGCCCCGGCGGTACGGCCTCCAACGTGATTACCTATCTGGCAAAGGGCGACTTGGCACTTTCCGTAGGCATGACGGCCTGCTCCACCCTGCTTGCTCCGCTGATGACGCCGCTGCTGGTGTGGCTCATGGCAGGCACGATGGTGGAAGTCGACACGCTGGGCATGCTGTTGAGCATCGTCTATGTCATCATTGCCCCGATAGCCGCTGGCTTACTCTGCCAGCGCTTCCTGCCGAGGCTCACTCAGAAGGTCACGCCCTACCTGCCCTCTTTCTCCTCGCTTGCCATAGCACTGACGGTGGGCATCGTCGTCTCGCACAATGCCGACCGCCTCTGGATGGGCGGTTACGTAGTGATAGTGGTGGTGATGATGCACAACCTGCTTGGCCTCTTGCTTGGCTATCTCATTGGCCGCGTGCTGCGCCTGCCCTATCCGAAGAACGTGGCCCTGAGCATCGAGGTGGGCATGCAGAACTCGGGCCTGGCGTCGTCGCTGGCCGTACTGCACTTCGCAGCCTATCCCCTCGCCACCGTTCCCGGAGCCATCTTCAGCGTTTGGCACAACATCAGCGGTGCGATGGCGGCGAAGTTCTTCCAGAGAGACGAAGTCCCCCCGACGGGAAGTCAGGAAACGCCGCACGCGGAAAAGTAAATCGCCGCGTGCTGCGATGCCAATCGCCGCCTGCGGAGTTCGCCAACTCCGCTGGCGGCGTTTTTCGCCTCCGCCAGCCACAAATTTCATCGTTCCGCTTCCAACTCTCAACTTTTCTTCGTAACTTTGCACTGCAAACTTTCACATTTTCACATTTTTCACACTTTCACATTTTTCACTATGCTGACAGAAGACAGACATTTATATGTGGCACACGGGCAGGACGGCCCGATTTGCATCAACGGAAAGATGGCGAACCGCCACGGCCTCATAGCCGGCGCCACGGGTACAGGCAAGACTGTCACCCTGCAAGTGCTGGCCGAGACGTTCTCCGAGGCAGGCGTACCCTGCTTCATGGCCGACATGAAAGGCGACCTCTCGGGCATCTCGCAGACAGGACAGATGTCCTCTTTCATCGAGAAACGCTGCCAGGAATTCGGCATTGCCGACCCCAAGTTCCACGGCGCACCGGTCTGCTTCTACGACGTCTTCGGCGAGAAAGGACACCCCATGCGCACCACCATCTCCAACATGGGACCCGTGCTCCTCTCCCGCCTCATGGAGCTGAACGAAGTGCAGGCAGGCGTGATGACCATCCTCTTCCGTGTGGCCGACGAACGCGGACTGCTTCTGCTCGACCTCAAGGACTTGAGGGCAATGCTCACCTACGTCGCCGACCACGCAAAAGAGCTGACAAAGACCTACGGCAACGTCTCTTCGGCCAGCGTCGGCGCCATCCAGCGCGCTCTCCTCGCACTCGAAAACCAGGGAGCAGACAGGTTCTTCGGCGAACCGGCGTTCGACATCATGGACCTCCTGCAATGCGGCGCCGACGGACGGGGCATCATGAGCGTGCTGGCGGCCGACAAGCTTATGCAGAATCCAAAGCTCTATTCCACCTTCCTCCTGTGGCTCCTCTCCGATCTCTACACGCGTCTGCCGGAAGTTGGCGACCAGGAGTTGCCACGCCTCGTCTTCTTCTTCGACGAAGCCCACACGCTCTTCACCGACACGCCGAAGAGCCTGGTTGACAAGATAGAGCAGGTGGTCCGCCTCATCCGAAGCAAGGGCGTAGGCGTTTACTTCGTCACGCAGAACCCCACCGACATCCCCGATTCCGTACTTGCCCAGCTCGGCAACCGCGTGCAGCACGCCCTGCGAGCCTACACGCCCAAGGAACTCGAGAAGCTTCGTGCTGCAGCCAAGACCTTCCGGGCCAATCCGGAGCTCGACACCGAAGAGGCCATCAAGGAACTCGCCACGGGCGAAGCCGTTGTTTCCTTCCTCGATGAAAAAGGCACCCCAGCCGTCGTCCAGCGGGCACGCATACTCTTCCCGCTCAGTCAGATAGGAGCCATCACCGACGCCCAGCGCGACCAGATCATCAAGAGCTCGCGCATCTACGGCCGCTACGACACGATGGTGGACCGCGAGAGCGCCTTCGAAGTGCTTCTCGCAGAGAGCGAAAAGGAAGCAGAGGCAGCAAAACAGGCAGCCGAAGAGAAGGAAGAGACCAAGGGCCGTCAGTCAACTTCGAAGAAAAAGAAAGGCATCCTCTCGAAGATCATCAGCGCCGTCATCACCAGCATCACGGCAGCCCTGGGCACTTACGTCGCAGGAGCAGTGACCGGCAAGAAGAGCCGTTCGAAAGAATCCTTGGGGAAGAAAGTCACCAAGAGCGCCGTCAGCACCGCCACACGCACTGTCACACGCGAACTTGGCCGCAGCATCCTCGGAAATCTCGTCAAATAAAAGACCCTTTACCTTTTCAACTTTTCACTTTTTACCTCTTTTATTTATAACACCGTCATGCAAAAACAAATCCTCAGCCTGCTGAGCATAGCATTTCTGCTCACCGCATGTGAAAAGAAAGCACCCGCAGAGACCGAATCCGACACGTTCACCGACGACGTCACGACTGCCCTCGCAGCCGACGGCCGCATCGACCCGAACGCTTTCCGCTGGACAAGAGAGCCGGCAGCCTACGAGCTGAAAGGCGACACCATCGCCATCACCACCGCTCCGCACACTGACCTCTGGCAACGCACCTACTATCATTTCCAGAACGACAACGCCCCCGTTCTGCAGTTGCAAACGCGCCAGCAGTACTTCAGCTTCGTCGTCAAGACCGACTTCACCGGCAGCCACGAGCGTTTCGACCAGTGCGGCATCGTCATGTACCTCGACAGTGAGAACTGGCTGAAAAGCTCCGTTGAGTATGAGAACGAGCAGTTCCAGCATCTTGGCAGCGTTGCCACCAACAAAGGCTACTCCGACTGGGCCACAACTGCTATCCCTGCCGACGTCAAGACCATGTGGTATCGCTTCTCCCGACGTGCCGACGACTACTGCATCGAGTGCTCTGCCGACGGCATCAGCTTCAGCCAAATGCGCATCTGCCACATGCACGAAGGTGCCGACGAAATCCGATTCGGCATCTATGCCTGCTCGCCCGAAGAATCGTCGTTCACGGCCCTCTTCACCGACATGAAGATAACCGAGTGTGCCTGGCAGGCCCACGACGGACAACAACCAGACGAATGACATGAAACTGCTTGGAAACATCATCTGGGTCGTCTTCGGCGGACTGCAGATTGCCCTCGAATATCTGGCCGCAGGCATCGGCATGATGCTCACCATCATCGGCATTCCCTTCGGACTTCAGTGCATCAAACTGGGACTGCTCGCGCTCTGGCCGTTCGGTTCCCAAATAAGAAGAGCGGAACCTCAGCACGGGTGCCTGAACACCTTCATGAACATTCTTTGGTTCTTCATCGGCGGCATTTGGATATGGCTCACGCATATCCTGTTCGGCATCGTGTTCTGCATCACCATCATCGGCATACCTTTCGGCAAGATGCACTTCCGTCTGGCCAGACTTGCGCTGTCGCCATTTGGGAAGGAAGTGTAAGAGCAGGAATAAGGAAGCGTGAGTAAAGGAGCGATGAAGAATCAGAACAAACGCAGGCCGCTCTTCTTCGTGAAGTAGCGGTCGAGCGTTTTCAGCATTCCGCTCTTGCAGAAGACCACAACGCGGTCGCCTGCCTGCAACTGCGTACCGCCGTAGATGAGGTCGCCCCTGCCCTCTTCGCGGACATAGCCGCCAAGCGTGACGCCCGACGGCAAGCGAAGGTCGCGCACAGGCTTGCCTATGGCAGGACTTCCCTCGCCCACCACAATCTCTGCCACATCAGCATCAGCGATGGTGAGGCACTTCACGTTCTGTGCATCCGTGTCGAGCATCATCTGATAGATACGGCTGGCTGCTATCATCTTCTTGTTGATGATGGTGCCGATGTCGAGCTTCTCTGCCATCGGGATGTAGTCCATGTTCTCCACGAGCGCAACCGTCTTGCGCACCCCCATTCGCTTTGCAGCAAGGCAGGCCAGAATGTTTGTCTCCGTCTCGGGCGTCAAGGCACAGAAGGCGTGCATGTCGGAGAGTCCCTCATCGAGGAGTAGAGCCGTGTCGCGTCCGTCGCCTTGGATGATGCGCGTGTCGGGAGCATCGAGGATTTCGTTCAGCCGGTGACAGCGCTCCTCGTTCTGGTCGATTATCTTCACGTTGTAGAAGTCGGGCTTGCCCTCCACGACATGAACCGTGGTGCGCCCGCCGCCCATTATCATGACGTTGCGGACGTCGGCATAGTCCTCTTTGCCCACAATCTCACGGATGTACTGAATGTGTCGCTTCGTCGTCATGAAGTAGGCTATGTCGCCCACTCGCAAATCGTCGCCGCCCGAGGGAATGATGGTGTCGTCGTCTCGCTTGATGGCCACGATGTGATAGGGAGTCTGCGCGTCGCAAAGGTCGCGGAGGGCAACGCCTGTGATGCGAGCCTTCTCGCGAAGTTTGATACCAAGCATGACGAGAGCTCCGTCGGCCACTTCCCAATACTGCCTGACCCACGAACGTTTCAGGCCATCGAGTATCTCGCGGGCGGCAAGTCCTTCGGGATAGATGACGGCATCGACGCCCATCTGCAGGAAGAGGTCGCGATACTGCGGCATGGTGTACTCGGCTGAGTCGACACGGGCAATGGTCTTTCGGGCACCAAGCGTGTGGGCAAGCATACAGCAGGTGATGTTGCGTGTCTCTTCGGGCGTGACGGCGATGAAAAGGTCGCACTGATGTACGCCACCTTCCTTGAGCCCACGGATGGAAGTGGGCGACACGGCCAGCGTCATCAAGTCGAGGTCGCTGGAATTGAGAAGGCGCGACGTCTTCTCAGGGTCTTCGTCGATGAGAATGATGTCCTGGTCTTCACGCGAAAGAAGCGTGGCGAGATGCGAGCCGACGGCTCCTGCTCCTGCTATGACGATTTTCATAATTATATATAATGTACCTTTATCCTTTCCGCAACCCTCGCCCGAGGGAACTGCCTCTCCCCGACCCTCTCCCGTGAGAGAAGGGGACTAATGGTAAATGGCAAATGATTAAACGGTAAATATGATTGCTTTCTTTATGGCATCTGCATCGAGTCCTACCAGATGGTAGAGTTCGTCGGGGGTGCCGTGCTCTACGAAATGGTCGGGAAGGCCGAGGCGTACGACTTGGGGATGCAGGTCGTGGTCGGCCATGTATTCGAGGACTGCGGTGCCGAGGCCGCCTCTTATGACGCCGTCCTCCACGGTGACGATGCGGCGGAAGTTCTCTCCCACTTCGCGGAGTATGTCCTCATCGATGGGTTTGAGGAAACGTATGTCGTAATGAGCTACGTCGGTGCCTTCCGCCCTTAGTTCTTTTACCACGCTCTGCACGACATTCCCGAGCGGACCTATGCTGAGCACAGCCACGTCGTGCCCGTCGGAGAGCTTTCGGCCACGGCCTATGGGCACTTCCTCGAGAGGGCATTGCCAATCGACGAGTACGCCTCGGCCTCGCGGGTAGCGGATGACGAACGGACCCTTGTCGGGGAGCTGGGCTGTGAACATGAGGCGTCGCAGCTCATGCTCGTCCATGGGCGAGGCAATGGTGAGGCCTGGCACCGGACGGAGCGCAGCGAGGTCGAAGGCACCGTGATGGGTGGCGCCGTCTTGTCCGACGATTCCTGCACGGTCCAGGCAGAAGATGACGGGCAGACGGCACAGCGCTACGTCGTGGATGATGTGGTCGAAGGCACGCTGGGCAAAGGAGGAGTAGATGTTGCAGAAGGGGATGAGGCCATCTTTGGCAAGGCCTCCGGCAAACGTGACGGCGTGGCCTTCGGCTATTCCTACGTCGAAGGTTCGCTCGGGCATTTCCCTCATCATGACATTGAGTCCGCATCCTGTTGCCATGGCAGGGGTGATGCCCACGATCCTTTCGTTCTGCCTGGCCAGCTCGAGCAGCGTTTCTCCGAACACGTCCTGATACTTCGGCGGCAGTCCGTCCTGTTCGCCTCCCAGGCGCTGTCCCGTCTCGGGGTCGTACTTGCCTGGAGCGTGATAGACGGTCGGGTTTTTCTCTGCCGGCTTGAAGCCTTTGCCCTTCACGGTGTGGAGGTGCAGGAGCTTGGGGCCTTTCATGTCCTTTATCTGGCGTAGCGTGCCGACGAGCTCGACGACGTTGTGCCCGTCGGTCGGTCCGAAGTATCGGATGTTGAGCCCTTCGAATATGTTCTGCTGGCCTACGAGGAGCGACTTCAGGGAGTTGTTGAAGCGGAGAATCCTCTGCCGTCTCTTTTCGCTGAGGAAGCCGAAACGGAAGAGTTGTTCGGAGAGACGGAAGCGGACGTTGTTGTAGAGGCTCGAAGTGTGGAGCAGATGGAGGTAATGCCTCATGCCTCCCACGCTTCGGTCGATGCTCATATTGTTGTCATTGAGTATGATGAGCAGGTTGTTGGGCGTGCTGCTTGCGTTGTTGAGCCCTTCGAATGCCAGTCCGCCGCTCATGCTTCCGTCGCCAATGACGGCCACCACCTTCCTTTCGTCGTCGCCCTTGAGGTGCGCAGCCACTGCCATGCCGAGCGCAGCGGAGATGCTGTTGGAGGCATGGCCGCAGGCGAAGGTGTCGTACTCGCTTTCGTCGGGCGACGGGAAGGGACGGAGTCCGCCCAGATGCCGATAGGTGTGGAAGGACTCTCGCCTGCCGGTCAGGATTTTGTGGCCTGCTGCCTGATGCCCCACGTCCCAGACGATGCGGTCGCGCGGCGTGTCGAAGACGTAGTGGAGGGCAACGGTTAGCTCCACCACGCCGAGGCTGCTGGCGAAGTGGCCCGGGTTGTCTGCCATCTCGCGGATGATTTCCTGCCGGAGTTCCTCGCAGACGCGGGGCAAAGCCTCCAGGGGCAAGGCACGGAGGTCGGCGGGGAAATTTATATGAGGAAGAAGCTCTTGCGGCTCTATTTTCACGATTTACTTTATTTTGTTTTTGCAAAGTTAAACATTTTTGCGGAATTTTATGTAACTTTGTGCAACAAAAATGAACTAAAGAGGACAATGAAGGCAGAAGGAACGGCAAGAAGGACAATTGTGGAAGTGCCGAAGCCGGCCAAACGGATGCGCAGGAATCAGCACTTCGTGTTGCTCGGTTCCTGCTTTGCCCAGTATATGGGCGAGCGTTTCCTTGCCGAAGGCATGGATGCCGTCTGCAATCCGCTGGGCGCGGCCTACAATCCCGAGAGCATTGCCATTCAAGTCCGCCAGTCGCTGCTGAGCGATGCCCCGCTGCCCGTCTTCCATTTCGACGGAAAGTGGCGCTGCTGGTGGGCCAACACCCTGCTGAGCGACACAGACGAGGCGAGGTTCCGGACGACAATCGGCGACACTTTCCGACTGCTGGGCGAGGCGCTCCGCCACGCAGACTACCTGATTGTCACGCTCGGCACAAACGTCTGCTATCGACTCAAAACGGACGGAATGACGGTAGCAAACTGCCATAAAGTGCCGGCGCGCGAGTTTGAGGAAGTAACCCTCCCGCTGTCGGTCTGCATCGACACGCTCTCCGGCATGATGGAACTGCTCCGACGGGAGTGCCCCCGCACCCAGGTCGTCTTCACCGTCAGCCCCTATCGCTACAAGAAGTACGGGCTCCACGGCAGCCAACTGGCCAAGGCGACGTTGCTGCTCGCCGTCGACGAACTATGCAAACGCTTTCCCGAAACAGCCAGCTACTTCCCTGCCTACGAACTCTTGCTCGATGAGCTGCGAGACTACTGCTACTATGCCGACGACATGATTCATCCTGGCCCGAATGCCGTGGAGCACATCTGGAACAGGTTCAAGGCAGGCATCGACGACGCACAGACCGGGCCGTAGGAAAAAACGCAGCACGCGACGATGGGCAACGCAGCACGCGGCGATGGGCAACGCAGCACGCGACGATGGACAACGCAGCACGCGACGATGGGCAACGCCACAGCCCAGCCAAGCAATCACAACAAGAACATCAAGGACAAAACAAAGCAAAAAAGCATCATACAGAACCATGTACAGCACAATAGAAATAGCCTCCGTCATAGGAGCAAAAACAGACCAGGCGAGCGGACGCGACGTGAGCTGGCTCCTCACCGACAGCCGCAGCCTCTGCTACCCCGAGTCGACACTCTTCTTTGCCATCAGGACAAACCGCGGCAACGGCCACCGTTACGTCGAAGACCTCTATCGTCGAGGCGTACGCGCCTTCGTTGTCAGCGAGAAGGTGGAAGGCAGCTTCCCCGATGCCGACTTCCTCACAGTGAGCGACACACTCGCCGCGCTGCAAAAGCTGGCCGCCTACCACCGCACACGCTTCGACATCCCCATCGTAGGCATCACGGGGAGCAACGGCAAGACACTCGTCAAGGAATGGCTCTACCAGCTCCTCGCGCCCGACTTCAACGTCACGCGCAGCCCCCGAAGCTACAACTCCCAGATAGGCGTGCCCCTCTCCGTCTGGGGACTCTGGGAGAAGAGCGAGATAGGCATCTTCGAGGCAGCCATATCCGAACCCGGCGAGATGGCAGCACTCCAACACATCATCAAGCCAACCATCGGCATCTTCACCCGACTGGGCAGCGCTCATCAGGAGAACTTCGCGTCGATGGAAGACAAATGCCGCGAGAAACTCCTGCTCATGAAGGACGCCAAGGTCATCATCTACCCGGAGGGCGACCCCGTCATCAGCAAATGCATCGACGAAGCCCACTTCAAGGGAAAGCTCACAGCCTGCCGCAGCACCGGCAACGCCTTTGAAGACAACAAGGCACTCTGCCGCGCTGTCTGCCGCGAGCTTGGCCTCGACGACGACATCACCGAAGAAAGACTCCGCGCACTCGAGCCAATTGCCATGCGCCTCGAAGTGAAAGAGGGAGTAAACGATTGCACCCTCATCAACGATTCCTACAACAGTGACCTCGACAGCCTCGACATTGCGCTCGACTTCATGAACCGCCGACCGGAAAAAGAAGGCAGGCAGCGCACACTCATCCTCAGCGACATCCAGCAGAGCGGCGTGGAGCCACATGCACTCTACAGCGGCCTTGCATCGCTGCTCAGCCAGCGTGGCATCAACAACCTCATTGCCGTGGGAGGCATCATCTCAGCCCACATGGACTGCTTCGCACACCTGCCCTTCAGCCGACGCTTTTTCCCAACCACCGACGCACTGCTCTCCGACCCCGTCATGACCAGCCTGCAGCACCAACTCATACTCATCAAGGGCGCACGCAGCTTCCACTTCGAGCGCATCACCGACCGCCTCGAGAAGAAAGTCCACGAAACCATACTCGAAGTCAACCTCAGTGCCATCACAAAGAACCTCAACCACTTCCGCACATTCATGAGGCCTGAGACAAAGATCGTCTGCATGGTCAAGGCCGACGCCTACGGTGCCGGAGCAGTCGAAGTGTCGAAGACACTGCAAGCCGCCGGCGTGGACTATCTCGCCGTGGCCGTGGCCGACGAGGGAGCAATGCTCCGAGAAAAAGGAATCACCGCCGGAATCATGATCATGAACCCCGAAATGAGCAGCCTCAGCACACTCTTCCGCAACCATCTCGAGCCCGAGGTGTACAGCTTCCGACTGCTCGATGCCCTCATCCACGCTGCCGAGCACGAAGGCATCACCGGCCTGCCCGTCCACATCAAGCTCGACACCGGCATGCACCGCCTCGGCTTCGACGCAGAAAAAGACATCCCTGCCCTCATCGAACGCCTCCGCAGGCAGACAGCCCTCACGCCCCGAAGCGTCTTCTCACACTTCGTGGGAAGCGACAGCCAAGACTTCGACGACTTCTCCGAACTGCAATGGAAACGCTTCCAAAAGGGAGCCCGACAACTTCAGGAAGCCTTCCCCGGCCGCATCCTCCGACACATCTGCAACAGTGCCGCCATCGAACGCTTCCCAGGCCGACACCTCGACATGGTGCGACTCGGGCTTGGACTCTACGGCATCGACAGCTTCACGAACGAAACCATCAACGTCGTCAGCACACTGCGCACCACCATCCTGCAGATACACAACGTGAAGGCCGGAGAAAGCGTAGGCTATAGCCGGCGGACCATACTGGAGCGCGACAGCCGCATCGCCACCCTTCCCATCGGATACGCCGACGGTCTGAACAGACTCCTTGGCTGCAGGCGAGGATACTGCCTTGTGCACGGACAGCAAGCCGACTACGTTGGAAACATCTGCATGGACGTCTGCATGATAGACGTCACGGACATCAACTGCCAGGAAGGCGACCTTGCCACCATCTTCGGCAGCGAACTGCCGCCAACAGAGTTGGCAAAGCGTTGCGGCACCATTCCCTACGAAATCCTCACCGGCATCGCTCCGCGCGTCAAACGCATCTATTTCGAAGACAAGTAAGCAGAGAGAATGGCGGACAGGCCAACCTGTGCCACTATACCTTTATATATATACAACGAACTGAACGGACTGCAAGGATTCAGGCAAAGCAGATAATCTGCACACCAAGAGAATCCTTTCAATCTGTTCAATTCGTTGTTGCCGATAATTGGTGTCCGCTAAAACTTTTTAATACCAAGTATTGCTGATAATGACACAGCCTCCCGCTGTATCGTTCTTCCAAAAAAAAAGCAATACCTGCCCCTTGTGGAAGCAAGTATTGCCATAAATAACAATCGTCCGGCGCCTCGTCCGCTCAGAGAATCTCCAGTTCCTTGAAGACCTTTTTGAGCTTTTCGACGGACTCGTCCACCTGTTCGCGAGTATGAGTTGCCATGAGCGCATAGCGCACCAGTGTATCTTGCGGAGCACAAGCCGGCGGTATGACAGGATTGATGAAGACTCCCTCGTTAAATGCCTTGGCAACGGCCATGAAGGTCTTGTCCGTATCGCGGACATAGAGCGGGATGATGGGGCTTTCCGTGTCGCCAATCTCAAATCCTTCCTCGCGGAAACGCTTGAGAGCGTAGTTGGTGACATTCCAAAGAGCCTCGAGTCGCTCGGGTTCCTGCTGGATGATATGGAGCGCTTCGCGAGCCGCTGCAGTGGCAGCGGGCGTGCAACTTGCGCTAAAGATGTAGGTGCGCACGGTGTGACGCAGCCAGTTGATGATGCTACTGTCTGCGGCAATGAAGCCACCGATGGAGGCCAGGCTCTTGGAGAAAGTGCCCATGATGAGGTCAACCTCGTCGGTCAGCCCGAAATGGTCGCACACTCCTCGGCCTTGCCTGCCGAAGACACCGATGCCATGAGCTTCGTCTACCATGATGGTGGCGTTGTATTTCTTCTTGAGGGCAACGATTTCAGGCAACTTGCAAAGGTCGCCTTCCATGCTGAAGACGCCGTCTACCACGATAAGCTTAACGCGGTCTGGCTCACACTTCTGGAGTTGTTTCTCCAAATCCTCCATGTCGTTGTGCTTAAACTTGAGCTGTGTGGCGAAACTGAGGCGTCGTCCGTCGACGATGCTTGCGTGGTCTCGGTCGTCACAAATGACATAATCGTTGCGATCGACTATCTGACTGATGACACCGCTGTTGACTGTGAATCCTGTGGCAAAGCATAAAGCCTCGTCCTTGCCTACGAATTCGGCAAGTTCCTTCTCGAGTTGGACATGAATGTCGAGCGTTCCGTTGAGGAAACGACTGCCGGCACATCCGCTACCGTACTTCTGCATGGCTGCACATCCTGCGTCGATGACACGCTGATCGCCTGTCAGACCCGTATAGGCGTTAGAGCCGAACATGAGCACGCGGCGGCCTTCCATGATGACCTCTGTGCCCTGTTTGCCTTCTATTTCGCGGAAATAAGGGTAAATCCCTTGTGCCATGAACTCCTGCGGAAGGGTGTATTTAGCACATCTTTCTTGTAATAATCCCATATAAATATAATAATGTCAAAACCCTCGTTGGGGCTAATTTTTGTGCAAAGGTACGACATTTAAGTGAAAAGTGAAAAGTGAAAAGTGAAAAATTTTTGTTTTGGCCCTATAATTCTTCATTCTTCATTCCTAATTCCTCATTTTTGTTGTATCTTTGCAGCCTGGAACATGGATGGAAAGAAGAAGATAGTATTCATTGTCAATCCCATTTCGGGCACAACGGACAAGGGTCACATCATCGACCTCATTCCTGAATATCTGGACGAACGCTTCGAATGGACCGTAAGGCTGACGGATCACAAGGGTCATGCTGCGGAGATTGCAGGCGAGGCAGAGCAATCCGGAGCAGACGTTGTGGTTGCCGTGGGAGGCGACGGTACGGTCAATGAGGTGGCGCGCAGGCTTATACACTCCAACACGGCGCTTGGCATCATTCCTTGCGGGAGCGGAAACGGACTGGCAAGGCATCTATACATCCCGATGAACCCCGATGGCGCTCTACGCGTGCTCGCTGAATGTCAAATAGAGAGCCTCGACTACGGGATGATTGACCAGGAGCCTTTCTTCTGCACTTGCGGTGTGGGCTTCGACGCGTTCATCAGCGACCGCTTTGCCAAGGCAGGCCGGCGCGGACTGCTCACCTATATCGAGAACACGCTGAAGGAAGGACTGAAATACAAGCCCGACACCTACGAGATCACCGTGGACGGGGAGAGACAAGTCTACAAGGCTTTCCTCATTGCCTGTGCCAATGCCAGCCAATATGGCAACAATGCCTACATCGCACCGCAGGCCAGCATGAGCGACGGACTGATGGATGTGACCATCATGGAACCCTTCACCATGCTTGAGGCTCCGCAGATTGCCATACAACTCTTCAACAAGACGATTACTTCGAACAGCCGCATCCGTTCTTTCCGTTGCCGTCATCTGCACATCAAGCGGTCTGCTCCTGGCGTCATCCACTTCGATGGCGACCCGAAGGATGCTGGCGAGGAGCTGGATGTCAGGCTCGTTCCTCAGGGCATCCGCATGGTGGTCAACACGAAGGAGCAGCCCTATCTGCCTCCATTGCTACGCACTTTCAGCGACCTCTATCATGGTGTGAACGAGGAAATCACGACGCTCAGCGCCGACTTCAAGGCCGACTTCAAGGAGAGGCAGCGGCGCATCAGCACCATCAACAAGGAGTTGCTCCGCAAGCTGCGGAAGATGTAGTGTCCCTCCCCCTGCTTTTTGTCTTTTTGGCCATGCCGGAAGAGCGATGATCCTCCTGATTAATCCGGGAGGATTCTGCCTTTTTGTGTACCGGGCAGAAGGATTGCCGTGCCTACTTCACGACAATCTTCCTGCCACGGTGGATGTTGATGCCCTTCGTGGGCTTGCTCAGCCGTCGGCCTGCCACGTCATAGTATATGCCGTCCTCTTCCCCGGAGGTCTGAGGGACGAGCTTTATCCCGTCGGGATTGTCGTCGAAGCTTATCTTCAGGCTCTTCTTTCCTGCTGCAAGGCTGCCGGGTATGTGCAGATAGGCACGGCCTGCCTCGATGGTGGTGCCGTCGGTGGCGGGGACAAAGCAATTCGTGCCGTCGGACTGCGACAAGAGATAGTTGTCGTAGCCGTCGGCACTTTTTGCTATCAGGGTTGTTTCCGTCAGGCCGACGAGCAGGTTTGCATAGTAGGAATAGGATGTCGCTACCGGCACTTCGTAGGTTCCTTTCTCGCCGACGAGCAGGAGTCCTTCGCCTGCAGGCACGTCGGTCACGCGGCTCATCATCACGTCGCCCGTCTGTTTATGGAAGCCTGTTGCGGTGTAGGCGCGCAGGCCTTCCACGCCATCGAAGTCGAGGTCCTTGGGGAAGGAGAAGGTCTCCACGGTGGCGGTGAGGGTGATGACGGCCATCGGTGCCTTCACTTCGAAGGCAACGGTGCCTTCCGTCAGCCATCGGCCTTTGTCGTCGTAGATGGCGGCGTGCAGGTCGTGCATGCCGACGGAGAGGTCTTCTGCCTCTATCGTGATGTCTTCGTCCGTCAGGGGGAATGCCTGGGCCTCGCTTTGGTTGTCGTCTATCCAGATATGGCAAGTGAGTGTGGCGGGCTGCAGCACGTCCATATAGAAATATGCAGTGCGCACGGGTGAGGCTTCGCCTGCGGCGTTGTACGTCTGGTAGTGGACTGCGTGGGTGCCGATGCTGAGGTGGCTGATGTCGAGGTCGATGGTTCCGCCGGGCGTCGCGGTCGTGATGGCTGCGGCATCATTGTCGTCCAGCCAGTAACGCGCCTTCACGCTCTGCGTATCGGTGTTGGGGATGAAGAAGAATGTCGTCCGGACGGGGCTCCAATGGTTGTCGGCGTCGTGTCCCTGGAAGTGGAGGGAGTGGACGGAGCCTTTGGCCAGCGCCGAGATGTCTGCCTCTAAGGTTGTCTCGCCCTGTGCCGAACCTGTCTTCAGGGTGGAGACATTGCCGTCGAACCAGTAGCGATAGCTGTAGGCAGTCTGCCCTCTTGCCGTGCCTATGGCGGCAAGGAGCACGAGGAATGCTGTCAGTCTGTGCGTCATGGCTTGTTCATTCTACGTTAATCCTTACTTTCAGCTTTCCGTTCTGGTGAGAGCCTATGACGTCGAGCTTCTTCACCAGGGAGTAGTCGGGCGTGGTGTTGTAGGGATGCATCCCGCCGTAGATGCCCACCTGCGTGCCGTCTGTGCCCAGATAGGCTTGGGCTGCCTCGTCGGAGAGGCGGTGGTCGTCGCCCGATACATACTCGGGATCGAGATAGTAGTTGCCGTCTTCATCCGCCACACGCCACGAGTCGGCAAATCCCGTGCTGTTCTCCAGCACCAGGCAATGGCTGCTTGTGTTGGAGCTGCCGAGGGCGACGTTTCCCCAATAGACGATGCTGTTCTTGATCTGCGAATGGTCTATGCCGACACCGCTCAGCAGGTTGCAGTTCTGGATGTCGTAGGCCGAGCCTTCTATATTCCCAAGGATGCTGTTGAGGCATGTGAGATGTGTGCCGTCGGCCGACACCATGAAGGTCCCCTCGAAGCGCGACTGCACGATAGTGGCGTTGACATTCAGGAAACGAGCGTTATGATAAGACACGTTTGCCTTGCATTTCGACACGACGACGTTCTCCCCTCCTGCGGTACCGCTGAAGATTAAATCTCCGGCGAAGCTGAATCCCAGCCCTTCCACCGTGAGGGAATGCACCGTACCGCTTGGCACGGTGAAGGAGATGGGCGAGACGATGTTGGTGACGTCCTCGCCGCCCGCCCGGAGGGTGATGGCCTTGGTGACGTCGCAGCCCTGGAACTTGCCTGCCGAGAGCGTGATGATGTCGCCGTTGGCAGCAGCGTCGTGGGCAGCGGAGAGGGCCGTGTCGCCGTAGAACGTGCGGAGGTTGGAGCCATGCTGAAGGGTGGCCACGAGGCTTTCCTGTGCCGTGGCGCTCATGCCGAGAGCCACGGCTGCGATGAGAGTGCTGAAGATTCGTTTCATGTCAATGAGATGGTTAGTGGATGATTGGTTTTTCTATGTTTCAACGGCACAAAGATAACGATATATGCCTCACGATGCAAACATTTCCGTCAGAAAACATCCGAATCCAACTGTTTTGACATAAAATAAGACTTAATGTCCAATCAAGGCGAACTTCGTGCCTTTATCATCAAACAGCACTCATAATGTCATAATTTTTTCTTCTGCATCGCTTCCTGACGGCATTTCTTCGTGCAGACGGCACTTTGCCTCACAAAAGGCAAAAAACAGGCTTAAATCAAATCCCTGTTGGAAATCAATCCGTTAGGAAAATGCTTTCCGAGAAACGATGTTATGATAGTACACACTTGACGTTTAATTCGGTCAATTAGAGCACAGAATTTCACAAAAATCCTTGTTTTGCTTCGGTGAACAAAGCGTGCCCCGATGACAAACACCGCGTGCTGTTATGCCAATCACAGCGTGCCGTTCCAGACAAGACTCCGTTTTGTATGGTTCAAAATCCTGTTTTACGCGATGAGTTTTGTAATGGATTTTTTGATTTTTCGCAAGCGTTTTCCATCACATCCCTATTCTCTAATCTCTAATCCCTATTCCAAAACGGAGGACGCGCCACGGCGCGTCCCTACATTTTGGCCTTTCTTTCCTATTGCTTTCAATAACTTTTTGGAGGGAGTTTTTGATGTTTGGCAATTATTATTCACTTTTCCCTTTCCCATTTTCCCTTTTTTTCGTACCTTTGCACGCGATTATGAAGTTTCAACTCCTAAAGACCGACCCTCAGACCAACGCACGCGCCGGACTCATCACCACAGACCATGGACAGATAGAGACACCCATCTTCATGCCAGTCGGCACGGTGGGAAGCGTGAAAGGCGTCAACGTGCGCGACCTCAAGGAAGACGTCCGCGCACAAATCATCCTTGGCAACACCTATCATCTCTACCTCCGTCCGGGCACAGAGATACTCCAGAAAGCCGGCGGACTACACCGTTTTGGCGGATGGGACAGACCCATCCTGACCGACAGCGGAGGCTTCCAGGTGTTCTCCCTTGCCGGCATACGGAAACTCACCGAGGAGGGATGCACATTCCAGAGCCATATCGACGGAAGCCGGCACACCTTCACGCCCGAACGCGTGATGGACATCGAACGAAGCATCGGCGCTGACATCATCATGTCACTCGACGAGTGCCCACCAGGAACGAGCGACTACAACTATGCCAAGAAAAGTCTCGGACTCACCCACCGCTGGCTCGACCGATGCATCAAACGCCTCGACGAGACCGAACCGCTCTATGGCTACTCACAAAGCCTCTTTCCCATCGTGCAGGGATGCACCTTCCGCGACCTTCGAGAACAAAGTGCAGAATACATCGCCTCGAAGGAAGCCGACGGAAACGCCATCGGCGGACTGGCCGTAGGGGAACCTACCGAAGTGATGTACGAGATGATAGAAGTGGTCAACGCCATTCTGCCCAAAGACAAGCCCCGATACCTCATGGGCGTAGGCACTCCCGCCAACATCCTCGAAGCCATCGAGCGAGGAGTCGACATGTTCGACTGCGTAATGCCCACACGCAACGGCCGCAATGCCATGCTCTTCACGAGCCAAGGCATCATGAACATGCGCAACAAGAAGTGGGAGGACGACTTCTCCCCCATCGATTCCGACGGAACCGCCTGGGTCGATACCTTCTACAGCAAAGCCTACCTCCACCACCTCTTCAAGGCGCAGGAGCTACTCGCACTCCAAATTGGCAGCATCCACAACCTTGCCTTCTATCTATGGCTTGTGGGTGAGGCACGAAGGCACATCCTTGCCGGCGACTTCCCGACCTGGAAAGCAGGAATGCTCAAACAAGTGACGCAGAGAATATAGATGAAGAGAATCGATCGCTACATCATAGGCAAGTTCCTCGGCACATATTTCTTCTCCATCGTGCTTATCCTGAGCATCGGCGTAGTGTTCGATTTCAATGAGAACATCGACCGCTTCACCGAATCGCAGGCACCGTGGCGTGCCATCATCATGGAGTATTACCTCAACTTCATTCCCTATTACGCCAACCTCTTCAGCGCTCTGTTCGTCTTCATCAGCGTTATCTTCTTCACGACGAAGCTTGCCGACCGAAGCGAAATCATTGCCATGATAAGCGCAGGCATTAGCTTCCGCAGGCTTTTGCTTCCATATATGGTCAGCGCCTCCCTTATTGCCGCCTTAAGCTTTTGGCTCGGCTCGGAAGTCATTCCCCGTAGCAGCATAAAGCGCCTTGCCTTCGAAAACCAGTACAAGAAACGCGAGAAGAACCCTACTTATGCCGAGAAGGTACAGCTGCAGGTTGAGCCAGGAGTCATCGCCTATATGGAACACTTCGACGGCGTCAGCAAGACAGGCATACACTTTTCGCTCGATAAGTTTGAACAGAAAAAGCTCGTATCGCACCTTTCTGCCAACACAGCCATCTATGATACGCTGAGCGACGTACGTTATCAATGGCATCTACGCGACGTGACAATCCGCGAACTGCGAGGCATGAAGGAAAAAATCACGCACTACGATCTCGTGGACTCCGTGGTCCGCATCGAGCCGAAGGACTTCCTTTTCATCCGCAACCAACAGGAGACCATGACAAACTCCGAGCTTAAGGAGTACATAGAAAAGCAGCGTAACCGCGGAAGCGGCAACCTCAGCGTCTTCGAGGTGGAGTATTACAAGCGATTCGCCTCTCCTCTTGCTGCATTCATCCTTGCCTCCATCGGTATGTCGCTCTCGTCGCGGAAGAGAAAAGGCGGCATGGGCTTCTCGCTCGGAATAGGCATCGCCCTGAGTGCCACTTACATTTTGCTGCAAGGCATCTCTGCCACCTTCTCCACGAATGCTGGTATGCACCCGGCACTCGCTGCATGGATGCCAAACATCCTCTATACTTTCATCGCCATCTACCTTTACCGCAAGGCGCCAAGGTGAGCGACGATGCCCATAAACATTTATTATATTACTGTAAACAACACAAGACTGATAATGGATTTCTACGACTTAGACCTCAACGACCTTGTCCTCGATGCACTCGACGACATGAACTTCACCGATACGACCCCTATCCAGGAGCATGCCATCCCGCCCATCCTCGAAGGAAGGGACATGATGGGTGTGGCACAGACGGGCACGGGTAAGACGGCGGCCTACTTGCTGCCGGTGCTAAGCAAACTGGCTGACGGCGGATACCCTAAGGATGCCATCAACTGTGTCATCATGTCTCCGACTCGAGAGCTTGCCCAACAGATCGACAGCGCCATGCAGGGCTTTGCATATTACCTCGACGATGTGAGCAGCGTGGCAGTCTATGGCGGCAATGACGGAATACGCTACGAGCAGGAAAAGCGGGCCATGCAGAGCGGAGCGGACGTGGTGATTGCCACACCGGGCCGCCTCATCAGCCATCTGAGCCTTGGCAATATCGACTTGAGCCGTGTCTCTTTCTTCATCCTCGACGAGGCCGACCGTATGCTCGACATGGGTTTCTGCGACGACATCTTGCTCATTGCAAAGGCTTTGCCTGAGAATCACCAAACAATCATGTTCAGTGCCACCATGCCAGGCGACATCTTGAGCCTGGCACACACTATCCTTCGCAATCCAGTGGAGGTGAAACTTGCCGTAAGCAAGCCTGCCGACAACATCCGGCAAAGTGCCTTCATCTGCTACGAACCGCAGAAGTTGCTCGTGGTGAAGCACCTTTTCGAGCAGGAGGCACCTCATCGCGTCATCATCTTTGTGGGTTCCAAGAAGAAGACGAAGGAGCTTGCCATCAGCATCATACGCGCCGGCTACAATGCCCGTGCGATGCACAGCGACCTGACGCAGGACGAGAGGGACGACGTGATGTATCAGTTCCGCAGCGGGAAAATTGACATCATGGTGGCCACGGACATCGTTGCCCGCGGAATAGATATCGATGACATCGCAATGGTCATCAATTTCGACGTGCCACGCGATGAGGAAGACTATGTCCACCGCATCGGTCGGACCGCCAGGGCGGGCCGTGGAGGCAGAGCCGTGACGCTCGTCAACGACAAGGACATGCTCTATTTCCGGCAGATTGAACGCTTCCTCGGGAAGGAAATACCCAAGGAGCAGATGCCTGAAGAGTTCGGCGAGACCCCTGCATACCGTGGCGGCAAGGGTTCGGGAAGGAACAAGGGAGGCAGGAGGCATCCGGCGCCGAAGCAGGAAAGTCGGCCGGAAGGCAAGAGAGAGGAAGGGACAAGCAAAGGAAAGAATCGCAGATACCACCATCACAAGAGAAAGGGAGGCAATGGCAAGAAACCTAACAGCTGAGCAGTACGCTCGGAACAAGTACATCACGCTCCATGTGACGGCTGCCATGCCGCTCATGGACTTCCTGATGAAGGAGATGAGCGGCATTAGCCGAAACAGGGCAAAGGACTTGCTCTCCGGCCACGCCGTCATGGTCGACAGGAAACTCGTCACGCAGTATGACTTCATGCTCACGCCCGGAGAGACGGTACTCGTGAGCCGCCACAAGCGTAGCACTGAGTTGCAGAACAAATATGTGAAGATAATCTACGAGGACAAGGACCTCATCGTCATCGAGAAAGCCGAAGGCATCCTGAGCATGGCCTCAGCGCCAGGGCAGTATTGCGTCAAGACAATCCTCGACGAATACTTTCGCCGACGCCACTTTCCCTGCACGGCGCACGTGGTACACCGACTCGACCGCGACACGAGCGGCCTGATGGTCTATGCCAAAAGCCTGGAGGTGAGACGGATGTTCGAGGAGGACTGGAAGGGAATCGTCTTCGACCGCCGCTATGTGGCCGTGCTCTGCGGCGAGATGGAGCAGGAAGGTGGCACCGCACACTCGTGGCTCAAGGACAACAAGGCCTACATCACCTACAGCAGCCCTACGGACAATGGCGGCAAAGAGGCAGTCACTCACTACCGACGCATCGCTACGAACGGGCGCTTCACCTTGGCCGAGATGCGACTCGAGACGGGCCGTAAGAACCAGATACGCGTCCACATGAAGGACCTGGGCTATCCCGTGGCAGGCGACGACAAGTACGGTTTCGGTCCATGTCCGCTCCACAGGCTCGCGCTCCACGCTTTCCGCCTCTACTTCTACCACCCCCGTACGGGACAGACGATGAAGTTCGAGACCCCCTACCCTACAAGCTTCGTGAGAATGTTTGAAATCCAAAATATATAAATCCTAAAATCAAAACAATAATGAAAAGTATTCATTAGTGTCCCGTTAAAATTGGGACGAGTTAAATACTAATCAAACAACCCCGG
>CAMVDV010000012.1 GCA_947166305.1 uncultured Prevotellaceae bacterium | reverse complement strand
TGATGCTGCAATTGCATGGTCATGATGTTGCAATTGCACGGTCATGATGCTGCAAACAACGCGGCACGCTCTTCCGGACGGAGGGGCGTGCCGCGTGTTATATCATCAAGCGTTTTGCCTGTAGGGACGCGCCGTGGCGCGTCCGCCAACCGCTGCACCTTTCCCTCTGTCCTCCTTTTGCTGAAAACACGGACGCGCCACGGCGCGTCACTACACGGCACGTCCGTCATGTACTCTGACGAACAGTTTTCATTTAGCGGACACTCAAAGTAGGGAATGACAACCGGCCATGATTTGGCGTACGGAACGCTGCAAGATGTCACAGAAATGGCCCTCTGCGTGCTAAAAGTTGTGGATAAGAGAAAATAACTTGGCAGAATGTGGCATATATAATAAATAATGTGTATCTTTGCCGCGCTTTTCAGGTAAAAAGATATAATCATATTTATAAACCCAATTAAAACAAAAAATGAAAAAGGTATTTACTTTTCTCTGCGCACTTGCTTGCATGGCAGGTGCAAAAGCTTATGATGTAGTTTACATCGTCGGCGACTCCTCACCTGCAGGATGGAGCACTGCCGATGCAGACCTCGCCAAGACGACGATGACTCAAGTCAGCGAGAACGTATTCGAATGGACAGGTGTCCTCACACAAACCACGGGTGAAGGCTTCAAGCTCCTCACCTCCAAGAACTGGAACCCTGCCATGCACCCCTCCACGGCAGGTCTTGTGCTCAATGAAGTCGGCTCCGACGTGGTTGCCCTTCCCTACAATGGCGACCCCGACACGAAATGGAAGATTTCAGAGACAGCAGAATACACCCTGCGCGTCACCTTCCGCGATGCCGACGTACTGGTCGAGCTCGAGAAAGCTGGCGAGGTCGGTTCAATCGTACCCAAGGTTGACGGCGTTTATCAGATCTCCACTGCCGCACAGTGTGAGGCTTTTGCTCAGGACGTGAACTCTGGTCTTATTCCAAACAACTGCTCCGCCGTCCTGACCCAGGACATTGACCTCAGCAGCATCGATGCTTGGACAGCCATCGGCACGGATGGCAAGAAGTTCATCGGCACGTTCGACGGACAGGGCCATCGCATCAAGGGCATGAAGCTCGACGGTTCTAAGAAAGAGCAAGGCTTCTTCGGCGTGGCCGGTGCTGGTGCCACCATCAAGAACCTCATCATGGACGCTTCCTGCGACATCGTCAGCACTGGCGGCGCATGTCTGGCCGCCTTCGTCGGCTGCTGCAACAACAATGGCACCATCACCTTCGAGAACTGCGGCAACGAGGCTGCCGTGGTAGGTCAGAAGCAGAACAACGCAGCCTTCCTCGGCTGCAACTATGGCAGCACACTGATTGTCTTCAACAACTGCTACAACACCGGCAAGGTGAGCGGCGGCTGGGAGAACGGCGCGTTCAGCGGCTGGTGTGGCGGCGGTGCCACCTTCAACAACTGCTACAACATTGGCGAAGTGACCGAAGGCGAGACATGGGCACGCGGCACGAAGACCATCAACAACTGCTATCAGACAGTAGGCAGCGACAACGGCGTAGTCAAGATAACCGCAGAGCAAGTTGCTTCGGGCGAACTTTGCTTCAAGCTGAACGGCGACCAGAACACCATCGCATGGTATCAGACCATCGATGCTGATGCATATCCCGTCCCCTTTGCCACAGGTCACAGCCAGGTATATGCCAACGGCGAGATGAAGTGCGACGGCACCTCCGTTGAGGGAGGCACACTCACCTACAGCAACGAATCCACTTCCGTTATTCCTCCCCACACATACCAGAACGGCTTCTGCGCCGTTTGCGGCAAGTATCAGGAGAACGCCCTCACCGCTGTCGACGGCTGGTTCGAGATTTCAGAGCCTTGGCAGCTCCGCTGGATGGCTCAGTCTGTCACAGATTATAACGGTACCTACGGCACGGCAAACATCAAGCTTATGGCCGACATCGACTACACAGAATACAAGAGCGTGCTCTTCGGCAACAACCAGGCCACAGCCTTCCACGGCACATTCGACGGCCAGGAACACACCATCACGATTGATGTTGTGAACAACGGCACGAGCCGCACAGGTCTCTTCGCTTACATCAACGCCGCCACCATCAAGAACCTCATCGTGGAAGGCAGTGCCACATCTGCCGGCAACAACTGCGTAGGCGGCCTCGGCGGACGCTCCGACGGCAACGGAACACTCATCGAGAACGTCATCGTCAAGACCAATGTCAGCTACACTGGCAGCAACGGCGACGCCACATGCGGCGGCTTCTTTGCCAACATGGAGAACGAAGTCACCCTCAAGAACTGCGCCTTCCTCGGCTCCATCAAGACCGGCACGGCTGAAGGCAACGGCCTCCTCGTAGGTTGGGCTGGCAGCGGCAGCAACAACAAGTATGAAAACTGCTTTGTAGCTCCCGTAGAATATACGCAGAACGGCAACAGTGCCGACTTCGCACGCAACAACCCCTCCACCACAAACTGCTTCCGTGTGGCTGCTGACGACGCTACCCTCGCTTCTGGCGAACTCTGCTTCAAGCTGAACAACGGCGGCGAAGGCTGGTATCAGGACCTCGGAACTGACGCAACTCCCGTTCCCTTCGCTTATCACGGCAAGGTTTACGTGATCAACGTTACTGAGGCTGGCTATGCAACCTTCGTTCCTGCCGTCAACGTCGCATACCTTCCCGCTGGAGTGGAAGCATTCGCAGCTCAGGCAAACGAGACATATCTGCACCTTGAGCCCGTCACGGAAGTTCCCGCAGACAACGCCGTCATCGTGAAGGCTGATGAAGGCAGCTACTACTACAACGGCGCTGCGGCCGAGAGGACGCTCGGCGCAGCCAACGACCTCACTTTCTCCGACACCGACGTGACTGCCGACGGCACTCAGTACGTCCTTGCCATGGTCGATGGCGAAGTAGGCTTCTACAAGGCAGAGGGAACCATTGCAGCCCGCAAGGCATTCTTCCAGAGCACAAGCGGCGTGAAGGCATTCTTCTTCGAAGGCGGCAATGCAACAGGTATCAACTGCATCAACGACATCAACGCACTCAGCGATGCTCCCATCTACAACATCTCCGGACAGCGACTCCAGAAGATGCAGAAGGGCATCAACGTCGTTGCCGGCAAGAAGGTGCTGTTCTAAGTGACACAACATTCAGCCTCCTCCCCAAGAAAAGGGAGGAGGCATCTATACATTATTAATAATAATATATAACAATAACCGACATGAAGAAGTTTTATATTTGTCCCTCAGTCAACATCAACGAAGCACAGGCATCGCAGATGCTTGCCGAGAGTCTCAACGTCGTAAGCGACAAGACAGTAGACGGCAGCCAAGCCCTCTCTCCGGAAGACAAGAGCTGGGACATCTGGGGCGAAGAATAACCACACAAGAACCAAGATGAAGAAATACATTCAGCCAGAAATCAGGATCAACGCTGCTGAGGCAAGCCAAATGATGGCCGTCAGCATCGTAGACGGAAGCGCAGATTCCAGCAAACCCGTCCTCACCAAAGAGGACAAGGACTGGAACATCTGGAGCGACGAAGCAGAGTAATCTCTGCCCAAGGCTTTCTTTCACACAGACACCCCCGACTGTCGCCTTGCACACGAGCAAGGTGCAGTCGAGGGTGTCTGTGTTTGTGCGGAGCTCGCCGCCAAGCAAAATAAATCATAACTTTTCCTTTGTTTTTCGCGCGGCTTTTCGTAACTTTGCATCCCTAAACAAAGAAAACGAAACAACACTACATTATGGCAAATACAAAAGGAGGAGGACGCGCTGGCGCAACAAAGATAGTGGAAGTGCCTCAAGTTGACCAGTATGGACACAAGCAGCCTCAGAGCCTCGACATGGAGGTGGCTGTGCTGGGAGCACTGATGGTGGAACAGGATTCCTACGGCCTTGTGGCTGAACTGCTCAAGCCAGAAAGCTTCTACGACCACCGCCATCAGCTCATCTATCAGGCCATTCAGACACTCAACGCCGAGCAAAAGCCCGTTGACATCATGACGGTGGTGGAACAACTTGAGCACACGGGCAACCTCGAGGCAGCAGGCGGCGACGTCTATCTCATGCAGATCAATGCACAAGTGGCAAGCTCGGCACACATCGAGTACCACGCCAAAATCATCGCTCAGAAGTCTTTGGCACGACAACTCATCACCTTTGCCAGTCTTGTGCAGACCAAAGCCTTCGATGCCACCATCGATGTGGCTGACTTGATGCAGGAAGCCGAGAGTTTGCTCTATGCCATCGCGCAGAAGAACATGAAGAAGGACTTCACGCAGATTGACCCTGTCATCAGCCAAGTCTACGAACTCATACAGAAGGCACAGGCCAAAGAGGGCGGACTGAGTGGACTGCCGACGGGCTTCCACGAGCTTGACAAAATTACAAACGGCTGGCAGAACAGCGACCTCATCATCATTGCGGCACGTCCGGCCATGGGTAAGACAGCATTCGTTCTTTCCATGATAAAACGCATGGCGGTGGACTATCAGATTCCCTGCGCCATGTTCAGTCTTGAGATGAGCAACCAGCAACTTGTGCAACGCCTCATGGTCAACGTCAGCGAGCTCAGCGGCGAGAAACTCCGTAGCGGTCAGCTTGCACCCTATGAGTGGGGACAGCTCGACAAACGCGTTCGGCAACTCTACAACGTGCCCATATACATTGATGATACGCCGTCGCTCAGCGTTTTCGAATTGCAAACGAAAGCACGTCGACTGGTTCGAGACTTTGGCGTGAAGGTCATCATGATTGACTATCTTCAACTGATGCAGGCAAGCGGAGTGAATGCCTTCAACCGCCAAGAAGAAGTCAGCGCCGTGAGCCGTGCCCTGAAGGGACTGGCCAAAGAGCTTAACATTCCCATCATTGCCCTGAGCCAGCTGAACCGTGGCGTGGAAAGCCGTGAGGGATTTGAGAGCAAGCGACCGCAGCTCAGCGATCTGCGAGAATCGGGTGCCATCGAACAGGATGCCGACATCGTTTGCTTCATACACCGACCGGAATACTACAAACTCTTTGTCGACGACAAAGGTTACGACTGGCATGGCAAGGCAATGTTCATCATTGCTAAACACCGAAACGGCTCGGTTGGCGACATCAAGCTGGCTTTCCGCAGCGAGTTTGCTCGTTTCTCCGACCTCGACACGTCTATTCCTCTGCCGGGCACGCAAGAAAGCGATATGGGCGGACGCTTCGTATCGCCAAAGATGACACCGGAGGAGAAGGCAGAAAGCGACAAAATAGCTCAAGCCCTCGGCGGCGGTGACTCTTTCGCAAGCCTGCAAAGCGCACAGCAGCCCGACGAATTCTGAACAAAGCCCTGCCCTACTCTACCGCCTGCCACAGCAACATTGCAGATGCCGCACGCGGAGATTAGCAACACAGCACGCAGGAAAAACAATCGCCGCACTCGGAAACTCACATTTCCGCGTGCGGCGATTTCTTTTCTACCTAATGAATAAAGGTATTATTCTTCAGGCTTCATGTTGGTATAGACGGTCTGGACGTCGTCGAACTCTTCGAGTTTCTCCACCATCTTGTTGATGGTCTCGCGTTGCTCAGGCGTCACGTCCTTCAAGTCATTAGGGATGTAGGTGAACTCACCGCCGACTTCTTCGAAACCATCAGCCTCCAGTTTCTTCTGGATAGCGTTGAAGCTGGTGGGCTCGCCGTAGATGGTGATGGTGGTCACGTCCTTCTCCTCGTCGTACTCCTCGTCGTATTCTTCTTCCACGCCGCAATCTATCATGTCGAGGATGAAGTCGTCCATGTCCATGCCGTCCTTCTTCTTGAAAGTGAACACGCACTTATGGTCGAAGAGGAAGGAGAGAGAGCCGGTGGTGCCCATGTTTCCGCTGAACTTGTTGAAGATGCTTCGCACGTCGGCAACGGTGCGCGTGGTGTTGTCGGTCAGGGTGTCCACAAAGATGGCGATGCCGTGAGGGCCGTAGCCTTCGTATGTGACAGACTTGTAGTCGCTCTGATCCTTGCCCATCGCGTTCTTGATGGCGCGCTCAATGTTGTCCTTCGGCATGTTCTCGCGCTTGCAGACAGCGATGACGCTTCGAAGTGCCGGATTGTTCTCTGGTTCGGGACCGGCAGCTTTCACTGCGATGGCAATCTGTTTGCCCAGTCGGGTGAATGTCTTAGCCATGTGGCCCCATCTCTTCAGCTTGGTAGCTTTGCGGTATTCAAATGCTCTTCCCATTGGTTTAATGTTTTTATCGTTATTTCGTTTTGACGTTTTTTCGTTATGGCGAGATGCTTAGCTTAGCGCAGCTCAGCGCCAAGTTGCCCGGTAAGGTTCTTGATGAGTTTCTGCATGACGGCATCGATGGCCTTATCGTTGAGGGTCTTCGTCTCGTCCTGAAGGATGAAGTTCACGGCATAGGACTTCTTTCCGGCAGGAAGGTTCTTGCCTTCGTAGACATCGAAGAGCTTAACTGCCTTGAGCAACTTCTTCTCCGTCTGATAGGCGATGCGCTCCACTTCGGCGAAGGGCACGGTTGCATCGAGAAGCAAGGCGAGGTCGCGGCTGACGGCAGGGAACTTGCTTATCTCCGTGTACGTCACCTTCTGATTCTTGATGATATTGAGGACTTGGTTCCAACGGATGTCGGCATAGAAGACGGGAGCGTCGATGCCGAACAGCTTCATGAGCTTGGCTGAGACGATGCCCATCTCGGCCAACACCTTGCCGCCACGGTTCTGGATGCAGAGGCTCTGGCTGTAGATGTCGTTCTGTCCTTCGGCAAACACAAGCATCCCGAAGGGCACGCCCAGGCGGGTGAAGATGTTCATGACGTAGGCCTTGAGCTCAGCGAAAGAGCTGTCCTCGTCGGGATGTGCCCAGCTGCCGCGTACACGCTTGCCGGTGAGCCAGAGTCCGAGGTGATAGTCCTCGCTATAGGCGTCGAGCACATGCTTGATGACCTCAGGGTCACGACTGCTGCTTACGCCCGGGATGATGTCTGCGTATTTCTTCTCCGCCTGGAAGCGATAGCAGTTGCCGTACTCGAAGAAGCGAAGATCGGCGTTGCGGTAACTGATGTTGCGGCTAATGCTTTCGAGTCCGCCGAAGAGCAGCGTCTGACGCAGAGCATTGAGGTCTTGGCTGAGCGGATTGAGAAGCTTGACCAGTTCCTCACTCTTATAGCTCTGGAGGCCGTCATAGTAGGCTCCGCGTTGCAGACTGTTGTTCAGAATCTCGCGGAAGCCACTACCCACAAGCTGTTCGCCAATGATGTTCTGCAGCTTGTGGCTGAGGTCGTGAATGCTCTTCGTGGTGAGACTGTTCTTCAGGGTCGTGGGAATCTCCACATTATTATATCCGTAGATGCGCAAGATGTCTTCCACGACGTCGCAAGGCCGCTGCACGTCCACTCTGTAGGCGGGCACTGTGAGTTCCAGGCCCTCGCTGGTTTCGTTGTCAATCCGCATCTCGAGGCTCGTGACGATGCTCTTGATAGTCTCCTGCGGAATGTGCTTACCGATGAGACCGTCCACATAGTCGTATTTGAGCGACACCTTGAAATCGGGCATCGCCTTGGCCTGCACGTCCACGACCTGCATGCTTACCTTAGCGCCGGCCAGTTCCTTGGCGAGGATTGCGGCCTGCTTCAAGGCATAGAGTTGGCCATTGGGGTCGATGCCTCGCTCGAAGCGGAAGCTGGCGTCGGTGCTCAGACCATGACGACGGGCACTCTTGCGGATGCTTGTGGGGTTGAAGTAGGCACTCTCCAGAAGAACGTTCTTCGTCGTATCGTATGTGCCGCTTCCCTTTCCGCCGAACACGCCGGCGATGCACATCGGTTCGCGTGCATTACAGATGGCAAGGTCCTGACTGGAAAGCTTGTGCTCCGTGCCATCGAGCGTGACGAAGGGCGTACCTTCGGGCAGTGTCTTGACAATGACCTGCCTGCCCTCTATCATGTCTGCATCGAAGCAGTGGAGGGGCTGACCGTAGGCCATCATGATGTAGTTGGTGATGTCGACAATGTTGTTGATTGGTCGCAGACCGATGGTTCGCAACTTGTCCTGAAGCCACTGCGGACTCTCCTTCACCTCGCAGTTTGTGAGGCTGACGGCTGCGTAGCGCGGGCAAAGGTCGGGGTCGGCGATGGAAACGGTGATGGGCAGCGACTCATCATCCACTTTGAAGGCACTGCAATCGGGTCGGTGCAGACTGGTCTTGTAGCCGTTCTGCACGAGCCAGGCATAGAGGTCGCGCGCCACGCCGTAGTGGCTGCAGGCATCAGCCCTGTTGGGTGTGATGTCAACCTCAATGAGCCAGTCGCTCTCGACGTGATAGTATTCAGCGGCAGGCGTGCCCACCTTGGCGTCCTGGGGAAGGACTATGATGCCGCTATGGTCTGTTCCGATGCCAATCTCGTCTTCTGCGCAGAGCATGCCAAAGCTCTCCACGCCGCGCAACTTGCTGCGCTTGATGGTGAAGACTTCGTCGCCGTCGTAAAGCTTCGTGCCTACCACGGCAGCTATCACCTTTTGTCCGGCAGCAACGTTCGGTGCGCCGCAAACTATCTGCAAGGGTTCGCCCCCACCAACGTTGACGGTGCAAATGTGCATATGGTCGCTGTCGGGATGCGGCAGGCAGGTCAGCACTTCGGCCACCCACAAGCCTTCCAGACCGCCTTTGATGGTCTGCACTTCCTCCACGCTGTCCACTTCCAGGCCGGCACTTGTCAGGGCTGCGGCTATCTCTTGCGCCGTGAGCGTCGTGTCGACGTATTCCTTAAGCCATTTGTATGAAATGTTCATCTTTTATATTTACAATTTGACGATTTACTATTTGCTATTTACTTACGATTTTATCATTTTGTAATTTCATTCCCTCTTTAAGGGGGTTAGGGAGTCCTTTATTCATCCTTTAAGGGAATTACAGGAGACTTTTACCTTATTACGCTTTGTTTCTCCTCAAATCGCGTGCAAAGGTACAAAAAAAAAATGAAACGCGTAACAATTATATAAGAAAAATAGATGCTGATGCCAAACGGACTTTGCAAAAACAGGGCTTTGGCATCGTCCAAGAAGGGCGGAAAAAGGTCGATTCAGTTTTGACAGATAGCAAGCAAAACGCGCTTTTTGCTGACACAATGGTTTTTTGCCTCTTTCGACTGGAACGAATGAACAGCGAAGAACCGCCACGCTGTTTCTTCACAAAGAGCAACGTCGCGTGCGGTGATGACAATCTCCGCACGCGACGTTTTTTATTTCCTACCACTTGTCGTCCCAGTCCCAACTGGTACGATAGGAAGGAGCACCTGCTGGCTCGTTGGGCTCGCCAGGCTTAATCACCGCATCGGGGTCGGGACTGCTATAGAGCAGCGAGGTGCGATGCATGAGGTGAACAACCGCCATCTCCGGCTTCATGTACGTCGTTTTCATCTTAATCACGTTTAGTTTGACATATAACTTAATGTTGATCTTTAAGCATGAGTTCCGAGCGCAAATTTAGCATTTAATACATAAAAACAAGCATTTAAGGAAGAAAATCTTTCAAAAAAGAAAAAACCTTTTAATTATAATTAGGTAATATGCGGAAAAAGCTGTACCTTTGTGCAACTTTATTCAAAAAACGTGGGCAAAACAGAGACAATTCGGCACGAAGGCGTGGTGGAAAGCATCGGGTCAGACAGCATGACGGTGCGCATCCTGCAGGCATCGGCTTGCAGCAGCTGCAGCGCGCGCCAGCTCTGCCGAAGCAGCGAGAGCAAGGAGAAGCTCATCGACGTCAGAGGCCACCGCCCTACCCTTGCCGTCGGCGACAAGGTCGTGCTCGAAGGCACCGTGCATCAGAGCCGCCGAGCCAGCCTCTTGGCCTACGTCGTGCCCCTCGTCGTGATGCTCGTCTGCCTCTTCGTCGGCACCAAGCTCGCAGGAGAAGGCATCGGCGCACTGGCCGCATTGCTCTCTCTCGCGCTCTATTACGGCGTGCTCTTCCTCCTAAGGGATAAGATAGAAGGGGAGTTTGAGTTCAGAATTTCTCAGAAAGAGCAGTAACTCACAATCACGCCATAAAGAGATTACGACATAACGCCATAACGAAATAACGAGATAACGACATAACGAAAAGATTTCGTCAAAACAAAAAAATTAACCAAATATGTTAGATGTAATTTTGATTGCAGTATGTGTGCTGGGACTCATCGGGCTTGCCTCTGCGGTGATCCTCTTTCTTGTCTCGCACAAGTTTGCTGTGCATGAAGACCCTCGCATCAGTCAGGTGGGCGCCGTGCTGCCACAGGCCAACTGCGGCGGCTGCGGCTATCCTGGATGCTCCGGGTTTGCTGCTGCCTGCGTCAAGGCAGCCGACGGCGGAAGTCTGGAGGGCAAGCTCTGTCCTGTAGGCGGCCAGCCCGTCATGGAACAAGTGGCCGACATCCTCGGCATGAAAGTGGAAGTGGGCGCACCCAAGGTTGCCGTGGTCCGCTGCAACGGCACGTGCGAGAACCGTCCGCGTCAGGCTGAGTTCGACGGCGCACGGAGTTGCCGCGTCCAGCAGATGACGGGCATGGGCGAGACAGGCTGCGGCTACGGTTGCCTCGGCTGTGGCGACTGCGTCAGCAAGTGTCAGTTCGATGCCCTCCACATGAATCCCGAGACGGGACTGCCCGAGGTGGACGAAGAGAAGTGTACGGCTTGCGGAGCCTGTGCTAAGGCCTGTCCGCGAGGCATCATTGAGATTCGCCTCAAAGGGCCTAAAGGTCGCCGCATGGTCGTCCTCTGCAACAACAAGGACAAAGGTGCCATCGCCAACAAGGCCTGCAAGGCATCGTGCATCGGCTGCGGCAAGTGCGTCAAGACTTGCGAGAAGTTCGAGGCCATCACCCTCGAGAACAACCTGGCCTACATCGACGCCGAGAAGTGCAAGCTCTGCCGCAAGTGCGAGGAAGCCTGCCCCAAGGGAGCCATCCACGCGTTTAACTTCCCGCCGCGCAAGCCAAAGGCTGAAGAGCCAGCCCCTCAGAACAATCAGAACACTCCGAGTAATCAGAATACTCCGACAAAGGAAGTAGAACCCTCAAAAGCCGAATAAGTATGAAGACATTCAAGATAGGCGGGGTTCATCCCGCAGAAAACAAACTGTCTGCCGCAAGTCCCATCCGCGAGGCAGCACTGCCCAAGCAGGCAGTCTTCAGCATGTTCCAGCACATCGGTGCACCGGCAAAGCCAGTCGTCAAGAAAGGCGACGAGGTGAAAGTCGGCACGCTGCTGGCCGAGGCTGGCGGCTTCGTCAGCGCTCCCATCTATAGCAGCGTGAGCGGCAAGGTGTCGAAGGTGGACGTAGCTCTCGATGCCAGCGGCACACGTCGCATGGCCGTCTATGTCGATGTGGAAGGCGACGAATGGGAAGAAAGCATTGACCGCTCCACGACTCTCGTCAAACTGAGCGACCGCCCCGAACTCGACAGCAAGACTATTATAGATAAGGTAAAGAACGCAGGCATCGTCGGAATGGGCGGCGCCACATTCCCTTGCCACGTCAAACTCTCTCCCCCACCGGGCTGCAAGGCAGAGTGCGTCATCATCAATGCCGTGGAGTGTGAGCCTTATCTCACTGCCGACCACCGCCTCATGCTGGAGCATCCCGAAGAGATTCTTGTGGGCCTGCAGCTCATCATGAAGGCCGTAAATGTCAACAAGGGCTACATCGGCATCGAGAACAACAAGCCCGATGCCATCGCCCTCATGACGGAGAAGGCCAAGAGCTACGAAGGCATCAAGATAGTTCCCCTGAAGGTGAAGTACCCGCAAGGCGGCGAGAAGCAACTCATCGACGCCGTCATCGGCCGTCAGGTGCCTGCACCTCCCGCCATTCCCATCAACGTGGGAGCCGTCGTGCAGAACGTCGGCACCGCTTTCGCCATCTATCAGGCCGTCATGAAGAATAAGCCCCTCATCGACCGCATCATCACCGTCACGGGCAAGAGCCTTGAGAAGCCCAGCAACCTGCTGGCACGACTCGGCACTCCCTTCCAGCAACTCATCGACGAGTGTGGCGGTCTGCCCGAGGACACAGGCAAGATCATCGGCGGCGGCCCCATGATGGGCAAGGCTCTCCTCAGCCTCGACGTGCCTATGACGAAAGGCTCCAGCGGTCTGCTCATCATGAACGACAAGGAAGCACGCCGTGCTGAACCCAGTCCCTGCATCCGTTGCGCCAAGTGCGTCACAGCCTGCCCCATGGGACTTGAACCTTACTTGCTCAGCAAGATGAGTGCGAAGGCCGACTGGGAAGGCGCAGAAAAGAACGACATCACCAGTTGCATCGAGTGCGGCTCTTGCCAGTTCACTTGCCCAAGTCATCGTCCGTTGCTCGACATGATTCGCGTCGGCAAGCAGACAGTCATGGGCATCATCAAGAGCAGAGCAGCAAAATGAACATTGAAAAATGAAGAGTGAAGAATTTGCTACCGCCGTAAAAGGTTAAATAGCAAAATCGAAAATAAATCGTAAATAGTAAATCGTCAAATCGTAAATCACTATGGTGAAACCAATCATATCCCTTTCGCCGCACGTCCACGGAGGCGACTCCGTTCAGAAGAACATGTACGGCGTCTGCATTGCACTGGTGCCGGCACTGATTGCCAGCCTTTGGTTCTTCGGCCTGGGTGCTGCCATCGTGCTCGCCACATCAGTCATCGCGTGTGTCTGCTTTGAGTGGGCCATCACGAAATTCCTCTTGAAACGTCCCGCCTGCACCATCTGCGACGGCAGTGCTGTCCTTACCGGTCTCCTGCTTGGCTTCAACTTGCCAAGCAACCTGCCCGTCTGGATAGTCATCATCGGCGCACTTGTTGCCATCGGCATCGGCAAGATGACGTTTGGCGGCCTCGGACAGAACCCGTTTAACCCAGCCCTGGTCGGCCGTGTGTTCCTGCTCATCAGTTTTCCTGTGCAGATGACGAGTTGGCCCGTCAGCGGACAGCTTACTTCCTACACCGATGCTGAGACGGCAGCCACGCCTCTCTTCATCATGCAGAACGCCATTGCCAGCGACGACCCTGCCGAACTTCAGAAACTGCCCGACGCTACTGAGATGCTCATCGGTCAGACGGGTGGCTCTCTTGGTGAAGTCAGTGCCCTGCTGCTTCTGCTTGGCTGTGCCTTCATGCTTTGGAAGAAGATTATCACCTGGCACATTCCCGTCAGCATACTCGGCACGGTGGCCGTCTTCTCGGGCATCATGCACATCGTCAACCCTGTCTATGCAGCTCCGCACATCGTTCTCTTGAGCGGCGGACTCATCCTCGGTGCATGCTTCATGGCGACGGACTATGTCACTTCGCCCATGACAGGCAGGGGACAACTCATCTATGGTGTCTGCATCGGCCTGCTGACTGTCATCATCCGTAACTGGGGAGCCTATCCCGAAGGCATGTCGTTTGCCATTCTTATCATGAATGCCTTCACGCCCCTCATCAACACTTATTGCAAGCCGACGCGCTTCGGCGAAGTTGTCAGAAAGGAGGAAAGGAAATGAAGAAACTTGAATCTACTTGGTATAATATGGCTCTTGTGCTGACAGGCATCGCTGTCGTTGCCGGCGCAGCACTTGGCTACGTCAACAACGTCACGGCTCCCACCATTGCAAACATCAAGGCACAGCAAGAGAAGCAAGCCGAGCTGGACGTCCTGAACGGACAAGAAGGCACAGCCATCAAGGTGACAGACCCGAAAGGCTTCGGCGGCGCTTTGACTGTCATGGTCGGTCTTGCCGGAGACGGCACGATACTTGGCTACAAAGTGCTTGAGTCGAGCGAGACGCCGGGACTTGGAGCAAAGGCTGACTTCTGGTTCCAAGAGGGACAGAAGGGCGACATCATTGGCAAGACGGCAGGCAATCTGACGGTCAGCAAAGACGGAGGCGACGTTGATGCTATCACGGCATCGACCATCACGAGCCGCGCCTTCCTGCGTTGCATCAACCAAGCTTACGAGACGCTTGCCAAGAACAATACCGACGGACAGAGCGGTGCCACTAAACAAGAAATGAAGAAATAAAGAAATGAGAAAATGAAATCAGGAAAAAGGGAACGTCGTGAGGCCAGCTCTCCCACGGAAGTCAGTCGAGAAGAGGCCGAAACCATTCACCTTTCGCCCTTTTCACTTTTTCACCTTTTAATATATAATAATGTATAGGAGGAAACAGAAATGAACAATATGAAAGTCCTGCTTAACGGCATCATAAAGGAGAACCCCACGTTTGTGCTCCTGCTGGGTATGTGCCCGACACTGGGAACCACCAGCAGCGCCATGAACGGCATGTCGATGGGACTGGCCACGATGGCTGTCCTCATCTTCTCCAACCTTATCATCTCTCTCATCAAGAACCTTATCCCCGACATGGTTCGCATCCCTTCGTTCATCGTGGTGATTGCGTCGCTTGTAACCATTCTTCAGATGCTCATCAAGGCGTATGCTCCCGAAGTGGATGCCAGCCTCGGCCTGTTCATTCCGCTCATCGTGGTGAACTGCATCATTCTGGGTCGTGCCGAAGCCTTTGCAGCAAAGAACGGTGTGGTGAGCAGCATCTTCGATGGCATCGGCATGGGTCTTGGCTTCACCATTGCGCTGACGTTGCTTGGCGCAGTACGCGAATTGCTCGGCACAGGCAAGGTGTTCAGCATGACGCTCTTCCCCGAGAGCTACGGCGCACTCATCTTCGTGCTGGCTCCCGGAGCCTTCATCGCTTTGGGCTATTTGATTGCAATCATCAATAAGATAAGGACCCCCTAACCCCCTTTAGGGGGAATATAAATAGTAAATTGTAAATCGTCAAATAGTAAATAGATATGGCATACATTCTTATCTTCATTACGGCAATCTTCGTCAACAACATTGTCTTGTCGCAGTTCCTGGGCATCTGTCCTTTCCTTGGCGTAAGCAAGAAAGTGGACTCCGCCCTTGGCATGGGAGCAGCCGTGGCCTTTGTGCTCACGCTGGCAACCATCGTCACTTACCTCATCCAGAAGTATGTTCTCGAAGCCTTCGGGCTGGAATACCTGCAGACGATAGCCTTCATTCTGGTCATCGCGGCGCTCGTGCAGATGGTGGAAATCATATTGAAGAAGAGCGCTCCTGCCCTTTATCAGGCACTGGGTGTGTTCCTTCCGCTCATCACGACCAACTGCTGCATCCTCGGCGTGGCCATTCTTGTAGCGCAAGGCACCTATGCCACGCAGGGGCTGGATCCTAACCTCCTCACCGGCGTCGTCTTTGCCCTCAGCACAGCCCTGGGCTTTGCCTTGGCGCTGGTGGTCTTCGCCGGCATCCGCGAGCAGCTTTCCATGATGGACGTGCCCAAAGGCATGCAGGGCATGAGCATCGCCCTGGTCACGGCAGGCCTGTTGGCCATGGCCTTCATGGGCTTCAGCGGCGTGGACAATGGCTTGAAGACACTCTTCGGACTATAACCCCCTAACCCCTTTAGGGGGAATAGACCCTCTCTAACTCCCCCTTAAAGGGGGAGGACAGGAAGTCTCCCTTTAAGGGAGATTTAAAGGGTCCATAAATCGTAAATAGTAAATTGTCAAATAGTAAATAAAGAGAAATGAATATCCTATTAACCGGTGGCGCTGGTTACATTGGCAGCCACACCCTCATTGAATTAGACAAGGCAGGCCACAGCGTGGTCGTAGTTGACAACTTCTACAACTCGCAGCCCGAGGCCATACGCCGCGTGGAAAAGATCATCGGGCACGGCGTGACGATGATTGAAGCCGACATCCGCGACCGCGAGGCAATGGAGAAGGTCTTCACAGAGCACAAGATTGATGCCGTCATCAACTTCGCAGGACTGAAAGCCGTGGGCGAATCGGTTTCCAAGCCACTCACCTATTACGAAACGAACATGAACGGTGTGTTCGTTCTGCTTGACGTGATGCGCAAGCACGGCTGCAAGAACTTCATCTTCTCCAGCAGTGCCACCGTCTATGGCGACCCTGCCATCATCCCCATCACCGAGGAATGTCCCAAGGGACAGTGCACCAATCCCTACGGCTGGACTAAGTCTATGCTGGAACAGGTGTTGACGGACGTGCAGAAGGCCGACCCCGAGTGGAACGTCGTGCTGCTGCGCTACTTCAACCCCATCGGGGCGCACGAATCCGGACTCATCGGAGAGAACCCCAACGGCATTCCCAACAACCTGATGCCCTACATCACTCAGACCGCCATCGGCATCCGCAAGGAGCTTGGCGTGTTCGGCAATGACTATGACACGCCAGACGGAACCGGCGTGCGCGACTACATCCATGTGGTCGACCTTGCCCGCGGCCACGTCAGCGCCCTGCGAGCCATTCAGGAGAACAAAGGCCTGGCCATCTACAACCTTGGCACCGGCCACGGCTACAGCGTGCTCGACGTCGTGAAGGCCTTCGAGAAAGCCAATGGACTGAAGGTGCCCTACGTCATCAAGCCCCGCCGTCCGGGCGACATCGCCACTTGCTACTGCGACCCAGCCAAGGCCAAGCGAGAGCTCGGCTGGGAGGCTATGTTCGGCATCGAAGAGATGTGCCGCGACGCATGGAACTTCCAGAAGAACAATCCCAACGGCTACGAGTCGTAACTCTACATGCTCATTTGATGTGCCTGAAAGCCAGTGTATAAGTGCATGAAAGAGGAATCGCCCAATAACGGTGAAGCCTTATCCTCATAACGCTGAAGCATTATGCTCACAACGGCAAAGGGTTATGCCCGCAACGGTGAAGCCTTATTTTCGGCACTCTGCAGCAGGGTCAATGGAACATCAGAAACATCAAACACAAGTATTCAACGAGTGTGCGGAAACCGAACAAAATCTAACAACTGACAATGAAAAACATCTTAGCCACCGCACTTGCATTCTCCGTCTCACTCATGGCATTGGCGGAGCCAGTCAGCAAGCAGGCCGCGCTCTACACGGCGAAGTCTTTCCTGCTATCAAGAGGAAAGAACCCCCTACAGACCCTCCATTCCCCTTTAGGGGGAGCTTTTTCGCGGCAGGAACTCCCCCTAAAGGGGAATGGAGGGTCTGTAGGGGAGGCATTCTATGTCTTCAACGTCGGCGAAAACAATGGCTTTGTCATCGTTTCCGCTGACGACCGCACGGAGCCTATCCTCGGCTTTGTGGAGCATGGGACTTTCGACTCCGAGAGTATTCCAGAGAACATGAAGGCGTGGCTGCTGTCGTGCGAAGAGCAGATACGATACATCATCGACAACGACGTCAAGCCCGACTCGCCACTTCTCCGTCGACGTAGCAAGGCACAAAGCGTCAGACACAGTGTGCCGGAAATACTCTCCACCCGATGGGATCAGGGCCTTCCCTACAATATCGCCTGTCCCAAGTACTACAAGTCCGACGGCTCTCAGGCCAATCCTGCCACCGGTTGCACGGCAACAGCAATGGCGCAGGTCATGAATTTCTACAAGTTCCCGGAGAAAATCGCTGCCGACATACCGGCACTTACGAACACCTACACTCTGAGCGACGGCACAAAAAAGACATCGACGGCTCCCGTTGTTCCCGCCGGCACGTCCATCGACTGGGAGAACATGCGCGACAGCTATGTCTGGGAGAGCGGCCATGTGGCAAATGCTCAGGACTATGCCGTGGCAAATCTCATGCTCTACTGTGGGCAATCGGTGAGGATGGGCTACGGAGCATCGTCGGGTGGCAACTTCAATGCCGAAGCCTTCATCAAATACTTCGGTTTCGACGACAGTGCATTTGTTGGCTTTCGCAGCGACTACAGCCTCGACCGATGGACCGACATGCTCTACCATGAGATAGAGGAAGGCTATCCCGTCATCATGGCGGGCAACTCTTCGCGCAGCGGTCATGCCTTTGTCATCGACGGCTTCGACGGAGACAATCTTTTCCATGTCAACTGGGGATGGAGCGGAAGTTGCAACGGATACTTCCTCATCGGCATCCTCAACTCCGGGGACACTTCGGGTTCTTTGGCAACCAGCAGCAGCGCAGGCTACAGCATGGGCCAGTGTGCGCTCTTTAATCTCCGTTTGCCCGACGATGTAAAAGCCGATTCGCAGACAAGACTTACAGCCGACGACATCAGCATCACAAGTTCAAGCATACGCTGCAAGTGGTCGAACAAGACAGGAAGCCAAGGCACCTTCAGCACGGGCATCGTCATGCTTACGGAAGATGGCAGCATCTCGCTCGTCGGACAGTCACAGACCATTTCCGGCATGGCAGCGGGTGCCACTTCGCAGAAAACTTATCAGTTGCTCAGGAAGCTGCCGCAGGGCACCTACAGGCTCTCCCCTGCCAGCAAGCAAAACGTGTCGCGGACATGGAGACCCGCCTACAATCTCTACTACGACTACATCGAAGCCGTGGTGGATTCCGTAGGAAAACCTACACTGACCATCGTCCATTCGGAGAACATCCTTGCCATCGACACCATTGTCTTCCCTGGCTCTCGTGCTGCAGGCGAGCAACAAGAGGTGAAAGTGACATTCCGCAACAATGGCAACGACTACTACCATGAGGTATTCCTGTTCACGCGTAAGGATGGCGGCGAACTCACCTACTCGGGCTATCGTGCTCCCGTCAGCCTCCGAAGAGGCGAGACGACGGAGGTATCCTATTACTTCAAGCCCGCCGAGGCAGGCACTTACGAGCTAATGTTCTTCTCAGACTACAGCCACAACAGCCTCGTGGCACAAGGCACGGCGGAAATCATCGAGGCTGCGCAAGCAGATAAAGCCTTCCTGCGTGTCACCTCCTACTCCATTGCTAATGCCTCCGGCGGTTATCTCTATGGCGGCCGGATGGTCGGAAAGGTGGCTATCTGGAACATGAAAACCACAGATTTCCATGGGAAAGTGCGTCTACAGCTGTGGATACAGAAAGATGGCGACGATTACGTTTCCGGCGGAACCATCCTCACCAAAGAGATTGACGTGCCAGCCAACCAGACTGTCGATGTCGACTTTGAATATAATGACTTGAAAGAAGGACATTCCTACTACTTGCCGGTCAACTATGTCGATCAGGAGGGCGAGCTCTCCGGCGCAAGTATTTGGTCTCACAGTTGGCGAGTCATGCCAGGTATCATCTCATGGAACGGCGACGGCACAGTGGCAGGACAACCCTATCAGACAAACATCTCCATCGATAGCACTGCCTGCGGACTCTATGCCGACTGCCGGAACATCAACAGTCTTACGCCGACGGCTAACCCTAACACCATCTATGCCTTCGCCGACGGCATGACGCCTCCGGGCAGTCTTGCCGAAGCGAACGTCGTCGTAGGCAGCCATGCCGCGAGCATCCATTTGGACCATGGCAAGCCCTACCACGTCCCAGAGCGTTTCAAGGCAGACGAAGCCACTTTCACCTTCACCTTCCCATCGACGGAAAAAGGCGACGGATGGCACGACCTCACCATGCCGTTTGCGCCTGATGCCATCCTTGCCGACGGCTCTCCCATCAATGTCAACGACAGTCTCGGCCATGTATGGATCTACGAATACACCTCCGTCGGCGACGACGGCAACGTATGTTTCGAACCAGCGAATTCGCTCAGAGGAAACACTCCCTACATCATTGCTGCCGACTCAACGATGGCAGGTTGTACCATTCGCTTCAGCGCCACCGATGTGACATTCCACAGGACAGGCTCCGACATAACGACGGTGAGCACACCCGCCTACACGTTCCACGGCACCACGTTGACACCCACCGTCTCCGGCTGCTATGTCCTCAACGCCGAGGGGACGGCCTTCGAGTACACCGCGACGGACAGGCAGTTGACTGGCCTTTCAGCCTATTTCACCACAACGTATGCTGAAGCCGACCGCCCTGGCAGCATCCTCCTGCCGGAGTGCACCGCCGTCACGGGCATACACCCCTACGACGATGCGACCGCCCTCTCCTCTCCCATGGGAGAGGGGTCGGGAGTGAGGCCGGAGTTTCGGGGAGGCCTGTTCGACCTCGGAGGAAAACTCCACCCCCATGGGGGAAACAGGAATGTCAAAAGCGGTATATACATCATCGGTGGCAAGAAAGTCGTCGTGAAATAGCAGACACCCAAAAACGCCGCACGCGGAGATGACAAACGCCGCACGCGGAAAAGGCAAACGCCGCACGCGGAAATTGCAAATTCCACGTGCGGCGTTTTCTGATGAGACAGACAGAGATAACACCCAGAATTGCTCAGGTTTGGCTTCACACTGCCCCACGCACTTCGGGTTTGAGTGGAAAAAGAAAGGATAAAGTCAAATAAATTGACAATTATTTTGCCTCGAAAGAAAAAAAAACTATCTTTGCAAAGATTTACGCCTTCAAACATAACAGACAACACCCCAGCGGCGAAATAAAAAACAAACATTATATCATACATGATGAAAAGAATCACCTTATCCATCCTTTCTGCTTGCTTTGTCCTGTCCGCCATGGCAGAACCCGTCGGCAAGCAGGCGGCACTCTTCACGGCCAAAGCCTTCATGACGGCCAAAGGCAAGAGCATCGATGCCGTGCAGAAGCCCTTCAACGCCCCGAGGAAAGGGGCAGCCTCCCAACAGACAGGACAGGAAGAGTCCTACTACTACGTCTTCAATGCCGGCGGAGAGGGCGGCTATGTCATCGTTTCCGGCGATGACCGTACCGAACCAATCCTCGGCTATGTGGACAAGGGAAACTTCGACCCGGACAACATCCCCGAGAACATGCGTGCATGGCTGCAAGGCTATGCCGACCAAATCAAGTACATCGTGGACAACGACCTACAGCCTGGCGACCCACGCCTAACGAAGCGCAACAAGGTGGCCTACACGAAGCACAGCATCGGCGAAATCCTCACCACGAGATGGAACCAAGGGCATCCCTACAACCTCACTTGCCCGAACTACTACACCGATAAGGACAACGTCGAACACCAATATCCGGCTACAGGATGCACGGCAACGGCGATGGCACAAGTCATGAACTTCTACAGGTTCCCCGAAAAGACAAAAGCCATCATACCCGCGCACACAAACAACTACACCCTTGCCAACGGCACCAGGAAGTCCGTGACGGCCAAGGCTGTACCGCGCAACACGATTATCGACTGGGACAACATGCGCGACACATACAACTGCTATGAAGGGCACGCACACGACAGGGCTGACTCCGCCGTGGCCAACCTCATGCTCTACTGCGGGCAGTCTGTGCAGATGGGATGGGGTCCCTCGTCGGGCGCAAACTTCAGCGCCGAGGCCTACACGAAGTATTTCGGCTTTGCAAGCGGTGCTTATGTCGGCGAGCGTTACCAGTACAGTATCGACGAATGGTTCAACCTTATCTACGACGAGATAGGGCAAGGCTACCCGGTCCTCATGTCCGGTTTCTCCTCGGGCGGTGGCCATGCCTTCGTGCTCGACGGTTTCGACGGCGACAACCTCTTCCATGTCAACTGGGGATGGGGAGGCGGAAGCAACGGATGGTTCCTCGTGAGCATCCTCAACCCGGGCGACAACAGCGGCATCGGCGCAAGCAGCAGCAGCGATGGCTACAGCATGTACCAACGCGCCCTGTTCAATCTGCGCGTCCCCGGCACGCCAAAGGTGCAGGGAAACCTCACCATTAGCGACGTATCGCTCACGGCTACGTCCGTCAAGGCCAAGTTCACAAACAGGACAGGCACTTCGGGAAGCTATCATGCGGGCATCGTGATGCTCGGCGAGGGCGACAGCATCACCCTGGTGGGCACTAAGCAGACCATCACAGGCTTGGCTCATGGCAACAGCATCGACAAGACTTTCCTCATAGCTCACAAGCTTCCCGAAGGCATCTACAGGCTCTCTCCGGCAAGCAAGCCCATCAGAAGCAACGAATGGAATGTCGAGTATGACTTCGAGACACAGTATATCGAGGCCGTGGTGGACACTTCCGGCAATGTCGCCCTGAGCTTCAAGCAGCCCATCCCAACGGGCGAGAGCGTTAGCGTCGACACCATCGTCTTCCCCGGCACACGCATCGTGGGAAAACAGCAGGAGGTGAAGGTGACGTTCCGCAACAATGGAGCAGAATACTTCAAGGAAGTGCATCTCTACGCAAGCAAGACGCAGCAAAAGGTCTACACCGAGAGCAAATCGATGGTTGCCGTGCGTCCGGGAGAAACGGTCGATGTCTCCTACTTCTTCACGCCTGAGGAGACAGGCACCTACAATCTGTGGCTATGCACAGGGCAGAACGACAGCCAAGTCCTTGGGCAGGGCACGATAGAAATCGTCACGGAAGCCGAAGCGCAGAAGGCCAACCTCTCCGTCGTGTCTTATACCATCACGAATGCTGTCAACGGCACGGCCTATGGCAACAGGATTGTAGGCAAAGCCCGCATCAAGAACAACAAGAATACCGAGTTCCACGGAGCCATCAGGCTGACCGTCTGGACGCAATACAACGGTTCCGGCTCAGCTTGGGGCGGTTCGAGCTGCGCCTACGAGCTCGACATCATGGCAGGAAAGATAGCCGACGTGGAGTTCAACTTCGATGAGCTAAGCGAGAACAACAAATACTACATCAGCGCATCCTACGTCAATCAGGACGGAGAGCTTGGCAACGGCGGCGTATGGGACCTCGGTGGATGGTTTGTGAGAGCAGGCATCGCCGCTTGGAAACCAGATGGAAGCGTCCTGGGCAAGGCGTATGCCACGACAATCTCAACGCCTATCACCTACTGCGGTGTCTATGCCGAATGCAGCAAGAAGTTCGTCAGGTTCAGACCCAATCGCAATCCGAACACAATCTATGCCTTTGGTGCAGACATGGAACTCCCTATCGGCATCGACACCTGCAATTGGGTCGTCGGGAAACACGCCGACCACATCAACCTTGTGGCCGACCAGCCTTACTACGTTCCCGTTTCCTTCAAGGCCGACACCGCGACGTATGCCTTCACCTTCCCCGAGACGGAGGACGGCACGCGCTGGCACGCCTTCACGATGCCCTTCGATGCCGACTCCATCTTCCTCGACGGCCAACCCGTCAGTCTCGACGACACGCTCAAGCACTTCTGGATCTATGAATTCTGGGCTGAGAAAGGTGCAGGCAAACTCGTGTTCGCTCCGGCTAAAACGCTGCGCGGAAACACACCCTACATCATTGCCGGCGACATAGAGATGGCCGGGCGCACCATCGAAGTTCTCTCCCACGACGCAGAGTTCACCAAGACGGGGGCCGACAAGATGCTTGTCTCCACTCCCTCCTGGAAGTTCCACGGCAACACCTACTCGCCGCGCCTGAAGGATTGCTACGTCCTGAGCGACGACGGAATGTCCTTCTCCTACACGACCACCCTCACGACGCTCGATGCGATGGCTCCTTACTTCACCACCACCCTGTCCGAGGAGACGAGACCCGACAGCATTGCCCTGCCAGCCATTCCCGTTGCGCCGGCAGACCCGACGGGCATCGCAGAGATTACGAACGGAGAATTGAGGATGAAGAATGGCGAAACTGCCATCTACGACCTGAGCGGACGGCAAATCATCAGTCCTTATCGCTCAAACGACAATGGTCAACGGCCGACGACCAACGGCAGATTGCCACGCGGCATCTACATCGTCGGCGGAAAGAAAGTCCTCTACTGATTCCAAGCCTCTGAATCACGAGGCAAGACAGGCAGTCATCGTCTGCAAAAAAGCGAGCCGGACAACTTCGTCCGACTCGCTTTTTTTTTATGGGCAACCTTCTGTGTCGGCCAAACCCCTGTAGGGTGTTCGTTGCTTGTACATGATGAAGCAATTGCTGCATCATGTATAAGCAATTGCTTCATGATGATGCAGCAATCAACACCGTGCGCCGTTTCGGGCAAAACGGACGGCGGCGATGCCGGAAAGGGCGTTCGGATAGAGCCATAATGCTGCATTGTTCGTCGCGCACACCAACGGACGGAGCTTTCGCACGCCATTCTGCACCAGTGACCATCGCTTTTTCCTCCACAATTCTCGGCACGCAAGCTCAGGGAGCGACGGCAACGCCGATTGTTACAATAAAAAAAAGAGTTTTGTTTTGTTTTGTGGATAAAAAAAAGTATCTTTGCACGGAAAATGGCCTGAAACGAGGTCGTTTCAACCACAAAAACATCGAGAAAACGCCAAGACAACCTATTAAAAATCTAATGAAAAACCATTATCTATTCATCGGAGCGTTCCTCTGCTCCCTTGCCTGCACAGCCGGTCCCATCGGCAAGCAGGCAGCCCTCTACACCGCCAAAGACTTCATGGCGGGCAAGGGCAAAAGCATCATCACGGCCCAGCCTGCCCGCCTGAGAGCATCTGCCGCCCCCTCCTCGGAGGAGAGCAAGGGCAATGAACCACTCTACGTCTTCAATGCCGGCGGAGACCAAGGCTATGTCATCGTCTCGGGCGACGACCGCACCGAACCCATCCTCGGCTATGTGGACCAAGGCTCCTTCGACCCCGACAACATCCCCGAAGCCATGCGCGCCTGGATGCAGGCCTGCGAGGAGCAGATCAACTACATCATCGACAACAACGTCAACCCCTCATCGCCACTCCTGCAGCGTCCGAGCAAGGCACAGACTGCCCGCCACAGCATCCCCGACATCCTCGTCACGCGATGGGGCCAAGGCTTCCCCTACAACCTCACCTGCCCGAAATACTACACCCCCGAGGGCAACGAGAACTACCCTGCGGCAGGATGCGTGGCAATAGGAATGGGTCAGGTCGTCAGCCACTACAGATACCCCGCACAGACCGTGGCCGACATCCCTGCACACACCATGACTTACACGCTCAACAACGGCACTAAGAAGACCTCCACCTCGCCCCTCGTGCCCGCAGGCACCGTCATCGACTGGGACAACATACTCAATGCCTACACAGGAACTTGGGAGAGCGACCACATCAACAACAGGCAGGACACCGCCGTGGCCGACTTCGTCCACTATATCGGCCAGTCCGTCAGGATGGGCTACGGAGGAAGTTCGGGCGCAGTGCCCGGCTATGCACGCGACGCTCTGGTCAATTACTTCGGCTTCGACAAACGGGCATACATGGCCAACCGTGGCGATTACAGCATCGACCAGTGGTTCGACCTCCTCTACAACGAGCTCGACCAGGGCTATCCCATCTTCTATTCCGGCTTCAGCAACGGCGGAGGCGGACATTCCTTCGTGATTGACGGCTACGACGGCGGCAATCTCTTCCACGTCAACTGGGGATGGTGGGGCAGCAGCAACGGCTACTTCCTGCTCAGCATACTCAATCCAGGCGAAAAGGGCGAGGAGGCCACGAGCGGAGGCTACTGCGTGGGACAAAGCGCCCTGGTCAACCTTCGCATCCCCGACGGCACGGAAACCGAACCGCGACTGAGGCTCACGGCCGAGAACGTCAGCGTCACCGGCAAATCCGTCAGGTGCAACTGGGTCAACAATTCAGGCATCGTGGACGACTTCAGCACCGGCATCGTCAAGCTCGACGACGACAGCGGCTACACCCTCGTGGGCAGCGCACAAGTCATCTCAAGGATGGCTAAAGATGGCCGCCAACTGAAGACCTACCAACTGCTCCGCAAGCTCCCCGAAGGCACATACAAGCTCTCGCCGGCCAGCAAGTCGAAGAAGGGACAGAAGTGGTTCCCGGTCTATAACATGTACAACCGTTACATCGAGGCCGTGGTCGATTCGGCAGGAGTCCCCACCCTTCGCTTGGTACAGCCGGGCAACGACATCGTCATCGACACCATCATCTGCCCGGGCAACCACATCGCAGGCAAGGAACAGGAACTCAAAGTGACCTTCCGCAACACGGGCGACGAATTCTATCGCGAAATCTATCTGCTGGCAAGCCAGACCGATACGAAGACCTATACAGGCAATCGCGCCACAGTCGTCATGGGTGTAGGCGAATCGACCACCGTCTCCTTCTACTTCACCCCCGAGACTGACGGCATCTACAACCTCTGGTTCAGCACCGACGACAAAGGCAACGAACTGGTGGGCCAAGGCTCGCTCGAGGTATTCCGCACGGCCGACAAGCTCAAGGCTAACCTTGCCGTCTCGTCAGTCTCCATCAGTAATGCTTCCGGCACAGACGTCTATGGCAAACGCATCATTGGTCGCGCCGTCATCAAGAACAACTCGACGGAAGACTTCCACGGAATTATCAACGTAGGCCGTTGGCAGCAGAAGATAGGCGAAGGCGTGATGTACGGATTGACGGGCAACGACGTCTATGTCGACATAGCAGCCGGCAAGGCAGCCAGCATCAGTTTCGCCTTCAGCTCCCTCCTTGTCGACCACATCTACTACATTCCCTTCAACTATCACGACCAGGAAGGCAGCCTGACCAACGGCGACAGGTCCGACCACAAGTACACCGTGAGGGACGGCCTGGTGACCTGGAAGGGCAACGGCACAGTGGCCGGCCTGGCACACAAGAGCAATATCATGGCAAGCTCCACCATCTGCGGCCTCTATGCCGACTGTTCCGACATCGACCGTCTGGTGCCGAACAAGAATCCAAACACCATCTATGCCTTTGCAAAGGGAATGACCGTGCCGGAAAGCCTCGACTCATCGAACGTGGTCATCGTCTCGGCAGCCAATCTCTCCAGCGGCGATGCCGAAAGCGTACACTTCGTCGGCGACAACGCCTTCTACTCCCCCGTCTGCTTCGAGGCCAAGACTGCCACCTTCACCTACACTTTCCCCGACACGGAAAAGGGCACAGGCTGGCACACCTTCACCACTCCCATCGCAGCCGACTCCATCTTCATCGACGACAAGGCCTATTCGCTCGGCAACACACTGGAACACGTCTGGATCTACGAGTTCACTTCGCAGGATGACGATGGCAAGGTCGTCTTCACCCCAGCCAAGGAGCTCCGCAGATACACGCCCTACATCATCGCAGCCGACTCCACGATGGCCGGACGCTCTGTCACCTTCCGCGCCACCAAAGCACCCATCTATCAGACAGGCTACGAGACGAGCTGCGTCAGCACAGGCGACTACAGCTTCCTGGGCACGACGATGACACCGATCGTCAAGGACTGCTACGTCCTCAACGCCGAGGGTACAGCCTTCAGGTACGTCACCTCAAACAAGACGCTCAAAGGCCTTTCGGCATACTTCACCACCTCGCTCGGCGATGCAGAACGCCTCGCAAGCATCGAACTGCCAGAGGTGCCGCTCCCCAAGAAGGAACTTGTCGGCGACATCAACAAGGACTCGGCAGTTGACATAGCAGATGCTGTCTGTGTCCTCAACGTCATGGCCGAAGGAACAAGCGACGAGGCAGCCGACGTCAACGACGACGGACGGGTGGACATCGCAGACTTCGTCAGCATCCTCAACATCATGGCCGAAGAATAAACCCAGACAAACATTCAACAAGCAAAACTATCATACATTTATAATTATTGTTAACCATGACACACAAACTTTCACTCTCACTCCTCCTCTCCTGCCTTGCACTCACCGCAGCAGCAGAACCCGTGGGCCGTCAAGCCGCGCTCTACACGGCCAAGTCTTTCCTGACAGCCAAGGGAAAGGGCATCGCCCCGACAAGCGAGAACACCGGCAGCCCGTCGAGGGCAAAGGCCAAGGCATCAACGTCCACAGGAAAGAACTGGGACGACGCATTCTATGTCTTCAACGCCGGAGACGACGGCGGCTACGTCATCGTCTCGGCCGACGACCGCACAGAACCTATCCTCGGATATGTGGACAAAGGCTCTTTCGACCCCGACAACATTCCCGAAAACATGCGTTCGTGGCTTCAGCTCTACGCCGACCAGATTGACTACATCGTCAAGAACGACATCCAGCCAAACGACCCCATCCTAAGGAAACGCAACAAAGTGCAGGCCACCAAGCACAGCATCGGCGAACTGCTCACCACAAGATGGAACCAGGGACACCCCTACAACCTCACCTGCCCGCTGTACTACAAAGAAGACGGCACACAGGCTTATCCTGCTTCTGGCTGCGTGGCAACGGCGATGGCGCAGGTCGTCAAATTCCATGAGTACCCCGAAAAGACGAAAGCCACCATTCCCGCACACTCCTGCACTTACACCCTCAGCAACGGCACAAAGAAGACCGTCAACATGAAAGCTATTCCCCGCAACACGAAGCTTGAGTGGGAGCTGATGCAGGACACATACAATTGCTATGACGGGCACGAGCATGACAGGGCTGACACTGCTGTTGCCAACCTCGTCTTCTATTGCGGCCAAGGCGTCAAGATGGGCTACGGAGGCTCGTCGGGTGCGTCGACAGCAGCAGCACGAAACTTCTTCGTCACCTATTTCGGCTACGACGACTGCGCACTCTGGGCATGGCGTGGCGACTATTCTATCGACCAGTGGTTCAACCTGCTCTACGATGAGCTTGAACAAGGCTACCCCATTCTTTTCTCCGGCCACTCGTCGGGCGGCGGCCATGCCTTCGTAGTTGATGGTTTCGACGGCGACAACCTCTTCCACGTCAACTGGGGCTGGGGAGGTGGCAGCAACGGATACTTCCTCATCAGCATCCTCAATCCTGGCGACAACAGCGGCATTGGCGCAAGCAGCAGCAGCGACGGCTACAGCATGTCCAATGGTGCTCTGCTCAACCTGCGTGCCCCCTCTGACGCAAAGCAAGAATCGTTTGCAAGACTCAGCATCGACAACGTTTCTGTGACCAACACATCTATCAGGGCAACCTTCGTCAACAGGACAGGCGCATCGGGGAGCTTCAACACGAACATCGTCATGCTCGACGATGACGGCTCGTTCACTCCCGTAACGACGACGCAAACAATATCCGGCATGGTAAACGGTGCCACGCAACTCAAGACGTTCCAACTGCTCCGCAAGCTGCCCGAAGGACACTACAAGCTCTCGCCCGCCAGCAAGCTCACCACGTCGAAAGTATGGCGACCGAAGTATAACCTGATAGACGAATACATTGATGCCGTGGTCGACTCAGCCGGCATACCCAAACTCACACTCCGTACGCCCACGAGAGAGATTGTCATCGACACCATCACCTTCCCCGGCAACCGCGTTGTGGGGCAGCAGCAGGAAGTCAAGGTGACGTTCCGCGCTCCTTACGACGAATACTTCGAGCTCCTACATCTTATGATAAACGACGGCGACTCCACATACTTCAGCAAGAGCCAGTCGATGATTGCCGCAAGAGGAGGCGAGACGGTGGATGTCTCCTTCTTCTTCACACCCAAGAAGACCGGCACCCACACACTTATGTTCTGCAAGAATAGCAATGGAGACGGGAAGGTGGCCGAAGGCACAATGGAGGTTGTCTCTGAATCTGAAGCAGTGATGGCAAAACTTGCTGTCACCAGTTACACCATCACCAACTCCTCGAGCAACACCATCTACGGCAAGCGCATCGTGGGCAAGGCTGCCATCAAGAACCAGACGGCTGTTGACTTCCACGGAAAAGTTCGCGTGCAGATATGGAGTCAGAAGTTTGGCGAAAGCGTGGCATGGAGCGGTGGAAGCAGAACTGTAGAGGTGGACATCGCCGCAGGAAAGATAGCGACCATCGACTACGAGTTCGAGGGCTTGAGCGAAGGTTACACCTACCGTCTGCCCATCTACTATGTCAACCAAAGCGGAAATCTCTCCGGCGGCGGACTTTGGGACCACGGATGGAGCGTGAACAGCGGTGTGCTGACATGGAAGAACAACGGCATCATCGCCGGTCAAGCTTATCGTGCAGCCCTCACTGCCGGAACAAACATCTGCGGACTTCTGGCCGACTGCAAAGACTTCTCCCGCCTGATGCCCAACAAGAACCCGAATACCATCTACGCATTTGCCCAAGGCATGGAACTGCCGAAGAATGCCGACACCGTGAACTATGTGCTGGGCAACCACGCTGCACACATCAATCTGGTGCGCGAGAAGCCCTTCTACGCTCCCGTCAACTTTGAGGCAGACACTGCAAGCTTCGTCTTCGACTTCCCCGACACGGAGAGCTGCAATCGCTGGCACGCCATCACAATGCCGTTTGAGGCTGACTCCATCTTCGTCGATGGCAACTACGTCAGCCTTGACGACACGCTCAAACATTTCTGGATTTATGAGTTTGCGGCCCAAGGTAACGACAACGACGTCATCTTTGCTCCGGCAAAAGTACTACGGGCAAACACGCCATACATCATTGCTGCCGACACCACGATGCTCGGTCATGCCGTCGAGTTCCGTTCCTTCGTCGTGCCTTTCCCCAAGACTGGCACGGACAAGATGATTGTCTCTTCGCCGCAATTCAAATTCCACGGCACGACGATAGCACCGACCATGAAGAACTGCTACGTCATGAACAATGAGGGAACAGCCTTTGAGTACAAGACGACGATGACGACAGTGACGGGTCTGACGTCCTACTTCACCACGAATCTTCCCGAGGAGACCATGCCGGAAAGCCTTGTTCTGCCAGAGATTCCTCAAGTGCCGGTGAAGGATATCACACTCGACGAATCGGTTGCCGCTCCTGTGCTTGCAGGCCACTTCAACAGCATTAGGCTGAAGCGCACCTTCGATGCCGGATGGAACACAGTCTGCCTGCCCTTCGACGTTGCCAACGTGGAGGAGGTCTTCGGCGAAGGTGCTGTGGTCTATGAGTACAGCGGTTTCTTTGAAGGCGAGCTCGACTTTGTTGCCACCGAAAGCATTGCAGCAGGCAAGCCTTACATCATCTTTGTGCCCAATGCCATCAGCGAGGACATCGTCTTTGCCGACATCGACATTGCAGAGGAAAGCATCGTGGCTGGCTCCGTCAAGCGTAGCGGCACAGAATTCTGCGGAACATACCTCCCCATTGCAGCAAGCGAATGGCCGACGTTCTGCGATGCCGACGACATCTACGTCTTGAGCGCCGACGGCACGGTTGCTTCGCTCGGACAGGAGACAGGCTTGAACGGATTCAGAGCCTACTTCAATGCTTCGCCCGAAAAGGAGGTGACGGGCATCAACTTCTATGATGACCCGACGGGAATCGCATCGATAGAAGCCGACGGAAATGCCAAGGCAACGGCCGGCAGGCTGTATGACCTGAGCGGACGCAAGATGCAAAGCGGCCGTGTTCCACGCGGCATCTACATCACCGGCGGCAAGAAAATTGCTGTGAAATAAGGATAAAACCATCGACCTAAACTGATGAGGGAGGCGACCTGTCTTGCATGGCAGGCCGCCTTCCTTCATATACGTTCAGAGGCATCATTTGACAGAACAGCAACAATAACGTACTTTTTTTCAGAAAGTATGACTGCTATCTTAGATTTTTGCCGTATCTTTGCAGAGAAAGAAATCAAACGAAACATTATGGCAGACATTTTAGAGACACAGACAGGCAATGCTGAGGAGAAGAAGAGCCTCAACTTCATAGAGCAGAAGGTGGAGAAGGACCTGGCCGAAGGACGTAACGGCGGACGCATCCAGACGCGTTTCCCGCCCGAACCCAACGGCTATCTGCACATCGGTCATGCCAAGGCCATTGCCATCGACTTCGGTATAGCGAAGCAATACGGCGGCACTTGCAACCTCCGATTCGACGATACGAACCCCACGAAAGAGGACACCGAGTACATCGAGAGCATAGAGAACGACATCCGTTGGCTGGGATTCCAGTGGGACAATGTCTATTATGCGAGCGACTACTTCCAGGAGCTTTGGGACTTTGCCGAGTGGCTCATCATGCAGGGACGTGCCTATGTGGACGAACAGAGCGCGGAAGTCATTGCCCAGCAAAAGGGTACGACGACGAAGGCGGGCACCAACAGCCCCTTCCGCGACCGTCCCGTCGAGGAGAACCTCCGCCTCTTCCGCTTCATGAACAGCGGCGAGGCTGTGCCCGGAACGCTTGTCCTCCGCGCAAAGATCGACATGGCGCACCCGAATATGCTCTTCAGGGACCCCCTGCTCTACCGCGTGATGAACATTCCTCACATCCGTACCGGCAACAAATGGAACGCTTATCCGATGTACGACTTTACCCACGGGCAGAGCGACTACCTGGAGGGCGTGACGCACAGCCTCTGCACGCTCGAGTTCGTGGAGCATCGTCCTCTCTATGATCTCTTCGTCGGTTGGATGAAAGAGTACAGCAAATGGACAATTTCACAATTGGACAATTGTACGAATCCTTCGGAGAAAGAGAAATTGTCAAATAGTAAAATTGTCAATTTGTCAACTTACGACGGTCCGCGTCAGACGGAGTTCAACAAGCTCAATCTCAGCTACACGCTCATGAGCAAGCGTAATCTGCTGGCACTCGTCAAGGAAGGACTGGTGAGCGGATGGGACGACCCGCGTATGCCGACCATTTGTGGCTTCCGTCGTCGCGGCTATAGTCCGGAGAGCATTCGTGGCTTCATTGGCAAGATAGGCTATACCACCTTCGATGCTCTCAACGAGATGGCCCTCCTGGAAAGCGCTGTGCGCGAGGACCTCAACAGTCGCGCCATCCGCGTCAGCGCGGTGCTCGACCCCGTCAAAGTCGTCATCACAAACTACCCGGAAGGTCAGGTGGAGCAACTCACCGCCATCAACAACCCCGAGAATGAGGCCGACGGAACCCACGAGATTGCTTTCAGCCGCGAACTTTGGATTGAAAGAGACGACTTCCAAGAGGAAGCAGAGAAGAAATTCATGCGTCTGGCGCCCGGAAAGGAAGTACGCCTGAAGAACGCATATATAATAATGTGTACCGGTTGCACGAAGGATGCCGACGGTCGCATCACGGAGATTCAGTGTACCTACGACCCCGAGTCGCGCAGCGGAATGCCCGGCGCCGACCGCAAGATCAAGGGCAAGACGCTCCATTGGGTCAGCTGCCAGCACGCCGTCAAAGCCGAAGCGCGCCTCTACGACCGCCTCTGGAAGGTGGAGAACCCGCGCGACGAGCTTGCCGCCATACGCGAAGCCAAGGACTGCGACGCCGTGACCGCCATGAAGGAAATCATCAACCCCGACTGCCTCACGGTTCTCAAGGACTGCTACGTCGAGGAGTTCGCGGCCACCAAGCCTGCCCTCTCCTACCTCCAGTTCCAGCGCATCGGCTACTTCAACGTCGACCCCGACAGCACGCCAGAGCATCCGGTCTTCAACAAGACGGTTGGACTGAAGGACACTTGGGCAAAGAAATAACCCACCCCTCGGCAGGCTCGGCAAAACTCCACACGTTGAGATGGCAAACTCCACACGTTGAGATGGCCAATTCCACACGTTAAGTTTGCAAACGCAACGTGGGGCGTTGAACCACCCGACAGCAGAGGTTCAGAAAACAAACATCTTCAATTTGTTAGAAACGCAATTGGAAGACAGCAACAAATACTATCAGTCGAGGCATTTCCAGCGCTTGCTACATCGCTACGAGAAGGCCGTTTCGGAAGGTCAAGTGCCTTACATGGAGGCAGATGAGCTGACCGACATTGCCGAATACTACATGACAGGCAAGCAGGACGACAAGGCTAATCAGGCCATTCAGGCAGCCATCGACATGCACCCGGACAGTGTGGATCCCCAAATCTTCCTGGCTCGGCAGAAGATGTTCTACGGCCAGCTCGACGAGGCTCACGACATCATCGATGCCATCACCGAACAGGACGACAGCGAAGTGGTGTATCTCCGTGCCGAACTCCTCATCAAGGAAGGCAAGGCCGACAGCGCCTCCAACTTCCTCCTGCAGCAATCGACAATCGTCCAAGAGAACCTCGACACCTATCTCTACGACTGCGTCTCCATCTTCATGGACTACGACCAGTGGGAACTGGCACAAGAATGGCTCGGGCGGCTCAAGAATAAATTCCCGTCGTACCCCGACATTCCCATCATGGAAGCTGAAATAGAGATGGGACTCGACAACTATGAAGACGCCCTCACCATGCTTCTGCAGATTGTCGACCAAAATCCCTACGACTCCGAAGCCTGGAATCTCCTGTCCGAGACCTACGTCGCGCTGGAGAACTACCCCGAAGCTATCGAGGCCGCAGACTTCTCCCTCGCCATCAATCCGCAGGATGCCTCTGCCATGCTCATGAAGGCAAACGCCTACTTGCGAAGCGAAATGCTGGAGGAAGCCGCTCAACTCTACGCCAGATATCTCGAGTTGCAGCCCGATGATTTCAACGCCCAAATCTCACTCGCTGCCTGTTATGTCAACGACGACCGCTTCAAGGATGCCTTGCCGCTACTCGAAAAGGCCGAACAGAACGCCAGGAAACTGCCCAACAGCGAGACAAACCTCCCGCAAGTCTATATGCAAAAGGCCCTTGCGCTCAGCAGGCTCGGACGCTTCGACGAAGCCATCGCCACCATAACGAAAGCAAAGGAAATGGTCGACGACAGCCTACAATGGAAATATGATCTGGCAGAAGCCGACATCTATCTGCATGAAAAAAAGACGCAGCAGGCCGATGAACTCTTCTCAAAAGCCCTTGCGAAGAGTCCGCAGAAAGAAGAAACTCTCTTCAGCATCGCCATTTCCTACTCCAACGCAGGACAGAACGAAATAGCCATCGACCTGTTCAACGACGTCTGGAACATCTATGGAACAGAGGAAGGCAAGTTCGTGGTTCCATACATCGCCAACTGCTATCAGCAGATGAACGACACGGAGAACTACCTCGCCTACCTCAAGCTCGCCCCCTTCTGCGACAGGGAAGCCACCCGCCGACTCTTTGCCGACCGCTTCCCAGGTGCTGACCCCGACGACTACTACGCCTATGCCTTCAGGCAAATCTATGGTGTGTTCCCCAAATCTTTCCACGACAAACAAGACTAAGAGACCCGAGAATGATTGCAACATGATTACAAGAGTGAGTAATCAGATTGCAATCGGGTGGATTATAGCACTGCCGTAATTTGCCAATATCTTTTATCCTAAGAGGCTGTTTCTGGTGGAAATAAATACATTCCGTGCAAACATATATGGCCTGTAGAGATTGTATTTTATCAGCCACGACAACTTGTTGATGGCTTTCCTTGCTTTTCTTCCCTGCTGTTCGTCCAACAAATTCAGACTATTGTCCTTATTGAGATAAGACAAACGATAGCTGGACTTCACACGTTTGCGATTCAATTCAGCCTTTACAATCATACCGACACGTCCCCAATAAGGCAAGGTTTTCAGAGTCACCCTGTCGACAATCGGATAAGCATCCGTCACAGGCAATGCGTCATAGTCTATTTTCTCATCAGGATAATAAGTCACTTTGGGCGGAGCAATCAGTCGTTCCGGGAAGAGGAAATTGCCCATACTGTATGCGATACTGCACTTGCGAGTGTTGACAAGCGGTTGTATGCGATGAGGATGGCTGCCAAGCACAAGAGAGGCTCCAGACTTCATCATCAACTCTGCCATTCGGAATGTAGAGGAAGTCGGATAGAGCGTATGCTCCTTTCCCCAATGAGCCAGTACGACTACATAATCATATCTTTCTGCACACTTCCTGATTTCGGACTCCACATAATCATCTGTCATCGGATTAACTCCGGGAGAAGTGTCGGTGGCATAAGTACAGTAATAGACATTATTGTAGTCTGTGTCGCAGAAAGCAAGGAATGCCACACGCTTGCCTTTAATTTCCATCACGACCGGCTTGCCTGCCTCTTCCAGATTCTTGCCGGCACCGCAGTACAGAATGTTCTCTCTGTTGAGGAGTTCAATGGTATGCTCAGCACCGTTCGGGCCAAGATCATAAAAGTGATTGTTGGCAAGACTCACGATGTTGATGTGCAACTCCTTCAGCCTTCGGATGTCATCATCTTTTGCATAGATGACATTCCCCCTGTCTGCCACTTTTGCCTCATCATAAGTTGGCTCATTGCCCAAGGCACATTCTAATGTACCGCATCGGACATCACCTTCGCAGAGAAGACGCATCAGCTCATCGTCAGCACACGGACGGGTGCTGTCGCTAAGCAGTCCGCCGGGCATGATGTCGCCCACGCCGATAATTCTAATCATATCCTTAGAAAAACTTTTTAAGTATGCCTTTAAGTATCTCATAGCTGTCTGCGAAAGCGGACAGCTTCAGTATAGTCGAGAGTGAAAGGTAGATGGCTATGAAAACGACTGCCTGAATGACAGCAACGAGGTAGAGATGCAACGGAATCATACGGCCAACAGCATAAGCCACAATGCCGCTGATGCAAGTGACAACGATGATGGGCAACAAATCAAACAACTGTTGTATCAGCGTGTAGCGGATATGCTTGTGAACCAGATAGGCATTGACAATATAGATAATGTATGAACTCATGACAACGCCAAGCAGCAAGCCATTCAGTCCCCAGAAGTATAGGCCCAAGACAACAAGCATCAAGCCGAATCCTCTTTTTACGATAGTGGCACGGAACATCACATTGCTCTTACCGATGGCAGCAACTGCATAGTAGTTGATTCCTTGCAGGCAAATTGCCATTCCTGCAAAACAGAGTATCTGGAAGAAGGGTACGCTATTGAGCCACCTTTCTGTGTAAAGAATCAGGAATAGCGGTTTAGCTAAAAGAATGAGAAGCGACATAATGGGGAACGTAAAAAAGGCCAACACACCGATGAACTTCTTCAGCATCCGTCGCATTGCCTCAATGTCGTTCTGTGCCTCTGCCAGAACGGGATAGGACACCTGGTCAATCACATTTGATATGAAGTTAGATGCCAGGCTCTCCATGCTGCGAGCCTTTGAATAGTAGCCCATAGTCCTGGCTGCATAGAGCTTTCCTATCAGTAGGCCCTGGATGTTGTTGCAGAAAGTATTCAAAAGATTCGACAACAAGATGTAGCCTCCGAAATTGAAAAGTTCTTTGAACGATTGCTTTGAAAAGTACGGCAAAGGCAGCCAATGTCCCGTTATCCAATAGATGGCTGTCGTCAAGACGCTCACCAGCAGTTGCTGCACCACAAGTGCCCATACGCCGAAGCCTTTCCATGCCAGGAAAATGGTCACGGCAAGAGAAAAAGCCGCCACGGACACATCGACGGTAGCAATTTTCTTGAAGCGGAGTTGTTTTCGAAGTTGATTGGTCTGGACGATTCTTATGGCATTAACAATCAAGACTAAGCCTTGCACACGAAGTATCTTGCACAGGAGTGGCAGTCCGTAGAAGCGCGCAATGTATGGGGCTGCAAAGAAGAGGGTGAAGTAAAGAAAGATGGAAAGCCCGAGATTCCAGTAGAAGATGGTGGAATAGTCTTCGTGGGTGGGACGTTTCTTCTGAATCAAGGCCGAGCCGAAACCACCGTCGATGAAGGTAAGGGAAATAGCAAGGAAAATCGTCAGCATCCCTATGTAACCGTAGTCTTCCGGAGTAAGCAGTCTGGCAAGCACAATCGTCGAAATGAAAGTCAGCAGCGTTGAACCAAACTTTTGCATTCCGGTCCATATTACGCCAGACACTGTTTTCTTTTTTAAGTCTTTTACCATTGAAACATTTTGCGGACTTCAATTCCCTGATATGGGAGCAACCGCATTTATTACATTTATTGAAGTTTCTGATGTCTCGTCAACCAATTGCAGGGTGCCGGAAATAACGCTTCACCATTACCTGCAGAAGGGTTCGCCCTTATGAAATAATGCTTAACCATTATTGGAAGAATCCACTTTTATGCACTCATACACAAGCTTTCAGGCACATCCGAAACTTATACTATTTTTATAATCACACTAATAATTGCAAAAGTACTACTTTCTGGTAACATACGCAAATGATTTTGAAAATAACTTCTGTTTCATCAAGCTTTTTACTTCATTTTAGAACTAATAAAAAATAAAAGCGTATATTTGCAACCAAATTACCAAAAAGAGTATCACAGATGAACAAGTTCAGAACCCTATTCATTGCCGCACTTGCACTGCTCACAGCCGCCTGCGGCACCACAAACACCGTCCCCATCACGGGCAGGAAGACGCATCTGCTCGTGGACGACGCACAAATCCTCGGACTCAGCACTCAGCAGTATCAGGAATACATGAAGAGCGCTAAGATCTCCACCAACCAGGCAAACACCGCCCTCGTCAAGCGCGTCGGAGGAAGACTCGCCACGGCTGTGGAGACATTCCTCAAGAACAACGGCTATGCCAACGAGGTGCAGAACTTCCAGTGGGAGTTTAATCTTGTGGCAAGCAACGAGGCCAACGCTTTCTGTATGCCTGGAGGAAAGATCGTTGTCTACGAAGGTATTCTCCCCATCACACAGGACGAGGCAAGCCTTGCCATTGTTCTCGGCCACGAGATTGCCCACGCCATTGCCAAACATTCAGCCGAACAGATGTCCAAACAAATGCGGCAACAGTATGCGGCACAGATAGGTGGCAGCGTACTCTCCTCCGTGGCTAAGGCAAAAGGCATGGGCACAGGCACCGCAGCCATCATCGATATGGTGGCAAAGACAGGCTTCAACTTTGCCAACCTCAAGTATTCGCGCGACAATGAAACTGAAGCCGACCGCCTCGGACTCATCTTTGCAGCCATGGCAGGCTACGATCCGCAGCGAGCCATACCCTTCTGGCAACGCATGGCACAGCAAAACGGCGGAAGCACAAAGAGTGAAATCTTCAGCGACCATCCTTCCGACGAAAAACGCATTGCCGAATTGCAGAAGCGTATGCCCGAAGCGCTCAAATACTACACCCCGCAAACAGCTCCTGCCACAACCGCCACCAAGAAGGCAACGACAAAGAAGAAATAGCAACCCGCTAAGCGTCATCTCCCATAACGCCAAGAAGCACCCTACCCTCCCAGCTGAGAGTAAGGTGCTTCTTTCGTTTGTATCGCCTTCCGTCGTTCTATGGCCTCATTTCAATCTTCCCGTCCGCCAAGCAGCCCCTTCGCAAGCCTCCAGGCATAGAGCCATAGCGAGAAGAACGGCTGCCAAAGCACTTCGTGAGGATAGTGTCCGGCAAGATAGATGTCACGGCGCAGGTTGAAGAAGAACCTCGACAGTGGCGTCTTCAGCGAGCCCCAGTGCCGCGTGTCGTGGTGACCCATGTTGCCCGTCAACAACACTTCCTGCATAATGAATCGGCCCTCCTTTTCGTTCGGAGCAAACAGCATGTATCGTCGCTCCATGCCAAAATACGTCTCGAACAACCACATCAGTCCTTCCGCAAAACGCTTCATGCCGAGACGCTCTATCCAATAGGCCGAATCCCTGCGCTCCTCTTCCGTAAAACCCTGCCTTAGGACATAGAAGTAGTCCATTATCTGCCTTAGTCCAACCCCATGTCCGCACAGATGCTGATAGCAGTGCAGCAGAATGAATATACGGTCGAAGGCGAGCGAAGGCATCTCCGCAGACATGGTCGGAGTGTGTAGGCGGAAGAACTGATGCAGTCTGTGATTCCGAAGCGGACTGCTCAAGTACGAAGGCCACACATGAACCTCGATGTGAATCCCCTCGAGCAAGTTAAAATGAACATGCTGATAATTCACGCCATGGAGCAAGCCATCCTTGTCCGACTTACGTGCGAAGTCGTAAATCTCCCTCCGTCCGCCTGCAAGCCACACATCCACGTCGCCCGAAGTGCGCCTCTCTGCATTCGGATAATAGCGCCCCACGGCACATCCTTTCAGGATGATGCAGGGAAAGCCATGCTCGCGAAAGTAGGCAACCACCTCATGGCTTGCTTCTGTCAGCCTGCGCGTGTTGTCAACGACAGTCTCGCAAAGCCCCAGCCACTCAAGAAGGATGAGTTTCGAGGGTAGTTGCTCCTTGGGAAGTCTTTCTAATGCTGATGTGAGAACACCTGTTATCGTCTGGCTTTGAGCAATGCGGAGCGCCTCGCGCCACTGGCTGTCAGTGTACGACTGCGACAGCGACTCCCTTGCCCTGGTGCAGACAGAGAGAAGCTCGAAGAACAATTCCTGCCCTGCGTCCATGAATCGAATTCAGACAATTGCGTTCTTAATCGTGTTGACGATATAGCGTACATCATCGTCCGAGACATACGGACCGGCAGGCAGACACATGCCCACCTTGAAGATGGCCTCGCTGATGCCATTGACGTACGCCACACTCGACCCTGAAGTCTGACATACAATGCCATTAGGCAATTCTTCTTTCTTAATGCTTAAATCTTCGTTTAGCGGAGCACGATACACCGGCTGGCAATGCATCGGTTTCCACACAGGCCTTGCCTCAATGCCAGCTTCGTCAAGCAGAATGCGCAACGCCTCGACGTTGGCATTTGGCTGACAGTCCGTTGTGACTGATTCTGCAATATGTATCACGCCGGCTGCTCCGCCCACAGCACCCTTCACAACTGTCTTGTAGGCACGCTCCTGTCCTCTGACCTCCAAGGCCTCGTCGAGCGTAATGGTGCAAAGCCAATAGTTGCTGTCGAAACTTTCACCCGTGGGCTGTGAATGGACTTTCACTCCAGGCACTTCGGCAAGCAGCTCCTCATACAGCCTCTGCACATGGCGATGGTGAGCAATGTGGTCGTTCACGACAGTCATCTGACCACGACCGATGCCGGCACAGATGTTCGACATACGATAGTTATAGCCAATCTTCTCGTGCTGATAGTAGGGATAGCTCTCACGGTATTGCGTGGCGTACATCATAATCTCCCGCCACTCGTCCTCATTCTCAGTGATGAGTGCACCGCCACCACTGGTCGTTATCATCTTGTTGCCATTAAACGAAAGCACGCCGTACTTGCCGAAGGTACCCAGCACTCGTCCTTTGAAGCGACTGCCAAAACCTTCTGCTGCATCTTCCACGACAGGAATGCCGTGCTTGTTGGCAATCTCCATGATGCGGTCTATTCTGTAAGGCATACCATACAAAGCTACAGGCACGATGGCCTTTGGCTTCTTGCCAGTCTTGGCAATACGGTCCTTGATGGCAAACTCCATCAGCTCGGGGTCGATGTTCCAGGTGTCACGTTCCGAGTCAACAAACACCGGCTTGGCACCAAGATAAGTGACGGGATGCGACGAAGCGCAGAAGGTAAAGCTCTGCACTATCACCTCGTCGCCCTGCCCTACGCCGCAAGCCAGCAGAGCCAGATGCACGGCAGCCGTGCCAGCCGACAGCGCAACGACTCTTTTGTCCTCAAGACACGGAACACCCATGCCCTGTGAATCGTGAATTATGAATTGGCGTAAATCCTCCTCAAAACCATTGACATTCGGTCCGAGCGGCACGACCCAGTTTGTATCGAACGCCTCCTTCACATACTTTTGTTCAGCCCCGTCCTCGCTCATGTGAGCAAGACAAAGGTAAATTCTCTTTCTTTCTGACATATATTATCTATAATGTATATATTTAATCTTTGTAGTTTGAAAAAATCATATCACTTCCTCTGCATATCTCATATTCAGTCCAAGCACCGTGCAGACAATCATCTGGATGTCTTTGACAAACGAATAGTGACGGAAGTAGTAACAATTCAATCTAACCTTGTCGGGAAAAATCACATTATCGTTATACCAGACAGCAAGTTCTTGATCGGTCATCTCATCTGCATTAATGTCAGCATGATGTTTAGCTATAAGTTCCCTAACGTTACTCAGCATTTCATCTTCAAGCCGATACTTTAATGTAGCAGGGCCTGTTATTCCTGGTCGCAGTTTCAGTACATCACGATCATCACCTTTAAGTTTGTCTGCATAGCCTGGCACATCGGGACGCGGTCCTACAAAACTCATGTTGCCGATAAGTACATCCCATAAGCCGGGAAGTTCGTCGAGCTTATAATGACGGAGTTTAGCACCAAGCGGTGTGATGCGAGCATCGCCAGCCACACTGACCGTGCTGCCATTGTGCTTCATCGTCATTGTTCGGAACTTGTGACAGTCAAACAATTTTCCGTCTTTACCCACTCTTTTCTGTACAAAGAGGACAGGTCCATCAGGCATCTTTATCTTAATAAGAATTGCCACAAAGGCAAGAAGAGGCCATAGGAACAATAATCCAATGAGCGAAGTTATCCTATCAAATATCCATTTAACATTCATGGTTTAAGGATTCAGTTTCCCATTCTTCAACAGTTTACGCAAATAATAAGACATCTCGCCCAAAATCGCTCCACAATCATCTTGGCGATAGTCATCATAAGTATCAAAGCCTCTGAAAGTCAAAGCCTGATTCCATTCCCGAAGATTAAAATCGAAGGATAACATACGTCCGACGAGGGTTATGATGTCACCAAGTATCCATTTAGTTCGTGTACCGACCTTCACGTTTATAGGACTATCATATCGACCAGTCGTGGCCAATGAATATATAACCCAAGGAATATCAAAGCCAGCCGTGACTGGAGTTGCCAAGCCGCCAGTGAAGCGCGCATTGACCTCGATGAAAGCGGTTTGACCAGAAGCAGGGTCATAGCGGAAATCAATTCCACAAACGCCTTTGAAGTCGACACAGTCAAGCAACATCCTCGCATATCTTTCTAAAGCTGGAACCGAGACAATCTCTCGCTGAGTAGTCGTTCCGCCTCCGTTTGTCTTTGTGACTAAAGCATGATAAGTTGTTGCATAGAAAAAACCGTCCCATCTCACACAGTCCACACTGTAGTCCGTTCCGCCAATCCATTCCTCAATGAGTGTCTTTTCTCTTGAATACTCTTCTACAAGATGCGCCAATTCATCTTTGTCCTTAGGAAAGAACACAGTCTTTGCCGAATTTCCTATTACGGTCTTAAAAACACAAGGAAAGATATCGACGTCATCACATTTCTTATAGGTCTTAGGGATTGGCACTCCACATTCCCGTGCCTTCTCCGTCGCCCAGGCTTTGTCCGAAAGGTTCATCAACGATTCGGCATCCATATAAGGGATAATCAGTTCCTGCTGGAACTCTTCACGATGCCGCATGATTACCAAAGACTCATCATGTGTTGGCAACAACACGCGTGGCTTCAGTTCCACTACATACTTCTTCAAACATTCGATAAATGCCTCCTCGCTGCTGAAAGGATCAGGATAAGTAAACGCCCCTGAGCAAAACTTCGATTTCGAGCATATATTATATTTCGACGTGTCTGCCGCCCACACACGAAGTCCGTGAGCCGACAAACTCCTCAATATGTTATACCCTACTCTGTTCCAGCAGTAGGTGACAATCACATCGCAACAACTATGCCGCATAAGGTAGCCCCTCCTGCGGCATAATCATCACAACACATTGACAGTCAACTACATACCCCCCCCCTATTTATAATTACACTATCCGATTTCTTGCGAAGGTCTTCAATATAAAGATAGCCATTCGGCATCTCCTTCACAATTCTCACTTTAAGCACTCTTTGTGTGCTGTAGAGTGATGCAAGATTGTCTTTTGAGATAGTTTCAAACATTCTCAGTCCTAAAGCCGAAGCAACATCCATTGCACAACGGCACATAGTCTTCCCGATACCCTGCCCTTGTGCATTCACATCAACCATCTTACCCAAGAAAGCCTTGCCGCCGACAAAACATCGCAGGAAGAAATAACCCACAATTCTCTCCCCGTCTTTTACCAAAAACATCAGAAAAGATTTCAGTCTGATTAGTTTCTGCAAAGTCATCTCATCGAATTCATGCGGATGGAAAAAGTTGAATGCCTCATCCGGTTGTTCTGCAAAGAAACGGGCAAGTGCGGCAGCATCAGACTCAGCGACCTCAACTATGCTCAAGCCTCTTGTATGTTTTTTCAGCAACGAAGGAATTACCTTCAATCCTCTGCGGTGCTGCATCGAGAACACAGCTGAATTACACCTTTCTATCATCTCCCAAAGCCAAGGTACCTTGTCTTTCAAATAATGAGTGAGGGCATATAACATCTTTATATTTATTGTTTGTGGCTATCGTTTAATATATGAAAGCAAAATGGGATGGCGTAACCCTTATACTATACATGCGGTTTGCCGTCCTGACGGATTTGTAATCCAGTCGGAAAGAACACCCGCATTTATAATACGAAAACACCTTAAGTTGCGGGACTGTAAATCCCCATATTCCTTGCGTGCGAATGATAAGTCCGCACGAACAAGGCAATTTGTTGAATCCGTTGTTTTTATGAAAATGAATTGGAGTAATCGATATAAACGACACAGAAGGCCGTTCATGTCAATTAGTGGTGGAAAGAAGAAAATCCGTTCATTCCATGCAATCTGAGATCCGTTTACCATACTGGCTTCGAAGCCTCTCGTGTGCCGATGACAGACTACTCGTGTGAAGTTTGCAATTTACTCGTGTGTAAATTACAATTTACTCATGTGTAGTTTGTAATTTATTAGTGTAACGTTTGCCGTCTGCTCACGAAGCATCGGCGTGGCCGACGTTCTCGTCGTAGTATTCAAGCCATGCCGCAGTCACCACATTGCAGTCGAACAGGTCGAAGACACGCTTGCGCCCTGCCTCGCCGTGCCGCTTCATCAGCTCCCGATGCTCGTAATATCGTTTCATGCATCTGTAGAGCCCATCCGCATCATCCACATTGCAGCGAAGTCCAGTCACGTTCGGCACACTGGCATCCACAACGCCATAGGCGTCGCTTGTAATCACAGGAAGTCCTAGAGCCTGTGCCTCAATCACCGAAGACCCAAACCCTTCTCTCCAAGTTGGCAGGACAAACACATCGCCACTCTGTAAAGCATCGAAAGGCTTGTCGGTTCTACCTGGATAAAAGAAATTCTTATCACGTTTCAAGTTTGCATAGTAGGCAGCTTTAGCTTCGTACCCCTCCTCGTCTATTCCGTACAGAATCAGCTTTGCATCAGGACACTCCTTTGCCAGCCTGTCGAAAGCCTCATACAGTTCGCCGATGCCTTTGTCGTGATTCAGACGGCCAAGGAAGATATAGACCACGTCGCCGTCCTTGAACCCGAACTTGGCCCGCTCTGCCCGCCGTACCTCTTCGGAGATGACAAAGCGCTCGAGCTTCACGCCGCAGATGGAGCCGTTGGCAAGCACACGGCTGTTCCTTGCCTTGATGACCCCCTCACGAATGAGAAACTGCCTTTGGCTCTCGCCGTCCACCAGAATGTAGTTGTCGAAAAGAGCGATGAGTCTATCCATCGTCTTCAGCACGGAGCGCATCACACCTTTGCGCGTGGCCCACACCTGTCCAGTGTAGATATGGATGCGCACCTTCACACCAGCCAGCCAAGAGGCAAGCGAGGTAAGCAGTCCTGCTTTGGGTGTCACAGAATGCGTACTGTCGAACTTCTCTCGCTTGAAGATTCTGTATAGGGCAAAGAGAGCTTTGAGGTCGTTCCATATTCTTATGGGACGTTCGATGGGCGCATCGTGACACGTTACACCCATCTCCCAATACTCCCGCTTGCTCTCCTCGTCGGGGAAGTTAGCCACAAGATGAACCGAATATCCCTTCGTCAGCTCGCGGAAATGATCTTTCAGAAACGCCTGCGCGCTGCCGGGTATCGCTACAACGAAACAAATCTTTTTGGTCATATTTATATACGTCTTATGTCACCGTTCTGCGCATTCCCTCGTCGAAAGGAATAACAACATAGTTCAGTCCGTCTGCCGCCGAAAGGCTCTTGGCATATTCCACCCCACCATACGCCTTGTTGACAAGAGGAATACAATGCAACAAACGGACACAAAGTCCTAACAGTGCAGACGAACGATATTTCTTTCCAATGCTACAGGAGATGACTTGCAGCAGTTCATTGGCACTCACAGCCTTGTCGTCCTGAGGGCAGAACACACCGTGGAGGTTCTTCTCTATTATCAACCGAATCAATTCAGAGAGATTGTCTATGTAGATGAAACTTTGCTTCACATCTTCGTATGCACGAGGGATGACAGGCAACTTTCGGGCAACGGAGGCGAACCCCGAAATGTATCCGCCTCTGCATCCTTTCCCATAGACGCTTGGCGGCCGGACGATTGCCACTCTGAATGTCTTGTCTTGCAACTCATGCAGCCCCTCTTCGGCCATCAATTTGCTCTTACCATACATCCCTTCCGCATGAAGAGGCGTTCTTTCATCAATAACGTTGGGAGACAACCGTTTGCCAAGTCCATACACCCCCATTGTGCTGAAGAAAACATATTGTTTCACGCCTTGCGCCTTCGCCATAGTTGCTATGGAAATGGGCATGTCCGTGTTCACCTTTTTGTACAAGTCCCAGTCATTGCAATTTGGTTGATGGACAATCCCAGCCACATGTATGATGGCATCAAACGGAGAGTAGTCGAATGTCTTCCACTCATCAGTCAGCACATCAAGCTGCTCCACCCGATGCCCGTGCCCCGACAACCAATCGTCAACATGGTTGCCGATGTAGCTGTTTTTGCCAATGATAAGGATGTGCATTATGCTTTCATTATTATATTATAGACCTTCACATATTCTGTAGCCGTAGTCTCTATGTTAAAGTCATTAGCTCTTTGGGAACATTTGCTTGCTACTTGTTGGTATTCCTGTTCATTTTCGGAAAGACGTAATATAATATCTGCCAGTTGCCGGGAATTTCCATCTTCAAATAGAAGTCCATGTCCTCCTACAATCTCTCTCAGGCCTGGGACGTCACTGGCAATAAAAGGTTTCCCCGCCGCCATACCTTCAATAGACGAGAGAGATAGTCCCTCATAATGAGATGAAAGAACAACAAAATCTGAAGATTTAAGAAGTTGGGGCACATCTGTCCTCTTTCCCAAGAAATGTATCCTGTCCTCCATTTTCAATTCTTTCACCAAAGATTTTCGTTTCTCTAATAAAGGTCCATAGCCGACGAAGTATGTCGAATAGTTGTAGGGCAAAAGCTTTGTGGCTCGGATAAGCGTCTCCTGATCTTTTGGGTCACGGAAAATTGCCACCATCATGATAACCTTTTCTTTTTCATTTTTCTTTAACTGGAGTGGAGAGGCATTTATAAACTTATCCAGCTTTATGCCGTTGTTTATTGTTGTGATATCTTTACCAGTCTGTCCGAGAAAAAGTCTTAGTTTATCTTCTGCCTCTTTGGAACAGGCAATAAGTGTGTCGTATCGCTTGAGTGCCCATCTTTCAATTAGCTTGAATAAGCAAAGATGCCGCATCCGAGATTCTGTACTATGTATTGTATGTACAATCTTAGCTTTGCAAAACAGACTATCAAATGCACACATAAGGAAAGGCTGAGTGAGGTGCGAGTGTACAATGTCGAAACGCTTCATTACTTTTATAAGTTTCAACATCTTCGGTATGCTGTACAACCTCTTACCACTACCTATGGGAATAATCTCTATGCCAGCGTCTTTGATGTGTTGACTGTTCTTTGAATCCATGTCCATCAGAACAGCTACAGATACGTCTATTCCTTTATGTTTGACAGCAGGAAGAAGATCCTCCATCAATTTTTCAGCACCACCACCATCCGAGAGAGCATTTATGACGTGTAAAACTTTCATATAAGCTATTTTAACGTAGTCTTTTTATAACACATGTAATAAAATAACATAAGACCGCAAGGGTACATCATAAGAACACAAAAGCGATTGATTCCAACCTCCTTGAATGGGTTCTTTCCTGCTATCTTGCATTCAGCGACGAGATGAACATATTGCCGCAAGCGCCAAATAAGGGTGGTGTGCTTCAACGTCACATATAAACGTCTTAGTTCCACAAAACTATTTGGACTGTCGAAGTACTGATTATATATATTGGCTGCCATACCTGTAGGCTGATAATCAACGAAGCACAGATTGTTATTAATAAACCTGAACGGACATATTTGGTCGATTTTCAACATCATATAATAAGGATTAAAATTCTTTTCCCCCTTAAATGATGGTTGGGGGGCCACAAGCTTCAGGAGGTCCACTCTCATAATTGGCTTGCTATCTGGTCTCCACTTCTTGTACTGTTGAAGTTCAACTAAATGCATGATGCCATCTTGAGGGAAATCTTCACCCATTTGCGTGCCATCGGCTAAATAATCCTTTCCAACAAACCCTGCGATAGCTTCATTTCTGTGGTTTTCCCAATAGTTAACAATCACCTCAACTGCATCATCTGGCATCCAATCATCAGAATCTATACAGACACACAATTCTGTGTCCATTAGTTCGATGGCCTTATTATATCCTGTATGTAGTCCTCCGTTTTCCTTCCACACATAAGTTATGTCAAACCCATTGTCTCGCCTCTGCCATTCTTCCACCATACATTGAGTATCGTCTGTGGAGCCATCATCAATGACAAGCCAACAGAAATCCTTGCATGTCTGTCGGCAAAGGCTTTCGTATGTGCGGCCTAATGTATGCGCACGATTATAGGCGGGAGTAAAAACAGTAAGTGTAGGTTTCATAATTAAGCGTAATATACAAGATCCATGAACAGCGTGAAGCCAAGATGCCCGTAGACCACCCAGCGCAGGTACTTGCCCTGCAACTGGTTCTTCTCGCGGCTGATGAACGGATAGAGCAAGACAATGGGGTACATGAACCAACTGAGATAGGCGATGCGGTTGGAGAAGTCGGCATACATACAGAGCATCCACAGAGAATTTGCCATGATATACAGACGCAGCAGAAAAGAGTAGGTGACGGAACGAAACCCAAACTTATAGACAGCCATATAACCCAGCCACACAGGAACAGCGCTGTAGAGGATGAAGTCCGGACGGAAACCTATTATATAATCACTACCACCTTTCGACAATAGATATTCCGCACCGTGCTCGTCGGTGAAGCCGGCAAAGAAAGTCTGGAACGCCGTGATGTGCAGGGCTGCGACAATCACACAGGCCCCCCACCCCCAGAAGTAGTACTTGGGATTCTTGACCATGAGCACAAGGAAATAGGCAGCAATCACCATAGCCATGGAGTGATGAAAGCCGTAGGTGAGTAAAGCTATGGGGACGGACATCCACAACTTGTCGCGATAAGCCATTGCCACGAGGAACAGCGAAGCAGCCACGCCTGCCTTCATGCCGTTAGTGCCGTAGGAAAACGTAGAGAAAGCTCCAAGATAAGTGACGAAAGCCAGCAGCACATCCTTTCCATACAGCCTCTTGCAGGCCCAGAACATCAGTCCGAAGTAGGCCGCCGCAACGAGCAAGAGCCACATCCAGAAAGGTATGCCCACGCTCGACATCCAGTTGAACAAGTTGTCCCATATCAGATTCTCGGCGTTTTTGTCTAAATAAAAGGGTGCTCCTGCCTGAACATTATACATCGCATTATACGTTCCCATATCTCCAAAAGCACTGCTTTGAGGCCGTGTCCCGACAAACAGCACGACGACAAGAAGAAGAAGAAACGCCATGGCCTGAGATGCTCCGTTCCTGTTGAGCAGCCTGCCCCAACGTCCGTACGACGACATCGCGAACAACGTCATCAACGTCACCACCAGCAGATAGACATATTGATATAGCGCAGCAGGTATCATAATGTATTATTTCTTGAACATCGTAATGAGCTGATGCAGTTTCAGCCCGAACAATCGGTGCGACATACGCGAAAGCCATTGACGGAAGGCAGAATGGTCGCTCCAGGAGTTCATGTACCAATGAATGGAACGCGTGTTGTCTGTTAACTTCAATTTGCCAGTCAGACTGTCAAGAGGGTTAAAGTAATCAGCAGGATATATCCATACTCCTGCCACTTCCTGAACAGCGTCCGATGGCTGCAATCCATGTCTCATGAGAACTTCTGTGGTTATAGGGACGATAGTCTTTTGGTTTAGGCTGCCATCCTCGTTGAAAAAGTTCAAAGAAGCATACGAATCAAGCAGTTCTCCGTACAGGCCGAGGCCGGGGTTTACCCCAAGGCCGAGGCCGGGGGCCACCTGCGGTGGCCTGTTATTTATAGAAGCTACTTCAATGCCCATGAAGGGGCCGCGCTCTATGATGTCGTCCATAGGTTTGATAATCTCCACATCAGTGTCGAAGTACAATCCGCCGTACTTGTAGAGAATCCAGAACCGCGCATAGTCGCTCACGAAGGCATACTTCCTGGCCTCGTAAGCCTGACGTGTATAAGGAATGATGTTGACGTCGAAGTTATCCTCGTTCCACTCCTTAATCTCATAGTCCGGCAGGAACTTCCGCCACGACTCGATGCACCTGACGGCCAGCTCAGGCTTCTCGCCCCGCCCGAACCAGCAGTAATGTATTGTCTTGGGTATCATTTAATCATTGATAAGCTCATGTAAAACATCTATATATTGTCTTCCAAATTCGGCATCAGGTTCTAGGTAGTTTCCCTCGCCCCACTCGTTCCAAGAACGCAAGAACAAAATCCTATGCTCTGGTTTTTTGTCATTAATCACACCCAATGCTTCCTGTATGTGCTCTCTGAACAGAGCAGGTGTGGATCCATAAAAGATGACTGCCTTGTTTCCCCCGCGTGGAGAACGGTCATAGTTGGCTACGATTGAAGGATAGACATTTTCCTTACGGTCTATATCTGTGAAGAAGTTATTGATAATGTCTTTATAATGATACTTCTTAAGAAGCCTGTTAGAAGTATAGAAACGGTGTATTTTAGGGAACAGGTATGTTTTAATCCAAGATGATTTCAATTCTGCCGAGTAGAAATTCTCCCAGCATACTGCATCAAACCCTGCTGCCAATGGTTTATCATACTCAGTCAAAGGTCCGCCCTTAAGTCCAACGAAGTGAATACCCTTCAGGCCATTTTCTATTGCAAGGCTATTCCATACTTCGAAGAAATGATTGGGATTGGGTAAATCCATAGCAGCCCAAATAAGAAACAATGGCTTCCCATCGACTGTGATGTATCGTTTGTCTTGGAATGCTGGCAATACATTATGGAAATGAGCAACTATATCTTCGTCTCCAGGATAGAGTTGTTCCATAAGCATCTGACTTCCCCGTTCCTTGTATTTGGTCCAAGTCTTACGGCTCCATGAATGGTTTGCCCAACCTAAGCAGAATGGGAAATCCGGTTTACCCGACTGCAGAACCTCATCAAAAGGACGTTCCAGCAAGCGACGGCCATTGCCAAACCAGTAGTGCCAATAACAAAAGCCTTCTATTCCTGCATACCGAGCTAAATCTGCCTGTTTCTCACGCACATCAGCATCAAGGAGATTATAATATCCCAATTCTCCAGGTCGCTTTGGCTGGATATGTCCTTTGAAAAGTGGTCTGGCATTGCGGACACTTGTCCACTCGGTAAATCCCTTCCCCCACCACTCATCATTTTCAGGTATGGAGTGAAACTGTGGAAGATAAAATGCTATAATTCTAGCGTTTTTACTCATTTGATTGATTGAACTATCTGTGGTATGTTCCTTATTATTCTAAAGATACTGTCTAAATAGAGACGAGTCACAGGGTGATTTGACCTGTAAATCTTCAACCATCTCTTTTTGCTTCTTTCCATATCAACACGCATACTCTTTATACGTAGTCTTTCAAACAGACTTCGCTTGATTATCTTTGTTTTGATAACATGAGGTCTTGCATCATGTTCTACCAACAAGAAATGACCGCTGTTGCGTGCATCCTCGCCTTCATGGAGAAAAAAGTTAAGTGGGATATTATGTTTCCACAGGCAATACATATACGAAAACTGGTCGCGCGATGAGTAATTCATAATCCACTGCCACCACTCCTCATCAGCAGCCTTCATCTTTTCGTTATGTATCCTGTATATGATGTTGTTCTCATTCAGTCCGAAATGGCGTGGAAAGCCTCGTTTGTACAACTCATGGCACTGGCGAATTGCCACATAATCATGCTCCACAAGCCAAAGACACATGTCAAAAGAGTGCTCATAGATACAGTCACGACCGGTTATTACTAACTTTATACCTGCATACTCGATATTATGTTTATACAACTCAACAAACCTGTCATATACCCATTGGTCCTGAATTTGTATATTGGCATCGATATATAAAGACGCTTTATAGTCTGCTAACATCGTTTCAGGATGGCTTTTCGGGTAACGCGATAAGCGCTTACTGTCCCTTGCCACATCTGTAGGAATGCTTTTGACAGACCAAATACCTATGTTAGCACTTTTTATGTCGTTGGAAAAAAGTATGTAGTCGAACCTGTCATCAACTACAACAGGCTGCATGATGTTATCGTAGTCACCAACGAGAACGGTATATACTACAAAATCCTTCATCTTTATTTATTTGGTAATTTGCACTGGTTTCCTAACTCATTCAAGAAATCTTGTGTATAAAAGTCTATTTGTCCGAACAATGTCATGAATGTCAATTCCCCGAAATAAAGTTTTCCATTCACTTCATAAAAATCGACCCGAACCTCAGGAAAACCTTTTGAGAGAATTGAAGCAGCTTCTTTCATTTGTTCAAATGTCTTAGGCTTGGGCACTTTGCCACCTCCATCACGATAGTGATCTGTAAATACCGAATACTCAGGATGGACATTCCAATCCATATCGTATATGTTTACATAAGTGCAGTATTTATCTCTGTTATGACAAGCCCATGTACAATATGGCTTACCATCAAAGCACCACATTTTATAGTCGACCAGAGAAGAGGAGAAGTCACATTCTCTGTCCTCCAAGAACTCCTCGGCAATGATACATGGCTTAATCTTGTTGTAATAAGTCTCACCGTTGATATAACCAAACTTGATTTTCAGGGATTCATTTAACTGTCTGTTCGTTTCGTCTTTGGAAAAAGGTTTGCTCTTGTCTATTACAACACAAGTTCCGCTATCGTGATTGCACTTCAGTATAAATTTTTGTGGTAAGGCATCATAGTCTATGTCATTAGCGTTATTCCATACTCCATACAACTTGACTGTCAGGTGCTCCAGCCCTTTTTGTTTCAGAAACTCGCGAACACGATACTTGTCAGCACAAAGAGGCCATAAAGAAGTATCACCGAAACAAACAAGCCACTGCATTTTCTCATTAATGTCTTTGGGGTTGTTCCAGTCTATTTTATGACCATATGTTGCTTTCCAACGCCTGTTTATCATATATGGAAGGAAATGATCATATAGGAAATGGGCTACAGAATGCTTGAAAGATTTGTATATATTCATATTTATCATAGTTGGTCTTATTTCTTAACTGTTTTACTTATAAATTTAAGACAAGAAATCCTCTCAGAACATGTAATACCAAACAACCATACCAATGCTATACCAACAATGCTTGTTATAACTAAACCGGTAAAATGGCATACAGAACCAACAATCTCTATACTCTCATACATTATGACATAAACTGCCATAATCAGAAAAACTGACATGGGTTTTGTGTATGATTTACGGCAAAAAGAAAAGACATTGAAGTCGTATATGATTTTCATAAGACCGAGTTGACAAACTCGACTTAGAATATCTGTAAAAACATACAGGAGAAGTATTGTCACTGGTGGAAATCCATATTTTAACAAGACGAAGCCAACAGGTAAACTAAACAAATACCAAAAGGAATGTATTAGCATGAACCACTTTATCTTACCCATAGCGTCTTTAAGGCGAAGGAAACCACCTCCTGTAGCAGCCACAAAGACTGCTATCATCATGACGCGACAAAAGGGAACAGTATAATCTGGTACTGTACCAAGCCATAACTGTAATACAAACTCCATCTCAACATAAAGAGGGAAGGCCACTAATAATGATAGAAGCTGACACATTCGGCATGAGCGACAAGCAATGGCAGAGGCTTGCTTGATGTCGCCACGCCCCACGCTTTGCGTGATTTGAGGCGCTGCAGCAGAGTCGAAATTCACCATGAATGTCACGACAAATGACTCCACCGTTCTCGCTATGGCATAGGCTCCGTTGACCACGGTGCCGAAGAAATAGTTTATCAAGATGTTCGCACCCTGCGATCTTCCTAACAATGCGACAGAAGATAGTAGAATGTAGTTGTTGTAGACAAGCAGTTCGCGATAGCTACCAAATGTCCTGAATAACTTCCATCTGACTAAATCCGGCCAATAGCGGAAACATAGATAATGATATGCAATGAAGGAAACGAACGTTGAGGCACTCATGATGACAGCATACAACCGCAAGGCGTTGCCATCGTAGTACAGGAGCATAAGTACGAGACCCAGTTTTATCAAGGAATTCAAGATGTCAATTACGGCGATATACGTGAATTTCTCCTTTGCGATAAACACACTTTGGTAAGGGACATTTACAATGCCTATGCAGGCGACAATCGTAGATACCTGAAAGACGAACATGGCATCGGATTCCTTGCCCGCACTGACGTTCAGGTAGTGGTATATGTAGAACAGGCCTGCGGTTTCCGCCAGCAAAAGCACAAGCGCGGCGAAAGCCATGTGCGTGGTCTGGCAGATGTTGAATATCTTGTTTGGATTGCCATCGGGCTTGCCTATCTCTATGTTTAGGAAGCGGATTGTCGTTGACGACATTGCCCCCGCAATGACTGCGAACAAGGCAATGACTCCACCCACCAAATTATATAGTCCATAATCAGAGATGCCCAATGCCTGCAAAACAAACCTTGACGTCATTAGGCCGACAATGGTAACAATAAACAACCGAAGATATACGATAATTGTATTCTTTGCTATTCGCTTGTTGTTGGACGTTGCGTTGTCTGGCATTGCTTATAATGATTTAAGACAATATGCACAAGGCATCATATAATCGTAGATACCAAGACGATAGAGGAAAGGAAAGGTAAGGGAATGAGACTAACGCGGAGCCGCAAATGTCAGAGCTTGGCGATGCGGTCGATGGGGAGCTGCATGTAGGCGCAGCCGAGGAAGCTGACGCGTAGGCCGACGTAGGGCCTCGCGTCGCCATAGAGACGCACCACTTGTGCCTGGCTGAAAGCGGGGTCGAAGTCCTTGATGCGCACCTGCTCGCCGATGGTGAAGTCGCGGGCGGTGAAGCACACCTCGGTGTCTTCCTGCAGGAGCATCTGCATGAAGACTTGCATGTCGAAGTGGCTGACTCGGGCCAACGTGTCCCAACCGCTCATGCCTGGCTTCCTGCGGGCGGGGTCGGTCATGAGGGAGACGACGCCGGGGCTGTGCTCTACGGTGGTGCGGTCCTTCTTTTCCATACGAACGAAAACGATGGAGGGGATGAGCACTTTCTCAATCCTGCGCCTTTCGCCTCGCCGCCAGACGTGCGTCTCGTGGTGCGTGGCGGCATAGGCTTCAAGGCCCAAACCAAGGAATCTGTCGCGCACGGCTTTCTCTGCGCGCGGCCTGACAAAAACTAAAAACCATGGGAGGTCGGGTACGGCTCCGCCGCCGTCAGTGGATGACCCTGACGTGCAAACTGGTGAACTGAAATCCGGTTCTTCCATGATTTTCTGATGACAAAGGTACACATTATTTATTATATACGCGCGCGATGTTGCATTTTTTTTTCGATAAAGTGGTTTTTCTGAACATAAAGGGAAAAAGAGGCGGCGTTGTGGAGCGAACGCAACGTGTCACGATGGCAAACACGACACGTTGAATTGGCAAACACGACGTGGTGTGTTGTCAAATGTAACGTGAAGGGTTGTGAAGGTAAATGTGTCGGGTTTTTAGGTAACGCGTGAAGGGTATTCCCAAAAGTTTCCGATACGAAAGTTTTGTGCTTCCACTATTTTTTTATACTTTTGCACCCGAATTCTGAAATCGCACCGCAAAAATGAACTACCACGGCATCATTCTCGGCCTTGCCACTTTCCTTTGCATCGGCGTGTTCCATCCCTTGGTCATCAAGAGCGAGTATCACTTCGGCGTGCGCTGTTGGCCGGCCTACCTCATTGCAGGAATCGGCGGATGCATCGCTTCGCTGCTGATGGAGAGCATCGATGTGTCGGTACTGCTTGGCGTGTTCAGTTTCTCTTGCTTCTGGTCTATCCTGGAATTGTTTCAGCAAAGGAAGCGGGTGGAGAAGGGATGGTTTCCCCAAAAGGTGAAAAAGTTAAAAAGTTAAAAGGAGAAAAAACTATCGCTCCTCCTGGTCTCTCTCTAAGTCCCTCCCCTTGTAGGGGGAGGATTAAGATGGTTGAGAGTTCCACAAAAGTCCCCTTTGGTGTGAAGAAAAAGGGAGTGCGGCAGCAAATTTTTCGCTTTTCACTTTTCACTTTTCACTTTTTTTCGTACCTTTGCACCGTCGAACATCAAAAGGGTGCCCCACGAGGGGCTGAGATTATACCTTCGAACCTGATGCAGCCAGTACTGCCGTAGGAATTGAGTCGAACACAAAACAATCGAAAAGAGAAGGAAGGTCATGATGTTTCGCATCGTGGCCTCTTTTTATATAAAAGGTTAAAAAGTTAAAGAGTTAAAAGGTTAAAGAGTTAAAATGAACAGAGAGAACAAGACATTGATGCTTGCCGTGTTGCTGATGTTGGCAGGCTCCACATCCGCTCAGGAAGCGACAAGAGAGGACTCCACACGCATGGAGCAGATGCAGGAGATAGTAGTGAAAGGCATTCGTGCACAGAAAGATGCACCGTTTGCAGTAACCAACGTACAGAAGAAAGAGCTTCAAGAGCACTCACGCAGCGGGCGAGAACTGCCCATGCTACTGGCTCGCACACCCGGCATCATGGCTTGGGGCGAGAATGGACTCGGCACTGGAACCACCTACATGCGCATCAGAGGAGCAGGCGACTCGCGCATCAACGTCACACTCGACGGCGTGCCTCTCAACTCTCCCGAGGATCAGAGTGTCTTCTGGGTCAATATGAACAGCTACTCAGCCCTGTTGGGAAGCGTGCAAGTACAGCGTGGCGTGGGCACAAGCACCAATGGCGACGGAGCCTTCGGCGGCACTATTGCCCTCTCCACGGCAGCGCCATCGCTCGTGCCAAGCGCAGAAGTCAACTTCTCTTACGGTTCCTACAACACGATGAACTACGGCGTCTCGGCCTCCACAGGTCTTTTATGGAACCAACTCATCATCGACGGCGCATGGCACCAGACACAGACCGACGGCTTCGTGCACGGCACCGACGGACGCTCGGGAAGTTACTACGGAGGCATCACATGGCTTCCGAACGACCACTTCACCCTCAGATACAAGAACATCGGGAATTATGAATACACCGGTCAGGCGTGGAACGGCGTCACGGCAGGCGACAATGATCTGAGCCTCATGGACGGCACCTATGGCGAGGCAACGGGCATCAAGACCTATCGCGACCTCTATGACCGAGGCCTCGGAAAGTACAACTCGCTCTACGAGACACTTGCCTACGACGAAGACGGCAACTTCGCCCAGGATGCCAAAAGCAATTACCTCACCAATCGGTACAAGCTCAGTGACGGTTCCTACTGGAAGCGCACCACCGACAACTTCAAGCAAAACCACAACCTGCTCTCCATGGCATGGGACATCAACCAGCACTGGAGCACCACCGCCACGCTTCACTACACCTATGGCTACGGCTACTACGATGAGTTCCGACCCGACAACAAGCTTCCCAAGAAGTTTGGACTCAACTATTTCAAGGCGGGAGGTAAGGAGATGAAAAGCGATGTGGTGCGGCAGAAAGGGCTTCGGCAACACACTTTCGGTCTGATTGGGAACGTCAACTATAAGGACGAACACTGGGACGTCATCGGTGGACTGGCCTTGCAACGCTTCAAGGGCAACCACTTCGGATACGTCACCTACATCAAGGACGAAGCCATCGCGGCCGAAGTGCTCAAAGACGGACGCTACACTTATTACGATTCGGACGCCACGAAAGACGACCACAGCCTCTTCCTCAAGGCTTCCTACGGCTTCGGCGACGGCTGGAAAGCCTTTGGCGATGTGCAGTACCGACACGTTGGGTACCGTACCGACGGCTACAACGACAAGTTCGTGAAGCAGAGCGACGGCACCTACGACAAGCACTATCTCGACATCAACCGCCACTTCCACTTTTGCAATCCCAAGGCTGGCATCAGTTGGACGGGGGGAGGACACACTGCCTACGCTTCCCACGCCATAGCTCATCGAGAACCAGAGCGCAACAACTACACCGACAATGGGCACTACCCGGCTCCGAAGGCTGAACGCGTCTTCGACACAGAAGCGGGATACAACTACCAAGGAAAGCATTGGCACGCGGGCGCGAACCTTTATTATATGCATTATAAGAACCAGTTCGTGCAGACTGGAGCAGAGAGCGACATCGGCGAAAAGCTCACCACGAACATCCGCAAGAGCTATCGCATGGGCGTGGAACTCATGGCTGGAGCAGACATCACCAAATGGCTGTCCGTCGAGGGCAACGCATCCTTGAGCCGCAACCGCATCCTGGACTTCGACGAAGAAGCAAGCGTCTATTGGGAAGACGACTGGCGCACCATCCATTATGACAATTCCACACTTGCCTTCTCGCCTTCCGTGCTCCTCAACGGCTTCATCAACTTCCATTGGAAAGGCATCGAGGCCACTTGGCACACCAATTTCGTGAGCCGTCAGTACCTCGACAACACGGAGAACAAAGACCGTTCGCTGCCTGCCTTCACCACGTCCAACCTCCAGCTCTCCTACACCCTACCCTGCCGCAGATGGCTTGGCTTGCGCGAGGTCGTCTTTGGCACGAGCCTGACGAACCTCTTCAATGCCCGATATGCATCAAGCGGATGGGTCTACAGCACCATTTGCGACGACTACGGTCACCCGAACGACAACCGCTACTATCAGATTGGCTTCATCCCCGCAGCAGGTTTCACCGCCATGGGAAGCGTTGCGCTGAAGTTCTGAAAAAGTTAAAACGTTAAAACGTTAAAACGTTAATGCTAAAGGCTCCCCTAACCTACTAAGAGGGAGATAAATTACGAAATAACACAATCGTAAATAAATTGTAAATCGTAAATTGTCAAATCGTAAATTAACAAAATGCAAATAAACTGGCTTGACATCACGACGACAGTGCTGGGACTTGCCTACATCTTTCTGGAGTACAAGGCTTCCATCTGGATGTGGGCAGTCGGCGCAGTCATGCAGCTACTGGGCATCGCACTCTATTATCAGAAAGGCATCTACGCAGATTGTGGCATGGAGTTCTACTATCTGATGATGACTGGCTACGGATGGTGGAAGTGGCGAAGCTCATCAGCCGATGGAGTAAAGCAGACAGAGACGCCCATCTCACACATTCCGATGCGCCTGGCCACACTTTGGGGCATCATCTTCCTCGTGCTTTGGGGAGTGATATGGTGGCTTCTGACGACGTTCACCGACTCGACTGTCCCCGTGGCCGATGCCTTCACGACAGCCCTTTCGCTCGTGGGCGTCTGGGCCTTGGCACACAAGTACCTGGAGCAGTGGTTTGTCTGGATAGCCGTGGACATCGTCACCTGCGTGCTCTATTTCCACAAGGACATTCCCTTCAAAGCCTCTCTCTACGGGCTCTACGTCGTCATTGCCGTCTTCGGTTATCGTCGGTGGCGGAAGGAAATGAAGAGCTTAGAAAGTTAGGAAGTTAAGAGTTAAGAATTAAGAGTTTAGGAAAAGGAAATAATCTAATCGAGAATAAACCGTAAATTATCAGTTAGTAAATCGTAAATGATAAGTGATATAATCTTCGACCTCGGCGGCGTACTGCTCAACCTCGACATGGAGAGCGTGGGCCTGGCTTGCCGAAGGCTTGGCATCGATGCCGAAATGTTCTTTGTAAAAACAGATGCCGAGCACTCGTCTACCGTTTGCCAAGGCCTCTCGGCCAGTGACGCCATCACGGCCTACCAGTTAGGGCGGATGACGAGCGACGAATTCATCGGCCTCGTTCAGAGCCATTGCAGGGAAGGCATCACGCGAGAGGACATCATGGAAGCTTGGAACTCATGTCTCGGAGACATTCCCAAAGAGCGACTCAACCTGATAAAGGAACTGCGTCGACGCGGTCTGCACACCCACCTGCTGTCTAACACCAACGACCTGCACTGGGAGGAAATCAAGCGCCGATGCTTCTCGGAGGATGGCTACACCTGTGCCGACCTCTTCGACCATGTGCTTGTCTCGCACGAAGTACACCTTGCCAAGCCCGATCCGGCCATTTACCGGCTGGCTGTCAAGCTGACGGGAAGCCCTGCCAATCGGTGCCTCTTCATCGACGATGCACAGGTAAACGTCGAGGCAGCGCGTCGGGAAGGCCTGCAAGGAGCATGGCTCGACATCCACCGCACCGGACATCTAAAGGAGATATTACACGGAGTATTATTCGACCAATCAGAGTAATCAGAAAAACCCTCAGCGTCAGTCGAGGGGCACAAGGCTCTTGAACTGGCTCCAGCGAAGGTCGAACAAGTAGTCGGAAAGAGCGGCCGAGGGGACGTGGAGCGTGGCGACGTTGTGCTGTTCGGCAGTGAACGTGACGGAGGTAATCTGCGGCGTCTCGGCTGCATAGCAATAGACATTGGTGAGCGCTGAGCAGCCGGAGAATGTCGACGTGCCGATGGTCAGTACGGCAGAGGGAAGCGCAATGGCCGTGAGGCTTCGACAGCCAGAGAAAGCAAGGTCGCCAATGTGCTTCACACCGCTCGGGATGGCAACGGACGCAAGGCTGCGGCAGTCACGGAAGGCTGCGGCTCCTATCTCGCCGACGCTCTCAGGAAGACGGACGGAAGCGAGCTTGGTGCAACCATCGAAAACGGAAGTCTCGATGCCTTTCACACCATCGGGGACAACAAAAGATGTCAGCCTGCTACAGCCTTGAAAGGCGAAGGGGGCAATATACTGCACAGAGGCAGGAAGCGTGACGGAAGCGAGATTGGTGCAGCCGGCAAAGGCTTTGGCGGCTATGCTGTCCACGCCCGATGGCAGGGCAATAGCGGTGAGGCCTGTGCAACCCACGAAGGCACTCTCGCCAAGGTGTGTGAGGCCGTCGGGAAGACGCACAGACGTGAGACCGATGCAGCCGTCGAAAGCGCGGTCGCCAATGCTCAGCACGCTCTGGGGGATGCTTACGGCGGTCATGTCCGCGCATCCGGAGAATGCTCCTGCGCCGATGCCCACGAGGGGCAATGTGCGTCCGTTGAGTTTGATTCGCTCCACAGGCGTGGCTTGACCTTTGCTTTGTGCCTTATCTACGGCAATGCCATTGGGGAGGACGTTGTAGGTGATGTCGTCTATCTTCCAGAGGGTTGAGCTGAGACGATAGATGGTGTGCCCTGCCTCGGCCACGCCTTCCGCGTCGAGCACTTCGATGTGGTCTATGACGTTTCCGCAGGCATCGGTGTTGCCGTTGGTGACGATGATGTCGTCCGTGCCAGTGCAGGCGGTGAGGAGTATGGCGCTGAGGAACAGGAGCGCACGGAGAGTGAGAGAGAGGCTGTTATTCATCTATCGGGAGCGGTTTTCGGTTCAGTTTTTAAGTTGTAGCGCTACAAAGTTAGCTGTTTTTCCTTTTCGCTCAAAGATTTTTTTATAAAATCCGCATTATTTTGGCAAAAAATTTTGTGGTGTCGTCAAAAACCCTTACTTTTGTAGCGGCTCGAGCGATATAAAAGCGAGTCACCCAGGTGGGATAGTTAGGAAGGGGAAGCCGTGTGTGCTTCTTCTTCCTTTTTTGTGCTTCATTTTCTTTATTTTTTGCGATAGCTGTGTCGCATTGTGAGGGTGACCTTCTGGCTGCCGTCATCTTGCGTCGGACATGAGTAAACCCAGAGCGGCAAAGTGTCTGCTTGTTGCAAGGCTTTGCGTTGCCCTTGACATGGTCAGGGCGACGGACTATCTTGCAAACAAGCAAATTTTGCCTAACTATGTCAAAAATTATCACAAACGGTTTCAGCATCTTCGATAGAGGATACCGGAACAAGGCGGGAAAAGCGGTGCCGCAGAACAAGCCGCTGGAGACGCAGACCATAGAATGGGTCGGCGAGTATATTAAATCGGAACGTGCGCGCGAGGCGACACAGCTGCTGAGGGACTTGATGGTGCAAGAGCCGTCTGAGGCGGAGCAGAAGGAAAGGGAACTCAAGGTGCTGAGCTTCATGTATGCCACCTTTTCGGGCATCTTCTCCTACAGGAAGATGGACGGACTGCTTATGCGGTCGCCGTTCATCTGCCTTGACTTCGACGACCTGGCTTCTCTCGATGAGGCAAAGAGCCTAAGGGAGCAACTGAGTGCCGACAGCCACATAGAGACGGAACTGTGCTTCGTGTCGCCGAGGGGACGCGGTGTGAAGTGGGTGGTGACACTGCCTGAGCGCACGCTGGGCATGACGTTCAAGGAGCAGTTCGACTTCATGCGCGACCTTGTGGGCTTCAACTACGGCATCGAAGTCGACAAGACGGGCTCCGACGTGTCGAGGGCCTGCTTCCTGCCCTACGACCCTGAGTGCTACATCAACCCCAAGTATCAACAACAAAAAAACAAGTGAGATATGATTAAGGAACTGAATTCAAAGAAAGGCTCAACGATGAACCACTATACCGACTTCGAGCATGTGGAGCTGGTATTGCAGAGAATTGAGGCCGTACACATCGACATCACTTCGGACTACGACAAGTGGATGAGAATTGCCTTTGCGTTTGCCAACTCGTTTGGCGAGGATGGGCGGGAGTTCTTCCACCGCGTCAGCCGTTTCTGGGTGAAAGACGGGAAGTGCTATTCGCGCAAGGAGTGCGACGAGAAGTACGACAACTGCCTGCGCACACGGCAAGGAAGGAACTCCGTTGCCTCGTTCTTCGAGTATGCCAAGGAGTACGGCATCGACGTGTCGCTGCCCAAGGGACGGCGGCCAAAGAGCGAGGAAGAGAAGCAGGAGGAGGAGAAGAACCGCTTCCAGCGCATTATCAAGTGGCTGGAACCGCGCTACGAGTTCCGGCGCAACATCATCAGCGAGCAGGTGGAAGTCAGGTGCAAGGACATGGACGGCAACGACTGGCAGGACATGGACGACGCGAAGATGAACACACTGCTCACCAACTTGCACGCCGAGAGCATCTACGTCGCGAAAGGCAACCTGGAGTGCTACATCTCGAGCGAGATGCTCGCGCCGAGGACCAATCCCATCCTCGAGTACGCCGAGAGCCTGAAGCCCTGGAACACAAGGCAGAAGGACTACATCACCGAACTCTTCGGGCACCTCAACATCACGTCCGAAAACCGCGAGCTGCTGCTGCGGCTTGCCAAGAAGTGGTTCGTGACGATGGTGAAGCGCGCCTGCGACCTCGACGACCCTGAGGACCCCACCTCCAAGAACGAACTCATGATCATCCTGGCAGGCGACAAGGAATTCACGGGAAAGACAACCTTCGTGGAGCTGATGCTGCCGGCGAAACTGAGGCGCTACGAGACAAACTACACCCAGCTCTCCAACTTCAAGGACAAGGACGAGCTGCTGCCGCTCTCGCGAAACATGATAGTCCTCTGCGACGAACTCACAGTCAACCGCATCACGCTCAACAAGCTCAAGAACTACGTCGGCGGCGCCGCTGCCACCTACACCACCGAGCGCGCACAGTACGGGCACTTCGCCGCAAGGCGCAAGGTGAGAGCCAGCTGGATAGCCACCACGAACAAGGAAGCCGGACTGTTGCCCGAGAGCACAGGCAGCCGACGATTTCTCGTGATGCACGTCACGGACAGAGGGCGGGACTACAAGTCAATGAACCAGAACCGCGCCTTCGCCCAGGCCTACTGGCTGGCAACGCACCCCGAGAAATTCTCCGCGAAGCTCACGACAGAAGAGGTGATGTGGCTGAAGGAAGTCAACGAGCAATATGTCGAGGAGGACACCCTCGTCGCACTGCTCAGAAACGTGCTGCGCAAACCCGAAAAGGGCGAAAAGGCCTTGGCGGCAGACACCGGCATGATCAGCACATGGCTCTACGGCCGCTACGGGCTCAGTCACGACTACACTTCCATCAAAATCGGCCAAGCCATGAAGAAACTCGGAATCAAGCCACACAAGACAAACAGGGTGCAGCGATACCTCGTGGTACAGGTCAGAAGCGACGACGCCAAAAAGGAAAGCGAAGACCTTGCAGCCCAGATACTTAATTCAGAAAAAGAGCCTGTCTGAGAGCGGAGAGAGTGGAGAGGTGGAGAGTGAATATGTAACAATACGAAAAATAAATAAAAAATACCGAATAAGAGAAAAACGTATTTTATATTTATTTCCCGACAAGTATGGAAACCACTCTTCACTCTCCACTCTCCACCTCGCTTTTTCCATGAAAAAAGTTTCCGATATGCTTGCATAAGTCACGATTATTTCGTAACTTTGCAACACAGTAGAAGAGGAAACACGACACGCGTGAAACGCAAGGCACACACGTCTCTCCGCGCAGCAAGGCACGCCGCATCCGGCCGGACGGCACGCCCCGCAGCGCACCCCGGGAGGAGAGGCGCAGAGCCTGGAGAAGCCCCCTCGGAAAAACACTTTAGTCTCACCCTTAAAAAATCTAAACGACATGATCAACTACAGCATCTACATCGCTTCCACCAAGCCCGGCACCAAGAAGGCCAACATCACCGAGACCAAGGCCTACGGCGCGGCTCAGGTACACGAATCCGTCAGCTTCGACGACTTCTGCGACCACATCTCCGACCACAATTCTCCCTTCTCCTCCGGCACCATCAAGGGCATCCTCACCGACGCCGTCCGCTGCCTGCGCGAGGAGCTGCTCAAGGGCAACAGCGTGGAGTTCGGGGACCTGGGCCGCTTCCGCATCGAGCTGAGCACCACCGGAGCCGTCACCACCGACGACTTCACCGTGCAGAACATCAAGGCCGTCAACCCCCGCTGGACGCCCGGACGCCGCTTCCGCTCCCTCCGGCAGGACGCCACCTTCCAGCTCGTGCCCAGCCGCAAGGCCAAGGCCGACGCCATCGAAGTCGTCAAGAACTCCGAGACCATCCACGGGCTGGAGTAGTCCCCCCGCCACACTCTCCCACTCCCCCTCCGAGGGGGAGCAGGGGGAGGATGTAGGGGCCGCATCGTGGCGCGTCCGCTTTTACCCAAATCGGTCATTAGAATTTTAGTCAGCGTGCATTTCTTCTTAGAGCAGGTTTTCGTCTTATGTAAGGGAGCAATGCGGGCATTGTGACCGCACATAAGGCGGAAAGATGCCAAGAAGAAATGTGCTAGGACTAAAATAGAAGTTCGTAGATTCATATCTTTGAGTCCTTCGTTCTAATGACCGATTTGGGTTTACCAGACCGGGTAATCGGAGCAATCCGATAATCGCCCGTCATACACTTTTTCCCCGTTATGTTTGGAGGTGTCGGAAAAAAGTCGTACCTTTGCAGCCGCAAAATGAGCTTTGCACCCGCTCCTCGCGAGACGTGTGATGGCGAATTAAGCACAAGAAAACTTAATTTATAGTAACACAACAAAAACAAAAACAAAATGAAAAGCATTGACGTAAAAGGCACGGCACGCACCGTGACCGGCAAAAAAGCCAGCCGCGACATCCGCAAGGCTGGCGCAGTACCCTGCAACCTCTATGGCGAGGCTAAGAAGGACGGCAAGCCCGTGGCCACGAGCTTCAGCGCAACTCAGGAAGAACTCCGCAAGCTCGTCTATTCCCCCGACATCTACAGCGTGAACCTCAACATCGACGGCAAGGAGTGCAAGGCCATCATGAAAGAGCTGCAGTTCCACCCCGTCACCGACAAGCTCCTGCACGTTGACTTCTACGAAATCAACGAGACGAAGCCCATCGTCATGGAAGTGCCCATCAAGCTCAACGGACTGGCAGAAGGCGTCCGCGCCGGCGGTAAGCTCGCAGCCAGCGTGCGCAAGCTCAAGGTGCGCGCTCCCTACACAGCCATCCCCGAGAAGCTCGAAATCGACGTCACCAACCTCGGCCTGGGCAAGACCATCAAGGTGGCAGAGCTCAGCTTCGAAGGACTCGAAATGGTGACAAGCCCCAGCGTAGTCGTTTGCCAAGTCAAGATGACCAGAAGCGCCATGAGCGCCGCATCCAAGACCGAAGCAGCAGAATAACAGGAGCATTTAGAACACCGAAAGGGCTGATTTGAATTAGAATCAAGACTTTTAGAATTCTAAACAGTGAAACACCTAATTGTCGGTTTGGGTAACATCGGCCCCGAGTACGATGGCACCCGCCACAACATCGGATTCAGAGTATTGGACGCCCTCGCAGGAGCGTCCAATACTGCTTTTGAGGACCGTCGTTACGGCTTCGTCGCCCACATGCGCGTCAAGAATGCCGAGCTGGTGCTGCTCAAGCCCTCCACCTACATGAACCTCTCCGGCAACGCCGTACGCTACTGGCTCCTACAAGAGAAAATCCCCGTCGAGAAAATGCTCGTCGTAGTGGACGACCTCAGCCTCCCCGTAGGAGCAATCCGAATGAGGATGGGAGGCAGCGACGGCGGACACAACGGACTCAAGCACATCGCGCAGACGCTTGGCGGACAAGGCTACAACCGACTGCGCTTCGGCATAGGAAACGACTTCCCCCGAGGCGCGCAAGTCGACTTCGTCCTCAGCCGCTTCAGTCCCGAAGAAGAAAAGCTGGTCAACGAAAGGGCCCTCGTGGCCTGCGACGCCATCAAAGCCTTCGCCCTGAGCGGAATGCAGTTCGCCATGTGCAACTATAATAACAAGTAGGTAGGGATTAGGGATTAGGGATTATTAGAGATTAGGGATTAGGGATTAGAGATTACGGGATTAGGGATTAGAGACACCAAATGTAGGGACGCGCCGTGGCGCGTCCGCCCATCTGCCAGCATTACCTAAAATTAACAATATGGAATTAGTAGAAAGATTTCTGAAGTACGTCAGCTTCGACACCCAGAGCAGCGAAGAGAACGAAAGTCAGTGCCCGAGCACCGAGAAGCAACTGGCGTTGGCCCGATACCTGCGCGACGAGCTTCAAGCCATCGGCATGACTGAAGTGGAGATGGACAAGCATGGCTACGTCTATGCCACACTGCCAGCCAACACCGACAAGCCCGTGCCCACCGTCGGCTTCATCGCACACATGGACACCAGCCCCGACTGCAGCGGCAAGGACATCAAGCCCCGCATCATCAAGAACTACGACGGACACGACATCGTGCTCTCCGAGAAAGAACATATCGTGACGTCCGTCAGCCAGTTCCCCGAGCTCAAGGAGCACGTGGGCGAAGACCTCATCGTCACCGACGGCCATACGCTGCTCGGCGCCGACGACAAGGCTGGCATCGCCGAAATCGTCACCGCTATGACCTACCTCATGGCGCATCCCGAAATCAAGCATGGCAAGATTCGCGTCGCCTTCAATCCCGACGAAGAAATCGGAGCTGGCGCTCACCTCTTCGATGTGGAGAAGTTCGGCTGTGATTGGGCTTACACGATGGACGGCAGCGAAGTGGGCGAACTGGAGTACGAGAACTTCAACGCAGCAAGCGCAAAGATATTCATCAAAGGCGTCAACGTGCATCCTGGTTATGCCAAGGGCAAGATGAAGAATGCCTGCATCATCGCCAACGAGTTCGCCTCCTTGATGCCTGAAAACGAGCGACCCGAGACGACGGAAGGCTACATGGGCTTCTTCCATCTCACAGGCATGAGCGGCACCGTGGAAGAGGCACAGCTCTCCTACATCATCCGCGACCATAACAGTGGCATGTTCCAGTTGCGCAAGCAAGTGGTGCTCGACATCGCTGAAAAGCTCAACGCAAAGTACGGACAGGACACCGTGACGACAGAAGTGAAGGATCAATACTACAACATGCTGAGCCAGCTCAGCGACAAGCCTCAGGTGACGGACATCGCAAAGAAAGCCATCGAAGAGGCATGTGGCTTCTGCCGCGTAGTGCCCATTCGCGGCGGAACCGACGGCGCACAGCTCAGCTTCAAGGGTCTCCCCTGCCCCAACATCTTCGCTGGCGGACTGAACTTCCACGGCAGGCATGAGTTCGTGCCCATTCAAAGCATGGAGAAAGCCATGATGACCGTGGTGAACATCTGTAAACTAATTCTTAATTCATAATTCATAGTTTTTGATTCATAATTAGTCCCAACAAAACACAGGGCGTAGCTCAATTATGAATTATGAATTATATATTATAATATGAATAACGAAGCAAGGATAGACAAATGGCTGTGGGCTGCGCGCATCTTCAAGACGCGCTCCATTGCTGCCGCGGCCTGTAAGAAAGGACAGGTCAGCATGGGCGGCGCACAGCTCAAGGCAAGCCGCATGATAAAGGCTGGCGACGTGGTGAACGTACGCAAACCGCCCGTCACCTACAGCTTCCGTGTGCTTCAGCCCATCGAGCGCCGTGTGGGAGCCAAGCTCATCCCCGAGATTCTGGAAAACGTCACGACGCCCGACCAGTACGAACTCCTCGAGATGAGCAAGATAAGCGGCTTCGTAGGCAGAGCCAAAGGCACAGGCCGACCCACAAAGAAGGACCGCCGAAGCCTCGACGACTTCCGCGACGAAGTGCCCGAGTTCTTTGCCGACTTCGACTTCGACCTCGAGGAAGACGAGGAAAGTTGAGAGTTAAGAGTTAAGAATTAAGAGTTAAGAATTAAGAATTAAGAATTAAGAGTTAAGAATTAAGAATTAAGAATTAAGAGTTAAGAATTAAGAATTAAGAGTTAAGAAAGTAGGGACGTGCCGTGGCACGTCCGCCAGCCGAGATTTTCATTTCTTCATTCCTTCATATCTTCATTTCTTGAACGCAGTGATATGATTGACCGCATAACCGTCGACAAGATACTCGATGCCGCGAACATCGTGGACGTTGTCTCCGACTTTGTGACGCTGAAGCGTGCCGGAGCCAACCTGAAAGGACTTTGTCCCTTCCACGACGATCGCACGCCCTCGTTCATGGTATCGCCGGCCCGCAACTACTGCAAATGCTTTGCTTGCGGCGAGGGAGGCAGTCCGGTGGGGTTCATCATGAAGCACGAGCAGCTCTCCTACCCCGACGCACTGCGCTATCTGGCCAAGAAATACGGCATCAAGATTGAAGAGAAAGAGCTTACGCCCGAGGAAATCCAGTCGAGAGGCGACCGCGAGAGCATGTTCATCCTCAACGAATGGGCAATGAACTGGTTCAAGCATCAGCTTTGGGACACGCCAGACGGCAGGGCTATAGGCCTGGCTTACTTCCGTAACCGTGGCTTCAGGGACGACATCTTGGAGGAGTTCCAAGTAGGCTATTGCCCCAACACCAGGGGAATCTCCCTCTCGGCCGACGCCTTGAAGGAAGGCTACAAGGAGCGCTACCTCGTGAACAACCAGAACGAGATGGAGCCGCGGCTGAGCATCGGCACCGGTTTGAGCCTGAAGCGTGACAATGGCGAACTGCGCGACCGCTTCTTCGGGCGCGTCATGTGGCCGATTTTCACAGCGAGCGGCAAGGTGGCAGGCTTCGGCGGACGTGTGCTCGACGCTGCCACAAAGGGCGTTGCCATCAAGTATCAGAACTCGCCGGAAAGCATCATATATAGTAAAAGGAAAGAGCTTTTTGGCCTTTTCCAAGCACGACAGGCCATCCGCAAGGCTGACCTTTGCTATCTCGTGGAAGGCTACACCGACGTGATGGCCATGCACCAGCAGGGAATAGAGAACGTCGTATCGTCGTCCGGCACAGCGTTGACAACCGAACAAATCCACCTCATCCATCGCATCACGGAGAACATCACGCTCATCTTCGACGGCGACGAGGCCGGCATTCATGCCAGCGAACGAGGCATCGACATGTTGCTCTCCGAGGGAATGAACGTCAAGTTGCTGCTCTTGCCCGACGGCGACGACCCCGACAGCTTTGCCCGCAAGCACACGGCCACCGAGTATCAGCAGTACATGAAGGAGCATCAGGTGGACTTCATCACCTACAAAGCCACGCACTCCATCGGTGCGCAACAGGGCGAGCCCGATGCCGAGGAACGGCTCATCCGAGGCGTGGCGGAGAGCATTGCCGTGATTCCCGACGAGATAAAGCGCACCGTCTATATCCGCCATGCAGCCAAGCAGTTGAACATACCCGAGCGACTCATTGCCGCCACGGTGAATGCGCAGAGAGGCAAGGCAGCAGCCGCGCCACAGCAGCGCACATCGGGAGGCAGTTCTCCGGCTACGCCGAGCGTTGGAGTACAAGCCCCCGCTCAGTTCTCCATGCCTGGAGGAGCGGTGAAGGGACTGAAGCAGGAGGCACCCATCGCACAGATGATTCTCCGATACGGCGAGCGAGTGATGTGCTATGCCGAGGACGAGAACGGCCAGGAGATACCCTTGAGCGTGGCAGAATACATCTCGCTCAGCCTCCGCGACGATGCCATCAAACTGCAGACACCTGTCTATCAAAAGATTCTCGACGAGGCTGTGGAGAACGTCCATCACCCTGGATTTGAGGCCGAGCGGTACTTCAACAACCATCCCGACGAGCAGATTCGCGAACTGGCACTCAGGCTTGGCACCGACTCGGCTCCGCTGAGCAAATTGTATAACCTGCCGGCCACCCCTTCGCTGCCCGGGCAGGAGCCTCAGCCGACTGAGGATGCCGACCTCCGCCTCGATGAGGTAGTGCCCAATCTCATCGCCAGCTATAAGCTCGCCATTGTCCAGCAGGAGCTAAGCGGCATCATAGAACAGATGAAGCAGCCCGAAGTGAAGGCCGACAAGGAACGTCACCGCGAACTGATGAAAGCCTTTGCCGAGAAGACACGCCTGGGTCAGGAGCTCGCCAAGCAGTGTGGCGACCGCGTCGTCCTCAAGTAATCGCTATTCACCAAACACTTTATTCCAAAACACCTTATTCTCTGAGTTTCAATACGGAACGATGCGTCTAAAACAACGTTGCACTTCGTATTGAAAAACTCAACACGTTTAGTTGGCAAACTTAACACGTTTAGTTGGCGAACTTAACACGCTTAGTTGGCAAACTTAACACGCTTAGTTGGCAAACTTAACACGCTTAGTTTAGAAACACGACGCGTTGCGTCTGGCCGAACTGCACCGTTGTCCTTTTTCGACAGCGCACGGAGACTCTTTTGCAAAAAAGTTCCGAAACGTTTTGCGATTAGCAAAAAAAGACGTAACTTTGCATGAGATTTAACAACCAACCTAATAAATTTTATAACAAACAACACTATGAAAATTTCACGCATTGAGCACCTCGGCATTGCCGTACAGAGCATCGACGCAGTGCTCCCCTATTTCCAGGACGTGCTCGGACTGGAAGTTTACAAGACAGAAGTAGTTGAAGACCAGAAGGTGAAGACAGCCTTCCTCAAGGTGGGCGAAGTGAAGCTGGAGCTCCTTGAGCCCACTTGCCCCGAAAGCACCGTTCAGAAGTTCCTCGACAACGGCGGTCGCGGCGTACACCATGTTGCCTTCAAAGTGGAAGACGGCGTGAGCGAAGCCCTCGCCATGTGCGACGAGAAGGGCATCCGCCTCATCGACAAGGCTCCCCGCAAGGGTGCCGACGGTCTGCACATCGCTTTCCTCCATCCGAAGAGCACCTGCGGCATCCTCACCGAGCTGTGCGAAGAATAAACACCAACCATGCCCCTCTCACCTTTGCGCGAGAGGGGATTTTCTTTCTTAAAACAAAAATACTAAGACTATGAAATTCAAGCTTATCATACTTGCCCTCCTGGCTCCATGCTTCATGCACACCGCCGGGGCACAGACACTTACGCCCGAGAACCAAACGCTCTACCTCCGACACATCATCGAGCAGACAAACGACATAAAGCAAAAAGAGGCAGCACTGAAGCTCCTCGCCAACACCGGCACCTATCAGGCACTCACCTTCGCCTCGTCATTGCTGAAAAACGAAGAGACAGCCTCTGCAGCAGCACAAACCATCTGGACAATTCTCTCCAACCACCCTGAATACAACGGCACCGAGACTCGTCAGACCCTCAAGGACATCCTGCCGCTGCTCAAGTTCACACAAAGGAGGATGGCAAGGGAATGGCTCTATGCAGCCAACCAAAACGAAGAGGGCTTCGTCTGCCTCTTTAACGGACGGGACCTCGAAGGCTGGAAAGGCCTCGTAGAGAACCCCATAGCACGCGCCAAAATGACCAAGGAAGAACTCGCCAAAGCACAGGAGAAGGCCGACGAACTGATGCGTAAGGACTGGATTGTGGAGAACGGAGAGCTCGTCTATGTCGGTCACGGATGGGACAACATCTGCACGATGAAGGACTATGCCGACTTCGAACTGCTCGTAGACTGGAAGCTCGACCCCAACGGCCGCGAGCCTGATGCAGGCGTCTACCTGCGCGGCACGCCGCAAGTGCAGATATGGGACATCCGCCGCACCAACGTCGGCGCACAAGTCGGCTCGGGCGGACTCTACAACAATCAGCAGAACCGTTCCACCCCGACAAGCGTAGAGGACAACAAGCTGGGCGAATGGAACACCTTCCGCATCATCATGAAGGGCGACAAAGTCACCGTCTTCCTCAACGGCACGAAGGTCGTGGACAACGTCGTCCTCGAGAACTACTGGAACCGCAACCTGCCCATCTTCCCCAAGGATCAGATTGAGATGCAGGCCCACGGCTGCCGCTGCTACTTCCGCAACATCTATGTGAAGGAGCTGTAGTGGCCTTATCCCCCTGCCCCCTCTCCCGAAAGAGGGGGGGCAGCCTAAGGGGACAAAACTACAAAATAGCTAAATCGTAAATAAATAATAAATCGCAAATTGTCAAATAGTAAGTCATTCCGCATCGTCTTCATGGGCACGCCCGACTTTGCGGTGCAGAGTCTAAAGCGACTCGTCGAGGAAGGCATGAACGTGGTAGGCGTCGTCACGATGCCCGACAAAGCCATCGGCCGACATCACGACGTGCTGCAAAGCAGTCCAGTCAAGAAGTTTGCACAGGAGAAAGGCATCCCCGTGCTGCAACCCGAAAAGCTGCGCGACGAGACTTTCCTCGCCGAACTCCGTGCCTTGAAGCCCGACTTGCAGATAGTCGTTGCCTTCCGTATGTTGCCCGAAGTCGTATGGGCCTTGCCGCCGCTGGGCACCTTCAACCTCCATGCCGCCCTCCTGCCGCAGTATCGAGGCGCAGCACCCATCAACTGGGCCATCATCAACGGCGACACCGAGACGGGCATCACCACCTTCTTCCTCGACCATCAGATTGACACGGGGCGCATCATCCTTCAAGAGCGCACGCCCATCGGCCCGACAGACAACGCCGAGGACGTCCACGACCGCCTCATGATGCAAGGTGCCGAGCTGGTGGTCAAGACGGTACGCCTCATCGAAAGCGGCGAGGCAACAGCCACCGACCAAAGTCAGTTCATGACCTCCGAACCGCTTCGGCCTGCTCCGAAAATCTTCAAGGACACCTGTCAAATCCATTGGGAAGCGCACACCGCAAAGAGTGCCTACGACTTCATTCGTGGTCTCAGCCCCTACCCTGCCGCTTGGACAAAGGTTCTTGCCAACGGGAAGGAGACGGAGATGAAGGTCTTCCGTGCCTCGATGCTGTCGGAAGGCAGAGAGGCCAAATCGTCCAGTTGTCAGATTGTCGAATTGCCAGGCGGATTCCTTTCCCTCGACGAAGTGCAGCTCTCCGGCAAGAAGCGTATGCCCATCGCCGACTTGCTGAACGGAACAAAGCTTTCCATAATATAAAGACTTCCCTTAATATATATATAATGTTATGAAGTACAAAGCCACCCTACTCATTTTTTCATTCTTTCATTTCTTCGTTTCTTCATCGTCTGCCCAGACTCCCGTCTATCTCGATGCGTCGAAGGACATCGAGGCGCGCGTGGAAGATGCCCTCTCGCGCATGACGCTCAGCGAGAAGATTGACGTTATCCATGCCCAAAGCAAGTTCTCAAGCCCTGGCGTGAAGCGTCTCGGCCTGCCCGACTTCTGGACTGACGACGGACCGCATGGCGTGCGTCCCGACGTGCTTTGGGACGAATGGGAGCAGGCAGGGCAGACTAACGACTCGTGTGTCGCCTTCCCTGCCCTGACTTGTCTCGCTGCTTCGTGGCATCCTCAGCTCTCCTCAATGTATGGTCGCGCTTTGGGCGAAGAAGCACTCTATCGTGGCAAAGGCATGATACTTGGCCCCGGCGTGAACATCTACCGCACGCCTCTCGGCGGACGTAACTTCGAGTACATGGGCGAAGACCCCTATCTCACGTCCCGCATGGTGGTGCCATACGTCCAGGGATTGCAGAGTTGCGGCGTGGCAAGCTGCGTGAAGCACTATTGTCTGAACAACGACGAGGAATATCGCCACCAGGTGAACGTCATCATCAGCGACCGCGCATTGCACGAAATCTATCTCCCAGGCTTCGAAGCTGCCGTGAAGGAAGCGGGGGCATGGGGCATCATGGGTGCCTACAACCTTTATAAAGACGAGCACAACTGCCACAACCAATACACGCTCAGCAAGATTCTGAAGCACGACTGGGGCTTCGACGGCGTTGTCGTAAGCGACTGGGGCGGCACGCACGACCTCGACCAAGCCGTCAAGAACGGACTCGACATGGAGTTCGGCACATGGACGGACGGCTTGACAATGGGTGCAACGAATGCCTACGACATGTACTTCCTGTCGAAAGGCTATCAGAAGGCTATCCTCGAAGGCAAGTACACAATCAAGGAACTCGACGAGAAGGTACGCCGCGTGCTCAGACTCTTCTTCCGCACCACGATGAACAAGCAGCGCCCCTACGGCTTCCTTTGCAGCGAGGAGCACTATGAGACAGCCCGACTGGTGGCCGGAGAGGGCATCGTGCTCTTGAAGAACGACAGGAACGTGCTCCCCATCCAACCCGAAGGCAAAAAGATACTTGTCGTTGGCGAGAATGCCATCAAGATGATGACCGTTGGCGGCGGCTCAAGCTCGCTGAAGGCACAGCACGAAATCAGTCCGCTCGAAGGTCTCATGAACAATCAAATTGTCAAATTGTCGAATTGTCAAATAGAATATGCCCGAGGCTACGTCGGCGATGTCAGCGGCAACTACAACGGCGTGACCACAGGCCAAGACCTCAAGGACGACCGCTCGCCAGAGGAACTCATCAACGAGGCCGTGGAGAAGGCCAAGACAGCAGACTACGTCGTCATCTTCGGCGGACTGAACAAGAGCGACTATCAGGATTGCGAAGGACACGACCGCAAGACGATGGACTTGCCTTATGGTCAGGACAAACTCATCAGCGCGCTTGCTGCCGTCAACAAGCAGACCATCTACGTCAACATCAGCGGCAACGCCGTCTCGATGCCTTGGCGAAAGCAAGTGCCGGCCATCGTGCAGGGCTGGTTCCTGGGCAGCGAGGCAGGCATCGCACTGGCCGACGTACTGCTCGGCAAGACCAATCCCAGCGGCCACCTGCCCTTCACTTGGTACGAAAGCCTCTCGCAAGTCGGTGCCCACAGCTTTGGCGAAGCAGCTTTCCCCGGCATCTGGCGCGAGGGAAAGAAGATTATCGACGAGGAGTACAAGGAAGGCATCTACGTCGGCTATCGCTGGACGGACTTGAAGAAGTTGAAGCCTGCCTTTGCCTTCGGTCATGGATTGAGCTACACCACCTTCAAGGTAAGCAATCTCCGGTCAGCCTTCGACGAGACCACCGACGGCAACATGACCTTCAAGGTGGACGTCACGAACACAGGCGACCGCCCTGGAGCAGACGTTGTTCAGCTCTACATCAGCGATGTGAAGTGCAGCGTAGACCGTCCTGTCAAGGAGTTGAAAGCCTTCCAGAAGGTGACGCTGAAGCCAGGTGAGACGAAGACCGTCACGCTCAGCACAGACAAGCGTGCCCTCTCCTACTGGGATGAAGCGACAGGCAACTGGAAAGCAGAGCCCGGCGAGTTCATTGCCTGGGCAGGCGACAGCAGCGATCGACTTGCCTGCAAAGTCAAGTTCACGCTGAAATAAAAGTTAAAAAGTTAAAAAGTTATTACGTTATTTCGTTATCACGTTATCACGCTTCAACTCTTTAACTTTTCAACCTTTTAACTTTTCCCCCTTCGTGCTCGACAGGAGTTTTTCCAGCATGGGCAACATGCTGCCGAGTTTGCCGTAGCGAATCATGAAGTTCCAGAACGGCTCGAACTTCTTCCATCCGCCCATATAGAAAAGGTGGGCAAGCTGTTGCCTAAGGTTGTCGTGGCCGAAACTGGCCTTGAGGATGTTGTGCCACGAGTAAAACTCACGATAGGCCCAGTCATATCCTTGCTTCAACTCTTCTTCCGACAGACCGACTGTCTTGTAGACGACAGTTCGCGTGTCGTACTTGCTCCAGTCGTGTGTCGTGATGCGTCCTTCCCTTTCCAATTGGCTGAAAAGACGTGTGCCGGGATATGGAGTGAGGATGTGGAATGTTGCCGTCGTGATGCTGTGCTCGATGCCCCAGTCAACAGTCCTGCGGAACACATCCTTGTCGTCGTGGTCAAGACCGAAGACGAAGCTGCCGTTGATCATGATGCCAAGGCTGTGCAGACGCTCCACGGCTGCGACGTAGTCCTTCGACAGGTTCTGCAACTTATTACTTGACCGAAGGTTTTCGGGCGAAAATGTCTCGAAGCCCAGGAACAAGCTTCGCAAACCAGCCTCTGCAGCTTTCTCTATCAGGCTGCCGTTGAGCACAGAAGCAACTGTAGCTGCACTTTGGAACACCCTGCCCATGCCTCGCATCCCATCGAACAGTTCGGCAGCGAAGCGTGGGTTGCCCAGCAAATGGTCATCGAGGAAATAGAGATGTCTGCCCGGCAGCCTGTCTATCTCCGAGAGAGCATCGTCCACTCGCTGTGTGTAGAACGACTTACCCTCGCCGTAGAAGGCATCTTTGTAGCAGAAGTCGCAATGATGAGGGCAGCCTCTGGAGACGACAAGGGAGTTGGGAACGAAGTACTTCTCGCGCTTGATGAGGTCGCGTCGCACGGGCGGAATGTTCTCAAGGCTTCTCCATGCTGCCACATATCTCTTCTGCGGATGTCCTTCGCGAAGGTCTTTGACGAAGCGAGGGAAAGCCTCTTCGCCCGGACCCAAGAAGATGGTGTCGGCATGGAGAGCGGCCTCGTCGGGCAGACTCGTGACGTGCAGGCCTCCCATCGCCACATATACGCCCCTGGCTCGATAGCCGTCGGCAATCTCGTAGGCACGGTAAGCATTGGTGACGTACACCTGGATGCAGACGAGGTCGGGCGTATCGTCCAGCGTCAGCTTTTCCACATGTTGGTCCTGCAGCACAATCTCATCGTCATCGGAGAAGTATGCGGCAAGCGTCGCCAGCCCCAACGGAGGGAAGAGCGAATACTTAATCGGCCGCCAATAGGGACTTTCCGCTTCCTGCAAGGCAGGCAATATCATCTTTATCTTCATCGTGCGACGAACAGAAAGGACTTCTCAGACAATCCTTCAGGCCCTCTCCTGCCCTCATCTCGCAGGATGAGGCTTCCTTGGCAGAGAGTTCGCCCAGTGTTCTCCCTCAATAGGAAGTGTTAGAAGGGGGCTTGTGACTTATGGCGTTGGAGTCAGCGAGGATTTCTTGTCAGCGTTTTTACCTTTTTATTGTCTTCCTCCCTCAGCTTTGCCATCTCGAGCGTTACGGTATGGTGAGCACGGAAGAAATCATTCAACTCTACACGGAGATAGTCCTCGATGTTGGGAATATGCTCGAAGAAGAGAATGACGGCCTTGCAGTGCACATTCACGGTGCCGCCTGCCTCGTCGATGGAGAACACGGTCGTCGTGGCGCATTCTTTATTGGAGATATTGATGGCTTTCCTCAGTCGGGAGAACTCATCGATGTCGTAGAGTTCCACATGCTCCCACTGGAAATCCCAGATGTGGACATACATTCCTTCGTTGTTGGCAGAGGCCACGAAGGTCTCTCCCTGGTAGAAGAAGACTATCTTGTCGCTGTCTTCGCCGTCTTCTTCATTGAGTTCGTACTGGCATCCTATCTTCTTCAGGGTTTCCAGGAACAGGTCGCGCGTCCCTTTCATCTTTTCCGCAGGCACGACCTCACTTCCGGTTGCTTTTTCAGGAACAATCTCCTGTGCGACTACGCTTTCCTTTGGCTGCTCCTCTTTCTTCTCCTTCTTCTTCGAAGCATAATAATAGAT